>JAVKHQ010000031.1:0-13729 GCA_031459875.1 Candidatus Fervidifonticultor sextus | reverse complement strand
TGATCCGGCACCACCGACTGCTGGAGCTCTACCTCAGCCGGGCGCTGGGCGTCAGCCTGGACCGGGTGCACGGGGAAGCCGACCGGCTGGAGCACGTCATCTCGGAAGATCTGGAAGAGCGGATCGCGGCCTCGCTCGGCCAGCCGGACCTGGACCCCCACGGCGACCCCATCCCGGCCCGCGACGGTTCGGTGGCGGCCCGGACGCTCCGTCCGCTGACCGCCGCCACGCTGGGCCAGCGCGGCGTGATCGCGCGCGTGAGCGACCGCGACGACAGGGTCGTGCGCCACCTGGCGGCGGCGGGCTTGTTGCCGGGCGTGGCCCTGGAGGTCACGTCCACGGGTCGTCACGTGGAAGTCCGGCTCGAAGGGGCGCCTCAACCCCGGCGCCTGACCGCGGGGCTGGCCCGGGCCATCGAGATCGTTGTGGAGGAACCGGGCGCGGCCTGACGCCGGCTCAGTGCACCGTCCCGTTGCGGCTCAGTGCGCCGTCCCGTTCCGGCTCAGTGTACCGTCCCTTTGAAGTCGCTGGGCTTGACCCGCTCCAGGAACTTGCGGAACTCCTGAGGGTCGAGTTCGTCCTCCGCCTCCCCGGGCCGCTCTTCGCCGTCGCCGATCCGGCGCAACGCGATGCCCTGCGCGGCGACCTTGTCCTCCACGAAGATAGGTGCCTCGGCGCGCAGCGCCAGCGCAATGGCGTCGCTGGGCCGGGAGTCGATGACCAGGGTGGCGCCGTTGCGGGCCAGATGGATCTCGGCGTAGTAGGTGGCGTCGCGGACATCGCTGACCACCACGCGGGTGACGGCCGTGGAGAGCTGCTCCAGCACGGTCTGCAGGAGGTCGTGCGTCATCGGTCGCGGCGGCTGGACGCCCTGCAGGCGCATGGCGATGGCCATGGCCTCGGCCTGGCCGATCCAGATGGGCAGCGCGATGGTTTCGTCCTCGTCCACCAGCAGCACCACCGGGTTGTTCTGCTGATCGAGGGCAACGCGCCGAACTTTCATCTGGCGCACGATGAACTCCCCCCTCCGCAAAGCGACCTCGATGTGGCTTCGCCGTCATTATAGCAAATGCCCAGGGCCGCAAGAGCCAGACTAGGGTTTTGGACCGGCGGGCAGAAGAGGTATGCCATCCGCCCAGTCGGGTCGAGGAGGTGACGCGGTGGTCGGGCTCTACGTCCTCGGCGTGCTCGCCCTGGTGATCCTCTACGTCATCGTGCTGTACAACCGCCTGGTGGTCTTCCGGAACCGGATCGACAACGCCTGGTCGCAGATCGATGTCCAGCTCCGGCGGCGCTACGACCTGATCCCCAATCTGGTGGAGACGGTCAAGGGGTACGCCTCGCACGAGCGGGAGGTGTTCGAGCGAGTGACCGAGGCGCGGTCCCGGGCCATCGCCGCGGGCACCGTCGGGGAGCAGGGTCAGGCCGAGAACATGCTCACCCAGGCGCTGCGCAGCCTCTTCGCCGTGGCCGAGAACTACCCGCAGTTGCGGGCCAGCGAGAACTTCATGCAGCTCCAGGAGGAATTGAGCGGCACGGAGAGCAAAATCGCCTTTGCCCGCCAGTTCTACAACGACACGGTGCTGCGCTACAACAACGCCCGGCAGGCCTTCCCGGCCGTCCTGCTGGCCCAGGCGATGGGCTTCGGGCCCCGGGAGTACTTCGAGATGGACGAGGAGGCCCGCCAGCCGGTCAGGGTGTCCTTCGCCCGGTAGCGCGAGCGGCGGCATGTACGAGGCCATCGAGCAGAATGTCCGCGGCACGTGGCTGTTGTTCGCCGGCTTCGTGCTCGTCGTGGTCGCGCTCGGATACGTCTTGAGCGAGCTGACCGGTCTGGGACCCGTCGGCGTCGCCGCCGCGGCGGTGCTGGCCGGCGCCGGCGCCTGGGGATCGTACTATTACAGCGACCAAATCGTGCTCTCGCTCAGCGGCGCCCGTCAGGCGCCGCGGGACCGGTATCCCTATCTGTACAACGCCGTGGAAGGCCTCGCCATCGCGGCGGGGTTGCCGGTCCCCCGCCTCTACGTCATCGACGACACTGCGCCCAACGCCTTGGCCACCGGCCGCGATCCCGAGCATGCCGCCATCGCGGTGACCACCGGGCTGCTGGAGAAGCTCGACCGGCTGGAACTCGAAGGGGTCATCGCCCACGAGATGGCGCACATCCAGCACCTCGACATCCGGCTGGCCACCGTCGCCTCGGTCATGGTGGGGCTCGTGGCGCTGCTCTCCGACTGGCTGCTGCGCAGCCTGCGGTGGGGACGCCGCCGCGGGAGCCGCAGCGGAGCAGTCGGAGGCGCGCTGGTGCTGGCCGGGCTCGTGCTGGCGGTCCTGGCGCCGCCGGTCGCGCACCTCCTGCGCCTGGCCATCTCGCGGCGGCGGGAGTACCTGGCCGATGCCTCGGGCGCCATGCTCACGCGCTACCCCGAGGGGCTGGCCAGCGCGCTCGAGAAGATCAGCGCGGACCCTGAGCCCCTGGAGGTGGCCAACAAGGCGACCGCCCACCTCTACATCGTCAACCCGCTGCGCGAGTGGGGCGGGTGGCTCAACGGCCTGTTCGACACCCACCCGCCGGTGGAGGATCGCATCCGGCGGCTGCGCACGATGGTCGAGGGAGGAGTTCTCCTCCCTCGCGGGCAAAGTGTGTAAGACCGACTCGAGTCGGGCCGGACTGCTCCCCGGGAGGTGATTCGTGCAGGGACATGCCCTTCTGCTTGCCGCTATCACCCTCGCGTGTCTTCTGGCCCGTCCCCTGCCGGCTGGCGCGGCGGCCGCGGCGCAGCCGGCCCTGACGACCTACACCGTCCGGGCCGGCGACACGCTGTGGCGCATCGCGCGCCGGCACGGGACCAGGCCCGAGCGCCTGGCCGCGCTCAACGGGATCAAGGTGGACGCGACCCTCGCCATCGGTCAGCGGCTCAGAGTCCCGGCGGCCGTGGCGCCTGTGCCGGTTCCCGCCGCCGGGCGGACCTCCGGCGCGGACAGGGCGCAGCGCGACGCGTCGCCGGCCGTCCAGACCTACCGCGTCCAGCCGGGCGATACCCTGTGGGGCATCAGCCGGCGCTTCCAGACCCGTCCGGAGCGCCTGGCGGCCGCCAACGGCATCTCGATCGAGTCCACCCTGTCCGTCGGGCAGGTCCTCAAGGTGCCAGCTGCCCCCGCCGCCGGCGATCCGGTGCGGACACCGGTCGCCGCCTCGGGGGGCGCACGCGCGCGGCTGGCGGCGCTGCCTTCGCGGGGCGAGCAGTGGTTCTCGGGCCTGGTGGCTCTGGCCATGCGCCAGGTCGGCGTCCGCTACCGATGGGGCGGTGCGACGCCGTCGGGCTTTGACTGCTCGGGCTTCCTGTACTACGTGTTTGGGCGCATGGGCATCGAGCTCCCGCGCACGACGTACGCCATGTTCGACGCCGGCGTGCCGGTGGCCCGCGAGGAGTTGCAGCCCGGTGACCTCGTGTTTTTCGAGACCGTCGCGCCAGGGCCGTCGCACGCCGGCATCTACCTGGGCGACGGGCGGTTCATCCACGCCTCGTCGGGGTTCGGCCGCGTGACGATCACCCCCATGGACTATCCCTATTACGCGCCGCGCTACCTGGGGGCGCGGCGGTTCTGACAGGAACGCGCCGAATCACCGTCATCAGAACGGATTGGGCGGAATTTCTACTGCGCGTGTCGGTCCTCGGGTCACGGAAGATTCGGCGAGCCACGGCGATTGCCGCCGGGCGTCTGGCGGCCTGGGCGAGCCGGGCCGCCCGGGCCGGCGGCGGCACCACGCTGCCGGGGCGTCTGGCGATGGGGATGGCGCCCGGCCTCGTCGCCGACCTGGCCACCCGATTGCCCCGCGGGGTCGTCCTGGTCTCCGGCACCAACGGGAAGACCACCACCGCGCGTCTGCTCGGCGGCATCCTGGAAGCGGCCGGACTCGAGACCATTCACAACCGGGCCGGGGCCAACCTGCTCTCGGGCATCGCATCGGCCCTGATTGAGCGGGCCTCGCCGGGCGGCCGGGTCGATGGGACCATCGGGCTGTTCGAGGTGGACGAGGCGACCCTGCCTGGCGCGGTGGAGGCCACGCGGCCGGGGGTGGTCATCCTGCTCAACCTGTTCCGCGACCAACTCGACCGCTACGGCGAGATCGACCTCGTCGCGGAGCGCTGGCGCCGGGCGCTGGCCGCGATGCCGCAGGACGCCACCCTGGTCTACAACGGCGACGATCCCCTGGTGGCCGACGTGGGAGGCCGGTTCGCCGGCCGCACCCTGATCTTCGGGCTGGAAGAGGCCCCGGAGCACGGCCACGAGGCGCGCACGCTGGAGCACGCGGCGGACGCGCGGTACTGCTACCGCTGCGGCCGACTCTACGAGTACACCCTGGTTACGCTGGGCCACATGGGGCGGTACCGCTGCCCGCAGTGCGGGGTCGGCCGGCCGGCCCCCCACGTGCGCGCCAGCGGCATCCGCCTCCACGGCGCCGACGGCTCAAGCCTGGTCCTGGCCTTCGACGGCGCGCGGCTGGGCCTCACCACCGTCCTGCCGGGCCTCTACAACGTCTACGACGTGACCGCCGCCGCCGCCGGCGCCATGGCCCTGGAGATCGACGCCCAGACCATCCTGCGGGGGATCGAGGCGACCGCGCCGGCCTTCGGCCGCGGCGAGCGGGTGATCCAGGACGGCCGCGAGATGCTCTTCCTCCTGGCCAAGAACCCCGCGGGGTTCAACGAGGTGCTGCGGACCGTCCTGCTGGCCGCCCCCGAACCGGTGGTGCTCATCGCCATTAACGACCTAGTCGCCGACGGCCGGGACATCTCCTGGCTGTGGGACGTGGATTTCGAGATGCTGCGCGACCGCGCCCGGGCTGTGGTGGTGACCGGCCTGCGCGCCGAGGAGATGGCGCTGCGGCTCAAGTACGCCGGCGTGGCGCCCGACCGCATCGTCCTGGACCGCGATGGTGCGCGGGCGATGGAGCGCGCGCGGGGCCTGCTGCGCGCGGGCGAGCGCCTCTACATCCTGCCCACCTACACGGCGATGCTCCACCTGCGGGCGGTCCTCGCCCGCAAGGGGTACGTGCGCGGCTTCTGGAAGCAGTAGGGTTAGCCGTGGAACTGCGGATCTGCCACCTCTATCCGGACCTGCTCAACCTGTACGGCGACCGCGGGAACATCGCGACGCTGGTGCGCCGGGCGCAGTGGCGCGACCTCGCGGTCCGCGTGGCCGAGGCGCGGCTGGGCGACCCGATCGACCCCCGTGAGAGCGACCTCTACTTCATCGGTGGGGGCGAGGACCGCCAGCAGCGGCTGGCCGCGCCGGACCTGCGGGGGGTCAAGGGCCCGGCCCTGCACGAGGCCGCCGCGTCGGGGGCCGCCATCCTCGCCGTGTGCGGCGGCTACCAGCTGCTGGGCCGCTTCTACCGGCCCGCCGAGGGACCCGATCTGGAAGGGCTGGGTCTGCTGGACCTGCACACGGTGCACCCGGGCCCGCGCGCGCCGCGGCTGATCGGCAACATCGTGGTCCGGGAGGCCGCCTCCGGCCGGATGCTGGTGGGATTCGAGAACCACGGCGGTCGGACCCACCTGGGGCCGGGGGCGCGTCCCCTGGGGACCGTGCTGGCGGGCTTCGGGAACAACGGTCAGGACCGGACCGAGGGGGCCGTGTCCGGCACGGTGTACGGGACCTACCTGCACGGCCCGCTGCTGCCCAAGAACGCCTGGCTGGCCGACCACCTGATCGCGCTGGCCCTCCAGCGCCGCTACGGGGAGGTCCTCCTGGCCCCCCTGCCCGACGAGGAGGAACACCGCGCCGCAAAGGCGGCGGCCGCGCGCGCCGGTCTCTCTGCCTCCCGCGCGAGCCCGGTGGCGCCCCGGTGAATGGGTAGTGGGCAACCGGGCCGTCTGGCGCATCGTCGCCATCGTGGCCATCGCGCAACTCGGCTACGCGACCATCCTGCCGCTGCTGCCGCTGTACCTGACGGAGCGCCTGGGCGCCAGCGTGAAGCTCGTCGGAGCGGTCATCGCCACCTTCGCGCTGGTGGAGACCTTCTTCAAGACCGCCTGGGGAGGGCTCGCCGATCGGCTGGGACGCCGGCCGGTCATGATCATCGGGATGATCCTGAGCGCCGCCGCCCCCTTGCTCATGGCGGTCCTGCGCACGCCGCTGCTCTTCGTCCCGCTGCGGGTGGTAGACGGCATGGGTTCGGCCGCGCTGTGGCCGTCGGCGGCGGCCGCCGTCGCGGACGTGACCACCTCACAACGGCGGGCCACAGGCATGGCGCTGCTCAACCTGGCCTTCCTCGGCGGGATCGCGGCCGGGCCGTCCCTGGGCCTGTTTGTCGCCGGGTTTGCCGGCGACTTCCGCGCCGGGTTCTACCTGGCCAGCGGCCTCCTGCTGCTTGCCGCCCTGCTGACTGGGGCCCTCCTCCCCGCCGACCCCCCGGACGGCCACGCCGGCTCGCGCGGCGCCTACGGCAACCCGGCGCGTAGGGCTTCTCCGGCAGCACTCGCTGCCAGTTTCCGCGCCTCCCCAGTCCTCTTGGCGCTCTTCCTCATCGCCTTCGTCCAGATGTTCGGTGCCGGCCTGCTGGTGCCGATCGCGGCCATCTACGCCAAGCAGGTCGCGGGGCTGACCGAGCACGCCATCGGCGTGCTGTTCCTGGTCATCACCGCGTCCGTGGCCCTGACCACGATTCCGGCCGGCCGGATCGCCGACCGCCTGGGCCGGGCGCCGCTGGTCATCGCCGGCACGGTGCTCGGCGCGCTGGGGATGTGGCTGATCCCCTTCAGCCGGCATCTGACCTGGCTAGCCGCCGGCGGGATCCTGCTGGGGAGTTCCTATGCGCTGACGATGCCGGCGTGGCTCGCGCTGGTGACCGAGCGCGCGCCACAGGGCAGCCTGGGACTGGCGGTCGGGGCCTCAGAAACGGTCCAGGGCATGGGGCTGGTGCTCGGACCGCTGCTGGGCGGCCTGCTGTGGGACACGTTAGGGCCGCAGGCGCCGTTTATCGCCAGCGCCGCGGCGTTGAGCGCCGGCGCGCTGCTCGCCGCCTCTGCGCTCTGGAGGGGAGATCACGGATAGCCGGCTCGTTCCTGAGACCATTGGACGCACGAGGGGTCGCTAGAGCAGGGCGAACCCCAGGGCGGTGTTGACCGTTTTGCGCACCGCGCCGATCGCGGCATTGATCGCCTGCTCCGCGGCGGCGATGCTTGTGATCTCCACGGCGGTCATCACGTTGCGCATGGCGTGCTTCTGCATCTCCATGAGCAGGCGCGCCTGCTCTTCGGTGATCTCACCTGCCAGCCGCATCCGCTGGATGGCCGCGATGGTCTCGGCCGCCTTCTTGAACTCCATCTCCGCATAGCCTTTGATGTGCGGCCACCGGTCCCGCAGCACGCCGCTGGCGGCCTTGAGCATCTCACTGGCCAGGCTGCCGGGATCAATGTCGGGCACCGTGCCTCACTCCCCTCTCACGCGGCGCGGGGCCGCCGCCCTGGGGATCACGGGCCCCGCCGTTTCGCGAACTCCGCCTTGAGGATCGCCTCGATCGCCTGGGTGATGATGCCGCGCGCGGTGGTCACGACCTGCCGGTTGAGCCCCTGTCGGTGCAGGTCTTCGAAGTTCTTGAGGGCCGCCTCCAGGTCGTCGATCTGCCTGACGGTGCGCTCGTTCCTGGGCAGGGCCTTCGCGCGGACCCGGATCAGGTTTAAGTCCACGCGGACCTCATCGTAGAAGGCCACGTGCTTCTCGTAGCGGGCGTCGTCGGCGCCCGCCGGCGTCTCCAGGACCCGTTCCAACTTGATGAGGAACGAGTCCACTTTCCGCAGCAGGTCGGTGACGGACCGGACGGTCGCCTCGTCGTGCTGGGCGATGAGCTCCGCCGTGCAAGCCGAGAGTCCCAGCGCGGCGGCGGCGAGAAGCGCCAGGATCACGACGGGGAACCGTCGAAGGCCCGCAGAGGCCTGCGAGCGCCGGAGGTTCATATCGGGTGATTCGACCTTCGCGCGACCTGTTCCCCCTGCACGAGGAGGACCCCGACCAGCACGAGGCCGGCACCGATCCACTGGACGACCCCGAAGGCCTCGTGCAGGACGAGCGCGCCGGCGGCGGCGGCGACGACCGGCTCGAGGGTCGCGATGATGCTGGCCCTCCCGGCCTCGACCCACCGGAGGCCGCCGATGTAGAGCAGGTACGCGGCCGCCGTGGGGAAGACGATGGTGTAGCCAAGCGGCGGCAGGCTGGCGGCGGTCGGGCGCGGCAGCCCCCCGGCCGCGACGGCCAGGAACAGCGCCCCGAACCCCATCGCGAAGACCACGGTCGTCAGCGGCGAGTGCCGGCGCAGCGCGGTCTTTCCGAAGATGCTGTAGAGCCCGTAGGTCAGCCCTGCGCCCAGACCGGCCAGAACTCCTCCGGCCGTCGGGCGCACGGCGCCGCCTCCCACCGCGCCGGTGACCAGCACGCATCCGGCAAAGGACAGGCCGACTGCCGCCGTCTTCATGGGCGTCATCGGTTCACCGAAGACCACGCGGGCCAGCACGACGACCCAGGCCGGGGCGGTGTAGAGGAGCACCGCGGCCGTCGCCACCGTGGTCAGGCTGATCGCCGTGAAGTAGACGGTCATGAACCCCGCGACGCTGACGGCGCCGTAGGCCGAAAACAGCAGCAGATCCCGCCAGGTGACCCGCAGCGCCCGGCGGTCTTGGAGCAGGCTGTAGACGAGCAGCAGGACGAATGCCCCCGTCGCCCGCCAGGTGGCGCCCTCCAGCGGCGTCAGGCCCGAGGCGAAGAGGCTCCGGGCGGCCGGGCCGAGCGTGCCCCACAGGACCGCCGCCGCGGCGACCTGGGCGTAGCCGCGCAGCGTTGGACTCACCGCGACGCCGACGGCGGTCCGCCTACGGGTCCGTGACGGCGAACAGCTCGTTCTGCCGCACGAAGCTGCCGAGCAGCAGGCGCAGGTAAGGGCTGTCGAGCTGGCTGCGGTACTCGCGCATCGCGGCCTGCTTGGTGGTGAGTTCCTCGGCGGTCAGGTCGAAGCGGACCCATCGGTACCGATCCCTCAGCGACTTGGGCGGCAGCAGCGGCAGGTCGGGCGCGTACCGCAGTGGGCGGGGGAAATCCCAGGCGTGCACCAGGTAGGTGAACAGGCGTGGGCGTGGCAGCGTCCCCTGGCGTTCCAGCGTCCGGACGGTTTCGCGCACGAACTGGTTGAGGGCCTGATGGTCGCTGTGGCGGTCGGCCTCGTGGTGCGTCAGCACCACCGTGGGCCGGGCGATCAGCATGACCGACTCCAGGTCCTGGAGGAGATCCGCGCCCGTGTACGCCGCCCCCGGCCGGAACGTCTGCCGGTACGGGGAGGCGGATGCCTTCGTGAACGGCGAGGTGTACGGCTTCCCGGGATTTCGGCGCAGCACCGCCAGCGCCATCAGGCCGCGGTCGGGATAGCCGAGGTAGAGGATGCGCTCCGGTGGCACGCCCAGCCGTGTCAGCACGCGCCGTGACTCGCGTTGCCGCTCCTCCCCCTCGGCGATGAAGTCCGCCGGCCGCGGTCGCAGCCGCCTGCCGGCCACCGAGGCGCCCAGCCGGTTGGCATCGCCGTTGGTGGCGAAGGCGACCCAGACTTCGGCGCCCACCGAGATCGCCCGCTGGATCAACCCGCCGGCGGCCAGGAGTTCGTCGTCGGCGTGGGCCGCGACGATGAGCAGGCGATCGGAGGCCTCCGGCTCGGGCAGCACGTCCAGGGCACTCCCCACCGCCGGGGTCGTTGAGAAGAGACCCATGCTGAGGTATGCCAGCATCACCACCAGGCCGGTGGCGGCCAGGACGCGCGGCCGCCCTGCCGGCGCGCCGTTGCGGCGGCCGCGACGGAGGCCCAGCACGTCCAGCGTCATGAGCACCTTCCCCTGATAGGCCTGGAAGAGGCTGTACTTCTCCTCCTTTCGCAGGTGGATCACGCCGGTCAGCGGAACCCGCCTGACCCTCCACCGCTGTTTGCGTGCCAGCTCGGTCAGCGCCAGTTCGAACCTGTACCGCGTCCCCGCCAGGTCGGGGCGGGCCAGCAGCGCGTCGCGCCGGACCACCCGGATTCCCGACAGCGACGGCAGGACGGCCTGCATCAGGTCGTGGGCCAGCACCCCCACCGCCATGTCGCAGTCGCCGTCCAGGACGGCGCGGGCCAGGGCCGAGATCTCGTGGGGATTCAGGTTCTCCAGGTCGGCGTCCAGCAGCAGCACGACGGGCTCGCTGGCCCGCCGGACCCCGGCCATGACCGCGCCGCCCTTGCCCAGGTTCTTCGGCAGTTGCACGATGAGGTCCGCCCCCGCGCCGGCCGCGGCCTCGGCCGTGGCGTCGGTGGAGCCGTCTGAAACCACGACGACCTCGCTGACCTCGGGGACGCGCCGCACCGCTCTCACGACGTCGGCAATGGTGCGCTCTTCGTTGTAGGCGGCGATGACGCAGGCGACATTCATGCCCGATGCCCTCAAAGCGCCCGTCGGGCGAGGAAGTACCGGCCGGCGGCCGCGCGCCGGGTCTCCACGGGCTCGCAGCCCAGCGCGCGCAACTGGCCGACCAGCGACCGCACGATCCACGGCAGGACCGGACCGCCGGCCGAATAGGCCAGGATGATCCAGCCGCCGGGCCGCACCACGCGCACCAGCTCCCGCGGGACCGGAAAGGCGTTCTGCACCGTGACCAGGTCGAACGTGCCCGAGGGAAACGGGAGCCGCGCGGCGTTTGCGGCCGCAAACCTGACCGGCCAGCCGCCTTCCCAGGCGTGCCGCACCGCGTGGGACAACATCGCTGGCGAGAGGTCAACGGCCACCCCGCGGCAGCCGGCAAACCGCTGCGTCACGGAGCCGATCGCCGCGCCGGTGCCGGTGCTGACGTCCAGCGCCGACGCGGGCGGTCCGGGCAGGCGGTCCAGGGCGGCCTGCAACGGGGCGAGGTAGCCCGCCTGCGGGATGACGTCCTGGTCGTAGTGCCCGGCCAGCGCGCCGTAGCGGCGGCGGGCCAGCGCCTGCTGGACCGGCGACCCCACAAAGCGCGAACTCCACGCTCCGGCCGCCAGGTAGATGGTGTCGGTGATGAACGAACCCAGCCAGATCGCCCGCATCAGACCCTCCGTGCGGAGGCGTAGTGAAACGTCCCCTATCGTGGAGGACGGACCGACGCGTCGGCGAGACCGGAGAGGGGCCCGGCAAATGGCTGCATGACTCCGGTAGGTACGGGGATTCTCGTTGCAGGGGAGATTTCCTGCCTCATTGCCTGCCCCACCCCCCTCCCGTATAATGAACCGGGCCGGCAGGTCCCCCGGTTCCTGCACGTGTGGCCCCATCGTCTAGGGGACCAGGACGCGGCCCTCTCAAGGCCGAAACGGGGGTTCGAATCCCCCTGGGGCCACCACCATGATCCTGCGGAAGGCATCGGGCATGCATTATCCGTGCTTCACCGAGGAGACGATGCCGTGCGCGTGATGATCTGGGCCGACATGGAAGGTGTGGCGGGCATCGCGTCGTGGGAGCAGGTCGGCGGGTCATCGCCCCTCTACGAGGAAGGGCGGCGGCTGTACACCGAGGAGGTCAACGCCGCCGTGCGGGGCTGCAGGGCCGGCGGTGCCTCCGAGATCACCGTCGTCGACGGTCACGGCGGTGCCTATCCCGGCGCCCGGGGGTTCATGAGCCTGATCCACGACCGCCTGGAGCCCGGGGCGCGCTACGTGCTCGGCCACCCCTGGGCGCGGCACATCGAACCCTTCGAGCAGGGGTGTGAGGCCGTGCTCTTCGTCGGCGCGCATGCCATGTCCGGGACGCCTGACGGCGTGCTCTCCCACACAGTCTCTACCGAGGCCTGGTACCTGGCGACGATCAACGGGACGCCGGTCGGCGAGACGGGGATCATCGCCGCCATCGCCGGCTGCTGGAAGATACCGGGCATCTTCGTCTCGGGGGATGAGGCGACGTGCCGGGAAGTGCAGGCACTGCTCGGGACCGCGATCGTGACGGCGCCGGTGAAGAGGGGGCTGGGCCGCTACTCCGCGGCACACCTGTCGGCCGCCGACGCCCGCGCGCTGATCGAGGCGAAGGCCGCGGAAGCCCTGCGCGCCCGATCCCGATGGCCGACGCCGCTGGTCTTTGCGCCGCCCGTGACCTTCCAGGTCGAACTGGCCACCCCTGACCGCGCCGAGGCGTTCCGCGGCCGGACCGGCGTGGAGATCGTTGGCCCGCGGACCGTGCGGGCAACCGGGGAGACGTTCTGGAACGCCTGGGACGCGTTCTGGTACAGGACCTAATCCAATTAGCCCATGTTCGGCGTGCCCGGAGAACGGGACGCCTGAAGGAGGTGGTGACACTCAAGGGCGGGCATGCAACGAAGCGATCGGCGCCTGCCCCGCCAGGTGACGGGCAAGTGGCGTAAGCGCTTCTTCACGGAGGGCCTGCCGGGCGGGTCCTCGATCTCTACGCCCGACGGTTCCAGGGGAAAAGCCTTACCCCCGACGAGTCCATCATCTTTGCCGACGAGAAAGCCGCATCCAGGCCCGCTGCCGCTGCCACCTCACCCGGCCACCGTCTTTGCCATGTTGCAGAGATCGTCGGTGCCTACTTCCGGTCCGAGTACCGAGATGATCAGCGGTCGGTGGAGTACGCTCGGGGGAGTGGTCCCTACGGACGACTTGGAGAGCTTTCCGGGTTGCTCGAGTGGCTGCGCAACGTGGGGAGCCGCTCGCGGCCTCAGGGGCCTCGCGCGGCCATGCGCGAGATCGCGCCGTGAGGGCCGCGCGCCGAAGGCGCCTGGGTTCCGCGCCGTCGGCGGCGCTTCTGTTCCCATTCCTCGAGGAACCGGCTGAGGCTGTGCTTGAACCATACCGGCCCGGAGGCCAGCCGCTGGTAAGGTGCCGGGAAGTCGCGCCGTGCGGCGAGTTGCGACGGCGGCAGGAACACGATCCCGTCGCAGAGCACCTCTTCTCCGGTCGGTCCGACGACGCGGTGGCGGTCGAACTCGAACCGGCCGATGGTCGCTTCTGTCTCGGGCGTCGCGATGGATGCGATGCAGCGGCCTCACCATGGAGCTACCCCGGTCGGTCGTACTGCTTCCGTAAGCGGCGAGCTTCTTTGGCCATCGCGAGCGCCTCACAGTAGCCGCGGATGAGCATCTGCTCCTCTCGTGAGGCGCCCTCCAACAGCCGGACCAGCCGGGCCCGCGCTTGGCGCGGTGGCAGATCCATGGCTTCGCTGATCTTCCGCAGTAGTTCTGGGCGGATCTTGTCTGTCTTGGCGGCATCGGCCATCAGCGGCCCTCCTGAAGCAGCCCTGTTCGCCTCGCATAATCGCGCCAGCAGATCTTCCTCCTCCCGACGACCCAGCCGAAGGGCCTTGCTCGTGATCGCCACCATAGCGTTGACCTCTGGATCATATGCCCATCCTTTGAACTCTGGCAGCATCTTCTTCGGCAGCTGGCTTCAATGGGGCCGCCGTCTCTCAACGGCGGAAACATCTCGGTGTCCCCAAACACGCGCTCGTATCCCTGGAGCTTCAATGGGGCCGCCGTCTCTCAACGGCGGAAACCCAGACACCCCCGTCACCCGCATCGTCTCGCCGGTCCGGCTTCAATGGGGCCGCCGTCTCTCAACGGCGGAAACTCATCTCCCCTCAGGATAACTTTGTTTCGAGAGGCCGGCTTCAATGGGGCCGCCGTCTCTCAACGGCGGAAACATCTCGGTGTCCCCAAACACGCGCTCGTATCCCTGGAGCTT
>JAVKHQ010000030.1:0-33075 GCA_031459875.1 Candidatus Fervidifonticultor sextus | reverse complement strand
CTAGCAGGATGCTGAAGAACGCATGTTGATGCACGAGCTTGCTGCCATCCCAGCCTCCTCGGTTATCTCCGCGGTGGGGTCATGCCTCGCCGACCGGGGTTGCTCCTCGATCTCTGCGGGGTGGTCTGCAGTTCCTGACCGTCTGTTCCCTTCGGGGTCCGCCTCATGCGGCCACCTCGGCGAGGTTGCGCATGCGGACCAGATTGTAGATCGCGGCGGCGAAGACGAAGAGCCAGTGGACCTTAGCTCTCCCGCGGTGCCGGACCTTGCGGAGCAGTCCCACCGTCTTCAGCCAGCCGAAGATCTCTTCCACCCGGTGGCGTCTCTGCTGACTGACGGCATAGCCGGGGTGGCGTGTGGTCCGGGCGTCGATCGCGCTGGTTCGTCCTCGGGTCTGCTGGGCGACATGCGGGGTGACTTCCAGCCGGCGGAGAGCCGCCGCGAACGCCGCCGTATCGTAGCTCTTATCCGCCCCCAGGGTGATGCGACCTCGGCCCGCCACCTGCTGGACCAGCGCCACGGCCGCCTCCCGCTCCGCGGTGCCCGTGGCTGGGGTGACGCATGCCGCCACCACCAGGCCATGGCGGTTCTCCATCAGCACGTGGCCCTGGTAGGCCAGGTGTGCTTCTCGCCCCTCGCCCCGCCGCGCCAAACGGGCTTCGGGGTCCGTGGTCGAGGCATGGGTGGCGTTGCTGCGCCGTTCCCCACGGAAGTCCACCGTGGGGTTGCCCGGGTCGTCCGGCGGGGAGGGACGATCCTGATCCCGGCGCCGGAAGCTCTTCAGGCTGGCCCAGGCCTCCAGCAACGTGCTGTCCACCGTGAAGTGCTCGTCCGACAGCAGCCCTCGCGCGGCGGCCTCCGCCCGGACCTGCTCGAAGAACCGCTGGGCGATCTCCCCATCCAGCAGTCGCTGGCGGTTCTTGGTGAAGGTGGTGGCGTCCCAGACCGGATCGTCCAGGCTCAGCCCCACGAACCAGCGGAACAGCAAGTTGTAGTCCAGCTGCTCGATCAGCAGCCGCTCGCTGCGGATGGTGTAGAGCACCTGCAGCAGCAAGGCGCGCAACAGGTGCTCGGGCGGCACCGAAGGCCGTCCGGTCCGAGCATAGAGTCGGGCAAACTCCGGCGACAGCGCCGCCAGGATGCGGTCCACCAGCTGGCGGATGGGACGCAGGGGATGATCCTGAGGGACCCGGGCCTCGGGCGAGAGGTAGCTAAACAGGGCGTCCTGCCGCAGGTCGTCTCCGCGCATCGTCTGTCACTCCGTGGAAAGGGTGAGATGCATGCCTGAACTCGACGAGACTATACATGGTTGGTGGCATCTTGTGAAGCCACAAGATATAGAACATTTTTCAGCATCCTGCTAGCGCGGCATCCGGTCCAACCTTCCCGCTGGCTGTGTCCCCTCGGCCGCCACGGCGACGTCACAGTGCCCCTCGCAGGCGCCGGGGACCAGGACGAACCGGCGCGAGGCCACGGCGTCGTAGCAGCGCTGGCCGCCGATCAGCCGTCCGGCCACCAACAGGGGAAGGACGGGGAGCAGGACCGGCGACCGGACCGCGATGGCGATGAGCGTGTCCGCGCCCTCGCGGACCTTCCCGCTCCGACCGACACACTGCATACGCCGCGCGGCGTCGCCGGCGTCCACGCCGTAGCGCTCGAGGACGCCGGGATCCCGAAGCGACACAAACTGCACCAGCGAGAGCAGGTCCAGCGCGGCCAGCCACCGGACGCTGCGGGTGCACAGCGGGCACCAGCCGTCGTAGAAGACGATCAGCCCGAGGCGCCGGACCAACCAGGCCCGAAGAGCCCGGTATTCCGAGTCGGTCAGCAAGAGCGGGTAGAGACTCAGCATGCTCCACCCGAAGGTCACCAGTCCCATGAAGACCGCGATCCCGACGTGGAAGCCGACGCCCGCCGCGATCACCGCGTAGCGGGTCCACCGGTTGAGCAGCGAGGGGGCGAAGAGGACCTCGAACAGGACGGTTCCGTACGTCCCGAGGACGACCAGGTACGGGTTGCCGTAGATGAAGGCCGCTCCGGCCGGCCAGGAGAACTCGTCGACCCGCAGGATGTAGTAGAGCGCGGTGCCGTTCTGCCAGAGTTCCCCCATGGCCTTGTACAGGCCGGTGCTGGTGTACAGCACGGCAAGTTGGCCGAGGACGAGCAGGATCCCGAAGTTGTGCGCGACGGCCAGGACCTCGCGGAGCACGGCGGGCATCCGGCGGGAACCCCGAGAGCCGCCTATCGCCAGGCAGGCTCCTGTGTTCACCAGGATGAGGAACAGGAGCACAATCCGCATGATGTTGTCGCCGCCGTCGGTGATGAGCTGGTTGCGCTCCTGGAGCGACCAGATCATCACCCAGTGGAGGACTCCCATCACCCTGGGCCAGAGCCCCACCGTATAGGCCAACGCGATGAGGATTCCCGAGAGATAGACGGCCTCGAAGAAGAGGGGCGAGGCGTTGAGTTGCCAGACCGAGAGGAACGGCTGTTCTTCCACGAACTTCTTATACGGCCAGATCCCCTTCGGGCCCCACAGGAAATGCCGAACGGGATAGTGCAGGAGGTAGTAGTAGACCGCCCAGGCCCCCAGGAGCATGCGCGTCAGGGCGGCGCCGATCAGCCAGTGCTCCTGCGAGAGCCTGGCCATCAGGGAGCCTCCAGGGCGTCTCGCCACGCTGCTCACCTCACCGGTTCGTATCCAGCCCAGGGGAGCAAGAACAACCGTGTCGTCCCCTGATCGGTCGAATTCCGCCTCGACCACGGAGGCGGAGTGTGAATGAGGATCGCGATCTGGACTGCCTCGGTCCGTCCCGGACCCACCAGCCCGTCGCAGGAGACCGACGCGATGCGCCGCAGCAGATATCCGCCGATCTCGCGCTGCCGCGCGACCACCGGCGTCTGCCCGCGGCAGACCGGCGCATTCGGATCACGCCGACAGATCAGCGGCCGCCACTCGTCATATGAGAAACCGAGCGTAAGCCGAATGGCGTTCTGCTGGACGCGGAGCATTCGACTCATAGGCGATGTACGGTTCGCATGGTGCCGCGCCAGCATGGGCTGGGTGAGGTCCTGCCAGGGCGACACGCGACCTCGCGTGCGGCAGCGCGCCGACAGCACGTAGTTCGACCGGATGGGATCGGGCGCGAACAGGTGCCAGTTCTGCGCGAACAGCGGATGTGCCAGCCTCGTGATCAGCGGCAACCAGTCGGCCTTCAAGGGGTTGGGCGGGGTGAGGTAGAGGAACGTGTTGGCCAGGTAGGTCAGGCACAAGGCCGCCAACAGGGCAGCGGTGATCGCGGGCGCTAGCATCCGAGCCATGAGATCCTCCGTACGGATCGAAAGGAGAGGGCCAGACGAGGCCCCCTCCTTCGGCCCGTCACCTGGCTGGATCAAACACCGTGAGGGGGGGCCGCGTATCAAGTTCGATCGGGAGCCCCGTCCCGAAGAACCGCTCGCGGGCCCACTCCATGGCCCGAACAAAGAGCTCGAACATGCCGGTCATGGTCGGGGTCGTGGGGATCATGTTGTTCAAGAGCTGAGGGTCCGAGAGGTTCTCGGCCCGGGTCTGCTCTTCGCCCCATCCACCCCAACCGGCCCAACCGGAATCGCCAACCTGGTCGATGGCCCGGTCGCCGCCGATGTCCTCACCGACGGCGAGTAGTGACGGCAGGGTACACCGGTCTCCTGTCTCCGGGGCGCCGCCCAGGCACTGCCGGAAGGCCGCACTCGTGCTGTGCAGCGGCTGCGCGCGAGACCCCTGAACCGCGACGCCTGTGACGAGGGCAACGAGAATAAGGAGCATGCCAGCCACCTTCATGTCCTTCCCCTCCTCTTGTCGTTGTGTTTGAATGAGACGTACATCACGTTCCGGACATCACGCGACGGCCCCTCGAGATGCGGGGACGGGAAAGGAACCCTGACCCTCCCCGCCCCACCTCACCTGACCGGATCGAAGATTGTCGGCGTTTGTCCGAGCTCGACTACTTCCGAGGACACCGTACCGACAAAACGTTCCCACCCCCAATCCACAGCCTTCTGAGCAAGGTGCTCAAGGGCTTTGGTCACCACGGCGACAAGAATTTCCCGCCAGAACTCCGGGTCCGACACGTTCTCGACCTGGCCCACCGTACTACCCCATCCATCCCAACCGGCCCAGCCCGTATCGCCCACCTGATCGACGGCCCGGTCGCCGCCGATGTCCTCCCCGGCAGCCAGCCTGACAGAGATGCCCGGCCGGATGCACCGGTCCCCGGTCTGCGGGGAACCGCCCAGGCACTGCTGGAACGCCAGACTCTCGCCGGGCAGCGACTGGGCGCGGGATCCGCTGACCGCGATCCCGGCGACGAAGACGGTGAAGATCAGGAACCCGCCGATGACTCGCATGCCATTCCCTCCCGGTAGGGGGTCGTGCGGACCCGTTGCATCAACGTCCCGCACAACCCGCCAATGTGTTTCACCCTGTCTATCGGCTCACTGCAGGAGATCGATCGGGGGTCGCCTGTCGTGGACTGGTTTGAGAGGGTGGGCAGGACGTCCGGTGAGCCGTGCCCCACCCGTCGACGGGCGATGAGGCGAGGGAGATTCTACAGGACGCCCGCCTCGCGGAGAGCCAGGACGGTGGCGCTCAGGTTCGCGCTGAGGTGCGCCACGGTCGATGCCAGGGTGCCCCACCGGGCGCCGACGACCCCCAAGGCCAGGGAGCCGAGGATCAGGACGACGGTGCGTCCCAGCCAGAGATCGACGACCACATGTTTTCCGGCGAAGAGCAGGGAGGTGACGAGAATCCCCCCCGGCGCGCCCCAGGCGACGATCAGGCGCCTCTGAATGTACCCGCGCCAGGCGAATTCCTCGACGATCGGGGTTAGGACCCCATTGGCGGGTATGAGAATGACGGCGTTCACCAATCCAGCCTCCGACAACGACCGCCGGAACTCCAGCGCCCGCGACTGATCGAACAGGCGCTGGTCGATCTCGCTGGCCGCGCCCACCAGCCCCAGAATCGCCGCGCCGGAGGCCAGGCCGATGAGCACGGCGACCCTAGAGATCCGGTACCCCAGGTCTGCAGGCTGCAGGTGCTGGCGACGGGCCTTGCGGAGAAAAAAGGCACCGAGCACCAGCATCGCCAGCCACAACGCGATTGACTCTACAAGACCGATCGTTCCAAACAGGCGCTCTTCGTCATGTATCAGCGCCACAGCCAGGGCCCCGCCCACGCCGCCGCGCATGACAAGTTCGATCACCAGCCACTGGAGTGAGGCGACAAGCCCTGCTCTCGCGGGCCCCCCCGGAGGCATTCGGGTGGACTGCGACCCCGCTGCCATGACTTCCCTCCCCGGTCTTCCCCGCCGCCCGGTCGCCCCCGAGGGTGTCAGAAGGCGCTCTCAACGGTCTCTCATCCTTGCCTTTCCCGTGGGCGGGGGCCTTTGCGCGGGCACCCCTCCCGGGCGGCCTGACTCAGGCACCGCAGCACCGCCCGCGCCAGCGTCAGGACCACGACCCGGGACGCACCCGCCTCCAGGAGCACGTCGGCACACGCCGAGACCGTGGACCCCGTCGAGAAGACATCGTCTACCAGCAGCACGGTTCCCCAGGGGCGGGCCGGCCCCGGGGCGAACGCCCGCAGGACGTTGGTCCGGCGCGAGACGGCGTCTGACTCGGCCTGGGGACTCTCCTGGCGGATGCGTCGGAGGGCATCCGGCACGCACGGGAGTCCCAGCCGGACCGCCACAGGCCTCGCCAGGAGGTCGGCCTGATTAAACCCCCTGGCCGCCAGGCGGGAGGGATGCAGCGGGACCGGGACGACGCAGGTCGCCCTCAGCGCGGGGTCCCCGGCCCCTTGAGTGGCCAGGAGGCCGCCGAGCGGTTCGGCCAGCGCGCGGCGGCGGCGGTACTTCAGGGCCTGGATGGCCGCCCGGATCGGACCCTCGTAGACCGCCACCGATCGGGCGGCCTCGAATCCAGGAGGATGCCGGAGGCAGGCGAGGCAGCAGGATGAGGCGTCGGGCGGCGGCCCGGTGGACGCCCTGGACCCGCCGCAGCGCGCACACAGCGGCGGGGCCAGGGGGACCAGGCCGCGCTGGCAGGAGGCGCAGAACAGTGCGCCGGACTCGCCGCAGCCGACGCACCGCGGCGGGTAGACGAGTTCGACCAGGCCGCTCCACACCCGCTACATCGGCCGGCCGACCTCGCTCGTGCGGGGGGTGGCGACCAGGCCCGGCCTGCTACGTCCCCTCCTGCCAGGATTCCAGGTAGCGGCGCTGGGCGTCGGTCAGGGAGTCGATGGCCACCCCCAGCGCGTCCAGCTTCAGGCGGGCGACGGTCTCGTCGATGGCGCGCGGCACAGGGTGCACGGTCCGCTCGAGCCGGCGGCCCTCGGCGACCAGATGGGCCACCGACAGCGCCTGGTTGGCGAACGACATGTCCATCACCGCGGCCGGGTGTCCCTCGGCCGCAGCCAGGTTGAGGAGCCGGCCCTCGGCCAGGAGGAACAACCGGCGGCGATCGGGCAGCACGTACTCCTCCACATGCTCCCGGACCCGACGGTGGCCGACCGCCATCCTCTCCAGCGCCGGAATCTCGATCTCCACGTTGAAGTGGCCGCTGTTGGCCAGGATCGCCCCGTCCCGCATAACCGTCAGGTGCTCCTCCCGGATGACGCCCGTGTTGCCCGTCACGGTGATGAAGACCTCGCCGGTGCGCGCGGCGTCGGCCATGGGCATGACGCGGTAGCCGTCCATCACCGCCTCCAGCGCGTGCAGCGGCGACACCTCGGTGATGACGACCTGCGCGCCCATCCCGCGCGCCCGCATGGCCACCCCGCGGCCGCACGAGCCGTACCCGCACACCACGACGGTGCGGCCGGCCAGCAGGATGTTCGTGGCCCGCAGCAGGCCGTCGATCGTGGACTGCCCGGTCCCGTACCGGTTGTCGAACAGGTGCTTCGTTTGGGCGTCGTTCACCGCGATGATCGGGTAGCGCAGCGCGCCGTCGCGCGCCATCGCCCGCAGGCGGATCACGCCGGTGGTCGTCTCCTCGGTGCCGCCGACGATCCCATCGAGCAGGTCGGTCCGCTCCCGGTGGATAGTCGAGACCAGGTCGGCGCCGTCGTCCATGGTGATCTGCGGTCTGGAGGCCAGCACCTGATGGATGTGCCGGTAGTAGGTGTCGCGGTCCTCGCCCCGGACGGCGAAGACGCCGATCCCGTATTCCGAGGCCAGCGCCGCCGCCACGTCGTCCTGGGTGGAGAGCGGGTTGCTGGCGCACAGCGCCACCTGAGCGCCGCCGGCGCGCAGGGCCAGCACCAGCACGGCCGTCTCGGTGGTCACGTGCAGGCAGGCGGCGATCCGCTGGCCGCGCAGCGGCTGTTCGGCGGCGAACCGCTCCTGGATGCGCCGCAGCACCGGCATCTCCCGCTCGGCCCAGGCGATGCGGCGCAGGCCCTCGGCGGCCAGGGTCAAATCACGGACATCGTGCGTCATGGGCTCCTCCATCGGCTTCCAGCGTGTCTGGCGGACGATCGTCCGGGCTCCCGGCCCACCTACGGTAGCGTATGCCGGGTATCCCGGCAAGGCGTGAGGCTCCTCCTGGACCCAGTGCTGGTTGTGGATAGCACGCGCCGGGCAGACTGACGTTGCCCATCCCGCCCCAGGGGAACCGGCGCGCTGCCCGTCAGTCCGTGGGCTACTCGATGAAGTCCTTGAGCCGCTTGCTGCGGCTGGGATGCCGCAGCTTCCGCAGCGCCTTCGCCTCGATCTGCCGGATGCGCTCGCGCGTGACCCCGAACTCCCGGCCCACTTCCTCCAGGGTCCGCGGCCGGCCGTCGTCCAGCCCGAACCGCAGCTTCAGGACCTTGCGCTCGCGCGGGGTCAGCGTGTCCAGCACCCCGTCCAGCTGCTCCTTGAGCATGGTGAACGACGCGGCCTCGGCGGGGGCCAGGGCGTCGTGGTCCTCGATGAAGTCGCCGAGGTGGCTGTCCTCTTCCTCGCCGATCGGGGTCTCCAGCGAGATGGGCTCCTGGGCGATCTTGTTGATCTCGCGCACCCGCTCCACCGGCAACCCCATGGCCTCGGCGATCTCCTCCGCGGTCGGCTCGCGCCCCAGTTCCTGCAGCAACTGGCGGGAGATCCGCACCAGCTTGTTGATGGTCTCCACCATGTGCACGGGGATGCGGATGGTGCGCGCCTGATCGGCCAGCGCCCGCGTGATGGCCTGCCGGATCCACCACGTCGCATAGGTGCTGAACTTATACCCCTTGCGCCAGTCGAACTTCTCCACCGCCCGGATCAGGCCCAGGTTGCCCTCCTGGATCAGGTCCAAAAACAGCATGCCCCGGCCCACGTACTTCTTGGCGATGGACACCACCAACCTCAGGTTGGCCTCGATCAGGCGCCGCTTCGCTTCCTCGTCGCCCTTCTCCATCCGCTGGGCCAGCGAGACCTCCTGGGCCTGGGTGAGCAGCGGGACCTTCCCGATCTCCTTGAGGTACATCCTGACCGGGTCATCGATGGAGATCCCCTCCGGGGCCCGCAGCGCCGCCTCGGCCTCTTCCTCGGCTTCGGCCTTGCTCTTGGGCTCGGCGGCCTTCTCGTCCTCGACGATCTCGATCCCCTGCTCGGCCAGGACGGCGTAGAGGCGATCGACCTGCTCGACGTTCTGCTCGACGTCGGGGAACTGCTCCAGGATGTCGTCGTGGGTCACAAACCCGCGCTTGCGCCCGAGGTCGACCAGCGCCCGCAGTTCGGGCGTGAGCTCCTCGGTCGTCGCCTGGGCCTGTGCCTTCTTCTTGGCCATGGTCACTTGGGGCCCGCCGCGGATCGTGCGGCCGACCCGCCTCGCCTCCCGGCGGCAATCAACTCCGCGTAGGCGGCCTGCAGTCGCCGCAGTTCGGCCTCGTCGCCGCTGGCCTGGGCCGCCTTGATCGCCTCCCACATCCTCCGGCGCGCTGCGGCCGCCGGCTCCACCTGCGTCAGGTACCGCACCGCCTCGGCGACCGCGCGATCCTTATCTCGCTCGCTGGTCGGGGGCGGCTCGAAGGCCAGCCGTGAAAGCAGGGCCGCGGTCTCATCGTCGAGCCGCTCACGGACGTCGCCGACACCACCTTCGGGGACCGCGAACAGCGCGGCCGCGAGCGAGCGATGAACGGGGGTCGAGAAGACGTCCGGCCCTAGCGCCCGTGCCAGCGCCGCCCGGCGGGCTGGCTCCTGCACCATCACGTGGAGGAGGAGCCGCTCTGCCTCCTCTCGGGCCCGATCGCTGCCCAGGGTCGGCATCTTGGGATCGAGCGCGGACGTCCGACTCGACCGCGCCCGCGTCCGCAACCTTTGGCGGAGCGCATCCTCGGGCAGGTCAAAACGTTCGGCCAGCGCGCGGAGATACTCGGCCGTGCGGACCGGGTTTACCACCGATTGGATAACGGCCAATATTTCGTCTATCAGCGCGACTTTCCCTTCTCGCGTCCCCGGATCGTGACGCCGCAGGGCCACCTCCACGTGGTATTCGAACATCGGCAGCGCCCCGGCCACGACCCGGCCGAACGCCTCCGGACCGTGCCGCCGGAGGTAGGCATCGGGATCCGCCCCCGACGGCAGCACCGCGACGCGGGCCGAGAGTTCGGCCTCCTCGCACAGCCCCAGTCCGCGCAGGGTGGCGGCCTCACCCGCCCGGTCCGCGTCGTAGACGAACACCACGCGGGCCCCGAACCGGCGCATGAGCGCCACCTGCTCGGCGGTCAGAGCCGTGCCCAGGGAGGCCACGGCGTGGCGGAACCCGAACTGGTGACACGCCAGGACGTCCATGTAGCCTTCCACGACGAGGATCTCGCCCCGCTCCCGGATGGCCTCCCGCGCCTGCGGCAGCGCGTACAGGAGCCGGCCCTTGGTGAAGAGCGGGGTCTCCTTCGAGTTCAGGTACTTCGGCTCGGCGTCGTCCAGGGCGCGGCCGCCGAAGGCCACGACCCGCTCCTGGAGATCGACGATCGGGAAGATCAGGCGGTCCCGGAACACATCGAAGTACCCGTCGCCCTCCGCTCTGGCCGCGGCCAGGCCGGCCTGCTCCAGCACCTGGGGCGCGTAGCCCCTGGCGCGCATGGCCGCCAGCAACCCCTCCCATCCGGGCGGCGCATAGCCCAGATGGAAGCGGGCGGCAATCTCGTCGGCCACCCCCCGCCGCTGGAGGTACGCGCGAGCCTTCTGGCCCCGGCTGGCCAGCATGGTCTGGAAATACTCCCGCGCGCCGTCGAGCGCCCGCAGGAGGTGCTCCCGCTCGGAGGCCTGCCGGGCCGCCTCCGGTGAGGTCTCCAGGCGGATGCCGCTGCGGCGGGCCAGTTCCTGGGCCGCCTCCATGAAGGTCAGGTTGGCCGTCCGCATGACGAAGTCGTAGATATCTCCGCCGGCCCCGCACCCGAAGCAGTGCCACAGCCCCCGCTCCGGGTCCACGTGAAACGACGGCGTCTTCTCCTGATGGAACGGGCAGAGCGCCTTATAGTACCGCCCGGACTTCTTCAGCGACGCGTGGGCCCCCACCACCGCCAGGATGTCGGTCCGGCGGCGGATCTCCTCCTTGACTTCCGGAGTCAGGACTGCCCTGGCCATGCCACCCACCATTGGTCCAACCGCTCCCGCGGGCGTTCTATGCCCGCTGGGCCTCGGCCTCCTCCTTCTGCCGCCGGGCCTCGGCGACCAGCCGGTCGGCCACGTGGGCGGGGACCGGCTCGTAGTGCGAAAACGAGGCGGCAAACGTGCCTCGCCCGCCGGTCAGCGACCGCAGATCGGAGGCGTACCGCAGCACCTCACCCTGGGGGACCTGGGCCCGGACGATCGTGGTCCCGTCCCCCTGAGATTCCATGCCCAATATCCGCGCCCGCTTGCTGTTCAGGTCGCCGATGATGTCGCCCATCATCTCCTCGGGCACGCGCACCTCGATGGTCAGGATGGGTTCCAGCAGCACCAGCCCGGCTTTGGTGGCCGCCTCCTTGACCCCCAGCGCCCCGGCCAGTTGAAACGCGATGTCGGAGGAATCCACCTCGTGGTACTTGCCGTCGTACAGCGTCACCCGGATGTCCACTACCGGATAGCCGGCCAGAATGCCCTCTTCCAGCGCTTTGCGGACCCCCTTCTCCACCGACGGGATGAACTGGTTGGGAATCGCGCCTCCGTAGATCTTGTCCACGAACTCGAAGCCGGCTCCCCGCGGCAGGGGCTCGACTTCCACGAAGCAGACCCCGTACTGCCCCCGGCCCCCGCTCTGCTTGACGTGCCGGCCCTGCCCTTGCGCCTTCCCCCTGATCGTCTCCCGGTAGGGCACCCGGGGCGGGGCCAGGGTGACGTCCACCCCGAACTTCCGGCGCAGCCGGTCGGCCATGATCTCCAGGTGCGACTCGCCCATCCCGGAGATGATGGTCTGCTTGAGTTCCGGGTCCCGTCGGACCGAGAACGTCGGGTCCTCCTCGGCCAGGCGGTGGAGCGCGCTGCCCATCTTGTCCTCGTCGGCCTTGCTTTTGGGCTCGATGGCCATCGAAATGGCCGGGTGGGGGAAACTGATGGGCGCCAGCCGGACCGGCGCGTCCTTGTGGCACAACGTGTCGCCGGTGCCGGTCTCGGCCAGTTTGGCCACCGCGCCCAGGTCCCCGGGGCCCACCTGGGGGACGGCCTCCTGCTGCTTGCCGCGGACGGCGTAGAGCTGCCCTATCCGCTCCACCCTGTCGCGCGTGGCGTTGTAGACCTGCGAGTCCGACGCCAGGACCCCCCCGTAGACCCGGAAGTACGAGAGCCGCCCGACGTAGGGGTCGGCCATCGTCTTGAAGATCAGGGCGGCCAGCGGCCCCCGCTCGTTGGGCTCGACGGTGACCTCGTCGTCGTTGCGGGGATGCCGTCCGATGACCGGGCCGCGGTCCTCCGGCGACGGCAGCAGCGAGGTGATGGCGGCGAGGACCTGCGAGGTGCCGATCCGCCTGATCGCGGCCGCGGCCAGCACCGGGACGATCTTGCCGGCACGCACGCCCGCGGTCAGGCCCCGGCGGAGTTCCCCGTCGGTGAGGGTCCCGGCCTCCAGGTACTTCTCCACCAGGACATCGTCGGACTCCGCGGCGGCTTCCACCAGGCGCTCCCGCGCCGCCTGGGCCGCGTCCCGGAGGTCCTGGGGGATGTCGGCGACGCGCTCCTTGCCGTCGGATGCCAGCACCGCCTGCATCGCCACGAGGTCCACGACGCCGGCAAACGCGGCCTCATCGCCCACCGGGAGGTGCATCGGCACGATGCGGGTGCCAAACCGGGCGCGCAGGGCCTCCACGGTCCGGTCGAAGTGGGCGTGCTCGCGGTCCATCCGGCTGACGACCACGATGCGGGGGAGCCCGTCCTCCTCCGCCCGCTTCCAGACCACCTCAGTCTGGACCTCCACCCCTGAGCGGGCGTCCACGACGATCAGCGCGCCGTCGGCCACGCGCAGGGCGCCTGCCACCTCGCCGATGAAGTCCGGGTAGCCAGGCGTGTCGATCAGGTTGATCTTGGTCCCCTCCCACTCCAGCGGCGCCAGCGAGGCGTTGATGGTGTGCTTGCGGCGGATCTCCTCCGGGTCGAAATCGGTCGTCGTCGTGCCGTCCTCGACCCGGCCCTGCCGGTCGATGGCCCCGGCCTGGAAGAGCAGGGCTTCCACCAGCGAGGTCTTGCCCACCCCGCCGTGTCCCACGACGGCCACGTTGCGGATCTGCGCAGGTGCGTATCGTTTCAACGACGTTCCTCCTCAGTACCCCCGCACCGGGTCCACGACGTTCAGCAGCGGGGCACCGTCCAGAAACCGGCGGAGGTTCTCGCAGAAGAGCGGGATCGCCCGGTCGAAGTACGTCCGCGAGGCTCCCGAGACGTGCGGGGTGATGATGACATTCTCCATGTCGTAGAGGGGGCTGTCGGACGGCAACGGTTCCCGCTCGAACACGTCCAGCCCGGCGCCCGCAATCGTCCCGTCGCGCAGCGCCGCGATCAGATCGGCTTCCCGGACGACCGGTCCGCGGCCCACGTTGATGAGGACCGCGGTCCGCTTCATCAGCCCAAGCGCCCGCGCGTCGATCAACCCCCGGGTCTGCGGCGTGAGCGGCAGCAGGACGACCAGGAAGTCGGCCTCCCGCAGCACCTCATCGGTGCCCTCGGGCGGGAGCACCCGCTCCACGTGGGACACCGGTTCGGGCGTGCGCTTGGTGCCGATGACGCGCATCCCGAAGGCCGCGGCGCGCTCCGCCAGGACCCGGCCGATCGCCCCCACGCCCAGCACGCCCAGGACCTTGCCCCGGATCTCCTCCCCCACCGCGGCGGACCGGTCCCACCGGTGCGCCATCTGGTTGCGCAGCGCCACGTGGAGGCGCCGCGAAAAGGCCAGGATCAGCGCCATGACGTGTTCGGGCAGCCACGTGGTGTGGATGCCCACGCTGCTCGTGAGCATCACCCGGCCCTCCCGCACCGCCGGGACCAGCAGGCCGTCCACCCCCGCCGCGGTGGCGTGGATCCAGCGCAGGCGGCGGGCGCGGTCCAGCACGGCGTCGGGAATCTGCCAGGCCACGATCACGTCGGCCTCGGCAGCGGCGGCCGCAGCCCGCTGGGTGTTGGCGGCCTCGATCACGCGCACTCTGGGATCCACCGCCTGGATCATCTCCACGTGGCGGTCTTCGATCCGCGCCAGGACCAGGACGACCAGGGGCTGGTCAGTCATCTCGCTGCTGAACGCCTCCCGCTCACGTGGGATCCCTCACCTCACCCCGGTTTGCCCCGGCGGCCTCGCGGAGCCGGCGGACCACGAACTCTCGATCGAGGGCTGAGAGGAACCACCCGGCCTGAGGCCCGGAGTCCTTCCCCAGGAAAACCTGGTAGATCGCGCCGAACGCCGCCTTCGGCGCCAGCCCGTGCTGTCCCTTCAGCGCGTGGATGGCGGCATGGAGCGCCTCATCGCGCAGTCCGGACTGGACCAGCGTGGCCAGATCGGCCAGGAAGCGGCGCTGGGCGTCCGACAGCGCGGCGGCGCCGTCGGGCAGCGTCGGCTGTACCTCGAACCGGTGGGCGGCAGGCGCGTAGGTCTGGAGCCACCGGCGTGCGTCGGCCTGACGGGCGGCGAGTTCCCGACGGTCGTCATCGGTGAGCGGGCCCCCCTTTTCCGCCTCCGCTTCCTTGAAGAGGTCCGCGGAGGGGATCTGGCTGATGTGGGCCACGCGGGTGAAGCGCAGCCGAACGGCATCGGCGATGGGCCCCGGCGGGTGCGAGTAGTAGAACGTGCGCGCAAGATCGGGGTCGTCCTGCCGGCCGAAGAAGGCGGCCGCCGCCCGGTCGAACTCGTCGTACAGATGGGCGATCGTCTCGCCGCCCGGGTCGAAGTTCACCGCCTGACGGTAGTGCGGCCGCACGATCGCAAACCGCGCCACTTCGGGCCTCACCAGTTCGACGAACTCGGCTGCCGACATCCCCACCCCCTTGCTGCTGGCCATCTTCCGGCCGCCGATCAGGAACCATTCGTAGGGAATGGGGAACGGCCGCAGATGGCCGTAGACGGCTTCCACGATGGCCCCGGCCCGATCGTAACTGCCGCCCCGGGTCATGTGGTCCTTCCCCGCGCCTTCCACCGTCACGCCGAACAGGCGCCACTTGGCCGCCCACTCGGTTACGTACTGGAGTTTGCTCCCTCCGCCAAAGGGCGAGCGGCGGCCCTGGTGCCCGCACCCCCGGGCCCAGGCCACCTTGTCGGGTCTGCACGCGTACGCCACCTGGGTCCCGTCCCACCCGGTCACCACGGTGGTGCCGATCCTGCCGCACCGCTCGCAGAGGACCTGGACCGGATGGCGCTCGGCCTTCCGGCTGCCGCTGATGGCGCGGTCGATCTCGATGATCTCGCCGGCGCGATCCAGCGCGGTCCGGATCGCCGCATCAAGGGCGCCGGAGCGGTAGAGGTTGCTGGTCCAGTAGAGGCGCGGCTCCGCCCCCAGCCGGGTGAAGGCCCGCGTGAACTCGTCGGCATGGTAGCGGGCGAAGTTGGGTGCCTCGGCCGGGTCCGGCGACGGCACGTCGCAGAGCGGGACGCCCAGGTAGGGGGCCAGGTCGTCGTGTCCCGGCGGCACGCTGTCCAGCGGGTCGAAGTCGTCGTAGCCGTAGAGGAACTCGGTGGGCGCGCCGCGGTCACGCAGGGCCCGCGCCACGCAGTCGTGCAGGATCACCCCGCGCAGCGCACCGACGTGGATGCGGCCGGACGGGCTCTTGGCATCGTTGACGACGTGCCGGGATTCCCGGCGCGTCTTGAGGATGTCGTCGGCGAGGAAGTCCACCCACACGGCTAGCCGCTCCCTGCCGGCGCCGGCGTCTGCGCCGCGCGGTCCCGGTCGGCCGCCAGACCGATGGCCGCCCGCTGCGCGATGAGGTGCCCGCGGACCGCGCCCACCAGGTAGACCGAACCGGTGATGCAGACGACCTCGTCCGGCCCGGCAGCGGCCAGCGCGCGGTCGACCGCCGCCAGCGGATCCCGCACGATCTCGACGGCCGCGTTGCGTTGCCGCATCAGGCCGGCCAGGTCGTCGGCCGGCACCGGTCTGATGTGGGCCGGTTCGGTGACGACCGCCAGGCGGGGGAGGCCCGCGATGATCCCGGCCACCTCGTTCGGGTCGTGGGTGCCAATCATCCCAAAGACCAGCACGACGGACCGTCCGGGAAAGTAGTCGTGAAGCGCCGCCCGCACCGCCTCCATCGAGGCCGCGTTGTGCGCCACATCGAGGACTAGCGGAGGGGCGCCGGGCAAGACCTCGAACCGGCCAGGGAGGAAGGCCGACCGCAGTCCTGCGTGCACGGCGGCGACGGGGACAGCCCGGGGCGCCGCCACCTCCTCAGCCGCCAGCACGGCCGTCGCGGCGTTAACGATCTGGTGCCGGCCCCGAAGCCCCACGACCAGCCGGCCGTAGTCGGCGCGATGGGTCTGCAGGCAGAAGGCCTCGCCGGTGGCTTCCGGTGCGCCGCGGACCCAGGCCGCAGCCTCACCCGTGCGGATCCGGCGGGCTCCGACCGCGGTGCTCTCCTCCTCCAGAACCGCCTCCACGTCCGGGGTCTGCGGGGCCGTCACCACCGGTCGGTGCGGGCGCAGGATCCCGGCCTTGTGGCGGGCGATGGCCCCCGGCGTCTCCCCCAGCGTCTCGGTATGGTCGCGGCTGATCGGCGTGATCACGGACAGCACGGGATCCAGCACATTCGTCGCGTCGTACCGTCCGCCGACGCCGACCTCGACGACGGCGGCGTCCACATGCGCCTCCACGAAGCAGCGCAGGGCCAGGGCCAACGAGACTTCGAAGTACGTGGGGCGACCGCTCCCGCCGGCGGATGCCTGCTCAACCGCCGGGGCGACCTCCGCGACCAGACCCGCCAGCGTCTCCGGCGCGACCGGATCCCCGTCCAGGCGGATCCGCTCGCGGTAGTCGGAGACGTGGGGCTTCGTGTGCAGGCCGACGCGGCGCCCGGCGCCGGAGAGGATCGCCGCCAGCATCGTGGCTGTGGATCCCTTCCCCTTGGTGCCGGCCACCAGCACCACGGGGTAGGGTGGCCGGCGCAGGCCCATGGCCTCCAGCAATCGCGCCATGCGATCCAGGCGCCCCTCTGGGAACGCAGGGCGCGCCCCTTCCAGCAGGCCGTCCAGGTACTTCAGGGCATCCTCGTATCGCATCGCACAGATCCCGCTCCGGCCCGCAGAAGTCGCCGACTCCCGGCCACGAAAGAAGGCAGGCCGCCGCAGGCGACCTGCCCGCCGACTTCCCGCAGTAGCAAGACTACTTGACCGCCGCCTTCAGCTCCTTCCCCGCGGTGAAGGCCGGGACCCGCTTGGCCGGGATCTTGATCCTCGCTCCGGTCTGTGGGTTGCGCCCCTCGCGGGCCTTGCGCTTGCGGACGAGGAAGGTGCCGAAGCCGACCAGCGTGACCTTCTCGCCCCTCTTGAGCCCTCCGGCGATCAACTCGAGCGCGGCGTTGAGGATTTCCATGGCGTCCTTCTTCGTGGCGCCTGTCTTGTCGGCCACCCGCTCGATCAGCTGCTCCTTGTTCATGACTCTCCCCTCGCCGAGCGTGGAGTCGTCTGGGAATGCCGTGGCGACGCCCACTCGTTTCGGCGAGCCGTGAGGGAATCCTCCTCGTGGCGCGCAGGGCGCGACGACGAGCGCAGTCCTGCACGTGGCCGGTCGCGGGGGAACGCCGGCGAAGGGTCAGATCGCTGGAGCGGGAGACGGGAATCGAACCCGCACCACCAGCTTGGAAGGCTGGGGCTCTACCATTGAGCTACTCCCGCGTGACCGCGGCGGACGGGCTGGTGGGCGGGGAAGGATTCGAACCTCCGAAGCGCGTCGCGCAGCTGATCTACAGTCAGCCCCCTTTGTCCACTTGGGTACCCGCCCGAACCGCCATTTCATTATAGGGACGGGCCGGAGGAAGCGTCAACGAAGGGGCGTTGCGCAGGCCATGCTCGTCGCCGCAGGCGCAGGCAGCCCGCGAGAGGGACGGGCGGATGCCGGGCGAATCTACCTGCTGGACCTGCGTGCGAGGTGCGGGTGTGACACAGTCTGGCTGGATCGTCGTGGGGTTCGTCCTGGTCGTCGTGGGGCTGGTGGGGCTCTCTCACCTGATCCGAACCGTCAACCGCCGACCGTTCACCTGGCTGCGGCGGGTGCTGGAGACGCCGGTCGGCCTCCCCCTGCCCGCCCAGGATCCGGCGGCGCTCTACTACCGCCGCTACCCGCCGCGGCTGCACGTGAACTGGCTTGCCCTGATCCTGGGCCCGATCTGGTACCTGCTGGTCGGGCTGTGGGTGCACGCCTCGATCATGGGGACCCTCCTGTTCGTCAGCGGAGGGCTTCTGGCGCCTTTCGTGTGGCTGTACTGCGGCCTGAAGGCCGACGAGGACCTGCTGGAGTTCCGGGTCGCCCGCGACAGCGTATACTGAGAATTTCACCCCGGGAGACCACCCGGGCCCACTCATGGTCCGGACCGGTGTGGAGGCGAACCGGCACGGCCGCAGCCGACCGGGGCCGACCGTGCTATAATCCAGGGCGCAGCGGGCCGCCGTAGCTCAACCCGGCAGAGCACCGCACTTGTAATGCGGGGGTTACCGGTTCGACTCCGGTCGGCGGCTCCAGAACTGACGCGGGTTCCACCAGTCGGCCTCCTTGCCGAAGGCCGATTTCTCTCACCCCCTGACGCGCCTGGGCGGCTCGCAGCGTCCCCCTCCGAGCCGTTGGACAAGTTCTCCACCGCTCCCCACGGGCGCGCCCCTCCACCGTGGAGGAGACCGAACACCGGCGTTCAATTTGTTGGAAGTCAGTGGCGGGGCCCTGGAACCTGACGCCCGGGAGGTGATGGATGCATGTGCGGACCCCTGGCCATGGAGGCGGTACAGAAGCGGGTGAGCCGGCGCGATGTGTTGCGCCTGGCGGGAGCGGCGACGGTGGCGGCGGTGGGCGCGCAGTGGCTGGATGGCACCGAGGTGCTGGCCGCGCCCATGGGCATGCGGTTCTCCCGCATCCAGGACCTCACCCACACCCTGAAGCCCACGTTCCCTTCGTTTGGCGGGCAACCCGTCTTCAAGTCGGACGTGGCCGTCACCGTCAAGAAAGACGGCTACTACGCCCTGAACATCAGTTACTTCGAGCACATCGGCACCCACATGGACGCGCCAGCGCATTTCGGCGATGGGGCCCCAACCGTCAACCAGCTGGCGCCCTCGACCCTCATTGCGCCGGTCGCCGTTGTCCACGTCCACGAGCGGGCGGCCACCGACCCGGACACGCGGGTCACCCCCGACGACATCCGCGCCTGGGAGCGCCGGCACGGCCGGCTGCCCAGGGGCGCCGCGGTCTTCATGCACAGCGGGTGGGAGTCGCGGGTCGGGAGCGCCCAGGCGTTCCGCAACCCCGATGCCGGCGGCGTCATGCACTTCCCGGGCTTCCACCCCGAGGCAGCGGAGTTCCTCCTCAGGGAACGCGATGTGGTCGGGATTGGGGTGGACACCCTCAGCCTGGACTACGGGGCGTCCAAGGACTTCAAGACCCATACCACGTGGCTGCCGGCCGGTCGCTGGGGCCTGGAGAACCTGGCCAACCTGGCGAAGATCCCGCCCCGCGGCGCGTGGGTGTTCGTCGGCGCGCCCAAGGTGGCCGGCGGATCGGGCGGGCCCTGTCGGGTGATGGCCCTGTGGTAGGGGCGTCTGGCGATGGCGGGACGGCGGGAGCCGCCCCGGACCGTGCCGGATCGGCTCCCGCCGCCGCATTCTTGAGTCAGGTGTGTTAGAATGGTCGGTGACCATGCGCGACCAGTATGGCCGGCCGCTCACCGATCTTCGGGTCTCGCTCACCGACCGGTGCAACCTCCGGTGTGTCTACTGCATGCCCGAAGGTGGCATCGACTTCCGGCCGCCGGCCGAGTTGCTCCAGGATGATGAACTCGTCCTGCTGATCGAGATTGCCGCCGAACTCGGCGTCCACAAGGTCAGGCTGACCGGGGGCGAGCCCACGGTCCGGCCGCGGATCGTGGACCTGGTGCGACGCATCGGCGCCATTCCCGGCATCACCGACTTGGCGATGACGACCAACGGCATCCTGCTGGAGTCCCTGGCCGGCCCGCTGGCCGAGGCCGGCCTCACCCGCCTAAACGTCAGCCTGGACACGCTGGACCCCCAGAAGTTCAGCCGCATCACCCGGGGCGGGCATGTGGACCGCGTCGTGGCCGGCATCGCGCGGGCCGAAGCGGTCGGGCTGCGGCCCATGAAGGTCAACGCGGTCGTCGTCCGCGGCTTCAACGAGGACGACGTGGTGCCGCTGGCGGCGCTGACGCTGGACCGGCCCTGGGAGGTCCGGTTCATCGAGGTCATGCCGTTCGGCACCGTGGCCGATGTGGCCGACGCCGGGATCGTCACCTCCGAGGAAGTCCGGGCCCGCATCGAGGCCGCGTTGGGGCCCATGGAACCGCTGGATCTCACCGGCGACCAGCCGGCCCGCACCTACCGCCTGCCCAACGCCGCCGGGACCATCGGATTGATCAGCCCCGTCAGCGAGCCGTTCTGCATCAAGTGCGGCCGGCTGCGGCTGACCGCGGATGGGAAGTTGCGCCTGTGCCTGCTGCGGGATGACGAAGAAGACCTGCTGACCCCGCTGCGGGCCGGGGCCTCGCGGGACGAGATGAAGCAACGCTTCGCCGCCGCCGCCTACCGCCGGCCGTTCGGGCACGCGCTGGCGGAGCGGCTCTACCCCGAAAAGCGGGTCATGATCCAGATCGGCGGCTAGGGAATCACCGCGATCGCTTCGATCTCCACAAGATAATCAGGGGACGCCAACCCCGCGACGACTACCCGGGTGCTGTCCGGGGTGTGGTCGCCAAACTCGCAGGATCGGACCTCGCGAATGGCGGGAATCCCGGCCGGATTGGTGCAGAGCGTGGTCAGCTTGACGACATCACGCAGGGTCGCGCCGACGGCGCCGGCGAAGACCGCCGCTCAGTCGTTTTCCGGATCGAGGATCTCTTCTTCGTCCGGGTGGAAAACCATCGCGCAGCGGGGGCAGGCGACGGCCTCGCCCGGGTCCAGGATCTCCACCCGAAGCAACACCAGCCTGCACGCAGGACAGACCATCCGCAGCATGGACCGCTCGGGTAGGGGCCGGGCTAGGCGTCTTCGCCTTCGAGGTTCCGTTCGAGCTTGCGCTTCACCCGCTGGAGGGCGTTGTCGATGGACTTCACGTGGCGGTTGAGCTCGTTGGCCATCTCCTGGTAGGACTTCCCCTCCAGGTAGGCGGTGAGCACCCTGCACTCCAGGTCGCTGAGGTTCTTGCGGATACGCTCGCGCATCGTCGCCGAGGCTTCCTGGTTGATGACCAGCTCCTCAGGATCGGAGACCTTGATGCTGCTGATGACGTCCAGCAGGGTGCGGTCGGAGTCCTCGTCGTAGATGGGTTTGTTCAGCGAGATGTACGAGTTCAGGGGGATGTGCTTCTGGCGCGTCGCGGTCTTGATGGCGGTGATAATCTGCCGGGTAATGCACAGTTCCGCGAACGCCCGAAACGACGAGAGCTTGTCGCGCCGGAAATCGCGGATCGCCTTGTAGAGGCCGATCATCCCTTCCTGGATGATGTCCTCGCGGTCGGCGCCGATCAGGAAGTAGGCCTTGGCCTTGACGCGGACAAAGTTGCGGTACTTGCTGATGAGGAATTCGGCGGCGCGGTCATCGCCGCCCTTCGCGTGCTCGACAAGTTCTTCGTCAACCAGTTCGTGGTAGCCCAGCCCTTCCCGTCGCGCCAGCGCCACTCGCTATCCCCTCCGGCTCACCGAGGCATGAAGGGCTGTGACTGGAACGCTACCGTCGGGCACGCATCCCATGTGCAAGACAGCCCCATTATAGGAACCGCTCCCACAGGCGTCAAGGCAATGTTGCGGGCCGCGAGGCCGGCCTGGCCACTGGACCAGCGCCGATGAAGATCGTGCGTGGCGTCGGCCGGTAGTAGGAGCGGGCCACGACCTCCTGGCGGACCACCGCGCCGTCCTGGCGGACGATGCGCAGCGTGCGGGCGCGCAGGCCGGGGGACGCCGGCTCGATCCTGATCCGGCCGGTCGGGAGGTCCGGATCCCGTCTGGTCACCGTGTGGCCGGGTGCGGGCAGGACCACGCGGTCGGTGACGACAATGGCCACCTCCCGGCCCGGCTGCCGGGGGCCGTACACCGTTACCGTCACGCTGCGCCGCGTCACATCGGTCCAGAGGTAGAGGTACTGCCCCGTGGTGTTGCGCAGGCGGAGGTCCAGCGACCCGTACTCGACGGTGGCGTCGAGCCCGGCGGCCAGGTACGGCACCGGCCGGGAGTGGTTGACCCGGGCCTCGACCGTCATCTCGGCGAGCAGTGCCGCGTTGAAGAGCGTCGAGGAGACCTGGCAGACACCGCCGCCGTCGCCTGGGACCAGCACGTTGTTGATCAGGACCGGGGCCTTCCGGTAGCCCCGGGCTGGGTCCCGGGGCCCGACCATCTCGTTGTAGGAGAGCAGCGCGCCGGGAGGCAGCAGCACCCCCCGCAGCGCGGCTGCGGCCAGCCGGATGTTGTGGACCCGGTCGGGATTGTCCGGGAAGGACGTGGTGAACCGGGCTAGGGGCTCGGCCATCCGGTCGGCGATCTCGGTGGTGAACGCGGGCCGGCGCAGGGCGATCACCAGGTCCACTGCGGCCTCGCGGCGGACCAGCGCGGAGATCACCCGGAGGACCGACGCGCGCAGATCCACGACCACGCCGTCCTGGCTGGGGCTGACCACCGTCAGGCGACCGCCGGCCACCGTGACCCGGGCGTCTTTCGGCTCGACGACCACGGAGGCCGCCACCCGCTCCACGGCCTGGCGCGCGGCCGCCGGCTCGTACCAGTACTGGATGGGGACCTCGATCGGGCGGCGCAGCAGGACGAGCCGGTCGAAGAGGCGCTCGACGAGGGTACCGGAGCGCCCGACGGCCATCGCCGCTGCCACCGTCCGGTCCACGGCGGGTCGCATGCCCAGCTCGAAGGCAGTCGCCCGGGCCTGCACCGGACCTGCCCGCACCCAGATCGGACGCGTCGTGGTCGCGGCCGCCCGGTATCGCACCCGCGTGGCCACCTCCGGCGCGGTCAGGCCGCCGAGGCCTGTGCCCTCCAGGGTCACGCCGGGCAGCACCCGTCCGGCGTACCGCCAGTCGGTCACCACGAACCACCCGAACAGACCGAAGACGGCACCGGCCAAGAGTCCGAGGCCGAATGCGGTCAGCCGCCGGCTCATGGGGCGTCCGCCGGCCGCCCGCGCATCTGCCGGCGGACCTCGAAGAGCAGCAGCGCCGCCGCCACCGAGACGTTCAGCGAGGCCGTGGCGCCGTACATCGGGATCCGCACGAGCCGGTCGCAGCGCTCCTTGACCAGGCGGGCAAGCCCCCGGCCTTCGCCTCCCACCACCAGCGCCAGCGGCGGCTCCAGGCTCACGCCGTACACGTCCTCGGACGCCCCGGGATCGGCCCCGAACACCCAGATCCCCTCGCGCCTCAGCCGGTCGATGGCCGACGCGATGTTGGAGACCTGGGCCACCGGGACGTGCTCGATGGCGCCCGCCGACGCCGCCGCCACCGCGGGGCTCAAGCCGGCCGACCGGTGCCGCGGGATGACGACGCCGTGGGCGCCGGCCGCATCGGCCGAACGGAGGATCGCGCCCAGGTTGCGGGGATCCTGCACACCATCGAGCAGCAGGAGGAACGGCTGCTCGCCCCGCGCTCGAGCCCTCGCCAGGAGGTCGTCCAGGCCCACGAGGGCGTGGGCCGCCGCGTAGGCGATGACACCCTGCGGGATCCGGGTCCGGGCCAGGCGGCGGAGGGCGGCAGGGTCCACCTCCTGGACGGGGATGCCGCGGCGGCGGGCCTCGCCGATAAGAGGACCCAGGCCCCGATGCGCCCCCGCGGCGCGGCTGACGATGAGCTTGCGCAGCGGGCGGCCTGCCCGGAGGGCCTCGGCGACCGGATGGCGGCCTTCGATCTGGACCTCGCCGGCCGTCAGGTCCTCACGCCGCGCCGCAGCACGGCGCGCCATCGGGAACCTCCGGGCAGGTCCTCCACGACGATACCCAGGTCGTGGAGCCGCTGGCGGATCGCATCCGCCAGGTCGAACCGCCTGGCCTGGCGGGCCCGCTCGCGTCCGGCCAGAACCGCCGCCACCAGATGCTCGGGGCCGTCGCCGGCCACACCGTCGGAGAACAGGGCCGGCTCCTGGGTCCGCAGGTCGGCCAGCATCGCAGCCAGCGCGTCTTCGATGTGCCGCGGCAGGGGGACCTCGCCGATCCTCAGGCCGAGCACGCCGGCCAGGGCCCGCAGGACCCGGGCGGCCTCCGTCAGGCCTCCCGCAGTCTGCCGATCACCCTGGAGCGCGGCGGCAGCCCCGCGGTTGACCTCGGAGGCGAGGTCGAACAGCGCGGCGATGGCCTGGGGCGTCCCGAAGTCGTCGTCCATCGCCCGCTCGAAGGCGGCACGGGCCGCGCCGGCGGCGTGCGCCATGGGCCCGCCGGCCAGCAGGCCGGGGGTCCGCTCCAGGGCCGCATCGGCGTTGGCCAGCGCCGTCCGCAGGCGCTCCAGGCCGCGCCCGGCGGCGCCGACGGCCTCGTCGGTCCAGCGGGTCGGCGTGCGGTAGTGGGACGACAGCACAAACAGCCGGATCACATCCGCATCGTACTTGCCCAACGCCTCGCGGATCGAGACGAAGTTCCCCAGGTGCCGGTGCATCTCGTCACCCACCGGCGGCTTCATCAACGCGTTGTGCATCCAGATCCGCACGAACGGCGCCTTCCCGGTGTAGGCCTCGGACTGGGCGATCTCGTTCTCATGGTGCGGGAAGCGCACGTCCTCTCCGCCGCCGTGGATGTCGAGTTGCTCTCCCAAGAACTGCATGGACATGGCCGAGCACTCGATGTGCCAGCCCGGCCGGCCGGGCCCCCAGGGACTGTCCCACGTCGGTTCTCCGGGCTTGCCGGCCTTCCACAGGGCGAAGTCCATGGGATGCTCCTTGCGCTCGTCCACCTCCACGCGCGCGCCGGCCATCATCTGCTCCAACGACCGTCCCGACAGCGCCCCGTAGGAGGGGAAAGACGTCACCCGGAAGTAGACGTCGCCGTCCAGCACGTAGGCGTGCCCCTTGGCGATCAGCCCCTGGATGATCTCGATCATCGTGGGGATGACCTCGGTGGCGCGGGGATAGTGGTGCGCGCGCTGCACGTTGAGGGCATCCATCTCCTGGAGGAACCGCTCGATGTACTCGGCGGCGATGTCGTGGATGCTCCGTCCCTCGCGTTGCGACCGCTCCACGATGCGGTCTTCGATGTCGGTGAAGTTCTGGACGTGGCGCACAGTCAGACCCTTGTACTCCAGATAGCGCCGAACGACGTCGAACACGATGTAGGACAGCGCGTGACCCACGTGGGCGGGGCCGTAGAGGTTCGGGCCGCACACGTACATGCGCACGATCCCGGGCTCCAGGGTCTGGAGCGGCTCCAGCCGCCGCGTCAGCGAGTTGTAGATGACCAGCGCCATCCCCCCACCCCGCGTGTCCAGTCTACCCGGGCGCGCCGGCGCGCGACAAGCGCCACCGGCGCCCAGGGCACCCCTCCGCCGCACCTACCGCACGCGGGCGACCGGGATGGCCTCGAGTTCCGCGCAGAGTTCCCAGTCGCGGTGCAACCGTAGCGTCAGCGGATCCATGCGCCGGATGTGGCGGATGTCGAAGACGCCCCGGTCGGTGAGCACCCGGTGATAGGACGCGTCCACCTCCCGCCGGGTCGCCACCACGCGCGTGATCAGGTGGAATTCGGTCCCCCGCCAGAACCCCACGAGGTGCGGGCGGCGGGCCATCGGCCGGTCGAGTTCGACGGCGATCGGCTCTCGCAGCGCGGCCCGCTGGATGAACAGCAGGTCGGTCGGTCGATCCGTGGGCTGGCCCCCGGCGCGACCGGGACCACCGGCGCTCCGGCGGTCCGGCGCTGCCTTCAGGCCGCGGCGGCCTCGGGTCCGCCGGCTCATCTAGCGATCCTTCTGCAGGAGGGCGACGGCCTGGGCGGCGATTCCCTCCTCCCGACCGATGGGCCCCAGACCTTCCCCTGTGGTCGCCTTGACGGCGACCCGGTCAGGCTGGACGCCCAGCGCCGCGGCCAGGCGCTCCTGCATCGTGGCCGCGAAGGGCGACAGCCTGGGGGATTCGGCCTGTACCACCGCGTCCACATTCACCACGGACCAGCCCTCCGCGCGCAGGCGGCGGGCGACCTCCGCCAGCAGGTGCAGGCTGTCCGCACCGCGGTAGGTGGGATCATCGGGCGGAAAGTGCGCGCCGATGTCGCGCTGGCCGGCCGCGCCCAGGAGGGCATCGGCGATGGCATGGGCCAGCGCGTCGCCGTCCGAGTGCCCCGCCAGGCCCCTGGGGTGCGGAATCGTCACACCCCCCAGGACCAGGGGCCGGTCGGGGACCAGCCGATGGGCGTCGTAGCCGACGCCGACGCGGAGGGCGCTGGCCTCGACCAGCCACCGCGCCAGCTCCAGATCCTGCGGTGTCGTGATCTTCAGATTTCCCGGGTCTCCAGGCACCACCACGACCTCGGCGCCCAGGCGCTCGACGAGTTCGGCGTCGTCGGTCACGGGCTGAGACCTGCCGATGCGGCGGTGCGCCTCCCGCAGCACCTCGCCCCGGAAGGCCTGGGGGGTCTGCACGGCCCAGAGGGTCGAGCGGTCGACGGTCCGCCGGATCCGGTCGCCGGTGACCTCCTTGAGTGTGTCTGCCACAGGCAGCCCGGCGGTGGCGGCACCGGTTCGCCGGGCCGCCTCCAGCACCCGGTCGATCAGCGCCGGCGTCACGAACGGCCGCGCCCCGTCGTGGACCACCACCCACCCGGCGTCCGGGAGCGCCTCCAGCCCCGCGGCCACGGAATCGCGCCGGTCGGGCCCGCCGGCCACGACGGCCCCCACCTTCCCGCGCAACCGCGCCCGGGCCGGCGCGACGTATGCCGCGCCGACCACGACCACGACGCGCTCGATGCTAGCCGTGGCCTCGAAGGCCGCCAGGGCCCGCTCCAGGACCCACCGTCCGCCCAGCGGGAGAAACGGCTTGGGGACCTCGCCGGGCAGGCGCGTGCTCGCCCCGGCGGCGACGATGATGGCACCGACGTGGTCCTCCCGCAGGGGGGGCCGGAGGGGAACGTCCACGTTACCGCCGCTCGACCGACGGCGGACCGGCCGGCTCGCTGGACTTGGGGCGGGCGAAGATCATGCGTCCCGCCGAGGTCTGCAGCACGCTGGTCACCACCACGTCCGAGGTCTCGCCGATGAGGCGCTTGCCGCCCTCCACGACGATCATCGTCCCGTCTTCCAGGTAGGCGATGCCCTGGCCGGCCTCCTTCCCGTCGCGGAGCACGTGCACCGAGAGCTCCTCGCCCGGCAGCACCGTCGGACGCAGCGCCTGGGCCAGTTGATGGACGTTGAGCACCCGCACGCCCTGCAGTTCGGCGACCTTGCTCAGGTTGACGTCCGTGGTGACGATCGCCGCCCGGTGCGCCCTGGCCAGCGCGACGAGCTGGGCATCCACATCGGCGCCGCCGGTGTCTTCGAGGATCTGCAGTACCGCCAGTTCCTTCTGCAGCCGGTTGAGGATGTCCAGTCCGCGCCGGCCCCGGTTGCGCCGCAGGACATCAGCGGAATCGGCGATGCGCTGGAGTTCTGCCAGCACCGACCGCGGCACCAGGAGCGGGCCCTCAAGGAACCCGCTGAGGCAGACCTCGGCGATACGGCCGTCGATGATCACACTGGTGTCCAGCAGTTTTGGAGTGCCGGTCCATGCGGCGCGGTCCGATCCCGCCCGGTGCGGGTCGCGTGGAAGGATGCCGGCGACTTCTTCGCGGCGCTGCAGCGCCAGGTGCAGGCCCAGATACCCCAGGACGACCCCGGCCACCGGGCGCATGTACGGCCCGACCAGGGGCAGGCCGTCCAGCAACGCGCCCACCACGTAGGCCAGCACCAGCCCGGTCAACAGCCCGGACGCGGCCAGCACGAGATCCCGGAGCGAGAGTCCGGCCATCCCGTGGAGCAGCCACGCCATGGCAGCGGTAAAACCGCGCGCGAGGAGCGGGAACACCAGCAGCCCGACGAGCCCCCCGCCCGCGATGCTGGCGGAGGTGACGAGGAACCCGGTGGAGGCAATCGACGGGTTCCACAGCGCCGCCAGCTGGACCGCCTGGTACCCGGCAATGCCGCCGAGGAGCACGCCAACGGCCCGCAGGAGGAGGTGTTTGCGCATGCGACTCTTGGCCCGCCGGAGATGCCCCGCCCGGAGATGGGCCTGGCATGAGCCGGCCTACGCGCCCGAGTATAGCACACTCCTTCGCGGGCCGAGAAGCCGCGCACGGCGGCAGCGTGAGGACGCATTTGACAGTCCGTGCAACCGATCCCTATAATGACACTCGACGTGCGGCGTGGAGCGGCGCCTTCCGGCAGGGCGAGGTGAACAGGACGTGGCAGAACTCAGCGAGGGCACCTTCCAAAGCACCGTCACCGAATACCTGATCCGCCACCGCAGCATCCTCGATGTGGAAAGCAAGCTGGCAGAAGCCACGGCCCGGGTGAGCCGGGCCATCGCCAAGGCCGTCACGACCTGCGGGTGCGTCTCGATCCACGCCACCCGCCAGCGCTTCCCCGCCACCGTCAGTCTGGCCGAAGTCCGCGGCCTGGTGCAGAGCCACCTCGAAGGGAAACTGTGCGGCCGGTGCCGGGAGGCGCTGGAGACCGAGATCGGGATGGCCCTCTTCTACCTGGCGGCCGTCTGCAGCCTCTTCGGGATGGACCTGGAAGCCATCCTCGAGAAGGAACACGCCCGCGTGGCGACGCTGGGCGTGTTCCACCTGACCTGATCCTACGTCAGCACGCGCAGCGCCCCGGCAAGATCGGGCACCGGGATCACCTCGAGGCCCGCGGGGCTCCCGAGGCCGTTGGTCCGCGGCACCACCGCCCGCTCGAACCCCAGTCGTGAGGCCTCTGCGAGCCGCTTGCCCAGTTGCGGGACGGACCGCACTTCGCCCGCCAGGCCCACCTCGCCGATGATCACGGCGCGCGGATCCACGGGACGGTTGCGCAGGCTGCTGGCCACCGCCACCGCGATCCCCAGGTCCGCCGCCGGCTCCTCCACCCCCACGCCCCCGGCCACGCTGACGTAGACGTCCTGGCTGCCCAGCTGGAGGCCGACCCGACGCTCCAGGACGGCCAGGAGCACCAGGAGCCGGTTGTAGTCCACGCCGGAGGCCGTCCGCCGCGGCATGCCGAAGTGCGTGGGACTGGTGAGGGCCTGGATCTCCACCAGCAGCGGGCGGGATCCCTCCAGCGCACAGACCACTGCGGAGCCCGGCGCGGCCTTCGGCCGCTCCGAGAGGAACGCCGCGGAAGGGTTGGCCACCTCCACGAGTCCGCCGGAGGCCATCTCGAACACGCCGATCTCGTTGGTGGAGCCGAACCGGTTCTTGGTGGCCCGCAGAATGCGGTATACGTGGTGGCGGTCTCCCTCGAACGAGAGCACGGTGTCGACCAGGTGCTCCATGACCCGCGGACCTGCCAGGGTGCCTTCCTTGGTCACGTGGCCTACCAGGAAGACGGCGATCCCCTGCTCCTTCGCCAGACGCACGAGGGCGGCGGTGCACTCGCGCACCTGGGCTACGCTGCCCGGCGCCGACGCCACGTCGGCACGGGAGACGGTCTGGATGGAATCGACGATGAGGAGCGTGGGCCGCAGGCGCCCGGCGGTCTCCGTGATCGCGTCCAGGTCGGCCTCGGCGAGCAGCAGCAGCGAGGGGGCTGAGACACCCAGCCGTTCGGCGCGCAATTTGGTCTGACGCACGGACTCCTCGGCGCTGGCATACAGGACCCGGGCGCCCGTGCGCGCCACCCGGTCGGCGCACTGCATCAGCAGGGTGGACTTGCCGACGCCGGGGTCGCCGCCCACCACCACCACCGAGCCGGCAACCACCCCTCCCCCCAGCACCCGGTCGAACTCCGCGGAGCCGGTCGGCAGGCGAGGCTCCGCGCCCGCGGGCACGTCTTGCACCGAGACGGGCTCGGCCGCGGTGGACCGCCGCGGCCGCGACGAGGGTGGTACCTGTGGCTCCTCCACCAGCGTATTCCACTGGCCGCAGCCCGGGCAGCGGCCCAACCACTTGGCCGACTCGTGACCGCACTGCTGGCACACGTAGCGCATCCGGCCCCGGTCCATCCCCCACCCCATCCGGTCTCTCGGCGGCGGACCGCGGTCTCAGCGGGTTCCTGCCGCCTCTCCAACAACCAGGAGACCCGGGCCGCCGGGGCACCGGGTCTCCGCCTGCTCGGGTGCTGCGCCGGCCTACTCGGCCAGCGCCGGCTCCCGCTTCCGTTCGAAGACGATCTTCCCGTCGCGGGCGTCGACCACCACCGTGTCGCCCTGCTTGAACTGCGCGCGGAGCAGTTCATCGCTCAGGGGGTCCTCGACGAGCCGCTGGATGGCGCGGCGCAGCGGCCGCGCCCCAAACGTCGGGTCGAACCCCTCGCGGGCCAGCAGGGCCTTGGCCGCGTCGGTGACCTCCAGGTCCATGCTCTGCCCGCGGAGCTCGCGGCGCACCCGCTCCAGCAGGATCCCGACGATCGCCTCGATCTGCTGGTTGGTCAGCGGCCGGAAGACGATGACCTCGTCGATCCGGTTCAAGAACTCCGGCCGGAAGGTCCGGCGGAGTTCCTCCATGACGTGCTCCTTCATCCGCTCGTAGGCGCGCTCGCGGTCCACCGACTCATCACGTCCGGCGGCCCGGAACCCGATGCCGATCTCCTTGTCCAGTTGCGGCGCACCCACGTTGCTGGTCATGATGATGACGCAGTTCTTAAAGTCCACCGTGCGTCCCTGGGCATCGGTCAGTCGGCCGTCGTCGAGGATCTGCAGCAGGACGTTGAAGATCTCTGGGTGGGCCTTCTCGATCTCGTCGAACAGCACCACCGAGAATGGCCGGCGCCGCACCGCCTCGGTGAGCTGGCCCCCTTCTTCGAAGCCCACGTAGCCCGGCGGCGATCCCACCAGCCGGGAGACAGTGTGGCGCTCACTGTACTCGGACATGTCGATCCGGATGAGCGCCCCCTCGTCTCCGAAGAGGAACTCGGCCAGGGCGCGGGCCAGTTCGGTCTTGCCGACGCCGGTGGGGCCGAGAAAAATGAACGACCCGATCGGCCGGCGGGGGTCCTTGAGCCCGGCCCGCGCGCGGCGGACGGCCTTGCTGACCGCCCGGACCGCCTCGTCCTGTCCCACGATGCGCTCGTGCAGCGTATCCTCCATGCGCAGCAGTTTCTGCGTCTCTTCCTCCACCAGCCGGGTCACCGGGATGCCGGTCCAGGCGCTCACGACGTCCGCGATGTCCTCGTCGGTCACCGTGCTGATGTTCGTCCGCCCCTTCTCGCGCTTGATGGAGCCCTCCAGTTCTTCCAGCTTCTGCCGCAGCACGCGCTCGCGGTCGCGCAGCTGCGCGGCCCGCTCGAAGTCCTGCGCCTTGATGGCCTCTTCCTTCTCGCGCTTCGTCCGCTCCACGCGCTCGACGGCCTGGCGCAGCTCCTGGGGCAGGAACGACGCCTGGAGCCGGATCTTGGACGAGGCCTCGTCCATCAGGTCGATGGCCTTGTCGGGGAGGAACCGGTCCGAGATGTACTTGTCCGCCAGGGTGGCGGCCGCCACCAGGGCCTCGTCGCTGATGGCCACCCCGTGGTGGGCCTCGTAGCGGTCCCGCAGGCCGCGCAGGATCTCGATGGTCTGATCCACGCTCGGCTCGGCGACCAGGATGGGCTGGAACCGCCGCTCCAGAGCAGCGTCCCGTTCCACGTACTTCCGATATTCATCCAGGGTGGTGGCGCCGATGCACTGGAGTTCTCCGCGCGCCAGCGCCGGCTTCAGGATGTTGCTGGCGTCGATGGCGCCCTCGGCGGCGCCGGCGCCGACCAGGGTGTGCAGTTCGTCCACGAACAGGATGACCTCGCCCTGGGCCTTGCGGATCTCCTCCATCACCTTCTTCATGCGCTCTTCGAACTCGCCGCGGTACTTGGTCCCCGCGACCAGGGCGGCCAGGTCCAGCTGCACCACCCGCTTGTGGCGCAGGACGTCGGGCACGTCCCCGCGGACGATGCGCTGCGCCAGCCCCTCGGTGATGGCCGTCTTCCCCACGCCCGGCTCGCCGATGAGCGCCGGATTGTTCTTGGTACGGCGCGAGAGGACCTGGATGACGCGCTCGATCTCACGCTCGCGCCCGATCACGGGGTCCAGCTTGCCCTCGCGGGCAAGTCGGGTCAGGTCGCGGCCGAACTCGTCCAGGGTCGGGGTCTTGCTGGCCTGCTTGGTATAGGAGGTCGTCCCCTCCTCTCCGAGCAGGTAGACGACCTGGGCGCGCACGCGGTCCAGGTCGGCGCCCATGGCCTCCAGGACCCGGGCGGCGACGCCCTCGCCCTCGCGGATCAGACCCAGCAGCAGGTGCTCGGTCCCGATGTAGTTGTGGCCGAGCCGGCGGGCCTCATCCAGCGCCAGTTCCAGGACCTTCTTGGCGCGGGGGGTGAAGGCGACTTCCTCGTGGGGCGCGCGCTCGCCACGGCCGATGGCGCCCTCGATCTCGGCGCGCACCCGCTCGGGGCTGATGTTCAGGCTCTCGAGGACCTTGCTGGCGACCCCCTCACCCTCACGGATGATCCCCAGCAGGATGTGCTCGGTTCCCACAGCGCTGTGATTGAGACGCTTGGCCTCTTCCTGGGCGAGAATGATGACGCGACGCGCGCGCTCTGTGAACCGTTCAAACATCGCCACTGCACTCTCCTCTCCTTGAGAGGGTGAGAGGATCCCCGCACACGCCTGTCACGACATTCTGCCTGTTACAGTTCCTCTCCTGCACGACCGGTCCACCCACCGATCGGCCATTCCGAACTACGCCGCCCGCGGGGACCAAATTCCCGCTCCCCGGGTGCTGGGACCCGCAGCTCCTGATTCTATTGTACCCAAACGGACGGGATCGTCGGACTAGCGGACGATCTCAAGGATCGTGTACTTGAGGATACCGTCCGGAACCCGGACCGTCACCGTCTCGCCCTGCTTGCGGCCGATCAACGCCTGCCCGACCGGCGACTCATTGCTGATGCGATCGCGCAGCGGATCGGCCTCGGCGGACCCCACGATCGTCAGCGAGATCTCACCACCGCCTGCGAGATCGCGGAGCCGCACGGTTGACCCGACGGCCACGACATCGGAGGCCGCCGCATTGTTGTCGATGATGCGAGCATTGCGGAGCATCTGCTCGATCTGGAGGATCCGCCCCTCGACGAACGCCTGTTCGTTCTTGGCGTCGTCATACTCGGCATTCTCAAAGAGGTCGCCGAAGGCCTTGGCCTGCTTGATCCGCTCCGCGATCTCCTTGCGGCGGGTTCCCTTGAGGTACTCCAGTTCCTCCTCGAGCCTGCGGAGGCCGGACTCCGTGAGAATCGTCTCCTTCTCGCCTTCCGGGCGCCTGGAGATCTTGTTCGTGGGCTTGATGTTG
>JAVKHQ010000003.1:0-158296 GCA_031459875.1 Candidatus Fervidifonticultor sextus | reverse complement strand
CCCGGCGAGCCACGGGTAAGTCTAATATGCGCGCCGACGGGGTGTCAAGGGAAGCAGGCGTGGCAGGGGGGACTCGTCGGGTCAAAGCTCCCCACCCCCAGCCTATCTTCTGGGTGAGCAGGATGGAAGCGTTCCTCCGCCAACATCGCATCAATCTCCGACCCTTCATCGAGGTGTGAGATGCCCCCGGAGACCTACCGTGCACGCATCGCCGACTCCCGCCATCCCCAAGGTGTTCGCCAGCGCCTCGTCCAGTACTATCTCGAGCACCGCAACGTCTCCCTCACCGCCCGCGCCTTCGGCTGCGATCGCAAGACCGTCCGGTCCTGGGCCCGGCGCTACCGCCAGGGCGGCTGGAAGGTTCTGGTCGACCGCCGGCGGCCCGGCCACGCCCCACCTCACAAGACCCCGCCACCCATCGAGCACGAGGTCGTCCGCCTGCGCCGCCGAAATCCTCGCCTGGGCCAGGACAAGATCCGGGCGCTGCTCGCTCGTCGCGGGATCCATCGCTCCACCGCGACCATCAACCGGATCCTCCACGCCCATGGCCTGATCAAGCGCTGCCCGAAGCGCTGGCAGCGCCGCCGGCTCGCCACCGAGGTCCGCAAAGGCATGCGCGCCTTCGAGAAGCTTCAGGTCGACACCCAAGACCTCGACGATATCCCCGTGCTGCTCCCAGCCATTCAGGCCAAGCAGCTCCCCGGCGTCGAATACACGGCCAAAGATGTCACCACCGGGATCGCCTACGTCTGCCTGGCCTATGAGCGCTCGGAGATCAACTCCCTGCGCTTTGCCCACCTGCTCCTCCAGCACCTCCTCCGCCACGGCGTCGACGTGACGCAGCTCACCCTGCAGACCGACAATGGCAGCGAATTCATCGGCCACGTCGAGGCCAAGCGCGCCTCCGCCTTCACCCGCCTCGTCGAGCAACGCTACGGCGCCCGCCACCTCACCATCCCGGTTCGAGCGCCGCGCTTCAATGGCATGGTCGAGAACTTCCATGGACGGGTCGAGGACGAATTTTACACCCTCGAACCCCTGCCCACCGAGGAGGAGATGCTGGAGCGGCTCTTTGGATACCTCCTGTACTACAACTTCGGCCGCCCGAATGAGGGCTTGGCCACGAAGACACCGGTGGAGGCCCTGCAGGAGAAAGCGCCCGAGATCAGCCCTGATGTCTCAGCCTTTCCACCTATCATCCTCGACCGGGTCGAACTCTCAGCCGTCGAATTGCTCCCGCCGGTCAGCGGGGGAAGTGGGGAGAATGGACCCGACGCTCACAGGCTACCGAAACGACTGAAACCACCGTAGACCACTGTCCTCACTGCCCTCCACCCCGTCTAAGCGTCGTCGAGGAAGATCGTCGTCCTCACAACGCGGCTGCGATATCCTGCAGCTATGCATGTTGCTGGTGGTGCCCATCCCCCTAGGCATCATGGTGAAGGCCTTGGTTCAGGCTGAGCCATCTCTCTGGGTGCTCTGGAAAGCGCATACCTCTTGGTGGCAGCCCGAGAATGACCACTTGGGACTCCAACCGCCCCAGCATCCCAAGATCATCGGGGCATATGCGCAGGAGGGTGACAAGGCGATACGGGTCCAGTCCCACGACAGTCGCAAGAATGCTGTCCGTCGCCAAGATCGTCGTGAACCAGCCTCGCCACAGAGCGCCCCAGACGTATCGACTGGCTGGTGCCCCTGTCCCAGGGGTAGATTTGACTCATGCTCATCCAGTACAGACCTCGTCGCGGCGTCCGAGGGTGAGGAATGTTCCGCGAGTGGCCAACGGTCGGGATCGGTTGGGCATAGGGTTCCCGAGACAACCACCACTGTCTGATCCAGGACGGATCGAAATCTGGATTGAGGCGCCCAAGGGCGCCGACAAACGAATGGAACACCTGATCCGCAGACATCTTGAAGTAGTCGTGATCGGCAGGGCAATAATCTCCACAATACACGATGTGGTCCCCCCCAAAACAATCCGGCGGCACGAAGTGAGTATGTTCCACGAACACCAGAAAGGGGAAGCGTTGCTTTGGCAGGCCTATCCAGTAGAAATTCTGTGTCAGCGGCCGGGCCAAACTGATGGTCAGCACGACAGCTCCGATGGACTTCAGGCTCCTCAGTCGGCTCAGGTACTCTCCAGGAAGTTCCGGCACCAGCCGCGATAGCAGACTCGGAGCCCCGGTCACAATGCAGGCATCGACCTCGGTCTGTCCTGAGGGCGTTGACACAACATGCCCGCACCGCCGCTGTTCGACGCGCGTCACAGGGGTCTGAAGATGGATCCTGACCCCCAGGTCCGAACAGCGATCCGCCAACAGGTCGAAAAATGCCTGAAACCCTCCCTTGAAGGTCCACAGGCGCGGGGTCCTAGAATGCACGCGGGCCCAAACCCAGGCCATGTTGACATCACGGTAGTGGTCCTCGGAGAATTTACCCACAAGCAGTGGCTTCCAGATCGTCTCGTACGCGCGACGACCGCTGTGCCACATAAGCCACTGGCAGGCGGTCACTGACTCGAGGTACTGCCAACTTCGCGTCGTCTTGAGCCACAGCAACGTAGCGCCGAACCTGAGCTTTTCGATCAGAGAAAGGTCTGGAAATCGCAACAAGCTGATCGGGGAGTCTAACTGGTGGGGACGACCTTCGTACCAGTAGCCTGTCACAGGGCGGTGGGACCAAAGGCGATTACTGGCTCCGAGCTCGGCTGCGAGGCGGAAGACGTCGTGATCCGTCTGGAACCAGTGATGGTAGAATCGCTCGACCGACCAGTCCCATCGAGGCTCGCGGAATCCTGATGCCAGTCCTCCCGCGCGCTCCATAGCCTCAAAGACGATCACTTCGTGCCCGTGGCGGGCCAGGTCGTAGGCGGCCGCCAGACCTGAAGCCCCTGCCCCGACGATGGCAATCCTCATCCCTCATCCCCGGCTGAAGGCGCCTGGAGACCATCCGAACGTACACATGGTTGGACGGCACGCCACGCACACATGAAGCTAGTGCCCGACACAATCACTAACCTTTGCGGAGTCTGGAGCTCGGACAACTACCAGGGGGCTCACGAAGGCCCAATCCGAGTCACCCCTGCCTGGCTCCGGGAGAAGCTCGACCTTCAGGGTGAATTCGCCGCGCCGGTACGGCAGCGGAGGTGTTAGGGCGTATGCAAACGCCTCATTCGGATGATAGGCTTCACGGCGAAAGACGAAGCGTGCGATCTCTGCTTCCGGCCTCCCGACAGCGATAATGCTCGCGCGCAGCGTGAATCCGTCGCTGGACTCGGGCGGCCTGAGAACGCCGAGGAGGACTCTGAGGTCCGGCCTCCACACCACATTGGAGAAGTGAAGTTCGGCTCTGGTAATCATCGCTACTGCCGGGCGCAGCGGCGTAATGTTGAGATTCTCCTCCCAACCAACCCTCCAGCCAAGAGTCAGCGGGTACCGAAATCTCCCGCGGGGGTCTTCCAACGCGGAGGGGAAAGACCGAACTGTGCCGCTCGGCAGCTCCGCCAGGAGATCCCGTTCAATCGGGCATAGTACCAGCCGGTCCAGCCACTTCCCTGCCACTATGCGCAAAATGGTGTAGGAGCCGAGGACGCTTGGTTCAGCCCCGAACTGGGACGCCGCCCGGGACGCAAGTGTACGCACGAACACATCTCTCTGAATTTCTGGCACGAGAACCAGATAGGCGGCGTGCGGTTGCTTGGACCACAACCAATCTCGTTCAAACTCCCCCACTTCGATTGACGAAAGAGCCGGTATGATCCACGGCATGTACCATTGATACCCGTAGATCCTCGCCGTCGACGCGCTGCCGGCCATCGAGAGGCCTCTGGCGAATCGAACAAGCGCGAGCTGCTCTTCGAGTAGAGTCCGCTGCGCGGAAACGACGTGGTAGGAGCGGACTGTCGACACCAGGGCCGCTAGCGTCGCGAAGACAAAAACACCCGCTGCCACCAGGGGCCTGACACGTGCTGCCAACCGTGGGCGGGTGGTTATCATCAACCAGTCAGTGGCTCTCGCGGCAAGGCAGCCACCAAACACAGCCCCTATCCATAACCAATAGAGCGCGAACCGCCGGCCGGGCGTAGGAGCGATGATCAACCACCATCCGAGATAGCCCAAAAAGGTCAACGACAGGAACATCATGGCAGGGTCACGCCTGCGAAGTGCAATGAAGACCCCGTCAAGCCCCCCGACCACCATAAGGAGGGCGAGCAGGGGCGAAGAGAGCGCCCCGATTCGCTTGATGGCCTCCTCGAGTGCCGCGATACGACCTGAGAACACGGACTGTTGCGTCATAAGGGCGGCGCGGATCGATGCATACTCGGCATCGATCATTCGTGGGATTACAATCCAGTAAAGCACTGGAATGGCGAAGGGAATAATGTATAGAAGACAGGCCGCGAAAGCCCTCCGTACTCCATTCCTCTCAAACTGCCGTGGACGCGTTAATGCGATTGCCACGACCCCCGAAACTGCAATCGGAAACGCAAGCGGTTTTGCCATGACGGCCAGTGCTGCCATGCCCCCTGCAGCCGCATAGCCGTGTTGGCTACTGGCTGCCCTGCCCAGCAGAATCGCAGTGAAGCCCGTGAACGCGAACGCGGGGACTTCTCCGAGGACCCGCGCGGCTTCCTGGAAAATGCCAGAAGGAAACAACAGCAAGACGGTGATCGCCTGGGCCACTGGCGTCATCGGGGTACCGCGATGCAGCCTGAAAACTACGAGGAGGAAAATCCCGAACAAGAGCACGGGAGCTACGCGGCTCTGGATGACCCCAAGCCCGCCGAGACGAAGTGCGATCGCCACAGGCACCAGGACCGTGGGCCCGGTGCTGATCGCCGGGTCGAACGGACGTATCTGGTTATACGTCGCTGTGCCGTAAATGCCCCTCAGAACAAGATTGCGAGAAACAGTGATGTTGAATGCCTCGTCAAAGGTCAACCGAAGATTTGCAGCGCCAGCGAGGGCAAGAAGCACAAGTCCGGCGGCAGGCACCAGCGCAGCGACATGGCCTAGACGCCCCAATGACTCCTCCCCTTCCACGCGTCGGGTTATCCCCGCCGTTGAGGCACCCTGTGACGGAGCCACCGTCGTAATAACCTCCACGCGCCTCCAGGCAGCCCAGCGAGGTATCGCCGGCCTCCTCGCAGGGCCCGGACCTGCGCGTCGAGGTCCTTGACCTCCTCCACCGTGACACCCCTCGCCTCAGTCGGGCGCCCGCATATCCGACACTGCCACCGAGGTCCTGCCGACTCTTCCGGCGACAATTCGACATTGCTCCCACCGCAGTAAAAGCAAACACGCGGTACAAGCCGGTACCCGAGAGCGCGTCCCTTGCGAAATACCATGAGAAAGTTGGATCTCAGCAACAAATCCACGTTCGGGGCCCGATAGATCTCACCTACAATCGCAAAGACAAATCTCCTCAACCCATCGTAGTCGCCGAGATACGTGAACCCGGCCAGCCATTCTGCAAACGCGACAAGCTTCAGCCCGGTACTAGCGTACACGGTCCTGAGGATGTCGCCGGACCCGAACCGTTGCAGGTGTCCGGCCCCACCAAACAAGACGCGGTTCAAATGGTCTCCAAAACTCTTGGGGTTCGGCCGCCACATAGAGTCTACCACCCGGTTTCAGCACTCGTTCTGCCTCTGCGAGGGCCCTCGCAAGATTCTCGGTATGCTCAAGCACAAAGTTAGCGATGATGAGGTCAAATGTCTGAGCCTCAAAGGGGAGCGCTTCCGTCGTGCCATGCCGAAAATTGGCTTGGCCAGGCCAAGTCGAAGTCTCTGCGGGTCGATCAAGATCCATGGCCACGATCTCCAGATCAGAATGGTCGGCGTACCGGAAACTCCCCGGACCACATCACAGATCGAGCACATGAGCACCTGCCGGCAGCGTCTCCAGAAGTTCGTGCATGAAGAGCGGGGTGAGAGGTCTGTTCAATTGTTGATTCCTGCGCATGGTGACCTTGCGGACACCCTTCTCGGCTCTCACGTGCCAATAATTGTGTCAGAGGTCACTTCCTCAGCAATGTGCTCTTTCGCAACCAGGTACCGGCGGAGCGCGTCCCTCCACGGGGGCTGAGGCCTCCCTCGAGCCCGCAGGAGCGCGCTCTCCAGCGCGGAGTTCCGGGGCCGCCGCGCCGCCGTGGGGAGGTCGGCCGACCGCTGCGGATGCACGTCCGCAGGCCAGCCCAATTCCTCGATGATGGCCCGGGCGAACTCGGACCAGGAACACGCGCCTTCATTGGCGGCGTGCACGACCCCCGTGGCTCCCGCCGCGATGAGGTCGCGGATGGCCGCCGCGGCGTCGGCTGCATACGTCGGCGACATCACCAGGTCGTCCACGACGCGCAGGGTCTCTCCCCCACGGGCTTTGCGGATTACCGTCTCGACGAAGTTCCCGCCCTTGCCGCTGGCGCCGACGACGCCGAAGAGGCTGGACACCCGGACGATCAGATGCCGCGGCGCACAGGAGGCGGTCAGATGTTCGCCCGCGAGCTTGGAGACGCCATAGGTGTTGATGGGCCGGGGCGCGTCGGCCTCGGTGTACGGCCGTCCCAGCTCGCCGTCGAACACGTAGTCGGTGCTGATGTAGACGGCCAGCGCACCAAGCCGCGCGCACGCCAGGGCGACGTTCCGCGCACCCAGCGCGTTGATCCGAAACGCCTTCTCCGGCTGCCGCTCGCAGTCGTCCACCCGGTGGAACGCCGCGCAGTTGATGACCACGTCGGGAGCCACCGCCTCGAGCGCCGCGCTCACGCCGGCGGGATCGGCCACCTCGATATCGGCGTGGGTCAACCCGACCGGCGCCCAGTCGCGCATGGCCCGTATCAGGTCCGCGCCGAGCTGACCGCCCGCGCCGATCACTGCGACCCGAGGCCTAGAGGATGCGTCCATGCTGGGTGATGGACGACAGCCGCCCGTGCCACTCGAGCAGGGCCTTGTACCAGGCCACGGTCATCGTCTGAGGACCGTCGGTCACCTGCCCGGCCTCCAGCGCGGCCATGATCTCCTGCGCGCCGCGCTCGGGCGTCCACTGGGGGATGAATTTCAACACCTCCCGGCATTTCCGGAAGCTGACCTGGTAGGACCGGTGGTCGGGATCCCCGTACCACTCGACGGCCCCCTCGCGGCCGAGGGCGCGCGCAACCATCTCGGCGAGCGGCAGGATCTGCACGTTCTGGTCGTCGGAGCCAATGTTGAAGATCTGGCCACCGACATCCCCGGCCGGGGCCTCCATGGCCAGCAGGAAAGCGCGGGCGGCGTCCTGCACGTGGACGAACGGCCGCCACTGCCGGCCGTCGCGCAAGACCGGGATGCGGCCGCGCCTGTGGAGTCCCAGCACCATGCCGTTGATGGCCAGGTCGAAGCGCATGCGCGAAGACAGCCCGTAGACGGTCGCCAGGCGCAGCACGATGACCGCAAAGTTCGGTCCGGCGAGCGGGAGGGTTTCCCGCTCGGCCAGCAGGTTCGCCCGGGCGTAGGTGGTCAGCGGGTTGGGCGGCGACTCTTCATCCAGGACCACCCCGTCATGGAACCCGTAGATGCTGCACGAGGAGGCCAGAATATAGCGCGCCGCACCGCGCTGGCGGGCCAGGCGGGCGATGCGCACGCGGCCCTGGTGGTTGATCTCCAGGGTCCGCGCCGGATCCAGGTCGCCGGTGGGGTCGTTGGACAGCGCGGCCAGGTCCAGCACCACCTCGATGCCGTCCAGCACCTCGGGCGCGCACCAGCGGATGTCGTCCTGGACGATGCGCAGCCGCGGATGGCCGGCGACGCCGCTCAACGTCTCGCGGCCGAAGAAGAAGCGGTCGAGCACCGTGACCGCGTGCCCGGCCTCGAGGAGTCGGAGCGTCAGAACGGAACCGATGTATCCCCCGCCGCCGGTGACCAGGACGCGCGCCATGCCTGCTCCTACCTGTGCACCGGCCGCAGCCAGTCGTAGGGCTGGCCGGTCCGCGGGTCGATGATGCCCGGGTCGTTCCACGGCCGCCGCTCTTCGTCGGGCTGCCCATAGTCGTACAGGCGGGTGGTGAAGTAGAGCGTCAAAGACGGCTCACCCCCCAGCGCCATGGTTCCGTGCCAGTAGTGGCCGGGCACGCGCACCACACTGGGGACCTCTCCGCTGGACACCGTCTCGGTGAGTTGCCCTCGAGTCGGAGACGATGGTGAGTCATCGTAGGCGCAGATGCGCATGGTGCCCCGCACCACCAGAAAGTAATCCACCTGGCCCCGCAGGTGGCGGTGCCAGGCCCGAATGATGCCGGGATGGCTCAGCGAGAGGTTTGCCTGAACGATCGTGTCGTCGCCCAAAAGGTCCCTCCAGTCCGTCCGAAGAGCCTCCATGAAGAAACCCCGATCGTCCACCCGCTTCGCAAGCGCCCGTATCTGGATCCCCGGCAACAACCTCTAACCTCCTATGGTTCGTGGCCGGCCGCGTGTCCCGTTCCCGTGGTGCCGGCCACCGCCATCGGCCCGCAGCCAGCCGGGCCCCCAGGTGTCGGCGCCGGCTCTTCCCCGAGGGCCGCGCGGACCAGCAACCGGGCCGCCTCTTCCCAGGTCAGTGCGCGCACGCGTGACTGGGCGGAGCGGCCGATCCGCCGGGCCAGGACCGGATCATGAGCCAGTCGGGCGATCGCCTCGGCCAGCACCGCCGGGCGTCCCGGTTCAACCAGGATGGCCTCCGTCTCCGGCGCCAGCAGGTCGCCGATGTTCGGCAGCGCCGGAGCCACGATGGGCCGACCCATCGCTGCGTACTCGACGAGTTTCAATGGCGAGCCGGTGGGCAGCGTCGAGGGCAGGACGGCGATGTCGAACTCTGCCATGGCGGCCACGGCGTCGTCGTGCGGCAGTGACCCGCGCCACTGGACGCGCCGGGCGATGCCCAGGCGCTGGGCCAGCGCGCGAAGCCTGGACTCTTCGCGGCCCCCGCCGACCACCACGAGCCGGTATGCGATGCCGTCGGCGCGCGCGACTAGCAGGGCCAGCGCTTCCAGCAGGAGGTCCACGCGGTGCCAGTCCGACAGGCTGCCGGCAAAGCCGAGCACGCACTGGGATGCCCGGGCCATCGGCGGCATCGTCTCGACCAGGCGCAGCCCCGCCTCGATGTGCCGCTGCAGGACGCCGCCGGGCCGCACGAGCACTTTGGTGGCCGGAAGCCCGATCCGCCGGTAGTGGTCGGCGATCGCCCGAGATGGGGTGACCACGACCCGGGCGGTCCGTCCCAGCCACCGTGCGGTCCCTTCGTGCACGGAGCGCCAGTACGACTCGGAGCGGTAGCCCCGCTCCGCCGGCACGTGCGCGTCCAGGCAGGCGACCAGAGGAACCCGCAGCAGCCAGGCCAGCAGCGGCCCCAGGACTGCGTAGGGGCCCGCGTGGTAGACGATGAGGTCCACACCCTGCCGTGCCGTCCACCACGCCCTGGCCGCCGCCACGGGCACGAGGGCCAACTCCAGCGCGTCGCGCACCTGCCAGGGGAAGCACCCCACGACCGTGCGCGCGCCGGCTGCAGCCCCGCGGGTGCTGTAGGGGCGAACGGCCACGGCGCCGGCGACCGTGACATCATGGCCGGCCCGCCGAAGGCTGTCTGCCAGCGCCGTCCACTGCACGGCGTCTCCGCCACGGCCCAGGGTGACGTGGGTCAGCAGGACTCTCATCCGGGGTCACGCGTGACCTGTGGCGCAGGTCGTTCACCAATTCGCGCAGGGCCAGAGGTCTTCCTGTACCAAGAGGACTGTCCCCGAACATCGTGCAATGACCATGGATGGATGGGCGTCTGCGAGGACAGAACGGGGGAGCGGCGCGGACTGGTCATCCGCCTGCGTCAGCGGCTCGACGAGGTCTTGTTGCCCCTCATTCCCACGGGGGGCCCGTGCGCGCTCGTGGGCTTTCCGCTGCACGCTAATGTCGGCGACAGCGCCATCTGGCTGGCCCAGCAGACCATGCTGGCGCGCGGCGGCGCCCGCGTCGTCTACACGTGTGACAGGGAGAACTACGACCGGTCGCAGCTGGCCGCCCGGCTCCAGGCAGGCACGATCTTCGTTCACGGCGGCGGAAGCCTGGGGGACGTGTGGCGGCGCGGGCTCCAGTTCATGCGCAGGATCGTGGCAGACTTCCCCGACCACCGCATCGTCTTCTTCCCGCAGTGGATCTTCTTCCGCGACCGCGGCCTTCTGCATGCAGTACGCACCGACTTCAACGCGCATCCTGACCTCGTCATCCTGGCGCGCGACCGCTCGAGTTACGAGCTGGCGCACGATGCGTTGCGGGTCAGGGTCCTGCTCTGCCCGGATGTGGCGTTCGCGCTGGGGCCGCTGCCCCGTGCGGAGCCCCCCAGGACCGACGTGGTGTGGCTGGCCAGGACCGACAGAGAGTCCGCGTGGCCGCACTCGGCACCAGCACCGGGCATCGTGACCTTCGACTGGAGGCGAGAGCCTCCGTTTCCGGTCGCCCGGGCTGCCCGTTGGGCCCTGCCCTGGTTCAACCGGCGCATCTCTCCTCCGGGGTTGCGAGGGGTGGCACAGGGCCGGCTCTACGATCTCATTGCCAACAGCCGTCTGTCCTGGGGCAGACGGCTTCTCAGCCGCGGGCGTGTCGTAATCACCGACCGCTTCCACGGATACATCCTGAGTCTTCTCCAGAACATCCCGCACGTGCTGCTCGACACCCGGTTTGGCAAGCTCCGAGCCTTCTACGAGACGTGGGGAGAAGGCTGCGACCTGACCCGGTGGGCCAACTCGCCGGAAGAGGCCCTGGTGGTCGCCGGGTCCGTCCTGGCATGAGGGCACGCGGGAGCCCGCCGCGATGATCTCGATCATCATCCCGACGCGCGACCGGCCCACGGGCTTGCAGCGGACGCTGGACGGCCTGGCCGCGATGACCGTTCCTCTCGGCGTCGCCTGGGAGATCATTGTGGTGGACAACGGACGCCCGGATCTCACCCGAGAGGTTGTTGCCCGCCACGCCGCGGCCTCCGGCCTCAGGGTGCACTACCTGCACGAAGACCACCCGGGTGTCTCCCGCGCCAGGAACCGCGGCATGCAGGTCGCGCGGGGCGAGATCCTCGCGTTCACCGACGACGATATGGTGGTCGACTCGGGATGGCTCGCGCACATCCATCGGGAGTTCAGCGCGGATCCCACCCTGGGACTGCTCACGGGGCGCGTGATCATGCGGCTGCCCGATGGCTCCGAACGCCCTGTGCGGGGCGGAACGGACCGGCAGACCTTTGGCTATCCCGCCAATCCCCGGCGGGCCGGATCGGGCGGCAACATGGCGCTGCGGGCATCGGTGGCCGCCCGCGTCGGTTCCTTCGACGAGCGCCTGGGGCTGGGGATCAGCGCGTGGGGGGGAGAGGATGTCGACTACATCTACCGGGCGCTGAAGGCCGGCTACACGGTCCTCTACAGCCCCCAGTTCCTCGCCTACCACGAACGCGACACCACCCGGCCGAACCGGCTGCCCAACGGGATGGGCGCCGTCCTGGCCAAACACGCCCTCCGGGGCGATCGCTGGATGGTCGGGCTCCTGGTGGCCATGTCCTGGAGGTTCCTCGGCACCGCATTCGGCCCGGGCGCCCGAGACCGGGTGCTGGCACTCCGCAAGTTCGCGGCCCTCTACGGCGGCGCCGCCCGCTGGCTTCGCCTGGAGGCGGGCGAGTGGGTGCGGAGTCTGTGGACCAGGCGGCCCAAGTGAAGGCTGGATCCTGGAGGACCTTCGGATCAAGATGCACCGGGCCGGGCAGACGGCGGATCAGGCGGAGCCCGCTACCGCTGCCAGCGATACCGGTGGGGGGTCCACCTAATGTTCCACTTCTGCTCGAACTTCGCCCGGTTGGCCTCGAAGAGCCGGAGGTATTCGTCCTCGCTGAAGCGGCGCATCGTCGCGCTGTGGAAGTGGTGGACAAACGCGCCGTCGGTGCACACCAGCCGGTAGCCGGCACGCCGCACCCGCAGGCAGAGGTCGTCGTCCTCGAACAGCCCGATCCCGAATCGCTCGTCGAGGGGACCGACCTCGTCCAGCACGCGCCGCGGGATGACCACGCAGAAGAATCCCAGCATGGGCAGGTCCTGCACGTCGTGGGCGTGGTCGCGCGTGTAGGCCTCGGCAAACGCCTCCATCTCCTCGAGGTTGGCATACGGGACGTCGATCTTGGCCTCGTTCCCGGCCAGGTTGGTGGCCGGTCCGATCATGCCCACGTCCGGGTGCTCCTCCAGGTACCGGATCATGGTCGTCAGCCACCCGCGGGTGACGATCGTGTCGTTGTTGAGGAGGACCAGGTAGTCTCCAGATGCGATGGCAATGCCCTGGTTGTTGGCCCGGGCGAAGCCCTCGTTGCGGCTGTTGCGCAGGACCTTCACGTGGCGCAGGCGTTCTGAGAGGCCGCGCAGGTAGTCCAGGGTGCCGTCGGTCGAGGCGTTGTCGACGATGATGATCTCGTAGTTGGGCCACGTGGTGTTCCGCAGGATGGCCTCGATGCAGAGGCGGGTCAGGTGGAGGTTGTTGTGGGTGGGAATAATGATGCTGGCCCGCCGGTACAGCGGCGTGATGGCCTCGCGCAGCGCCGCATATCGGTGCGGCCACGTGTGCTGCTCGGCGAACCGCATCCGGTGGCTCACAAGCGCCGGAGTATCCTCGGCCAGGGCCCGTTCAAGCGCGGTCACAAATCCTTCAGCGTCGTCGGCCAGATAGACCAGCCCCTGCGCTTCATAACCCTCCAGTTCGGGCAACCGCACGGAGACCACCGGCTTGCCGGCGCTCAGGTATTCATAGAACTTCACCGGATTGGTGGCCTCCGTCAGCGGCAGGCGGCGAAACGGGATCAGGCAGGCATCGAAGGCGTGCAGGTAGGCCGGCAGGAGGCCGTAGGGCTGCTCGCCGGGCAGGTGCACATTGGGCAACCCCTCCAGCGGTCGAAGATCGGCCGTGAACGTGCTCCCCACCAGCACGAAGGTCCACTGCGGCCGCAGCCGGGCCACGGCGGCGACCAGGGCGGTATCGAACCACCCGGCGATGGCGCCGTAGTAGCCGATGATGGGCCGGCGGAGCCGCTGGAGCCAGGCGGGGGTCTCGCCGATGAACACGCTGAAGTGGGCGAAGTCGGTGGCGTTGGGCACGAGGATGCACCGGGGGTTTTGCACCCGCCGTTCCTCGAAGAGGACACGCGAGGTCGCCACCACGAGGTCGGCCTCGCGGGCCAGAGGTGCGTCCTCTGCCAGCATGGCCGGCGCGTTGGTGGAGAACCCGCTGTGTCGGTCCAGGCAGTCGTAGGCCACCTTCCACCCATATCGGGCCCTGAGATGGGACACGAGCGGGCGCCAGAACGGCAACTGGACAATGCAGACGGCGTCCACAATGCCCTGCTCCAGCCGCAGCGCGTCGAACTCCGCCAGGAATTCGTCCAGCGTCGTCCCTCCCAGACGGTCGCGGTAGACGCTGGGGCAGGACGACCCCGCCAGGCGAACCTCATGGACATCGGGGCGGACGGTGGCCAGGCTCGGGGCGGGCGGGCGAGCAGGGCCCGAGGGGCACGGATCGAAGGTGATGCTCACGTAGAACACCCGATGGCCGTGGGCGGCGAACTGGCACGCGAGTTGCTGAGGGCGCTGGAATCGGAATCCCCAGTCGATGACCGAGAAGAAGAGGACATCGTACAGAGACCGCCGGGGCGTCGCGGCGGACGGTCGGCGGGATCCTTCGGGGTGGGCCAGGACGCGTCCCTCCGACTCCGACCTCTGATGGATCACGGGCGTACCCCAGGCATCTTGAGGCCGGCGCAACGCCACACGTTTGATCCAGCGTTTCACGAAGAGCGGGAGCGCGCCGCGCAGCCACTGATATGCTTCCTCGCGGACCCTGGCGGTCACGTAGCGGGGGTGCAGGACGAGCCACCAGGAGATGGCCAGAAACTGGCCCACGCGGTACCGTCTCGAGGCCAGCACCTCCTGCCAGGCGGCCTCCAGCCGCTGGTGCAGGGCGTCGCGCTCGGCCAGCAGGCGGTCGCGTTCTGCCCGCAGCGCCTCGCGCTCCGCCGCCCAATCCTGTTCCCGGGCCTGCTGCTGAGCCTGCAGATCTGCCAGACGATCCCGCTGCTCGCGCAACGTCGTCAGGAGCTGCTCGGTGCGCTTCGACAGTTCCTCGCGGTAGAACACGGCATCGCGCCAGGCGACCTCTCGGGCCAGGGAGGAGAGGCCGCCGTCTTCTAGACCCGCCGGCGCCCGCACGCCGGCCAGGAGTTTCGAGCCGGCCACCATTACGAGGCGGGCCAACAATGGCAGATCGCGCGAACCCAGACGGGTGCGCGCCGCGAGTCGGGCCACGACGTCCTTGCCGAAGCGAGCCTCGGCTTCGCCGATCGAATGATCCGCCAGGTACAACAGACAGGCCGCTTCTCTGGCGTCCGGATCGTCTTCCAGCTCCCGCACCAGGCGGGGAAACAGCGAGGCGTCTTTCAGCGCAAGGCCAAAAGTCTCGACGAGCCGGGCCGCCGCCGCAAAATCCACGTCCGCCCCGGCCATCATCTGGACGAGGGCCTCGTGGGGCAGGTCCAGGAGGGCGGCAATCTCCTCGTCGGACCGCACCCGCCTCGCCTGGATGGCCGCGCGCTTCTCGACCAGCCGGGCAAACTGCCGGTTGAGATCCATCACGGCCGCCACCCCGGCCAGCGCCTGTCCCGGGACGGTCCGCGCCTGCCCCGGCGAGCCCCCGGTGCCATCGGGCCGGTACCCGGTGGGGTCGACGCCAAGATACAGGCCCACCCGCTCCACCAGCCAGAGGAGCAGCAGGGGAAAGAGCCTGGCCAGCCAGGCGTCCCCGACATTCTTGATGATGGTGTAGAGGGCGTTGCGCTCGTTCAAAAAGAAGAGCCGCGCCTGATCGCCTGTTGCCGACCCACCGGATCTGTGGTAGACGACCGCCCTGGGGACGTAGAGGACCTTGTGGCCCACTAGCCAGAGCCGCCAGCCCAGGTCGAGGTCCTCGTGGTACATGAAGTAGTCGGCATCGAACCCACCGACGTCGAGGAAGACCCGACGGCGGATGGCCATGGCTCCGCCGGAGGCGAACAGCACATAGTGGTCTGCATCGTAGTCTTCCGGCCGGCGGTAGATCCGCGCCTCCCGGGAGGCGTAGGGCATCCCCAATAGCGTGGCGTAGACCGGGAAGTCCAGGCCACGGCCTTCCCAATCGAGCATTTTCGAGGCGGTGGCCGCCAGTTGGGGGTCACCCCCCGCCAGCGGGGCGACGAGTTCGCGCAGCCATGCAGGATCCGCCCGGGTGTCGGTGTTGAGAAACACCACGATCTCGCCCGTCGCCTGGGCGGCCCCGCGGTTGCTCCCTTCGGCGAACCCCAGGTTCTGGCCCAACTCCACCACCCGCACCCGAGGGTAGGTCGCCCGCACCCAGGCTGGCGACCCGTCGGTCGATCCGTTGTCAACCACCAGGATCTCGAGGCGGTCGTGGGGATAGATGAGACGACCCAGTGAGTCCAGACAGTCGGCGAGGTGTTCCTTGCCGTTGTGGTTGAGGACGACGATTGACGCAGATGGGAGGTCGGGCAGCATGCGCTTACTCAATGTACCCCAGTTTCCTCAAGTGATCTTCGAGTTGCCGGCGTTCCTCCGGGCTGTAGACCTCGGCCCCCGATCCCTCAGGCCGCGCTGCCGCAGCCGCCGGGCCGACGGAGACCGGCGCACCCCGGAAGTCCTCGTGCAGGATCTCGGTCAGGACCCGACCGTCAAGGTCCCCGGGGATGGGGGCCCCCAGCAGGTGCAGGACGCTGGGACACACGTCCAGCAGGTGCGCTCCCCTGATCGCGCCCGGGGTGATGACGGGGCCGCGCGCAATGAAGACGCCGTCGGCGCGGTGCCAGCCGGACACCATGCCGGTCGCCGGGGCGCTCACCGGACCGTCGAAGATGAAGTTGCCCAACTGGGGGTGCCGTGCGGTTCCTCCCACGCCGTCCACGAAGGTGACCAGCAGGTCTGGAGCCTCGTCTACGTAGGGGCCGGAGTAGACCTCCTCGCGGCGGTACACCCTGTGCACCAGGCGTCGGCCCTGCGCGTCCCGGAGCCCTTCCAACCCCGCGATGATTCGATCGCGGACCGCTTCGTATTCCTCCCCCATCGTGACGATGCCGGCCGGCTCGCGCCCCCGCACGTTGAGGCGGATCCCCGGGCCGCCGGTGGCTTCCCCGTCGTCCACGACGTAGGCGGCCGTGCCGGCCCAGTCCTCCCGCTCATCGAGCGTCACCGAGGAGATCGTGACGTGCCCCCAGGGGTTGCCGCCGTGCGAGGTGATGCACACCATCAGATCGATCTCAGGAGCCGGGGGATAGAACACCGCGGAGACGCTTCCGGTACCGCGGTGGAGCGCTCCGCCACCGAGGATCATCTGGCCGTCCGGCCTCAGGCAGCTGAACTCCAGCCGGGCACCGGTCGTGGCCTCCGGGACCGTGGCCGCCAGTTCGTATCGGCGCAGGGGGTCGAGGCCGGCGAGCCTGAAGACCGCGCCGGCGAATGCGTCAGCACCATCCACCTCGAGCCTGAGTTCCCCCGACGCCGCACCGTCGGACCGGATAACCCTCCCCGGCCCCCGCGGTGTGAAGGCCGGGGTGTGCCGGGGCGGCGCATAGGCCCAGCGGCGCCCCCCGACCCTCAGCAGCCCGGCCTGGCCCAGCCACCGGAGCAATGAGACGCTGCGCTCCAGCGGACCGAACCCGTGGTCAGAGACCAGCATGAACGTTGTCTGGCTATCGAGGCGCGCGAGCAGATCGGCGACCATGTCGTCCAGGCGCCGGTAGTAGTCCAGGATCCCGGGAGCATAGCGGCGCGCCTCATCGGGATCGTACGAAGGGTGCGAGGGATCCACATGGCGCCAGATGAGGTGCTGGAGCCGGTCGGTTGTCATCAGGACGAACATGAAGAAGTCCCAGGGAAATTCGCGCATCAGGAACCGCACCAGCGCGTGGCGGTGCGCGGTCAGCCGATGGGCGTCCTCCAGGCGGCCCAAGACGTCCTTCCGGTAGCGAACCTCCAGAGGGTACGGACCGAACTCGCGCAGGATCACCTCGCGCAGCGATCGCGGATGGACGAACTCACCGTCCACAGACGGTGTCCCAAAGCCCGAGACGACGACCCCGTTGATCGGTTCCGGGGGATACGTGTAGGGGACGCCCACCAGGATGGACGGACGTCCGGCTCGGTCCAGCAGGTTCCAGATCGCCGGCCGTCGGCGGTCCAGCGACGAGGAGGGCTGGCGTTCATACCGGCCGGGCCTGGGCTTGAGGAATCCGAAGATGCCGTGCTTGCCGGGGCGGACGCCGGTGACCATCGAGGTCCAGGCGACCGGCGTCATCGGCGGGATGACGGATGCGAGCGGGCCCCAGGCGCCCTCGGCAAGGAGCCTGGCGAGGGCCGGCAGGTGCCCCTCGTCGATCCACGGGCGCAGGAGGGTGAAGGTGGCGCCGTCGAGCCCGAGCAGAAAGACCCGGCCGTGCTGGCGGTCTCTGGCCACGGCCCGGCCTTTGGCCCTCACTCGATGTACCCGAGCCTGCGCAGCCGGTCTTCCACCTTCTGACGGTCCTCCGGCGTGTAGGCTGCGGCTGGCTCGTCGGCCTGGGGAGCGACGCGAGCGTCCAAGCGGGGTGATGCCGCCGCTCTGACGATGGCGGGGGCCGCAAGGGTCCCGGGTACGAGGATTTCCTGAAGAACCCGGCCGTCCATATCCGGGAGCACGGGCGCCCCCAGGAGGTGGAGGATCGTGGGAGCCAGGTCCACGATCTCAGCGGTGGTGGTCTGGCCCCGGTGAATGCCTTCACCGTAGGCAACGAAGATGCCCTCCCTCCTGTGGTTTCCCGAATTGCCCGTGACCGAAGGCACGCTGATGGGCCCGTGGGGAAGGTAGCCATAGAGTTCGGGGACCGACCCCACGCCCCCGACCCCCGGCGCGAACTCCACCACCAGGTCGGGCCCCTCCTCGACGTATGGCCCGCGGTAGAGGTCTTCGCGCCGATAGACCCGGCTCACCAGGGGGCGCCCTCGCTCGTCCCGAAGCACCAGGACCCCGGAGGCGATGCGGTCGCGCACCCGCTCATACTCCTCCACCCTCTCAACGATGCCGTTGGGCTCCCGGCCGCGGACGTTGAGGCGGATGCGCCGGCCCTCGGTGGCGTCGCCGGTGTCCAGCACGTAGGCGATCGTCTTCGACCAGTCCTCGCGTTCCGCCAGCGTGAGGCGACGGAGCGTGAGGTAGCCGCAGGGATTCCGGTTGTAGGTGGTCAGGCCGACGAACAACTCGATCTCAGAGCGCTCGGGCTGGAACACGGCTGAGACGTCGGACGGGCGCTCTCGAAGGTACCCTCCGCCGAGGATGGGATTGCCGTTGCGCAACAGGTCGTCGAATTCCAGCAGCGCGTCCGGCGTCCCGTCCACAATCGTCGCCCGGACTTCGTACCGCCGGTCGGGATGCAGGTCCGCGATCCGGAACACCGCGCCGGCGTACGAGTCGGGCTCGTCCACCAGGAACGTCAGGCCATCGGCATAGGGCCCACCGCCGATCTGCTGGACGACCCGGCCGGGCCCGCGCGGCACAAACGACGGGATGCGGTCGGGAGGCGCGTACTCCCAGACCCGACCTCCCAGGGCGATCATCCCCTGCTGCGCCAGCCACCGCAGGAGCGAGAGGCTGCGGTCCATCGGCCCAAACCCGTGATCCGAGGCGATCACAAACGCCGCCTGAGGCCCCGCCAGCGCCGCCAACTCCGCTATGACCTCGTCCAGATGCCGGTAGTAGCCCAGGATGGCGGGACGGTACCGGCGGGCGTCTTCCTCCGTGTACAGGAAGTGCCCGGGGTCCAGGTACTTCCAGACGACATGCTGGATCCGGTCGGTGGCCATCAGGCCGAGCATAAAGAAGTCCCACGGGAACTCACGGGCCAGGAAGCGGGCCAGCGCCAGCCGGTGGTCGGTCAGGCGTCGCGCCTCCTCCAGGAACGCTGCGACGTCCCCCCGGTAGTAGATGTCGAGGGGATAGGGGGCGAACTCGCGGAGGACGACCTCGCGCAACGACTTCGGGTGGACGAACTCGGCGGTCACATCAGGGGTCCCCAGGCCGGCAATCATGATCCCGTTGATCTGCTCGGGTGGGTAGGTGAAGGGCACGTCCACGACGATCGAGCGCAACCCTACCTGGTCCAACAGATTCCAGATCGCCGGCCGACGACGATCCAGGGAGGTGACGACGTCCAGGTCGTAGCTGCCCGGCCTGCGCTTCACGAAACCGAAGATCCCGTGCTTGCCGGGGTAGACGCCGGTGATCATGGAGGTCCAGGCCACCGGCGTGGAGGCGGGCGTGGTAGAGATGAGCGGCCCCCACGTCCCGTCGGCCATCAGGCGGGCGAGAGTCGGCAGATGCCCCTCCTCGACCCAGGGGCGCAGGAGGGTCAACGTAGCCCCATCAAGGCCGAGCAGAAAGACACGTTGCGATCTGGACATGGTGGCCTTGGGCCGTCTGCCTACGGCAGGGAATCGCGGACCGCTGCCATTAAGAGTTCGCCGAATTGTTCCGGGTTCCTGGCACAGGGGCCGCGGTCGCGGGTGCAATGTAGTCGAGGAAGATCCGATGCACGTGCTGGTAGAAGGCCGGATAGGCGCGGAGGCGGTCGGGCGCCACGAGCCGGAACAGCGGGGATCGGACCGCGCGCAGCCCCACCCGCCCGGCAAGCCATCGCCTCGGACCCGGCAGGCGCCAGCCGTAGAGCAGCCGTGAGAGGTCCCCGACCGACTCCTGCTCGGGCGCAAAGACCTTGACGTAGTGAAAGAGTGCCACGTCGCGCCACGGGAGCGCACCGGAGGTCAGCAGGTACGGCCGTGCCCGGTACGGCAGCGGGAGTTCGACGACCCGGACCCCCTGTGCGCTCAGCGCGGCCACCGCCGTCGCCAGGGCGTGCTGCTCGGCGTGGCGGAACCACTTCGGATGGGCCGTCACCGGATCGCCCTCGAAGTGCTCCAGGATGCGCCGGGTGTGCTCCCGCCACAACGGTCCCAGGCCGAGCGCCCAGGGCGCCATCAGCACGCCGCTGTTGAAGTACGGCGGGAGGCCTCCGCCCGCCGGATAGGCGACGCCCGCGCCGTCGAAGATTCTCCGCCACGTCGCTTCGGACAGCAGGTTGAAGCGGGCGGGACCGGCGCCGATCCCGCCACCGACAAGCCGCGCCAACGGGTCGAGGTCCGCCAGGACCAGGACATCGGTGTCCAGGAGCAGGAACCGCTCGCACCTCGGCGTGATCTCCAGCCCCCGCAGTTTGTTGCCGGTGGCCGGGTAGGGCTCGGGCATCGGTGCATGCACGGTGACCAGTGCCCCGGCCAGCGCGGCCAGATGGCGGACCGAGGCCGGCGGCTCGCCGATACAGGCCAGGTGGAGCGGCCAGGTCCGGCTGGCGCCGCGGTGGCGCAGCCACGATCCCAGGAACAGGAGCGTCCGCAGTTCGAACCGCGGCCAGGCGGGTCCGGAGAAATCGGGCACGGTGATCACGTCCACGGGTGGCGAGTCCACCGGAGGCCCGATGGCAGTGGCCGGTCGGATCACGGCGCCTCCGCCCTGCTTACCGGCTCGATGTGGGTCCGGTACAGGTGATCGAGGTAGTCGTAGAATCCCCACAGCCCCTGGCGTCGCTCCGGAAGGACCAGGGCCGCCAGGCGGGTCATGTCGCGAACACTGCTCGCGTAGGGCCTCAGCGCGTTGTGGTAGTGGAACACCGCCACGTCCGTCCACGTCAGGAGGCCAGAACGCAGCAGGAGGGGACGGGCATGGTAGGGCGGCGGGATCAGCACCACAGGGGTCCCGCGCTGCCGGTACGCCTCGACCGCCGTCGCCAGCGCATGTTCATCGCCTTCGCCTCCGCCGCCCCAGTTCGGCAGAGGAGACGCGCCGTCGAAGAGCGGCGTGATCTGGCGGAGGTGGTGCGCCCACACCGTTCCGAAGTCGAGGGCCCGGGGGGCCATGACGACACCGCTGTTGAAGTGCGGCGGCACCTGCCGGCACAGGGCGCGCTGCGTTGCGGTGAGCCCCCGGAAGTCGGCCAGCCGCTCGTCCTGGCACCAGCACGTCCCCGTGGGTCCCGGGTACGGAACCCCCACGGTCTGGTAGATCCGCCGCCAGGTCTGCTCCGGGAAGTGATTCACCGTGGCCGGGCCGACGCCGAGGCCCCCTCCGACCAGGTCGGCCAGCGGGGAGAGATCGCGCAGGATGAGGACGTCGGTGTCCACCAGGAGGATCCGGCCGGTCCCGGCGGCCACTTCGAAGCCCCTGAGCTTGTTGCTTGTCCGGCCCGGGGTGAGCAGCAGCGGGGCCCTGACCGTGACCATCGCGCCGGCCTGCTCGGCCAGCCGGCGCACCGACGGCGGCGGCTCGCCGATGCAGGCCAGGTGGAGCGGCCAGGTCCGGCTGGCGCCTTTGTGTTCCACCCACGCGGCCAGGAAGAGGAGGGCAAAAAGTTCGAACCGCCCCGCCGCGGGGCCATCGAAATCAGGGACGGTGACGACGTCGACGGCCCGGCCCATCGCATGGGGCGGGTTCGACCTGGTTGACGCAGTCGCCTGCCTGGCAGACCGAGGAATTGGCCGGCCGAACCCGAATACCGCCCCGTTGAGACAACGGGCCATGAGACCTCCTCCTTCCTCCGGCTCCATCCGCGGGGACTCCGGCGCGGCGCTGGTCGTCATCCTGATCGTCCTGCTCATCGTCGGGGGCTCGGCCGCCTCGTTCATCTGGTTCATGAACCAGCAGCAGGCGCGCGCTGGCGATCGCCTCCGTTCGAGGGCAGCCGTCGCGGCCGCCGAAGCGGGCATCTACCGGGCCCTGGCGATTCTGGAATCCGTGACCCCGGACCGCCGCGCCCCCGGCCGTCTCTGGCGCCCGGCGGCCTATTCGGAGGCCATCACCGTCGGTTCCCAGAACGCCCGCTTCACGGTCTCGCTTGCCGAGTCGGCCGAGGGAGCGGTCTTGATCACCAGCACCGGAGACGTCGGCGGGGTGACCCGGCGGCTGCGCGCCAGGGTGTCCCTGGCCTCGCGGGCCCTGCTGGCCGGGCTCTACGGCGCCACGATCGTCCGCCTCGAGCAGCCGCCGGCGGCGACCTATATCGTTCCGTACGGGGCCGGGGCCGGCCGCCTGCCGTGGGTGCACATCGCCGCGGGGGACGGGCTCTGGATGGCCTCGGCCGGCGTGTCCATCAATGACCCCTCTGCACGGCCGGTCACCGGTCCGGGTCCGGCGGACGTCCCCAACGCCACCGGGAGCACACCCGCCATCCCGCAGTCCGGTGGGCTGCGCCTGCTCCTGGCCGCGTCGGCGGACCTCCGGGTGGACGAGATCTTTCAACCCCTCGACGTGCGTCGTCTGCAGGCGATGGGCTTCCCCCACGAGATCACGGTCGTGCGGGTCGAGACCCTGCCCGCTCCGCCCACAGTGGATCGGGCCTTTTACCAGGCCCGCGCCACATCGAACACCGGCAACGCTGACCTCAACCGGGCGGCGGGCAAGTACACCGGCGACGGCACCCTCGAGCGGAAGAGGGACAGCCTCTACAGCGAAGACGAATTCGAACGCCTGCTCCGCTATCTCAGGGCGGAACGGAGGACGTCCCGGCTCGAGGGGATCATCTATGTCAGGGGGCGGGTAGCCCTCCAGCGCGGCCAGGGGGTAGAAATCGCCGAGGGCGCCCTGGTAACCGAAGGCCCGATCCACCTGGAGGCCGACGCCGTCCTGGAGGTCTCTCACTCGACGGCCACGCGCACCCTGCCGGCGATTGTCGCGTTGGAGAAGGGCGAACTCCTGCTGGCCGGAGGTGCCCGGCTGCGCGCGCACGGGCTGATCTACCTCACACAGGTGTTCGAACTTACCGCCGGCGCCGACGCCGACATTGTGGGCGCTATCCTGGGCGGCGGCCGGGGGTTCAGTTTCGTGAACACGGGCGCGCGCGCGGTGATCCGCTACGATCCGGCGGTGCTGGGCACCCCGGGACTGCGGGCGGCCGGCGATGAACCGGTGGTGGCGTGGGTCGCCTCGTGGGAGGAAGTTCCCTGACCCCCTCAGGCGGACCCGCGCAGACGGGTGAGCGGGCCGGCGGGCGGCCCGCCCGGGCCGCCCGCCGCGTCCCACCGAGGCCTTACCGGGTCACTACGGCAGGTCCCACGGACCCGGCCGCCGGAACCGCCAGTTCCGCCAGCACTTGTAGTCGCGGTTGCGGCCGAACTCCGTGTAGCGCGAGTCCACATTGGCCAGCGCGCTGCCGCCCACGTAGCCGTAGCTGGTGGTCAGGAACCACTTCTCGCACGGCTCCCACACCTGGGTCGTGAAGTAGTCGCCGAACCGGCCGTCGGAGCGGTTGTGCGTGCTCGCCACAGTGGGGCCGTAGAGGACCCCGAAGACTCCGTCCCGCCCGCCCGGGCTGTAGTCGTCGTCGAGGCTCACGTAGGGGGTCGCGGCGCTCCCCCCGCCCCCGGCCTGCCCGCCGGCGACGATGGACAGGCCGAAGTCGCCCCGCTTGTTGGCGGCCAGGTGCCCGAACCCGAAGCAGACCGAGGGGTTCCAGATGTGCGGCTGGCCGATCAGCACCGGGTCGAACGGTGCGGCGTCGGGCAGCGGGTTGATCCGGAAGAGGGCCGCGTGCAGGTGGCCCTGCGGGTGCGAGGCGTCACCCGCCACCTGCCAGATGAAGAGCAGGCGGCCGTCGCCAAACGCACCGCGCAGTTGGAACCCATACGGGCCCCCGTTGGTGGCGCCGATGAAGTCGGTGTTGTTGACCCCGCCGCGGCAGTCGGGGTCGCCGAAAGTGGAGGCGTCCACCGTCCGCAGCACATTCTCGGGCGAGGCGTCGGCCTCCCGCCACCGGAAGACGCGGAGCTCGGCGGTCGTCGGTCCCTGGTGGGCCCAGTACATGCTGGACCGGGTGTTGGTGCCCTGCGACGGCACCCACACCCGCTGGCCTTCTGTGTCCATGGGCCACGTGTAGATGGTGGGCGTCGTGCCGACACAGTCCACCACGTCGTCGATGCTGATCCGCCACATCCGGGCGGCCTGCGCCGGTCCGGTGCCCGCCGGGATGTCATTGGTGGACAGGTACAAGAACTCGTTCGTGAGCCCCAGGTGCGGGTAGTCCATCAGGATGTTGGTCCCCGGGGCCACGATATCGGCGATGTCCAGATCGTAAAAACAGGCCGCCGCCGCATCCACCTCCCGGTAGACAAAGACCCGGACGATCCCCTTGGTGACGGCGCTGTTGATGTACAACGTGGAGTGGAAGAACACCCGCCGCGCGTCGTCGAAGACGATGTCGTGGTCGCAGCAGACGTTGGGAGCGTCGGAGGGGCCCGCCGGCAGGGGCTTGTTTGTCCACGTCGCCCCGGTATTCAGCGAATATTCCAGGTGGTCGAAGTTTCCCGCCGCCAGAATTCGCCGGCCGTTGTTGGCCGCCGCCGGCTCGGCCAGGGTGCTGCCCAAGGCGGGGTCGTTGGCCCGAGGGTTCTGGACGTTGTTGCCGATCACGAAGTCGGCCGGGTTCCCGTGCGGCAGGCGCGCCGGGGCGAGCCGCGTCTCGGGCACTGGGGCCGTCAGGCGGCCCACCTCGCCGCGCGCCGGGCGCGGTGACTGCAACGCCACGCGCTCGCGGATCTCCAGTTTGCGGAGGATCATGGCTTCCCGCTGGCTGGTCGACAGCCTCGGCGCTGGCGCCAGGGCCGCGACGTTGCGGACCGGGGTCAGGGTCGCCCGCTGGACGGTCCCCTGGCCCACGGACCGCGCGGCGCCCTGGGCCTGCGCGGGCGGAGCGCCCAGCGAGGAAGCGCCGACATTCAGGTAGTCGGGAATGATCAGCGTGGTGATGGCGGCGATCGCAATGAGCACCCACACGTGCGCTCCTCGCACAATCATCGATCATCCTCCCTCAAGGAAATCCGTTGCCGGTCGTACGACCCCGTTGGTCCTCCTGTTTGGTATCGGCTGTTCGATGATGTCGCGCGGTTTCCTGCCCACGTTCGGCGATTTCGCGCAAAACTCTGTCCTGGGAGATCTGGCTCCGAATCACCTCACCTGCCGACTCGTCGGCGGGAACTTCCGGCAACGCTGCGGGGATCCTCCCCCGTGTTTCCTCCGGTTGGGCTGCTGGCACCCCTGTGGGACTCACGTGCCAGCCTCGGCCACCGCCCAAACCGGCCAGGGAGGACGCCCCGCGACCCAGAATTACCCGTGGTTGAGATGACATCTCCCGATTTTCAGAACACGCACGGCGGTCGAGGCATGACCATCCTCGAGGTCCTCATCGCCACCATGCTGCTCGGGGTGGTGGCCATCATCGTCTTCTCCGCCTTCGGGATCGGCCTGCGCGCCGCCGCGCTGGCCGCCGGCATGAACACCGCCACCAGCCTCGCCGAGGAGACCCTGGCCAAGCTCACCGCGGCCCCGTGCGGGTCGTCGTTTTGGCAGTCCATCCCGCCCGAGCCCGAGGACCCGCGCCTGGCCCGCTACCGCCGGGAGGTGCGCGTCGAGCGGCGGCCCGGGACCAACCTGTGGGAACTCACCGTGACGGTGACGTGGACGCAGGAGCGCGCGCAGCGCAGCGTGACGCTCTCGACGCTGCGCTACATCTCCAACGCGTGTGCCTTCGTGGGACAATGAGGCGGCGCCCTACCGTCGGCCCTCCCGGTTACACCCTCATCGAACTGGTCATCGCCCTGGCCCTGGCGTCGGTCGTCATGGCCCTGGTCGGCTCGCTCTTCGTGGCCAGCCTCTCGACCTGGCGGCGCGGGACCGATCTGCGTGAGGCGCAGGCTCATGCGGCCGGCCTGGTGGAGGTGATGGCGCGGGATGTCCGCAATGCCAGCCAGGCCCCCAGCGTGACCATCCGGCCGCGGATCGCCGTCCCCGGGGGCGATCCCCTGCTGGCGATCACGGCTGGCGAGGCGACGGCGGCCGACGGCGGGTCGCCCTGGATCGTCTACGTTCACCACCCGGAGCGCCGGGAGGTCCTGCGGCTGGTCGTCGCCTTAGACCCCGTCGGGCGGGTCGCGCCCCGGGAGTCACGGGTCATGGCCACCGGCGTGGAACGTGTGACCCTGCAGGAAGCCGGGGGAGGAGTCACGGTCGAGGTGGCGGTCCGCCGCGGCAGGGAGGTCGCCACGAGCCGGGCGACTGCGGCACCCCGGAATCCCTGAGGCCTAACGGCGACTAGCTGCCAGACTGGATGCTCTTGAGTAGTGTTCGCGGACTTAGAACCGGAATCTTGCCGAATGTCCCCAACTCGAGCAGATGGCGGTCGCCGGACACAATCACCTCTGCGTCGCCCGTAAGTGCTGCCTCCAGCACGCCGTTGTCTTCCGGGTCGTCGACGATGAGCGTGACCTCCTGCGGCGGTTCCACCACCGTGCTGATCGCGCGAAGGAGGGTTTCGGCCCGGTAGGCCGCAGCATCGGAGAAGCCGAACTTCCTGCGGAGGACCTCCCGTAGTTCCTCGATCAGTGCCGGTGAGAGCACCACCTGCAGGCGGCCTGCAGCAGCGAGTTCGATCAGCCGACCTGGTAGACCGCCGGACACGATTGCCGACACCAGCACGTTCGTGTCCGGCACCACCCGCATCAGCGGCGGGCGGATCGTTGGGCGCGGACCTGCGCAATCAGTCGCTCAAGACCCCGGAGCCGTACCCCCACCCGCCTGGCCCGGCTGCGGCCGTAGGCCTGCAGCGCACGCCAGTCCTCCCACCACTGAAGATAGGACAGCGTCGCCGCGCGGATGACCTCGCTGCGTGAGCGGGCTTCCGCCCGTGCCCGACGGTCGAGTGCCTCCACAAGCGGCAGGGGCATCGAAATGTTCAAGGTGCGCGTCTTCATCCTCGACATCATCATGCAATGGAAATCAACTACCGAAGACACCGGAAGGGACCGGGGCCATCATTCAAAGTTCGACCTCTGAGTCCTCGCCGATGATCAGACGGTGGCCGCGGTGGTTGCCGCCCGCGCGGCGCACCGTAGCGTTCTTCCCGATGATGCTGTCCTCCAGGCGCGGTACGCCCAGGAGCCGCACCCCGTCCATCACCACCAGGTGCTCGATCGCGGAGTCGGACACCACGCACCCGGCGCCGATGCTGGTGTAGGGGCCGACGAAGGAGCGCTCGACCACCGTGCCCGACCCGATGACGGCCGGGCCCCGCACCGTCGAGGCGACGAGCCGCGCCCCGGGCTCCAGGACAACCCGTCCCTCCACCCGGCTGGCCGCGTCGACCTCGCCCCGCAGGTCGCGCTCGACCCACTCGTCCAGCACGACGCGGTTGGCCTCCAGCAGGTCATCCTTCTTGCCGGTGTCCAGCCACCACCCCTGCAACACCGTGCTGGAGACGCGCCGGCCCTCATCCAGCAATCGCTGGATGGCGTCGGTGATCTCCAGTTCCCCCCGGCGCGACGGCCGGAGCGTCTCGACGGCCTGGTGGATCGCCGGCGAGAAGCCGTACACGCCGACCAGGGCGAGGCGGCTGGGCGGATGCTCGGGCTTCTCGACCAGGCGCACCACCCGACCCTGCGCGTCCACCTCGGCCACGCCGAACAGGCGCGGGTCGGCCACCTCCTTCAGCAGGATCACCGCATCGGAGGCGGACTCCGCCAGGAGACAGGTGAACTCCCGGATGCCCTGGCCGATCAGGTTGTCGCCCAGGTACATGACGAACGGGTCGTCGGCGAGGAAGTCGCGGGCGACCAGGATGGCGTGGGCCAGGCCCAGGGGTTGCGGCTGCACGATGTAGGTGAAGTCCAGGCCCCAGGGGTTGGCCTCCAGCGCGGCCTGGATCTGCGTGCCGGTCTCGGGCGCGATGACGACCCCCACCTGCTGCAGGCCCGCATCCCGGAGGTGCTGCATGACGTAGTGCAGCACCGGCCGGTTGGCCACGGGCACCAGTTGCTTGGGCATCGTGTGGGTGAGCGGCCGCAGGCGCGTCCCGGTGCCCCCGGCCAGCACCAGCGCCTTCACCGGCGGACCCCGAAAACCTGCGGGAGGTCCGGGCCCAGCATCCGCCCGGCACCGGCCTGGGCCGCGGCGACCAGGTCCTGGTATCTGGGGATCACGTCGTCGGGCGGGCCGACCGCCAGCATCTTCCCGTGGACCAGGAGGCCGACCCGGTCGCACAGCGCGGCCACGGCCCGGAGGTTGTGGGAGACGAACATGACGGTCTTCCCGCGGCGCCGGACCTGGTCCATCCGGTCGTGGCACTTCTTCTGGAACGCCTCGTCGCCCACGCTGAGGGCCTCGTCAATCAGCAGGACATCGGGGTCGAGGTGCGCGGCGATGGCGAACCCCAGACGCGCATGCATGCCGCTGGAGTAGTTCCTGACCGGGACGTCGATGAAGTCCTCCAGTTCGGCGAACTCGACGATCGCCGGGTAGAGCCGTTCGACCTCCCGGCGCGACAGGCCCAGCAGCGAGCCGTTCAGGTAGATGTTCTCCCGGCCGGTCAGGTCCAGGTGGAATCCGACGCCGATCTCCAGCATGGGCGACACCCGGCCCCGGACGACGATGTCGCCCTGCGTGGCGGGCAACGTGCCGGCGATCAGGCGCAGCAGCGTGCTCTTGCCCGACCCGTTGGGCCCGATGACCCCCACCGTCTCGCCCGGCTCGACCGCCAGGGTAATGTCCTGCAGGGCCCAGAAGACCTCCCGACGCTCGCGCTGGCGGGGGTCGAAGAGGCTCAACACGCGGCCCTTGAGCGTCTCCACGCGGTTGTGGCGAAGGATGAACCGCTTCCAGACCCCGCGGACCTCGATCGCCGGCCCCACCTAGAGGTCCTCCGCCACGTAGGCCGCGCGATGGCGGAACATCGCGTGCCCGATGACCAGCGAAGCGCCCGCCCACCCGGCCATGGCGAGGACGGTGCCGGGGTCCGGCGGCCGGCCCCAGTAGGTGATGTCCTGGAAGGCCGAGACGAACGAGGTCATGGGGTTGGCCGCGAAGATCGGGCGGAGGGTCGCGGGCACCATGTCGGTGCGGTAGACGATTGGGGTCAGCCAGAAGAGCATCGTCAGGGCGACCTCGGTCAGGTGGCGGAGGTCACGGAAGGCGACCGTGAGGACCGACAGCGCCATGGCGACCCCCATGACGAAGACCACCTGCAGGCCCAACACCAGCGGGTAGAACACCAGGGTCCACGGCAGGTGCCCGGCCAGGACCACTAGCGACGGCAGGAACACCACCAGGGCCAGCACCTTCTGGACCAGGTGGAACAGCACCACCGAGGCCGGGATGATCTCCCGCGGGAACCGGACCTTCTTCAGCAGGCTGGCGTTGACCATCAGCGAGACCGTGGCGGCCATGGCCGAACTGGAGAAGAAGGTCCACGGCAGGACGCCCGCGATCAGGAAGACCGGGAAGCGCTCGATCGGAATCCGGATGATGGAGCGGAAGGCGATCGAGTAGATGACTATGAGCGCCAGGGGGTTGAGCAGTGACCAGAGGAACCCCAGCGCCGAGCCCCGGTACTTGGCCCGCAGTTCCGCCGCCACCAGGTTGAGCAGCAGGTCCCGGTAGCGCAGGAGGTCGACCCAGCCGCCCCCACGTCGCCGGTCACGTCGCATACAGAACCCGCTCGCTCCAGCGAGGTCTAGCGCCGGCCCACGCCGCGGTAGACAAAGCCCGCGCGCCTGGCGGCTTCGGGGTCGAGGGCGTTCACCCCGTCCACCAGGTTCGGGCGCGCCACCACCGAGCGGAGCCGCTCCAGGTCCAGGTGCCGGAACTCCTCGCACGCATTGAGCACCATGACCAGGTGGCTGCCCTGCGCCGCCTCGTAGGGGTCGTCGACGATGGCGGCCCCGGGCAGCACCTGCCGGGCCTCCCCGTTGGCCAGCGGATCGCAGCCGCGAATGCCCGCGCCCAGGCGCTGCAGCCGGTCGATCACCCGCAGCGCCAGGGAGTTGCGGACGTCGCTCGTTCCCGGCTTGAAGGCCAGCCCCAGCACCCCGACGGTTCGGGCGTAGAGGTCGCCGTCGAGCAGATCCACGCTGCGCCGGACGATCTGCCGGACCTGGTGCTCGTTCTTTTCGAGGATCGCCCGCAGGAACGCGGGTTCGTAGCCGGCCCCCTCGGCGATCCGGATCAGCGAGCGCAGGTCCTTCTCCAGGCAGGGGCCGCCGAAGCCCAGTCCCGGGGCCAGGTACGCGTGGCCGATCCGCGGGTCGTACCCCATGCCGTGGAGGACCGCCACCACATCCACGCCCGAGGCCTCGCACAGCCCGGCCAGTTCGTTGGCGAAGGAGACCCGCATGGCCAGGAAGGCGTTGGACGCATACTTGATGAGCAGCGCCTGCTCAAAAGTCGTCTCCAGCACCGGCGCCTCCAGGCCGGCGAAGAGCTGGCGGACCTCCTGGCGGATCTGCGGGTCGGCGGCGCCGATCACGATGCGCGTGGGGTGCAGGAAGTCGGCCACGGCGTGGCCCTCGCGCAGGAACTCGGGCACTGCGACCAGGTCGTAGTCCCGCCCCTCCACCCGGCCGTGCCCCTGGAGGATGCGCCTGAGCGCCTGGCCCGTGCCCAGCGGGACCGTGCTCTTGATGGCGATGATGGTGTGCGACGTCAGGTGGCGTGCCAGCTCTTCGGAAGCCGAGATGACCTGGCCCAGGTCGGTCTCGCCGTCGGGGCGCGCCGGGGTGGCGACGGCCACCAACACGACCCGGGCCCCGCGCACCCCCTCGGCAAGGCTCCCCTGGAAGCGGAGGCGCCCGGTCGCGGTGTGGCGGTCCATCAACTCGCGCAGGCCGGGCTCATGGAACGGCACGTCCCCCCGCCGGACGCGGGCCAGGCGGTCCCGGTCGGTGTCCACCGCGACCACCGAGTGCCCGAGTTCGGCCAATCCGGCGCTGGTCACCAGCCCCACGTAGCCCAACCCGCCGATGACGCAGACGTGCATGATCCTCATCCTCCCGAAAATCGTGCGGCTTCGGTCTGATGGGCGAAGAAGGTCACCGTCCGGGCCAGACCTTCGGCAAAGGGCACCTGCGGCTCGTAGCCGAGGACGGCCCTGGCCCTCGAGATGTCGGCCAGCGTGTGGCGGACATCCCCGCGCCGCGGCGCCACATGCTGCCGCGGAACCCGGCGGCCCACCAGCCGCTCGATGAGATCAGCGACCTCCAGGAGCGTTGACCGGTCTCCGCAGGCGATGTTCAACACCTCGCCGGCGAGATCCGGCGCCTCGGCCGCCAGCAGGTTGGCGGCCACGACGTTGTCCACGTAGGTGAAGTCGCGGGACTGCAACCCGTCGCCGTGGATCTCCAGGGGATGGCCGGCCAGTGTCCAGGCGATGAACCGGGGGATGACCGCCGCGTACTGCGAGCGCGGGTCCTGCAGCGGCCCGAAGACGTTGAAGTAGCGCAACGACACCGTGGCCAACCCATAGGTCCTGGCGAAGACCCGGCAGTAGTACTCACCGGCCAGCTTCGAGGCCGCATACGGCGAGATGGGTGAGGGGAGCTGGTCCTCTCGCTTGGGCAGGGCCGGCTCGTCGCCGTACACCGAGGAGGACGAGGCGTAGACGAACCGACGCACACCGGCCTGGGACGCGGCAATGAGCAGGTTCAGGGTGCCGGCGACGTTGTGTTCGGTGGCCCCGCGCGGATCGTCGACCGACCGGGGGACGGAGCGCATCGCCGCCTGATGGAGCACGATCTCGACCCCCTCGCAGGCGGCCGCGCAGGTCGCTGGATCCCGGATGTCGCCGCGGAGCACCTCGACCCCGTCGCCCGCCAGCGTGTCCTCCCTCTCCGCGCCGGGCTCGACGCGGCGGCCCAACGCGAAGGCCAGGTTGCGCACCGAGCCGGTCGAGAAGTTGTCGAGGACCCGCACGGACTCGCCGCGGGCGACCAGCGCCCCGACCAGGTGGGCGCCGATGAACCCGGCGCCGCCGGTTACCAGGTAGCGCGGCATGCCGCCGCTCCAGCCGGGCTCATCCCACGACGACTTCCGAGGAGTCGCCGAGGTTGATCCGCGCCGCGCGCCCGGTCACCGACGCGTGCTCGCCGATGATGGAGTGTTCCAGCAGGACGCCCTCAACGCTGGCCTCGGCATTGACGATGCTGTCACGGATGACCGAACGCCGCACGCGGGCGCCCTCGGCAATCGACGTGTAGGGTCCGATCACCGATCCCTCGACCTCCGCGGTCGGATCCACGTAGGACGGCGGAAGGACGACCGCGCCGGGCGTGGTCGGGACCGCGGGTGCCTCGGCCGCCAGCAGCTCCCGGTTGGCTTCCAGCAGGGCCTCGGGCGTTCCGCAGTCGTACCACCCCGACGTCCGGAAGGTCCGCATGGGCACCCCGGATTCCACCATCATCTGGAGCGCATCGGCCAGCCAGTACTCGCCGCGCACCTGCCGGCGTTCGGCGACCATGCGCTCCAGGGCCTCCCGCAGCCGCCGCGGCTGGCGGATCAGGTAGAGGCCGACGACGGCCAGGTTGCTCGCAGGCACCTCGGGCTTCTCCACCAGCCGGCGCACGAGACCGTCGGAGACCTCGACGACGCCGAAGCGCCGCGGGTCGGCCACTTCCTGGATCCCGATGGCCGACTCCTCCAGCGCCAGCACCCTGGACAGGTCGGCCTTGATGATCGTGTCTCCCATGATGATCAGCACACCGTCGCCGTCCAGGTGCTCGCGGGCGACGTAGATGGCATGGCCGTTGCCCAGCGGTTCGGCCTGCTCCACGAAGTGCGCCGGAATCGCGTAGCGGCTGCGGACGTACTCCTCGACCTTCTCGCCGAGGTGGCCGACGACCAGGACCACCTCGTCGATGCCCGCCGCCACCAGTGCATCCAGGATATGCCCCAGGATGGGACGGCCTGCGACATGCATGAGGGCTTTGGGCTGCGTGTGGGTGTGCGGCCGCAGGCGTCGGCCGACCCCGGCGACGGGAATGATGGCCTTCATGGGCGCACCGCCGACAATACCAGACCAGACGGTCCGTGCCTAGCCTCCATCAACGATAAGCCTCACGCCGATGTCGGATGTACTGATACGATTCCCTCCCTAGCGGCCGCCCCGCCTGAGGACGTGCCCCAGCGTCCGGATCAGGATCAGCAGGTCGAGGACCATCGAGCGGTGCTTCACATAGTACAGGTCGTAGCGGAGCTTGACCAGCGCGTCCTCCACGGAGTCCCCGTACTCGAAGTTCACCTGCGCCCAGCCGGTCACGCCGGGCCGCACGCTCAGCCGCGTCCGGTAGTAGGGGATGACCGTCTGGAGCGCGGCGACGAACTCCGGCCGTTCGGGCCGCGGTCCGACCACGCTCATCTCGCCCCGGAGGATGTTCACCGCCTGTGGGAGCTCATCGAGGTGCAGCCGGCGGAGGACGCGGCCGACCCGGGTCACGCGGGCGTCGCCCACATCGGCCCACTGGGGGCCGTTGGCTTCGGCATCGGGCGTCATGGTGCGGAACTTGAGCAGGACGAACTCCCGGCCGCCCCGCCCCACCCTCCGCTGCCGGTAGAAGGCGGGGCCGCGGTCCTCAAGCCACAGCGCCAGCGCGGCGAGCGGGGTAACGACGGCCAGGAAGGCCAGGCCGACGGCCCCCAGGAGCAGGTCGAGGAGCCGCTTGGCCGCATCGAAGATGACCGGGGGCGTCCGGTCCAGCGGCAGGACCACGGAGAGGTTTTGACCCGCGTGCTCGATCGGCACCTGTCCTGTGAGTTGCTCGAACAGGCGGTACATCGGTGTCACCGTGATGCCGCGCTCGTGACAGTCCACCAGGGTCTGGAACAACTCGCCGTCGATACCGTCGGAGGGCGGCAGGGCCACCACCACCTCCGAGACGTCGGTGCGGCCGAGGATGGCCGTCAGGTCGCGCGCCTGGCCCCACACCGGGACCCCGTCGACCTCCCGGCCCCGAAGGGCCGGGTCGCCGTCCACGAAGCCGACCGGCAGGTACTCGGTCTCGCCGTAGGCCCGCATCACGGAGAGGATCTCCCGACCCGCCGGCCCGGCGCCCAGGATCAGGACCGGGTGCCGGAAGGAAGGCTGCACCAGCACGACCGCGTAGAGCGTGCGCCACGCGGCCACCAGGCCGGTTGTTGCCGCCAGGAAGGACAGCACCGTCAACCGTGACGCGTGCAGATACGGCGTGTAGTAGGGGACGGCCAGGTAGAGCAGGTCGGCCACCAACACCGCCGTCACCGGACGGACGACCCCCGCGGGCAACCGGGCGGCACGGCGGAGATCGTAGACTTCGGAGGCCGCCGCCACCACCGCCCAGATGATGGAGAGCAGCACGAACCACCCCGCGCGGCTGGCCACGGTGGCCGCCGCAAACGGCTCCCGCATCCGCCAGGCGAGGACGGCCAGGAGGGCCAGGTTCAGCAGGACCAGGTCGGCGGCCACGAGGAGCACCCTGCGCTCGGAGACGTGGAGGCCGCCCTTGGACCGGGCCGGCGTCCGGACGGCAAAGCGGGCCATCATGCCGTCGGCCCCCGCGCGAGCGCAGTGTTCCTGCGGCCCCAGCGCCCCCGCGACCATGTCAGCACCCGGTCGTAGAGCGCACCGGTTTCTGCCAGCATCCGGGCCTCGGTGAAGTGCCGAAGCGCCCGACGGCGGCCGGCCGCCCCCATCCGACGACGGAGTTCGGCGTCCGCCACTAGCCGCCCCACCGCCCCGGCCAGCGCCTCGGGATCCTGCGGAGGGACCAGGAACCCGGTTTCGCCCGGGACCACCGCCTCGGGCAGGCCGTCCACCGCCGTGGCCACGACCGGGAGCCCGCTCATCATGGCCTCGAGGACGGCCAGCGGGAGCCCCTCCCACCGGCTGGCCAGGACGAACAGATCGGCGCCCGCCAGAATCGCCGGCACGTCGTCGCGGGCCCCCAGCATGGCCACGCGGCCAGCCAGGCCGTCCTGCCGCGCCAGGGCCTCCAGCGACGGGCGCAGCGGACCTTCCCCCACCAGGACCAGGCGGTGGGGCGCGGGGACCCGCCGCCAAGCCTCGAGCAGCGTCACGGGGTCCTTCTGCTCGGTCAGCCGGCCGACCCCCACCGCCGTGCAGGCGCCGCCGGCGGTCCCGGCGATCAGAGGACCCACCTCCGCACCGGCCGGGGGCGGCAGCGGCCGGGCCAGCCACGGCGCCGGATCGACGCCGTTGCGGATGACCACGAGGCGGTCGGGCCCGCCGATCCCCATCCGCAGCGCTTTCCCCCGGTCGTGTTCCGACACGCAGATCACGAACGTACTGAGCCGCGCCGCGATCCGCTCGGCCAGCGCGACGGCGACGCGCATTGCAGGGTGCCACCACCCCGCAAACGGCCAGCCGTGCACCGTGAACAGGACCACCGGGACGCCGGCCAGGCGCGCCGCGAACCGCCCGAGCAGGCCGGCTTTGGTGCTGTGACAGTGCACGATGGCAAAGCGCTCCCGCCGCATCCACCGGACCAGGCGCCAGAGGGTCCGCAGGTCCGCCGCGAGATGCGGCGTCCGCACCAGGGTGGGGATTTCCACGACCGGAATGCGCTCCGCCCGCAGACGTGCCACCAGCGGCCCTCCCGGCGCGCACCCCACCGTCACGTCGTATGCCTCCCGCAGGCCCCGGGCCAGCGCCAGGACGCAGGCCTGCGCCCCGCCCCACTCCGAGAGCGTGATCAGCTGGAGGACCTTCGGCCGGCCGCCGACCTCCCGAGCGAACTCGGGCCGGCGACAGAGGTACCGGTGCTTCCGGAAGTAGTAGGCCAGCGCCAGGGCGTGGCGCAGGGTGAGCCGGTCCAGGCGGGCATGGGTGATCCGCTGTTCGTGGTGGACGACGACCGCCTCCGGCAGGTACCAGACCTCGCGGCCGGCCTGCCACACCCGCAGGCAGAAGTCCACGTCCTCGGGACCGTAGAACATCCGGTCGTCGAGGCCGCCGAGGGCATCCAGCACCTCGCGCCGGATCAGCTGGCACGCGCCGATGAGATAGTCCACCCGGGTCGGGGCGCTCGGGTCGAGGGCGAGCATCTCCTCATCGGCCGCCCACGGCACGGCCCTGCGCCAGGCCAGGGGGAGCAGGCGCAGCAGTTTGCCGGGGACGGTGGGGAACTTGCGGCAACTGTATTGCAGCCGTCCGTCCGGGTAGGTGAGCCTCGGGCCGACCACCGCCACGTGCGGATGCGCGTCGAGGAATCCTACGAGCGCGGCCAGGCTCCCGGGTTGCATCTCGGCGTCGCTGTCCAGAAAGAGGACATACTCGCCGCGCGCCGCGCGCACCCCCTGGTTGCGGCCTCGCGCCACCCCGAGGTTCTCCCGGTTCTTGATGATCCGGGCCTCCGGGGCGGCGGCGGCGGCGATCTGGAGGGAGTTGTCGGAGGAGCCGTTGTCCACGACGATGAGCTCGGCGGGGATCCCGGCGACTTCCCGCCGCAGGGCTCCCAGCGCCGCCCCGATGTGACGCGCCGAGTTCCAGGTCAGGATCACCGCGGACACGCGCGCGCCCACGGCGGTCTCACCTCCCCAAAGCGCGGCGGCGGGCGACCAGCGAGGTGTAGAGGGCCTCGTAGCGGCCCACGATGGTCTCCCACTCCAGCGCCCGGCGCTGATGGGCCCGGCCCGCGCCGCCCAGGGCACGCCGCCGCGCGTCGTCGCCGAGCAGATCCGCCACGGCGGCGGCCATCGCCTCCGGCCCCGCGACGACCTGACCGCCTTCCAGCGCCTTCGCGTTGCCCACATCGTAGGACACGAACGGGACGCCCGCAGCCATGGCCTCCACGAGCACGAGCGGTGCCGCCTCAAAGCGGGACGGCAGCAGCACGAGGTCGGCAGCGCAAAAGGCCGCGACCACGTCGGATCGGGGCACGTGCTGGAGCAGCACGAGCCGCGGATCGCGCCGCGCCGCCGCCAGGCAGGCCTTCCAGCAACTCCCCGTCCCTCCCGGATCGTCGCCGATGATCACCATGGCCACATCGCGTCCGCGTAGCGTCCGCAGGACCCTGGCCAGGTCGCCGTGTCCCTTGACCCGGTAGTGATTCCCGACGTGGAGCAGAAGATGCCGGGCCCCAATACCGTAGCGGACCCGGAAGTCCGAGGGCCCAACAAACTCCGCGCCGTCCGCCCCGTTGGGGATCACGACCTGCTCGCCCCGTCCGTAGCGGCCTCCGAAGGCCACGTCTGCGCCGGCCTCCGCATGGTAGACAAGGGCATCATAGTCGCGGATGAATCTTCGGAGTTGCCTGAAGTACCTCAGGTACACTAGCCGCCGGACCCCGTGCAGGCCCGAGAACCCGCAGGTGGCCAGGACCCGGCCCGCCTGCAGGTCCGGCAGCACCGACAGCGCCGCGTCGGTCGGCCAGGACTGCGCCGCGTAGTTCATGACGATGTCGAACCGCTCCCGCCGCAGCCAGTCCTGGTAGCGTGCAACCTCTCCAGTCATGCCCCGGGCCAGGTTCCCTGACACCCTGAACGGGACGATCTGCACGCCGTTGACCGCCGTGCAACCGCGTTCGGGATGCCAGCTGGTGGCCACGGCGACCTCGTGTCCCCTCCGGACGAGCCCCTCGGAGATCCGCTGGACCACACGTTCGGCGCCCCCGACGTGCGGATGGTAGAACTCAACGGTGTGGAGAATACGCACGGCGATGGGCCCGGTACCAAGCGATCGTCTCGCGGAGCCCGTCGGCCAGCGGAATCCGGGCTTCGAACCCGAAGGCCTCCTTTGCCCGCCAGACGTCGAGGCGCCGCCGCCGCTGACCTCCAGGCCGCGAGGGATCCCAGATCACGCGGCCCCGGAACCCGGTCAGGTCGGCGATCAACGACACCAGGTCGCGGATGGAGATCTCCTGGCCGCTGCCGAGGTTGACCGGGTCGGGCGCGTCGTACCGCTCGGCCGCCAGCAACAGCCCCCGCGCGCAGTCCCCCACGTGCAGGAACTCACGCGTGGGCGTCCCGTCCCCCCACACCTCCACCGTGTCGGCGCCCCGATCCACGGCCTCGACGCACTTGCGGATCAACGCGGGAATCACATGGGAGGTCTCGGGGTCGAAGTTGTCGCCGGGGCCGTAGAGGTTGGCCGGGATGAGGTAGATGCTCCTCAGCCCGTACTGGGTCCGGTAGCCCTGGGCCATGACGAGCAGGGCACGCTTGGCGATGCCATAGGGCGCATTCGTCGGCTCGGGGTACCCACCCCACAGGTCGTCCTCGCGCAGGGGCACCGGGGCCTCGCCCGGGTAGGCGCACGTCGTCCCGACGATGATCAGCTTCTCCAGGCCACCGTAGCGACGCGCGCCTTCCACGACGTTGAGGCCCATCGCCATGTTCTCGTAGAAAAACCGCCCCGGGTTGGCGCGGTTGGCGCCGATCCCGCCCACCGCGGCGGCCAGGTGGAAGAGGACCTCCGGGCGCGCATCAGCATAGAGCCGGGCCGCCGCGTCGGCCGTGGTCAGGTCGTAGTCGCGCCGGCGCGGCACGAACACCGCGGCCCCGGCGCGGCGGAGCCGGTCGGCCAGCACCGAACCCAGGAACCCGGCGCCTCCGGTGACGACGACGCGCCGGCCGGCCCACTCAGCCACGGCCGGTCCCCCGAGGGGCCGTGCGGTGTCCGGCGTCGCGCAGGGTCCGCTCGGCCCTGGCCAGCTCCAGATCGTGGTCCACCATCTCGCGCACCAGGTCGTCGAAGGACCGGCGCGGCCGCCAGCCCAGCACCCGGCGGGCCTTCGACGCGTCGCCCTCCAGCCGATCGATCTCCGCGGGGCGGAAGTAGCGCGGGTCGATGGCGACGTGCCGTTCCCAGTCCAGGTTCAGCAGCCCGAAGGCGGCAGCCAGGAACTCGCGGACGGATCGGGACTCCCCGGTGGCGATGACGAAGTCGTCGGGCTCGTGGTGCTGCATCATCAACCACATGGCCTCGACGTAGTCCTGGGCGTGCCCCCAGTCGCGGCGGGCCTCCAGGTTGCCCAGGTAGAGGCGGTCCTGGAGCCCGAGCGCAATCCGCGTCGCCGCCCGGGTGATCTTCCGGGTGACGAAGGTCTCGTGGCGCCGGCTCGACTCGTGGTTGAAGAGGATGCCGTTGCACGCGAACAGCCCGTAGGCCTCGCGGTAGTTGACCGTCTGCCAGTGGGCGTAGGCCTTGGCCACCCCGTAGGGACTGCGCGGGTGGAAGGGTGTCTGCTCGTTCTGCGGCGCCGGCGCGTTCCCGAACACCTCGGAGGAGCCGGCCTGATAGAACTTCACCCGCTGCCCGGTCCGCGCCTGGTAGTCCCGCACGGCCTCCAGGAGCCGCAGCGTCCCCAGCGCGACCACATCGGCCGTGTACTCCGGCTGATCGAAGGAGACGCGGACGTGCGACTGGGCCCCCAGGTTGTAGACCTCGTCGGGCTGGACCCGTTCCAGCAGGACCCTTAGCCCGCTGCTGTCGCTCAGGTCGCCGTAGTGGAGCCGCAGACGCGCGCCGGGATCGTGGGGGTCCCGGTAGAGGTGGTCGATGCGGTCCGTGTTGAACGTGGAGGCCCGGCGGATGACCCCGTGGACCTCGTACCCCCGGTCCAGCAGGAACTCGGTCAGGTAGGAGCCGTCCTGTCCGGTGATCCCGGTGATCAACGCCCGGGGCATGGCGATCGCCCGACGTCCCGCTGCCCGATCTGACTCTCGAAATATGCGACGGTGCGCCTGATCCCCTCCTCCAGGGGCACCGTCGGCCGCCACCCCACGAGGCGCTGCGCCCGTGAAGTATCCGGCCGACGCACGCGGGGATCGTCAACCGGACGCGGCACGAACCGCAACGGGCTGCGGCTGCCCGTGGCCGCCAGGACCAGACGGGCGATCTCCAGGACGCTGCGCTCCTCGGGATTGCCCAGGTTGACAGGCTGGTGGATCGAGTCCTCCGACTCACTGCTACGCTGGAGGAACTCCCGGTCCACCCGCTGCTGGGGGGTCCGGTCCGACGGCAGGTCGAGGACGGCGAGGATCCCCTGGATCATGTCGTCCAGGTAGCAGAAGCTGCGCGTCTGCGTGCCGTCTCCGTGGACCGTCAACGGCTCGCCGCGGAGGGCCTGCACGATGAAATTGGAGATGACCCGCCCGTCGGTGGCCCGCATCCGCGGGCCGTAGGTGTTGAAGATCCGGACGATGCGGGTATCGAGACCGTGGTACCGGTGGTAGGCCATGGTCATGGCCTCGCCGAACCGCTTGGCCTCATCGTACACCCCGCGCGGGCTGATGGGGTTGACGTTGCCCCAGTAGGTCTCCGGCTGCGGGTTGACCAGCGGGTCGCCGTAGACTTCCGAGGTGCTGGCCAGGAGGAACCGGGCGCCGGTGGCCCTGGCGAGTTCCAGGGCATTGTGGGTGCCGTAGGCGCCCACCCTCAGCGTGTGGATGGGCAACTCCAGGTAGTCCCGCGGGCTGGCCGGTGACGCGAAGTGCAGCACGGCGTCCAGGGGGCCTTCGATCCGGAGGGCTTCGGAGACGTCGCAGTGCACGAACCGGAATCGGGGATGGTCCAGCAGATGGGCGATGTTGTCCAGACGGCCGGTGAGGAGGTTGTCCGCACAGAGGACCTCGCACCCGCGCTCGATCAGCTGGTCGCAGAGGTGACTGCCCAGGAAGCCCGCTCCGCCGGTCAGCAGGATGCGCCGCATCACCAGGTCACCGGGCCGACGTCGGGGAATTGCGCGATGGCCGAGGCGAGGGCCTGCTTGATCCGCTCCAGCGCCGCCTCTGTCTTCGCCTCCGCGCGCAACACCAGCACCGGCTGCGTGTTGCTGGCCCGCACCAGGCCCCATCCATCGTCGAAGAGCACGCGGACGCCGTCCACGTCAATGACCTGGTGGTGGCGCTTGAACTCCTCGGCCAGCGCCGCCACCACGGCGAACTTCCGGTCATCAGGGCACCTCACGCGGACCTCAGGCGTGATGGGATACTGGGGGACGTCGGCCAGCAGCGCCGAGAGCGGCCGGTCGGCATGGGAGAGGATCCGCAGCAGCCGCCCGGCGGCATACACGGCGTCGTCGAACCCGTAGTACTCGTCGGCGAAGAACATGTGGCCGGACATCTCACCGGTGAAGACTGCGCCGATCTCGCGCATCTTGGCCTTGATGAGCGAGTGGCCGGTGCGGTAGAAGAACGGCCGGCCGCCCAGGCGTCGGGCTTCTTCCACCAGCGCCTGCGAGCACTTCACCTCCACGATGACGTCGGCGCCGGGATGCCTGGGGAGGATCTCGCGCCAGAAGAGGACCATCAACAGGTCGCCCCAGATGATCGCGCCGCGGTCGTCGACGACCCCGATCCGGTCGCCGTCGCCGTCGAGACCGATGCCCACGTCCGCGCGCTCGCGCCGGACCGCCGCGATCAGATCGGTCAGGTTGTGGGGGTCCACGGGATCGGGATGGTGATGGGGAAACCGCGGGTCGGAGTCGCAGTACAGGGGAATAACCTCCACCCCCCACCCGGCCAGCACCTGGGGGGCCACCAGGCTGGCGGTGCCGTTGCCGCAGTCGAGCACGACCCGCAGGCGCCTGGGGCCCAGTCGGATCTTCTCCCGCAGCATGGCCAGGTACGGTCCTGTGGCGTCCCGCGGCTCAATCCGTCCCGACCCGGCCGGGAATGGGCCGGCCTCCGCCCTCCGGCGGACTTCTTGAATCTGCTCCCCGTAGAGGGTGCCGAACCCGCCGGCCAGTTTGAACCCGTTGAACTCGGGCGGGTTGTGGCTGGCCGTGACCATGATCCCGCCGTCGACCCCCCAGTGCACGCGGGCGAAGTAGAACGTCGGGGTGATGACGGTCCCGATGTCCAGGACGTCGCACCCGGAGGCGGCCAGCCCCTCGGCCACCGCGGCGGCCAGGGCGGGCGAGTGCTCCCGGTTGTCGTATCCGACCACCACCGGCCCGCCCGGCGAGACCAGCGACGCATAGGCCCGGGCGATCTGCGATGCGACCTTTGGGGTCAGTTCGGTGCCGACGATGCCCCGGATGTCGTACTCGCGGAAGATCGTCGGGGTCAGGCGAACCTGCCCTGGCACGCTCATCGTGCGGGTCCGCCCCCTTCCCCGCCCGGCGCCGTGCCGTCGGGAAAGACCGCCGGCGGCGTCGACCTGGGGGCCAGGCCGCGCCGTTCCACAAATCCCGTCAGGCCCAACTCGATCGAAATCTCCCGCCGCATCTGCCGGTAGCGCACCACCGCGTCGAGGCAGTCGCACAGGAACCGGACGGCGTAGTCCACGTCCTCGAAGGCGTTCAGCCGGACATTGTAGACGGCATGGACGGCAAAGTCCAGGGAGGGGCTCACCACCACCGCCGCCAGCGCCGAGTACTTCGTCACCTGCGTGTCCAGGTTGTAGGAGACGCCCGCGGCCAGGCGGTAGCGGTCCGTCACGGTGCGGGCCACATCCAGGCTGAGCGTGTTCGCCGGCTCCACGTCGTCGATCCGCAAGGGCGTGCGGCCCTGCACCCCGACCAGCGAATACCCGAGGCTCACCCGCGTCACCGGGTCGGCCTGGTAGCCGAGCACGGGCTGGAAGGTGGTGACCGTCCTGACATCGCCGCTGCCATAGGATGAGATCCGGAACCCGGCCTGCGAGGTGAACCTCACCCGCGGTCCCAGGGCGATGGGCCTCGACTCCACGAACGCCTGCGCGTCCAGCCGCGTCGCCGCCACCCCGGTCTCCTGTTCCCGAAACCATCCGACGGCGCCCGCGACCGACCACGAAAAGGGGGTGGTCCCGATCTGGGCCGGGGAGCGCGACGCGCTCGCCTCGGCGACCTCATAGCCAATCAGGTTGAACGCCTGGCGCTCCTCGACGGTCTGCGTCCGGCCCAGGCGGAGCGAGACGATGTGCCCCGGCTGCCGGTGCGCAAGCCGCAGCAGCGGAAAGAGTCCGGAGGTGGTCCCGTACTTGGTCTGCAGCACACCCCGGGCCCAGGGCAGGCGCACCCGCCAGCGGCCCTCCACCCAGTACCCGTCGACGGCATTGCCTCCGAAGGTCGGGATCAGGACGCTCTCCTCGCCGGGTACCAGGGAGGCCTCGAACCGGGACGTGCTGTAGAGGCGGCGACCTCCCAGGTAGATGGAGGCATCGTAGGCCACGATCGCCTCGTCGGGGACGACCTCGATGCGGTTCGCCGTCACCAAGACCGTGGGGTTGCGCGGGTCACAGGAGGTCACCAGGCTCTGGGAGGTCACGTATCGGCGGGGGGAGACCTCCAGGCGGGCGCCGCGGAGGTAGATCCGCCGCTGCCGGTCCACGATCCCCTCGGCGGGTTCCAGCACGCCCTCCTCGGTCCGGGTGTTGAGGGTTAGCGACTGACCGCGCAGTTCCGCCCCGCGGTCGTCGAGGACCCGCACGCGACCGGTGAGGACCGCCTCCTCCGTCCGGAGGTCGTAGCGGAGCATGTCGGCAAACGCGCGATACCGGCGGGCGGTGACGCGGACGTTGCCCCGGGCGGTGACGGTCCGCTGGGCGGCATCGTAGGTGATGGTCTCCGCGTCGATGGTGACGGGAGCGGGCTGTGCGCTGGCAAGTTCGACACCGAACATCAAGACGACCGCCGCCGCGACGACACCCCAGCGCACACCACACCCCTTGACCCGGCGTCCCCGACCCTATTCGGCCGCGCGCGGCGGCATCCCTGTCCTGCGGGTGGCCGTCCGTCAGTCGGCGCGTCCGTGATTGGTGACCAGCACCAGCCGGGCTGGACTCCGGTGGATGACGACCGGCGCCGGGGTCAGCGCGCGGGCCAGGTCGTCGTACTCCTCCTCGGGGATGACGGCGGTGACCCGCTCGCGGGCCCACACCGCGGCAAGTTCCGATGGCCCAGACAGCGCCACCACCGGTCGGTCGAAGTAGAAGTGCGCGAAGTTGAACCCCTCACCCGCGCGTCCGTAGAGGAACAGCCGCCCGCCCTCGCCGGCCGCCGGTGCGGCGGCCGCTCTGATGGCCGGCCAGGGATTGAGGACGGCTGCATGGGCCACCATGCCCCGCTCGAAGAGCGCCATGCCGGCGAGGATGCCGAGGGTCGCGAGCACGACGGCCGTCGGCCCCCGGCCCCGGAGGGCGGCCACCGCAAACCCGAGCAGCCCCGCCGCCGTCGCGGCCACGGTGGGGAGGACGACGCCGGCGAGCAGCGCGCGCTGGGACGCGTACTGCATCCAGACCATGAGGAATCCGGCGGCCATCATCAGGAGACCCGGCACCACCGCGATCCAGGCGGCCAGCCGCAGGCGCCGGGGATGGCCCAGGAACGCTGCGGCGGTTCGACCGGTCAGGAGGGCGGCGGGAGGGAAGCACACGAGCAGGTAGCGGAACACCTTGTCGCCCGACGAGAGGGAGAGGAGTGCGAAGAAACCCACCAACCACACCGCTACGAACTTCTCGCCCCGCGTCCCCGACCGGACCAGCCGGGGAAGGTCCCCCAGGCCGACCAGCAGGAGGGGGGTCCAGGGCAGCAGGCCCACCAGCAGCAACGGCACGTAGGCGAAGACCGACAGCCAGTAGGGCGGGGGCGTCGAGATCGCCGGGCGGAAGAAGCGTGCCAGGCCCAGGGTGCCGGAGGTGAGAAAGGTCTGCACAAACTGGTCGCCCTGCCGGATGACGCCCAGGGCAAACCAGGGCACGGCCAGGGCGGCGAAGACCACGGCGGCGAGCACGAGGTGTCCCAGCAGGCGCCCCGGCCGCGGCAGCCCGGGCCTGGCCACGAGGAGTGCGAGCACGGCGAGGAGGCCGAAGAATCCCAGTCCTGCGATCCCCTTGGTGAGGACTGCGGCCGCCGCCGCCGCCGCAGCGGCGGCGAGCCAGGCAGGAGAGTGACGATCCAGATAGCGCAGCAGGCCCAGAGCGGCCAGCGTCAGGAAGAACGTCAGCGGGAGGTCCTGCTGGGGCACCGTCGTCTGGTAGAGGAACTGCAGCGAGGTGGCCAGCACCAGCGCCGACAGCGCCGCCTCTTCGCGTGTCCATCCCGCCGCACGGGCGACCCGCGCCGTCACGACGACCAACACGAGGGCCAGGATCACCTGCCACAGCCGCAGGGTGACGTCCGAGACGCCCAGCATCTTGAAGGATCCCGCCATCAGCCAGAAGACCACCGGCGGCTTGTCCACAAACCAGCCCGGATGGTGAAAGGACAGCCAGTCGCCGGTGGCCAGGACGTTGGCGGCGATCTTGCCGTACAGCGGGGCATCGGAATCCACGTGCGGCAGTGGGAGGGTCCCGAGGATCACCAGACCCGCCAGGCTCAGCAGGCCATACCAGGTCCGCACCCGCGCCGCCGCATGCATGGCACCCACCGGCTCGTGGTTCGCCGGTCGCCAGCACCCGCCCTGCGCCGTGAATTGCGGGCAGATCGAAGTGGAAACTATAATGGAGCGGTTGTGGAGCCATGACCCAAGACTCGCCGTCGCATTCCCTGGTCATCGTGGGCAACGGTCCGGGCGAGGTGGCGGGCTGGGCCCTGCCGGTCGCCGCCGAGGCGCGGCGCCTGGCGCGCGCGTGGGGCCGGCCGATGGAGATCAGCCTGTGCCTGCCGCCGTGCCAGTTTGCCAGCGGCCAGGAGCCCGCCGCCGCCGCGGCCGCGGCGGTGTTCGATCACATCTTCGATCCACGGGCGACGTTGAAATTGAGCCTGGGCCTGCCCGGATGGGCGCCGGCGGGCCTGCCCGTCGTCCTGCACGTGGGAGGCGATTTCTGGTACACACGCCGTCTGGCCAGACGCTGGCGCGCCCGCGCCTTCGCCTTCGTCGAGCGGGCGCACGTGGCGCGCGTGCACCGGGCCTTTGACCGGATCTTTGTGCCCACGGTGGCCCTGCAGGAGCGGTTGGTAGATCGGGGGGTGCCCGCGGCCAAGATCGCGGTCACCGGCGATCCGCGATTCGACGCGGTCGTCATGCAGTCGGCCCACGTGGACGCATCTGGAGGCAACGGCGCGCGGCCCAAGGTGACGTTCCTGGCCGGCAGCCGCGACACCGTCTTCTCGGCCATCTTCCCATTCTGGGTGCAGACCGCCTCGGCCCTGCGCGCCCAGTTGCCCGATGCCAGGCTCCTGGCAGTCATCTCGCCCTTCGTCTCGCCCGCCCTCCACCGCCGCCTGATCGCCCGGCACCGCGACGCGCTGGACGCCTCGCGCATCGAGGTCGGCTACGGCGGGTGGCCGCACGTGGTGGGCTCGGACCTGGCCCTGACGATTCCCGGGACCAACACGCTGGAACTGGCCATCATGCGCATCCCCAGCATGGTGGTCCTGCCGTTCAGCATCGCGCCGCAGATTCCGTTCGAAGGGCTCATCGAGTGGATCGCCCGGGTCCCCTACGTCGGCCCGAAGTTGCGGCTCCATCTAGCCCGGCGGTACGTCCGGCGCATCCCCTACGTGGCGCTGCCCAACATGCGGGCCGGTCGGCGCATCATGCCGGAGTTGATCGGCGACGTCACCCCCGAGCAGGTGGCCGCGGAGAGCGCCCGCCTGATCCGCGACGAGGGCGCGCGGGCGGCCCTCATCGAGGCGCTGGAGGCGCTGCCGCTGGAGCGCGGGGCCTCGGGGCGCCTCCTGGAAGCCATGCGCCCGGCCTGGGGGATCGGGTGAGCGACCTGCGGCGGCTGGCCGGCTTCATGGCGCCGTACCGCCTGCAGGCCGCGGCGGCCGTGGGCGCGATGCTGGTGGTCACCGCGGCCAACCTGGTCGTCCCGGCCTACGCCGGGAGGCTCATTGACCAGCTCATCGCGACGCGCTCATTCGCCGCCCTCAACCGCGCGGCGGTGTTCATGTTGCTGCTGTTCGGGGCGCGCAGTCTGGCCCTCTACCTCCAGATCTACCTGACGTTCTTCCTCAGCCACCGCGTCATCGCCGATCTGCGCCAGGACCTGTTCGCCCGCATCCAGCGCTGGTCGCTGGACCGCTTCGCGGTGTGGGGCAGCGGCGACGCGATTGCCCGCAGCCTCCAGGACACCCAGGTCGTGCAGACCCAGCTGCTGATGGGGGCCGTCGACGCGCTCTCCACAGCACTGATGCTGGCGGGTATCGCCGCCATGCTGGTGTGGATCGACTGGCAGCTGGCGCTGGTCATCGCCCTGGTGATCCCCCTGGTGGGCGGGATCGCCCGCCGGTTCGGCCAGGAGATTCAGGGGACGTCGGCCCGCGCCCAGGAGCACGTGGCCGGCCTGGCCGGGCTCATCCGCGAGGCCTTCGCCGGCGCGCGGGTGATCCGCGCCTTCGCCCGGGAGGAGCGGGAGATCGGTCGGTTCCGTCGGGAGAACGAGCAGACGTTCGGCGCCAATGTCCGCATCGCCCGCATGGTCGCCGCGCAGGTGCCGGTGGTGAGTTTCCTGACCGCGTTCGGCATCGTGTTGATCCTGTGGATCGGCGGCCAGCGCGTCACCGGCGGCGACCTCACCGCGGGCTCGCTCGTGGCGTTTTTGGCGTACGTGGGCTTGGCGGTCGAGCCGGCGGTGGGGCTCACGCGGCACTACGCCGGACTGCGGCAGGCCCTGGGCGCCTTCGGCCGCATCCGCGCGCTGCTGGACGAACCCGCCGGCCTGCACGAGAGTCCGGGCGCGGTCCCGCTGCCCCCGATCCGCGGACACGTGAAGTTCGACGACGTCTCCTTCGCCTACACCCCGGGGAACTGGGCCCTGCGCCATCTCTCCTTGGAGGTGGCGCCGGGGGAACGCATCGCCCTGGTGGGCCTGAGCGGGGCGGGCAAGAGCACGCTGGTCAACCTGATCGCCCGCTTCTACGATCCCGCCAGCGGGAAGGTCGAGATCGATGGGATCGACCTGCGCCGGGTCACGCTGCGGTCGCTGCGGGGTCAGATCGGACTGGTCCCTCAGGAGACCGTGTTGTTCCGCGGTCCGATCCGCGAGAACATCGCCTACGCCCGCCCCGACGCGACCCTGGACGAGGTCATGGAAGCCGCCCGGGCTGCCAACGCCCACGACTTCATCATGGCGCTCCCCCAGGGCTACGACACGGTGCTGGGTGACGACGGCCTGCAGCTCTCGGGGGGCCAGCGGCAGCGCCTGGCCATCGCGCGGGCGCTGCTCAACCACCCGCGCCTGCTCATCTTCGACGAGGCCACCTCAGCGCTGGACAGCGAGTCCGAGGCCCTCATCCAGGAGGCGATCGAACGCATCACCCGCGGGCGTACGACCTTCATCATCGCGCACCGCCTCTCGACCGTCCGAGGCGCGGACCGCATCGTCGTCCTCGACCAGGGACGGGTGGTCGAGGACGGCCGCCACGAAGAGCTGGTGGCGCGCGAGGGGACCTACGCGCGGCTGTTGCGCCTGCAGTGGCTGGATGCCGCGCCGGCCGAGCCGGGTCCCCCGCAGGCGGTCCCCGGTGCCTCGCGCGCGGGCGCATGACACGAACGGCCGGAGGTTGGTGCGCGTCGGGATGAGCCACCGCAAAGCCGCGCCGCATCTCAGCGTGGTGGTGCCCACGTACAACGATGCCGCCCTGCTCCGCCACGCCCTGGGGCACCTGGTGGATCAGTCGCTGGCGCCGGCCGCCTACGAGATCGTCGTGGTGGACGACGGCTCGACGGACGAGACCCCCCAGGTCGTTGCCGCAGCCTCCGCGGGCCGCGTCCGCGTCCGGTCGGTGCGCCTCGACGCCAACCGCGGCCGCAGCGCCGCCCGCAACGCCGGGGTCAGGACGGCCGAGGCGCCGGTGATCGTGTTCGTGGACAGCGACGTCCTGGTCCGCCGGGATTTCCTGCACCGGCACCTGGCGCTCCACCGCGCCGCCGAGCGGCCGGTGGTGGGCCGCGGTCCGGTCGTGCTCATCCCCTCCCCGGTGCTGCCCGACCGCGACCCCATGGCCCGCACATCTCCCGCCTATCTCGACACGGCGAACGCCTCCATTCCGCGGCAGGTGCTGATCGACGCGGGGCTGTTCGACGAGGGATTCCGGGTGTACGGATGGGAGGACTTCGATCTGGGACTGCGTCTCGCCGAGCGGGGGATCCCGCGCGTCTTCGACCCCGGCGCCATCGCCTACCACGTGCAGCCCCTGCCGACCCCAGACTCCCTGGACCGTCACCTGGCCAAGGAGGAAGAGCGGGCCCGCACGGCCCTCTACCTGCTGCGCAAGCACCCCGGGCCGAAGACCCGCTGGATGATCCAGGACACGCCGCTGCAGCGCGCCGCGCACTTCCTCCTGGGCGGCGCCGGGATGCTCACGGTCCGCAACGCCCCGCGGATTGCGCGCTGGCTGCAGGCCCGGGGGTACTACACGCTGGCCGGCCTGGTCGTCCGCGGCGTCCTCAACCGGCACTACCTGGCCTCGCTGGACCGGTTCAGGATGATCCCCGAGGGCCGATAAAGTGGAGGCGTGGCGGTGGCGCCAGGGGCTGCTGCTGGTGATCGCGTTCCAGTACTCCATGGGACACGCCGCCGTCGGTCTGGGTGTGCTCATGGTGCTGGCGATCGGCGAACTCGTGGCCGGAGAACCGCTGTGGGACCGCACGTCGTTGGACGTGGGGCTGATGAGCCTGATCGGGATCGCCGTCCTCTCCTCGGTGCTCTCGGAGTGGCGCCCGTTCGCGCTGACGGCGTGCGCCATCTTCGCCGGCACCGCTCTGGTGCTGATCCGCGCCGTGGTCCTGGCCGCGCGCCGGCCGCAGTTCCCGGAGCAGTTCCTGACCGCGTGGGCGATCGGAGGCTCGGTCGCCGCCGTCTGGGCGATTGCCGGCCTGGACGCCAGCGTCACGGCCAGAGCGCAGATCCCGGGGATGGGCTATAACGCCCTGGGCACCACGATGGCCGTCGCCACGGTCCTCCTGGCGGGCCTGTCGGCCGCCGGACCCCGACGCCGACGCCTCTTCAGCATGGCGGCGCTACCGGTCGTGGCCCTGGCGCTGGTCCTGACCTGGTCTCGGGGTGCCTGGCTGGGCGCCGGGCTGGGCCTGGCGACGCTGGCTGGGCGGATCGGGGTGCGGCGGCTGTGGCCGGCCGCGCTGGCGGCGGCGGTGATCCTCGGCGTCTCGGCGGCCGCGCTCGCCCCTCGCTGGGCCTGGCACCTCGCGCGCCTGCGCGACGTGGCGCCGGCCGAGGGACCGTTCAGCCGGATTGCGGTCTGGCGCGCGGTGCCGGGGCTGGTCGCTAGCCGTCCCCTGCTGGGCAGCGGATTCGGCACCTTCATCTTCGCGTACGAAGGAAGTGCCCAGCGGGATCCGGCGCTGCCGGGCGTGCCGTTCGCGCACAATCTCTTCCTGAATTTCGCCGTCGAGACCGGACTGCTGGGACTGGTGGCGCTGCTGCTCTTCCTGGGCGCCGGCCTCCTGGACCTGGTCCGCTGGGGCCTTCGGACCCCGGCGGGCAGTCCTGCGTCGGCCGTCAGCGCCGCAGCCCTGGCGGCCTTCGTGGCGCTCGTAGGCCACCAGCTTGTCGATGGGACCGTGATGGGCGCGCACATGGCCGTGGGGCTGTACGCCCTCGTCGGCCTGGGGGCTGCCGCCAGTCTCAAGGCCTCCGGGAAGCCAGCGTGACGGTCCCGCAGGTGGAGCGGCTCTGCTACGCGGCCACGCTGGTGGCGGCGTTCGCATACTCCTCGGGATATGCGGGGTGGGTCCTGCCGATCCTGCTGGTCCTGAGTCTGGGCGCCGTGCTCGCGGGGCGCCGGCGCTGGATCCCCACGACGTTGGACCGTCCCATGGGGGCGCTGCTGGCCGCGGTCCTGGCTTCCGGCCTGGCCTCCGAGTGGCGCGGGGAGTCTGTCGGCCTGGCCACGCTGTTCGCCGCTGCCGTCCTGGTGACGGTCTTCTCCGTGGGGCTGGCCCTCCGCGTCGGACGCGGTGCGGTCGGGGCGATCGCCTGGGCGTGGATCGCCGGAGGGCTGGCTGCCGCGGTCTGGGGAATTGCGCGCTCGGGGACCTGGCCCGTGGCGGCGTCCACGCCGGCGGTGGGAGCGAACGGGCTGGGCACGACCCTGGCGGCGGCCTACGCACTCACCCTGGGAACCTGGACGGTGGCGTCGGGCCGGGTGCAGCGCGGCCTCATCGCGTTCGGTCTGCCGGTCCTGGCCGCGGGCCTGGAGTTGACCGGATCCCGGGGAGCCTGGATCGGGACCGCTGCGGCGGCGGCCGTCCTGATCGCGGTGGCGCCAAGGGCCAGGGGGGCGCTGGTCGTCCTCTGCCTGGCCTCGGTGGTCCTGGCGACGCTCGCCATCGGCCAGAAGCGTGAGCCGCTCGCCCGGCGGCTGGGATCGATCCCCAGCCTCGAGGCCAACGTGGACCGGTGGGACCTCTGGCGGTCGGTGCCGAAGATTGTCCGCAACCATCCCGCGCTGGGAACCGGGTACGGCACGTTCACCCGGATCTGGCCGCGCTACTCGCCCGACCCCCGCTATGGCGAGAAGCCCACGGCCCACAACGTCTACCTCAACTTTGCCGCGGAAACGGGCCTGCTCGGGCTGGCGGCGTTTCTGGCCTTCGTGGGGGCCGGGCTGGGCGGGCTGTGGCGGCGCCTCGGCCAGCACCGAGGCGATGGGCGTACCGACGGGCTGTGGGCGGGGTTCTTGGCGGCGGCGGTGGCCATCCTGACCCACCAGCTCTTCGATGCCACGGTCATGTCCTGGCACACCGGATATGGGCTGATCGCGCTGTTCGCGCTGGGCGCCGCAAGGGACGGGTAGTGGGATCGCAACCGGAGGTCAGCGTCATCATCCCGACCTACAACGGCGGGTGGGTGCTCCAGCGGGCCCTGGAGGCCCTCCGCGCACAGGATGCCCCGCCGGAGCGCTACGAGGTCATCGTCGTCGACGACGGCTCAACCGACGGGTCGGTGGAGCAGATTGCACGGCACCCGGGCCGAGGTTCGTTCCGCGTGCTCCGACAGGCCCACCGCGGCCGGGCGGCGGCGCGCAACCTGGGCGCTCAGGCGGCGCAGGGCCGGGTGCTCCTGTTCCTCGATGCCGACATCTGGGCGACGCCCGGGCTCGTCTCGGCCCACCTGGCCCATCACGAGGGACGGCGCAACATCGGGGTCCAGGGACGATGGAAAGACCATCCCGACAGCCTGACGACCATGTTCATGCGGGCACGCAACATCATCCCCGATGCGACGATCCGCCGCCGCGTGGGACTGTCGCCCTACCATGTGGTGACGCGCAACTTCTCGGTGGACGCCGACGCGTTCCGTCGGGTGGGCGGGTTCGACGAAGGCTTCCGGGGCTACGGCTGGGAGGACATCGAGCTGGCCTTCCGGATGGTGGCGGACGGCGTGACGCTCCGCTACGAGCCCACGGCGCTGGGGTACCACTATCACGTCCAGACGCTGGCCGAGGCGCGGGAGAAACTCCGGCAGGCCGGTGAGGGAGCGGTCTACTTCTGGATGAAGCACAACCGGGACTGGCGCCTGGGCCTCTTCCTGGAGATCCTGCCGGTGATGCTCCCGCTCAAGTGGCTGGTCTACCGCAGCGGCCTGTTCACCGCCGCGCTGCTGCCGGTGCTGTGGCTGTCTGAGCGCACCGGGCTGACGCTGGTGGCCAACGAAGTCTACAGCCACCTGTTGTGGCGGTCATTCTACCAGGGGGTGTTCGACGCCAGGCGGCGGCGATGACGGCGCGGATCCTCTTCGTCAGCAACGGCGTCAGCGAGGACCTGATCGCTTCCCGTATTCTCGCGTCGCTGTCGCCGGAGGGATTCGCCGTCACCGCCTACCCGCTGGTCGGGACGGGGCTCTACCCCCCGACGGTCCCCCTGCTCGACCCCCGGAGCGATCTGCCCAGCGGCGGCTTCTCGTTCCGCGCCGGCATGCGGGGCCTGCGCGCCGATCTGGCCGCCGGCATCGTCGGGCTGTGGCGCGCGCAGCGCCGGATCCTGGCGGCACAGCGGGGCCGGTTCGACCTCGTGGTCGCCGTTGGCGATGTCTACTGCCTGTGGATGGCCCATTTCGCGTCCGGGGAGGTGATCTTCGTCTCCACGGCCGACTCGGTCCACACCGGGGGGTTCGGGGCGCAGGCGCGGTGGATCATCCGCCGATACGCGCGGCAGACGTTCACCCGCGATCCCGAGACCGCCTCGGCCCTGGCGGCGCACGGCCTGCCGGCGGTCTCGGTCGGCAATGTCATGATGGATCAACTCGACCTCACCGGCGAGACGTTCGGGTGGCCCCCGCAGACGCCGGTCGTCACGCTGCTGCCGGGCAGCCGCCGCGATGCGCCGGAGAACGCGGTGCTCATCGCGCGGGCGGCGGGGGCGATTGCCGACGAGATCGGCGAGATCGGCTTCCTGATGGCGGTGGCCCCGACCGTCTCGGAGGCCGCGCTCAGGGACCGCCTGTGTGCCCTGACATCCGCTCCGGTCTCCCGCGACGGCGCAGTGGCCGTTGGGTCGGCGCGCCTGCACCTGACCCGCTCCTTTCCCGATGCGGTGGCCCGCGCGTGGGTGGTGCTCGGGATGGCCGGAACCGCCCACGAGCAGGCGGCGGGGCTGGGACGGCCGGTGGTGGCGTTTCCCGGCCCCAGCGCGCAGTTCGGCCCGCAGTTCCTGACCACGCAGCACCGGCTGCTGGGCGACGCCCTGGTGCCCACGCGGAACTGGCGCGAGGCGGCCGCGGCCGTGGTCCGGCTGCTGCGCGACTCGGAGGAACGCCGGCGCCGGGGCGAGATCGGGAGAGCCCGGATGGGACCGCCGGGAGCGGCGGGGCGCATCGCGGCCGCGCTGGTGGAGGTGGCGCGGCGGGAGACAGGCGGTGGCAGACCGGGCTGAGCGCCCAGCCGACCTGCCTCCAGCAGGAGCCGCTACCGTCCCGAAGAGGTGATGAGGATGGCGCCCAACCGATCGGCGGCTTCTCGGGCAGAAGGATGGATCACGAACCCAAAGAGCACCGTGACCGGCGCCCCGGGCAACTGCGGGGCGAGTGCCCGGGCTTCTCGAATGGCCGCCTCGACGTCCCGACCGTAGATGCGGCTGCGCACTTCGCCGAGCACCGCCACGGTCTCGCCATCCCGCCTTCCCACGCCGTAGAAGTCCACCTCGACCTCACGGCCGTCCAGAAGAAAGAACCGCCGCTCGAGGGCTTCAACCTGGATGCCGTAATGCCTGGCCAGGTACGCCGGGCTGACCTCCCTCGCCAGGTCTTCCAGGGCGAAACCCACCGTTTCGCTCAGTCGCCCAACCTGCCGGGCCAGTTCCTGGACAACCGATTCGGTCCGGGCCTGCGCGTCCGCCAGGCGGGCCAGCGCCGCCTCGACCCGATCCAGGCGTTCCTCGGTCCGGGCCTGCGCCTCCGCCAGCCGGGCCAGCGCCGCCTCGACCCGATCCAGGCGTTCCTCGGTCCGGGCCTGCGCCTCCGCCAGCCGGGCCAGCGCCGCCTCGACCCGATCCAGGCGTTCTTCGCTCCGGGCCAGCGCCACCTCGACCCGATCGGTCCGCCCGGTCAGGACGGCCAGCGCCCGCTCCGTCCGCGCCTGGGCCTCGGCCAGCGCGACGAGCGCCTGCTCCAGCCTGTCAACGCGCTGCTCCGCTGCCATGCCCGCATCCTCTCGGGCTGATCATAGGGGCGGCACAGAGGTCGGTCAACCCGGCCCCGAGGGCCTTGCTGATCAGCTATCGAAACACCCCGGCGCGGCGAAAGATCTCCGTAAAACGATGCTCGTAGGTGTGATCGCGGAGTACCCGCCGGTACCCGGCCTCCCGGACGCGGTCCGCTTCCGCCGGGTGGCCCACTACCCACCGGATCTTGTCTACCAGATCCTCGAAGCCCTCATAGGTCAGGACCTCGGTGCCCAGGTCGTAGTACTGCTCCAGGGCCTCCACCCGTGCGGTCAGCAGGAGCCCCTGGCACGCGGGAACCTCGAAGTCGCGGCCCTTGATCTGGTCCACCCCGCCCGTGACCGCCTTGGACAGGTTGAGGTTGACTGTGGACTCGTTGATGACCTCGACCGCCTGGCGCGTGGAGAGTTTTCCCCGGGGCCATCCGTACCCCCAGGCTTCCACTGCAATGCCTCTCTGCTGCAGCGCCCTCAGGATCGCCCGCCGGTTGCCGTGGGGCTGGCCGATGAATGTCACCTGGTAGCGGCGGGGACGGTCCAGCGGGCGGTAGAGGCGGTGGTTGACGCCCCACTGCGACTGGATGACGTTGGTGATTCCACGCTCTTGATAGCGCCGCACGGCTCGGGGATCGGTGGTGATCGCCACACTGAAGCGCGGCGCCCATCGGCTGGAGAAATCCTCGAACCGCCAGTGGTCGTCGGTGAACCAGTTGAAGGTCACGCACCCCAGCCGCCGGAGCTCCTCCACCGCGGCGTCCTCGAAGTCGTCTTTGAAGAGCACGAAGAAGGCGACGTCCGGCCGCAGGCGGAAGGCGAGTTCCACCAATAGGTCGCTGGCGGCCTTCCTGCCCAGGCGGCGGACCAGCGTCAGGGAGTCGAACCGGACCGGCGTAAAGCCCAGGCTCACCAGCGCCGGAAAAAAGTGGTTCTCCTCGTAGCTGTAGCCCCGGGCGGGATTCCCGTTGTCGAACTTGGGAGCGACGTAGAGGAGCCGCAGCCCTGCCCCCGGCCCTTCCAGGGCCGTGCCAGGGCGCACGCTCACCCCGTGCGCCCCCTCGGCGATCAGGCGATCCAGATAGGTCTCCAGGTGGAGCCGCCGGGTTGTGGCCTCCAGCACGCGGAGGACGCCCCGGCGCCAGTAGTAGGGATCCCGAAGATACCGCTTCCAGTCCCTCACCGAAGGCCAAAGGCACCGTAGCTGCGGTCTTCCAGCCAATCGACGACATCGCGGAAGGGGGCGGTCCCTGCGATCTCGTGGGCGCCCACCTCGGAGATCATCGCAGGGTGGCAGGTCAGGATCGCAGAGTGCCGCTGTACCTCCCGCCGCCAGCAGTAGGGGTTGGTAAGGTATCGCCCAAGGCCCCCCATCTTCAGCGATCCTCGAGATCGCTTTCTCGAAACCCTCGTCGCCTGGATCGCAGGCGCCTAGCAGGATTCCAGACGCTCAGATCGAGCAGTCTGCCGGTACGACTCAGCAGGTAAGCGGCTCCCGTGATCCCCAGGGCGGGTAAGGCCTGATACCAGGGGCCGAGCATCTTGGCCGCCTCCCACTGAGCACCAAACCTGGCGAGGAGCGCGCTCTGGCGGCTTGCGGCACGGCTCGCGCTAGTGCCGCGCACCCTGTAGGTGAGGAGCACCTGCGGGATCATCCCCAGCCTCCAGTTTCGAGCCATTCGGATCCAAAGCCTATAGTCCTCATTTGCCACAATGCCCTCCGTGTATCCGCCGGTCTCCTCGAAGGCCTGCCGTCTGAACATCACGGAACTATGGACGAATGGATTGTCCCACAACAGGTAGCGGCGGAGGGCGCGATCCTCAACGGGAGGCGTGAAGAGCCATTCTCGTCCGTCGTCATGCACAAACCTAGCATGGGTACCCAGCAGACCCACGTCGGGCTGCCGCTCCAGGAACTTCACCTGCGCCGCGATTCGTCCCTCGTGGGCAACATCATCGGAATCCATGACGGCCAGGTAGGTGCCCCTGGCCTGTGCACACCCCGTGTTACGTGTCCGCACGATGCCGCAGTGCTCCTGCCTGACGATTCGAATCCGAGGGTCGTGATAACGTTCAATTAAGGAGATGGACGCGTCTGTCGAGCCATCGTCCACTACGATAATCTCCAGATCTGAATACGTCTGCTGCAAGAGGCTCTGGACCGCTTCTTCTATGGTCTCGGCGGCATTGTAGACAGGCATGATCACCGACACAAGCGGAGACCGGCTCATGTGCTCGTGGCTCCCCCAAAGGGAGTAACCTGGTCAGGCTTCGCAATCAGGTTCATCCACCGGCCTTCGGCGGTCTCCGAGAATACACAAAGGGGTTCCAGGTTCGGGGCCCGTATCGAAAGAACCGATAGCCGAAACGGGTAAGCAGGCCCCAGGCCTCCGTAGCTGACACGCCCATCTCGCTCGCAACCACGGAATCGATCTCGAGAATGATGATGGGACGCGACGTTTGCAGCATTTCCATGGCTTCCCGCCGGAGGCTGGCCTCGGCGCCCTGCACATCGATCTTCATTACATCCACCCGATGGGGCCCTAGTTTGTACTGTTTCGATCTAGTGTTGACAGTCGAGGAGGGTCATATGACGAATCCTTCCCGTTGGATACTACCCCCTCGTGGGGAAGCGGGGAGGACTGCCCATGACCCTCGACGACAGTGTACACGGATTTCGCCTGCGGGTGATGGCCCGCGCGCAGGCGCTGGGGAACGTCAGCCGGGCCTGTCGGGAGGCGGGGATCTCCCGCACCCTGTTCTACCGCTGGCGGCGGCGCTATATGGCCTATGGCCCCGAGGGTCTGCACCCACGGCGGCGTGGGCCGCGACGCGGCCGACCCTCGCCGCTCAGCGTGCAGGCCGAGCGGGCGATCCTGGCCCTGGCCCTGGCGTGGCCGACGTGGGGTCCGGCCCGCTTGGCTGTCCAGCTGGCCCGCCCCGAGCAGGGAGCCTGGCGCTTCGCCCCGACGACGATCTACCGGCTCCTGCGGCGGAGGGGGCTCGCAACGCGCTGGCAGCGGCTGGCGGTGCTCGAAGCCCACAGCGCCCGAGGGGCGGGCCTGCTGACCGAGCGGACGCGCCGCCACCTGACAGCCGCCCAGCGCCGCCGCGGGCCCCATGTGGCCGCCCACACGCCCGGCGAGCTGGTCTGCCTGGACACGTTCTACATCGGGAAGCTCAAAGGGGTCGGGAAGGTCTGGCAGTACACCGCCTGCGATGCGGCCTGTTCGTATGCAATGGCCCAGGTCGCGACCGAGTTCTCGGCGGACGCCGCGGCTCGGTTCCTGACGACCCGGGTGCTGCCGGCCTACCGCGCGGCGGGCTGGCGCGTGCAGCGCATCCTCACCGATCAGGGCAGCGAGTATCGCGGCGCTTTCGAGCAGGCCTGTCAGGCCCTGCGCATTCGGCACACCCGCACCCGACCGCGACATGCGTGGACCAACGGGTTCGTCGAGCGCCTGCAGGGCACCATCCTCACCGAGTTGTGGCGCGTCGAGTTCCGCCGCCGCTTCTTCACCCACGTCGCCCAACTGCAGGTCGCCCTGGATCGTTACCTCGGGTTCTACAACCATCAGCGGCCACACCTGGGCTACCGCACCCAGGGGCGTCCGCCCGCAGCGCTCTTCTGGACCTCGCGATGGGGTGATTACCATGTCCAGGTCGCACCCTGATGTGTGCACACCATTACGAAACTGGACACCCTAGTTCCCCAAGGACATCATCGAGTCGGCGTAAGTGGACCTTTGCCTGATCGCGCCATCCTTTCATCGGGGCCAGCCCGCCGGCTCCCCCGTCGACTGGCCCCTGGTACAGCAGAGCCTCGCTCTCGACGTCGGTGAGCGGGCCTCCGACCGTCCAAACATTCGAGCACCCACTGAGGGTCATATTGCACACCAGGAGGGCATAGGTATCCGGATTGGGCTCAAAAGCCAGCACGCGTCCCACGCCCCCACGACGCGGCTCGCCGTGATCGCATACCATCCACGACAGGCTCCGTTATCGATGAAGACCTGACCTGGTTCCAGGACAGTCCTCACAAACTCCAATTCAGGGTCTGCTGCCTGCAAGAACCGATCGCGAAAGACGCAGATCGCCTTCAGGCCCCTTTCCAGTGTGGAACGAGTAAGAGCCGCCTGTCGCCAGGACAGAGGCTTCCGCGCCCTGGACATCGATCTTCATGACCTCCACCCAATGGAGACACAGCTCGGTCATCACGTCGTGAAGACGCCCGGTCTGGACTCCTCCCGGTCGATTCCTCCCGCCACTGGCGCTATAGAATTCTACGATCCGTCATTGGGGCCTCTGTACAACCACCTCCGTCCCTCGACGTTGGACAACGCCACATTGCAGGCGCGCACCTTTCGACAGCCGTTCACATCAATGTTTCGCCTGAGGACCCTCAAGGAGTCCTGGTTGGACCCGAAGGCCAGCAGCTGGGCCTCGTCCACCCACCTCCTGGCTCGCCAGCACCGTGTACCACCCGTGAAAGGCGCCTGCATCGACGAAGATATCCCCTGGCTTCAAAACATTCTCCAAGAATGCGAGTTCCGGTTCCGAGACGTCGAACCAGCGGTGACGAAAAACTAGATCCCGTTCAGCATCCCTTCCACTAAAGGAAGGGGGTACAGCCGGACACCTAAGTTTGGGAAAGCCACAGTCCTCGGCCATCCGAGCAGACATCGAATTCCCCCAGGCAACCCCGCGCAGACAGTCACGCAACAGCGAGTGGCCCCCGGCGCAACATGAACGCTCGCCACTTGGCTACCCTTCTCCTCCGTGTTCGCGCCCCGGACGTGCCCCTCACACGCCGCCACGCGAGGAAGCCTTGGCGTCCAGTTCCGTGAGCAGCTGCACGACCGTGTGCAGGTAAGTGTTATGTCGAAGTGTCTTCCTTTGGATTTCTCGGGCGATCTCTCGACGTTGCTGGAGGTTGCGGAGACTGTCCTCGCACAATGCGAGGAACATCTCCGGGTCTTCAGCGACCGGGACTTCCTCTTGAGAGAAATAACGCCACGCGCCAGCATTGTCACATACGACAGGACGGCCCAAAGCCGCCGAAACGAAGAGTCGCTCCGTAAGGGTCCTCATGCGCCGATGATAGTCGTTGTGGAGCACGAGGTTGATGCGGCCCTCAAGAAGTATCTCCTGGCCTCGATCCTCATGTACGAGGAACGGACGAAACCCATATCTCAGCGGAATGAGCGACGCGATTCTCCACAGTTTTCCGGCGTACCGGCAGCGGTGGCGTGCTGCGAGCGGCTGAAGAATCCGCTGAAACTGATCGTAGTTGTGGGGGTTCAGGGTCCCAAAGTACGAGAAGTCCCATCTGGGTGTCCGGCCCGACTCGCGGACCCCCTTCTCCACGGCGGACAGAGGCGCAAAGGGTTCCCAGAAGACAATCTGCCTCGAATCGGGCAGCCCGGGGAGCGACATCCATGTCCCACCGCGAAACCCGATGAGGAATGCGTGCGCATGGTCGAGTTCGTCCATAACCCGTGGATCCCAACTGGCGACAATGTCCTCCGGTCTGATGGCCTCTCTCCGCACTGAACGGAAGATGCACCAGCGGTCGTGGTAGAGAGACCTCCTGGTAAAGAAGAGATAGACACCCCGTCTGCCTTCGCGACGGTGGTCTGTGGGCCACGTCTCGCTGGCCTTGGAAACCCTCCGGCACGGGATCCCGAGCAGCCGGGCGGCCTCTTCGAAGTGATTCCACCAGAACTTGTGGGTCGAGCGCGAGGCTCGCCCGTGGTCCACGAGAAACACGGCGTACTTTCGGCCCAACCGCTCGGCATCCGCCTGGAGCACCTGCAGGGATTCCTCGCCTTTCAACAGGTCCGAGATCGAGGCCATGGAGGAGATCACGACATCCTTACCGGAAGGCGCCGCCAGGCCATGAGCAACCGGACGATCCAGCGGCGCTCCTCCTCCTCCAGGGAGCGCGCCCAGACCCACCAGGCGAAGGCGGACAGCAAACTGCCGATGAGCACCATCCTCGGCGCCAGCGGGGCGCGCGTAGAGTGCACGGCCAGCGAGAGCGAGCAGACGGCGACGACAGGGATCAGCACGCGCCTGGCGGTCTCCCTCGCGCCCTCCCAGGTCCACATTCCCATGCGTCTCGCCGCCCAGAGGAGCAGGAACGCCTCAAAGGCGACCCGTCCGGTCCACACGAAGGCGGCTCCCCGGATTCCGTAGAGTCGGACCAGCCACCACAGGGCCGCGACGGACAACGGTAGCACGAGGAGATGGAACTTGGCGGTCAGATCCGAACGGCCCAGCCCCTGGAGCAGGACATAGGCGCTCACCGCCAGGAGTTGCACGGCGGCCCCGACGGCGAGGATCTGGAGCACCGGCGCGCTGTGTTCCGCCAGGGGGGAACCTAGCCAGGCCCTGAGGAGATCTGGCGCCAGGACCGCGATGAGGCCGAAGGCCGGAGCCAGGGTCAGGATCAGGTACTCCGTTGACCGGCTGAAGAGCACCCTCACGCGTGTGAGGTCCTGCGCGCCGCCCAGCGTGCTGAACGCCGGAAACAGGACGACGGCCATGCTGGCCGAGATGACGCCCAGGCGGGCGATCAGCTCCTGGGGAATGGCATAGTGGGTCAAGGCCGTCATGGTGAGCTGGTTGCCGATGATAAGCCTGTCTGCCGGTGCCAGGATCAGCGCCACAAGCCCCGAGACAGTGATCCACATGCCGAAGGTAAGCAGCGATCGGAACCCGCCCCGGCTCGCGGACACGGGGAGCCGCAGGAGTGCCAGGGCGCGGATGCAGGCGTACGCGGACAAGATCAGCACCAGCGACCGGGCCACAAGCATCCCGGCAAGGATGGTGGGGAGGTCCCAGGAGAAGAGGGCGCCTGCCAGAGGCACGAGGAATGTTGACGTGCTCGACACGATCTTGACTCCGGCCAGGAGATCAAATCGCTGCACAGCCTCCAGCGCCCCCTGAAAGGAGAAGGACACCAGGACGACCGGGAGAGACAGGGCCAGGACGCGCAGGGACGCAACAGCCTCGGCATGCATCTGAGGGGCCACAGTGAGGAGGCGCGTCACCACAGGCGACGCGGCCAGAGCCAGGACGCCGGCACCGAGGGTCCCGAAGGCCGCCTGAGCCATCACCGCGGACCAGATGATGCCCGGAATGCCATTCCGTTCTCCTGTCCCGAGGGCTTCGGCCACGAACTTGGTGACCGCCCGACCCAACCCCAAGTCGAACACGCTGAATGCGCCGAGGAGTGTCCAGGTCAGCGCCAGGAGGCCGAACCGTTCCACACCCAGGCCGTGGACAATGACCGGGACACTCGCCACGCCGACGACGAAGGGCACCGCCTGGCCTGCTAGAGCCAGCAGCCCGTTGCGCACCAGCATCCGGCTGCCAATGGTGAACGTCTCCACGGTCATTTGCCCTTCTTCACTGGGGTGATGGTTCCGGGTCCGACGTGCGGACAGGCGCGACGGGAATCCGATCCAGGGGGCGAATCAGGTGCCACGCCCTCACACCCTACACGAGGCCGCGGCAGCGTTCGAGCACAAAGCCAGCGTCGTGCAGGGCCTCCTTCGCGTCATCCTCCGTGTAGAGTCGGTGAGGAGGAGAGCCTGTCTCTTCGTCGCCATAGAAGCTGGCCTCGCGTTCTCGCCGCAACTGCCGGGAGATCGAGGCCATGCGCCCGATGTCCCGACGAAAGGGCTCGGGAAATTTCGCCTCATGGTCCTTCAACAGGATGCCGACGTCGTGAATGTGCGGCACCTCGATCCCCGCCAGGCGCAGCGCGGCCTTGAGAGCGAGCTCGACAACCTCCTGGCACCTCCGGACCACCAGGTTCCACACTCCGCGCTCGAAGGCCCCGTGCGCCTCAATGATGATCTCGCCCGCCTGCGCCAGATAACTCTCGGCCATCTGGCGGTTGGTCATAGCTCGAAAACCTCTCCGGGGAGGTAGTCCGGCTTCAGCTCCCAGTACCGCAGCCATCCCCGCTGGACCCGGCGGGCCCCCAGGCGCGCCAGGGATTCGCGGAGGCGTGCCAGCACACCAGCAAAGAACCCGTCCCGATCGTGGAGGACGACGGCATCCTCGACCAGGTCCAGGAGCAGTGGTGGGAGCCGGAGCACTTCCTCGGGGGTTTTCAGGATCGGGTTGACGTCGGTCAGGATCGCCTGCCGTCTGAGTCGTTCGAGTTCCGGGTCCAGGAGGGCGTCGGCCGGACCGACAAGGCCTTGCCGCGCCAGCCTGCCGGGCGGAAGGTCGGAGACGATCACCAGCAGGTCGATGTCAGAATGCGCCCGCGCGTCGCCCCTGGCCACCGAGCCAAACAGCACCACCGAGACCAATGAGGGTCCCAGCAGGTCCCTGAGGGCGTCTGCGTACCTGACGGCGATCCGCCGGAGTGCCTCGGCGTGTCCTTCTGCCTGAGCCGCACTCCCGGCGAGTCGGCGGCTCGCTCTCATCCGGCGCGTCCCTCCACGTCCTCTGCCATCAGGCTCCGCCCTTCAGGATTCGCATGCCTCCACGGCCTTCCTCCCCCGCCGTGGCGCTGTCGTCCCATCCAAAAGACTACGGCACGATCCAGAACGCCTGGCTCCACGCCCGCCGCTGGCCGGCCCGGCATTCCAGGCGCACGAAGCGCTCGTCCCCCTGGGGGCTATACCGCCCACTGCCGTCCCGAATGAGGGCACGCACCCGGCCATCGGCGTCGATCACGCGGACCTCATCGGCCGTGCTCTGCACCGCAATCGCGCCGCCGTCGGCGCCAAACTCGGCCTCGACGCCGGTACTGGCATAGAAGGCACCGGCCAGCAGCGCCTCGCGGAGGGCTGTGGCGGTGATGACGGGGACCTTCACCATCACCCACGCCCGGTCGAACTGGGATGCCAGGTGGCAGTCGTCACCCGCCGAAGCACCGATGCAGACCCCCGGCCCGTGCGCCTCCACCGCGCACGCCCACCGCCTGACGTCCTCCTCAGAATTGGAGTGCGGATTCCAGACCTCCACCAGAAACGGCCCCGGCAGGGCGGTCATCGCCCGAGCGGTCCAGGAGCCGGTCCACAGGTTGCCCGTCCACGACGGATGGTGCAGGCACGGGATGCCGCCGGACGCCAGCGTCTGCCGGATGCGGTCTGCGGCCGACCCCGCGCCCAGGACGCCGTCCACCAGCAGCCGCCCCAGGTGCGCCCCCAGCGGCGGCAGTCCCCACACGATCGTCTCCTCGACGCCCGGCAGGGCCAGGAACGACGCGTCATTGATCTCATCACAGCGGGTGAGCACGTCGTGGTCGGTGAAACACACAAACGCGTAGCCCGCGTCGCGGTAGCGCCGGGCCAGGTCGGCGGGCTCGAACCGGCCGTCGGACCGCCGGGTGTGACAGTGCAACTGCGCCTTGCGGTAGGTGCCGGGAACGGCGTAGGGGTCGCGGACGGGCACCGGCGTCAGCGCCGCCCGGCGGCCCGGTGTTGCCCCACGCGCGCCGGCGCCGCCTCCACCCGATAGCCCAACCCGCGCAGTTGCTCGCGCACCCGCCCGATCCGGTCGACCAGCGCCGGATGCGTGCGCAGGAGCACCTCGAACTGCCCGGGGTCGCGGCCCTCGGCCACCCGCAGCCGCGTCATGAACTGCAAGCCGGCCGACGCGTCGAAGCCTGCTCGATGCGTGTAGAGGACGCCCAGCCGGTCGGCCTCAAACTCGTTCTCGCGGGAAAACCCCCGCGACAGCAACAACGCCAGGATCTCGCCGATCTGCCCCGCGGTCGGATCGCCGCCGAGGACCAGCGAGAGGACCAGCCCCATGAAGAAGTGCCGCTCGATCATCGTGACGTGGTGGCGGGCGGCCACGTGACCGACCTCGTGGCCCACGACGAAGGCCAGTTCGGCATCGGACTGAACGAACCGCATCAGGCCCTCGGTGACGTAGATGAACCCGCCCGGCAGCGAGATCGCGTTGACCTCCCGGCCGCGCAGCACCTTGAACGTATAGGGCACCCCGCGACGATCTGAGACGGCGGCGACCCGCCGGCCCACCTCGGCCACGCGCGCCGCGAGCGCCGGATCGCGGCTCTGCCCGACGTCGGTCTCCAGTTGGGCGGCGGCCTGCCGGCCGATGCGGATCTCCTGGGCCTCGCTGATGAGGGCCGCGGACGCCGGCGGGGCCGGGAGCAGCAGCACCGCCACGATGAGGCAGGTGAGCAGCCAGGACCCGTGCCGCCATCGCCGGCCCCGGCCCGGGCGACCGCCGGGCCCCGTGCGAGATCTGCCGTCGAGGTGCGCTTGCGGACCGGGAGGCCCCATGCTACGATGCGCACGAACCGCGACGGATCGTCCCATGCAGGTCACCGTCCAGCTCTTTGCCGCTCACCGCGAGGCCGTGGGATCACCGGTCGTCACCCTGGTTGTCCCATCCGGCACGAGGGCCGGGGACATCTGGACCATGCTGGCCGCCCAGCATCCCGCCCTGCGCCAGGTCGCGCCGCCCACGGCGGTGGCGGTCAACGACGAGGTCAGGCCGGCCGAGCACGCGCTGGCCGACGGCGACCGCGTCGCCCTCCTGGCCCCGGTGAGCGGCGGCGGCCCGGAGAGCGCCGGCGATCCGACCTCCGGCGATCCGACCACCGGCCGCACGGCGCCTGTCGCTGGCGCGATGCCGATCACCGGCGGGCCGCTGCTCGACCTGGTGCGCGAGCCGATCCGGGTGGACGCGCTGCTGGACGCCGTGCGCCACCCCGGCGCCGGCGCGGTCATCCTCTTCCTGGGCACGGTCCGCGAGCACTCGCGGGGCCGCTCGGTCCACCGCCTGGAGTACGACGCGTACGAAGCGCTGGCCCGCCAGGAGATGGCCCGCATCGCCGCGCATGCGACCGAGCGGTGGGGCGTGCGCATCTCGATCGTCCACCGGCTCGGGACGCTGCAGATCGGCGAGATCAGTGTGGCCATCGCCGTGGCGGCCCCCCACCGCCGCGACGCGTTCGAGGCCGGGCGGTTCGCCATCGACACCCTCAAGCAGACCGTGCCCATCTGGAAGAAGGAGGTCTGGGCCTCCGGCAGCGAGTGGATCGGTCAGGAGGAATCCCTCCCGCAGCGCTAGCAGGACGCCCCGACCTCCCTGCTCAGGGCACCAGCACGATCTTCCCGAACTGTTCCCGCCGCTCCAGCATGCGGTGCGCCTCGGCGGCCTCGGCCAGGGGCAGGACCGCGTGGACCACCGGGCGAATCCGGCCGGCTTCGACCAGCCGCATCACCGCGTGCAGGTCGCGCTTGGGCCCCATGTACGTGCCGTGGATGCTCAACTGGCGGCTGAAGATGTACCGGATGTCCGTAGTCGCGTCCGGACCGGTGGTGGCCCCGCACGTGACCAGCCGGCCCCCGCGCGCGAGCACCCGCAGGCTGGTCTCCCAGGTCGCCTTGCCCACATGGTCGAAGGCCACATCCACGCCGCGGCGGTCGGTCAGCCGGCGGACTTCCTCATAGACGTTCTGCTCGGTGTGGTTGATGACCTCATCAGCCCCGAGGTCCCTGGCGCGTTCGGCCTTCCAGGCCGCCCCGACGGTGGCCAGCACCCGGGCGCCCAACGCCTTGGCGATCTGGACGCCGGCGCTGCCCACCCCGCTCCCCGCCCCCCAGATCAACACCGTGTCTCCCATACGGATACGGCCGTTGGTCACCAGCATGTTCCAGGCCGTCTGGAAGACGAGCGGCACCGCGGCCGCCTCCTCGAAGGTGAGGTGCGCCGGCTTGGGCAAGACGTTCGCCCGGGGCACGACGACATATTGCGCGTAGCCGCCGGGGATGTGCTCGCCCAGGATCGCATACGACTCGCAGCTGTTGTCGGCTCCGGCAAGACACGCCGGACACTGGCCGCACGAGACCCCCGGGGCCAGCACCACCTCGTCGCCGGGCCGCACGCCACGGGCCGCCTCGCCGACCGCGGCGACCACCCCGGCGACATCCGCGCCCAGGATGTGGGGGAAGCTCAGCCGCAGCCGCGGCAGCCCGCGCCGGACCCAGAGGTCGATGTGGTTGAGCGCCACGGCGCGGACGCCGACCAGCACCTCGGTCGGTCCCGCAGACGGCTCCGGGGCGTCTTCCAGGGCAAGCACCTCAGGACCGCCGTGCTGGTGGATCCTGACTGCCCGCATGGCTCCCTCGCCCTCTAAGGGGACTGGCCGTCCCAGGCCTCGGCCATCAGCCGGGTGACCTCCGCCCGCGCTGCCTCGCGGTCGATCCCTATCTCAGCAATCCGGCGGGCGCACACGTGCGCCACGCAGGCTTCGACGGCCTGGGCGATGTTCATCCACCGCCCGTTGGCCGCCCGCAGTCCGGCGTCGCGCGCGTGCCGGACCAGCGGGGTCTCGGCCGGCGCATAGATCATGTCGAAGACCGCCGCGCCCCGCGGCAGCCGGTGGACGCGCTCCTGCGAACGCGCGTGGTTGGCTTCGACGCCGGCCCGGGCCCGGGCGCGCCAGGCGGCCATGAAGGCCTCCTCCGGCATCCGGGGTAGCACCGGAGGGTCGGCCGGCGCCAGCGCCGAGTACGGCTCCAGGCAGGTCCACCCCTGGGGCGTCTGCCGGATGCCGGCCTGCCCGCGCAGCGAGGCGTTGATGACGAGGTCCACGGCGGGCAGGACCTCATCGAGGTCGTCCTCCGGGATCGCCCGGGCGCGGCCGCCAGCAGCACGCGCCCTGGCCGCCACGTCCTCGGCCCGCGCGGCCGTCCGATTGGTGACCAGCAGTTCCCCCGTCCCCACCAGCGGCACCAGAGCCACCGCCGCGGCCCGCGCGGCGCCGCCACCGCCGATGAGGAGCACGGTGTGCCCGTACAGGGTCTCCACCAGGGGCCCATCGGTCCCCGGGTGCAGGAGGGCGGCCACCAGCCCGACCCCGTCCGTGTTGGTGCCGGCCAGCCTGCCGCGCGCAGACCGCACGATAGTGTTGACCGCGCCCACGGCCGAGGTGACGGCGTCGAGATCGTCCAGCAGCGGCACCACCGCCTCCTTGTAGGGCATGGTGACGTTGGCGCCCAGGCAGGCGTCGGTCTCGCGCAGGATCGCCAAGACCGCCTCCAGCCGGCCGGGCGGGACGTCCAGCGGCAGGTAGGCGGCGTCGATCCCCAGGTGCCGGAAGACCGGCGTCCAGATCCGCGGGCTGCGCGAGTACGCCGACGGGTGGTCGCCGATGAGCGCGACGAGCGCGCCGGGCACCTCCTCCGGCAACGGATTGCTGACGAGCGCCTGCAGGGGCGCGAGGGGGATCGGCAACCGGGCTACGCCACCGCGGCCAGCATGATGCGCTTGATCTCGGCAGTCAGGCGCAGCGCATCGGGCATCGGCCGCTGCCACATGTTCCGGCCGAAGATCAGGCCCGTCGCCCCGGCCTCCATCACCAGCCGGGCCTTGTCCAGCAGGTCCTCGTCGCCGATCTTGCTCCCGCCGGAGAAGAGGACGAACGCCTGCCCGGCGCTGCGCACCACCTTCTCGACGGCCGCGCGGTACTCCAGCTGCATCTCGCCATAGGGCCTGGGCGAGGCCTTGGCCTTCTCATCGAAGACGGGAACGTTGAGCTTGATGACGTCGGCGCCCAGTTCGGCCGCCACCCGTGCGGCGTAGTCCACCGCGTAGAGGCTGTCGCGGCCGCCCTTCTTCTCGATCGCCTCTCCGCGAGGGTACGACCAGACCACGAGCGGCATACCGTAGCGGTCGCAGTCGGCCCGTACCTCCGTGAGCTGACGGAAGTCCTCGTCCTGGCGCGGCGATCCCACGTACAGCGTGTACCCCACGGCGTCGGCGCCCAGCCGCACGGCGTCCTCCACGCGCCCGGTGAGCCCCGAGAACGCCCGGTCGGCCGGGGGGATATCGGTCTTCCCGTTGATCTTCAGAATCAAGGGAATCTTGCCCGCGACCGGCGGCAGGTAGCGGGCGGCAATGCCATAGTGAAAGGCGATCGCAGAGTACCCGCCGTCGATGGCCAGCCGGATCTGGAACTCCGGGTTCTCGCTGGGCGGGTTGGGGAGGAAGTCCACCGGCCCGTGTTCCAGCCCCTGGTCCACCGGCAGCACCAGCATGGTCCCGTGCCCGGGTCCGTGTTCATAGAGGAGCCGGTAGAGCCGCGCGCGCTTGCCCTGCGCGAGCGGCATCGCCTCCAGGCTGGGACGCTTCACCCGCTCGATGACCATGACCGACCCTCCTTCGCGTGCTGCGGACTCCCTGCGCAGCCAGCCCTCACGGTTGAGGTTCGAGTCGCATCCACGTTTGGCCTTCCGCCACGACCCGGCCGACTCCGTACCAGAGCGTGACCCGTTCGCTGGTCATCCGACGCCCCGGCTGGGCCACGCGCACATCGCCGACGAAGACCGCTTTCTGCTCTGCCGCGACGAGCTCCGCGGTGCGGCTGCGGACCTCGATGTCCCGGAAGACGCTCCAGACGTCCCCGGTGGCGACCGCCGAGGCCATCCTGCGCGTGCCCTCGATGCGGTCGGCTTCGATGAAGCCGTCGGGGTTCGCCACGCGGCCGCGGCCCTCCAGGACGGCTGTGCCCCGCGCCCGCTGGTAGACGAGGCGCGCGCCGGTGGCCACGACGTCGGGCGGCACGAACAGGGTGACCTCCCGCTCCGCGGTCACCGTGTCGGCCGACGGGGCGATCGTCACCACCCGCGCCGTGACCAGCGAGGCCTCGGCCTCGAGGCTGGCCGCGCCCCTGGCCACGATGCGGGTGATCGCCCGGGCCGTATACCAGACGGTAATCTCATCGCCCTCCAGGAGCCCCTGCGGGCCCCGCACCCGCGCCTGACCGGCGAGCACCCCGCGGCCCTCGCGGTGGTAGAGCGTCGCGCGCGCCGCGGTGGCCGTCGTGGTCCCGTCGCTGATGCGGACCCGACCCACCGCCACCGCCACCCGGGTTGCGGCGTCGATGTGCATCTCGTCGGCGCTGATATGCAGGGGAGGGCGGCCGCCCGGCGTGGCAGCCGGCGCAGGCGAGACGGCCTGAGCCAGCGCCGGGGGAACCGGCAGACAGGCCAGGGCGCTGCCGACCACCACGGCCGAAAGACACCTGCGCATCCGGATCACCGGCGGTTCCCGGTCACGTAGTCGTACAGTGTGCGGTCCCGGTAGGCCGCCGCCAGGTGGGCGGCGGCTTTCTTTTTGTCGTCTTTCTTCGAGTAGGCCAGACCCAACACGTAGTGGAGCACGGCATTGTTGGGGTTGACCACCAGGCCCCGCTCCCAGGTCGCGATGGCGCGGTCGAGCTGGCCGAGGGTGGCATAGGCCTGCCCCAGGTACCCGTAGCCCCAGTCGTTGCGCGGCTCGGCGGCCACGACCCGCTCCAGTTCCGCCGCAGACCCGGCGTGGTCTCCGAGGAAGTGACGCGCGAAGGCGAGGCGGTACCGGGCCAGCAGGTCGTGGGGGTTGCGGCGCAGCAGGTCTTCAGCCTCGCGGGCGATCTGACGCGCCAGCGGCAGGCGGCGGGCCGGACCGGCCGCCCTGTCGGCCTCCTGGAGCTGCTTGTAGCCGTCCAGCAGACGGCCCTCGCGGGCGTAGAGCATCGCCAGGGTGAAGCGCGTCGTGGGGTCCGACGGCGTGCGGGCCACCTGCTCCTCGTAACGGCGGATCAGGGCTGGCCATTCGGCGGCGGTGCCCTGGGCGTGCGCGCCCGGCGCGGAGATGGCCAGCGCCAGCAGGCCGGCGACCCCGACGGCCGCGGCACGGCGAAGCCATCGGCGCGGATCAGTCACGGTCGATCTGCGCACGCTGCAGCCTCCCGCTGTAGTCGATGTAGACGCTCTTCCACTCGGTGAAGACGTCCAGCACCTGCAGCCCGCCTTCCCGGTGGCCGTTGCCGGTCTGGCGGGTGCCGCCAAACGGCAGGTGCACCTCGGCACCGATGGTCCCGTGGTTCACGTAGACGATGCCGGTGCGGATCTCCTCCACCGCCCGCATGGCGGCATTCACGTTCCGGGTGAAGATGGACGCGGAGAGGCCGTAGCGGACCCCGTTGACCACCTCGATGGCCTCGTCCAGCGCCTCGGCCTCGAGGATGCCGACCACCGGCCCGAAGATCTCCTCCTGGGCCACCCGCATCTGCGGCCGGACCCCGTCGAAGATGGTGGGGGCGAAGAAGTAGCCGCCCTCCAGGCCCGCAGGACGGAGCCGCTCTCCGCCGATCACGACCCGCACGCCCTCCTGCCGGCCGATCCCCACGTAGTGCTCCACGGTCGCCCGCTGGGTCTCGCTGACCAGCGGGCCCATCTCCGTGGCCGGGTCCAGGCCGTTCCCCACGCGCAGGCGGGCGGCGCGCTCGGCCAGCCGCTCGACCACCTCGCCGTGCACCCGCGGGGTCGTCACGATCCGGCTGCACGCGGTGCACCGCTGACCCGTGGTGCCAAACGCGCTCCAGGTGAGCGCGTCGGTGACCAGGTCCAGGTCGGCATCGTCGAGGACGATGGCGGCGTTCTTGCCGCCCATCTCCAGCGACACCCGAACGCCGCGCGCGGCGCAGCGCGCGGCGAGCTGCAGGCCGACCTCCGTGGACCCCGTAAACGAGATCAACGCCACCTCCGGGTGGTCTGCCAGGGCGGCCCCGGCCTGGCGACCGGTCACCAGGTTCAGGACCCCGGGCGGCAGCCCCGCCTCCTCGAACACCTGGACGAAGGCCGCGGCGACCAGCGGCGTGTACGACGCCGGCTTGAAGACCACGGTGTTCCCGCACACCAGCGCCGGGACGATCTTCCAGGAGGGGATGGCCACCGGAAAGTTCCAGGGCGTGATGACCCCGACCACCCCCAGCGGCTGGCGCACGCAGTAGGCCGCTTTGCGCGGCATCTCGCTGGCTGTGGTGTAGCCGTGCAGCCGCCGGCCCTCGCCCGCGATGAAGTAGGTCATGTCGATGGCTTCCTGCACGTCGCCGCGCGTCTCGATCAGGATCTTGCCCATCTCCTGGGTCATCAGACGGGCCAGGTCTTCCTTGCGCTGCACGAGCCGTTCGGCGACGCGGAAGAGGATCTCGGCCCGCCGCGGCGCGGGGGTGGCCCGCCAGCGCGGCCATGCCTCGGCGGCCGCGCGCACCGCTGCGTCCACATCGGCGGCTTGGGAATCCGGCACCTCGCCCAGCACCGCCCCGGTGGCCGGATTCACCGACGGCATCGTGCGCCCGTCTCTGGCCTCCACCCACCGACCGGCGATGTAGTTGCGGGCCCGAACCTGCGTCTGCTCTGCCACGTGATGTCCGCTCCTTCCGCCGTGCCCGGCTAGGTGTGGGAGCCCACCGGCAGCAGGCGCACCAGCTTGTGCGCCACCTCGCGCAGCGCCCGGGCGGCCGGCGAGTCGGGATGTGCCCGCACCACCGGTTCGCCAGCGTCGCAGCCCTCCCGCACGAGGACGTCCAGCGGGACCTCCCCCAGCAGTGGCACGCCGAGGACTTCGGCCAGCCGCAGCCCGCCGCCGCGTCCGAAGACGTCGATGGTGGGCCCCCCGGGGGTGGGCGTGAAGCCCGACATGTTCTCGACGACGCCCACGACCTCCATGTTGACCTTCTCGGCCATCCTGGCCGCGCGCTGGGCGACACTGGCGGCCGCGGGCTGCGGGGTCGTCACGATCAGCATGGTGGCCTCCGGCAGGGTCTGGGCGATGGACAGCGACACGTCGCCGGTGCCGGGCGGCAGGTCGATCAGCAGGTACTCCAGGTCGTCGCCCCAGTGGACTTCCTGGATGAAGGTCACCAGGGTCTTGTGCAGCATCGGACCGCGCCAGACCACGGCCTCTCCTTCGTCGGGCAGCAGGAACCCGATGGACATGACGCGGATCCCGTCGCGCTCTAGAGGAATCAGCATCTGGTCGATGGCAGTCGGACGACCGGTGATGCCCAGCATGCGGGGGATCGAGAAGCCGTAGACGTCCGCATCGAGGACGCCGACCCGGTGGCCGGCCATCGCCATCGCCACGGCCAGGTTGGCGGTCACCGTAGACTTGCCGACCCCGCCCTTGCCGCTGGCCACCGCGATGACCCGCGTCGGCGAGCCGGGCGTCAGGAACGGGGACTTCCGCTGGGGGTGGATCTCACCGCCCCGCAGGCGCTGGACCAGGGCCTGTCGCTGCTCACCGCTCATGACCCCCAGGCGGACCTCCACGTCGGTCACGCCGGGCAGCGCCTTCACCTTCTCGGCGATGGAGGCTACGATGGTGTCCCGCAGCGGGCACCCGCTGATGGTGAGCAGCGCGTCCACCGTGACCCGTCCGTCCTGGATGCCGATGCGCTGGACCATGTCCAGTTCGACGATGCTCTTGTGGAGTTCGGGATCGTAGACGTCGCGCAGCGCTGCCAGCACCTGCTCTCGTGTGGGCCCATTCTGGCGTCGGGACATGCTCGACCTCCACAGGTAGCGCGTACTGCCAGTGTAGCATTCGCCCGCGGGGACCGACTACGGGACCCCGTGCGGCGGCGTGCGGGGCCCGCAGGACAGTCCAGGTGGCCGGTCAGGAACCCTGCGGCTCGTCTCCGCCCGCCCGGAGGTGACCGCGGCGGCGGCGCCAGCGGCGTCGTCGGCGCCGCTCGCCGGGCGCGGTGGCCGGCAGTGCGGTCGATTGCGGTGGTTGGCCGGCCATCACCGGCGGAGGCCCGGCGGGCGGGGGCGGTTCCCCTTCCTGGCCGGGTCCTGCCTCTTCCTCCTCCTCTGCCGGGAGGGCCGCATCACCCCTCGCAGAGAGCGCAGCCGCCGCAGTCCCCCCCTCGCCGGATGCCGGGCTCCTCCGCACGATCGCGCGTGCGAGGTCGCGCTCGGCCGAGGCCTTGATCCTCGTCAGCATGCGGTCGATGTGCGCCACCAGGATCTGCTGGACCGACTCCTCAGAGAAGAAGACGATGCCGGCGTCTGCGGCCATCCGGACCGTCAGATCGGTCTCGCCTTCGACGTCCTTCAGCGCGTAGACGCCGGAGAGGGCCCGCAGGGTCCCCCGCACCTGCCGGAACTCGATCCGGCCGGGCGGCCGCATCACCACCCGCTGGACTGAGGTGACCGGCAGTCCGCCGAAGAATCCCCGGAACTCGACCAGCGCCGACCTCTGTGATCGCTCCAGCAGGTCCGCCGTCAGCCAGAGGCTGGCGTACCGGGGATAAGATTCCAGGCGGCTGAGCAACTGCCAGACCCGCTGCAGGGGCGCGCGGATGAGGCGGTGTCCCTCGACCCGGACCTCCCGGCGGCCGCCGTTCACTGGCGCGCCGGGAGCACCGGCCGGACCTCGCGCACCAGGTCGATGATGCGTTCGTAGCGGCCGAACGCGGGAATGAGATAGGCGCCGCCGGCCTGGTGGCGGATCGCCAGCAGCAGGTCACGGGCCAGCCGCAGGCCCTCCTCGCGGCCGTCCCTGGCGTCCCGCATCCGCGCCCGGACGTGGTCGGGCACCACCATCCCGGGCAGTTCGTTGTGCAGGAACTCCGCGTGCCGGGCGCTGTGCAGAGGCAGGATGCCGACCAGGACGGGGACCGGCAACCGGCCGAACCGTTCCACGAACCGGTCGAGCGTCTCGGGATCGAAGATCGGCATCGTGCAGATGAAGTCGGCCCCCGCAGCCAGCTTGCGCTCCAGGCCCCGCACCTCCCGCTCCAGGGGGCGCGCGGCCATGTTGAGGGCGACGCCGGCCAGGAATCGCGTGGGACCACCGATGGAGTTGCCGGCCAGATCACGGCCCTGGTTGAACTCATTGATCATCCTCACCACACCGGACGGATGGATGTCGGCCACCGCGGTGGCCTGCGGGTAGTCGCCGGCCTGCGGCGGATCCCCACGCAGGACCAGCACGTTGCGGATGCCCAGCGCGTGCACGGCCAGCAGGTCGGACTGCAACCGGATCAGGTTCCGATCCCGCGTGGTGAAGTGCAGGATGGTCTCCAGGCCGACCTCTCGCTGGATGCGCACGGCGGTGGCCCACGGGCTCATCCGCAGACGCGCCAGCGGGTTGTCGGTCACGTTGATGGCGTCCACCCCGGCGGCGCGCAGGCGGCGGCAGTGCTCCAGTTCGTCGGCATCCTGGGCGCCCCGCGGCGGGGAGACCTCCACGGTGAGCACGAACCGCCGGCCCAGTTTCTGCGCCAGCGAGCTCGGCGGCTCCGGCGCCGGAGCCGGCAGGGGCGGGCGCGAGACGACGAGCGGGGCCTTCGGCCGGGGAGCGGTCCTGCGGTAGCCGGCCAGCGCCTGCCTGATGGCGGCAATGTGGTCAGGGGTCGTCCCGCAGCACCCGCCGATCAGGGACACCCCCAGGTCCGCGAGCATGACGGCGTGCTCGGCCGTGTAGGCAGGAGAGGCCACGTAGGCGATGCGGCCGCCGACGTACGTCGGCTGGCCGGCGTTCGGCATGGCCGACAGCGGGGTGTGGCTGACCGCCGCCATCCGCTCCAGCACCTCGACGATCCCGTGGGGACCGACGCTGCAGTTGGCGCCAATGACCGAGGCGCCCAGCCCCTCCAGCCGGGCGACGATCTCCTCCGGCGTGTGGCCCACCAGCGTGCGGCCGTCAGGGGCGAAGGACATCTGGGCGATGATCGGCAGATCGGTCACCCGCCGCGACGCCTGGAATGCCACGGCCAGTTCGGTAAGGTCGACGAACGTCTCCAGGATCAGCACATCGGCGCCGGCCGCCGCCAGCGCGCGGGCCTGCTCGGCGAAGACGGCGTCGGCCTCGGCCTCCCCGGTCGTCCCCAGCGGGGCCATCGGCCGGCCCAGCGGCCCGATGGAACCGGCGATCCAGATCCGCCGGCCCGCCGCGGCGGCGGCCTGGCGCGCCAGGCGGACGCCGGCGGCGTTGATGGCCTCGACCTGGTCGGCCAGCCCGTGGCCGGCCAGTTTCAGCCGGTTGGCCCCGAAGGTGTTGGTCTCCAGCAGTTCCGCGCCGGCTGCCAGGTAGGCGTCGTGGATCTCGCTGACGAGATGCGGCCTGTTGAGGTTGACAGCGTCGAAGCACTGATCGAAGGGCACCCCGCGGGCATAGAGCATCGTCCCCATGGCGCCGGCGGCCACCAGCGGGCCCTCGGCGAGTCGGGCCAGGAAGGGATGCGCCACCGACGGCACTAGCGCGCTCCTCCCAGGCTCTCCAGGACCGCCCGCGAGATGATCGCCCGCTGCACCTCGCTGGTCCCCTCGCCGATCTCGCAGAGCTTGATGTCGCGGTAGTACCGCTCCACGGGGTAGTCCTTGATGAATCCGTACCCGCCGTGGATCTGGACCGCCCGGGCCGCCGCCCGGGCCGCGGCCTCGGCGGCGTAGAGTTTGGCCATGGAGGATTCGCGCCGGAAGGGCTCGCCCCGGTCGGCCAGGGCCGCGGCGTGCTCGGTCAGCAGCCAGGCGGCGTCCAGTTCGGTGGCCATGTCGGCCAGCATGAACTGAATGGCCTGCAGGTCCGCGATGGGTCGGCCGTAGGCCTGCCGCTGCTGCGCGTACTCCAGGCTCGCATCCAGCGCCGCGCGGCCGATGCCGACGGCCATGGCGGCGATCCCGATGCGGCCGCGCTCCAACACGCGCATGGCCTGCTGGTAGCCGCTGCCGACCTCGCCGATCCGGCACTCGTCGGGGACGGCGCAGTCGGCGAACCGCACCTCGGCCGTGTCGCTGCTGCGCACGCCGAGTTTGTCTTCTTTCTTGCCGATCTCCAGTCCGGGCGTGCCCCGCTCGACCACGAAGGCGGTGATTCCGCTGCGGCCGGCCCCCGGCGTCGTGACGGCCATGACCACGTAGATCCCGGCCAGGCTACCGTTGGTCACGAACACCTTGGTCCCGTTCAGCACCCACTGGTCGCCGCGGCGCTCGGCGCGGGTCTGGATCCCCGCCGCGTCGCTGCCCGCGCCGGGCTCGGTCAGACACCACGACCCCAGCGCTTCGCCGGTGGCCAGGCGGGGCAGGAACCGCCGGCGCTGCGTCTCGTTCGCGAAGGCCACGAGGTGCCCGGCGCACAGGGAGTTGTGCGCGGCCACCGACAGCGCGATCCCGCCGTCGCCCCAGGCCAGCGCCTCGATGGCCGTGGCCACTGCGGTGGCCGGCAGGCCCGAGCCGCCGTAGTCTGCGGGGATGGTCATGCCGAACAATCCCAGGTCGGCCAGGCGCGGAATCAGTTCGGTGGGGAACCGGTTCTCGCGGTCCCAGGCGGCCGCCTGGGACCGCAACGTCTCGCGGGCGAACTCCCGGATGGTCCGGTGGATCAACCGCTGTTCCTCGACGGACAGAACCTGCACCGCAGCTCCTCGTCTCTCCCGACATGCTATCCCTTGACGACGCCGATGGGGCGCATGCGGGCCACGCGCCGGGACAGCCCCGCCGCGTGGCAGATGGCCACCACGTCGGCCACGTCCTTGTAGGCGGCGGATGCCTCTTCGGCGAGCAGGCCCCGATCCTGCGCCCGCACGATGATCCCGGCCGCCCGCAGTTCTTCGGCGATGTCGCGGCCGGCCAGTTGCCGCACCGCCGCCTTGCGCCCGAGCACGCGGCCGGCTCCGTGGCAGGTCGAGCCGAACGCCTCGCGCATCGCGCCGTCGGCGCCCACCAGGAGGAACGAGTACCGGCCCATGTCGCCGGGGATCAGGACCGGCTGGCCGACCCGGCGGTAGCGGGTCGGCACCTCCGGGTGCCCGGGCGGGAAGGCACGCGTGGCGCCCTTGCGGTGCACGCACAGCCGGCGCCGCTGCCCGTCCACCTCGTACTCCTCGACCTTCCCGATGTTGTGTGCGACGTCGTAGACCAGCCGGATGCCCAACTGTTCCCACGACTTCCCGAACACCCGCTCGAAACTCTCCCGCACCCAGTGGGTGATGAGCTGCCGGTTGGCGAAGGCGAAGTTCGCCGCCGCGCACATGGCGCCGAAGTAGCGCTGCCCCTCCGGCGAGGAGAACGGCATGCAGGCCAGCTGCCGATCCACCAGGTGGATGCCGTGCTGGCGGGCGACGCGCTCACTGGTGCGCAGGTAGTCGGTGCACACCTGATGGCCGAGCCCGCGCGAGCCGGTGTGGATGAAGACGACGACCTGTCCCGGACCCCAGACGCCGAGCGCCCGAGCGGTCCCTTCGTCGAAGATCTGGTCGACGATCTGGACCTCCAGGAAGTGGTTGCCCGACCCCAGCGTGCCGATCTGCCCGCGGCCGCGCTGCTTGGCGTTCTGGCTGACGGCCTCGGGGTCGGCGCCGGGCAGCGCCCCCCCGGCTTCGATGACCTCCAGGTCGTCGGGGTGGCCGTAGCCCCTGCCCACCGCCCACCGCGCGCCGCTGCGGAGGACCTCGTCGATCTCCTGCATGCTGACCTTGACCTGCCCGCCCATCCCCACGCCTGAGGGCACGGTGCGGAAGAGGACGTTGACCAGTTCTTCCAGTTTCGGGCGGACGTCAGCCTCGGTCAGGTCGGTGCGGATCAGGCGGACGCCGCAGTTGATGTCGTAGCCCACACCGCCCGGCGAGATGATCCCCTCCTCCACGTCGAACGCGGCCACCCCGCCCACCGGAAACCCATACCCCCAGTGGATGTCGGGCATGGCCAGGGAGCGGCCCACGATGCCCGGCAACGTCGCCACATTCGCCACCTGCTCGAACGCCTGCTCCTCGCCCATCGTGCGCAGCATGCGCTCGTCGGCGAAGATCAGGCCCGGCACGCGCATGCCGGGCTTGTAGGAGGCCGGGACCTCCCACCGGTAGTCGTCGATCTTCCTGAGGATTCGGGTCCACTGCATCTGGGTGGCCATGGCACCGTCAACCCCGTGCGTCCCACAAGAAAGGCCCCGCGTGCGTGGCACGGGGGCCCCGGCGTTGACCTCCGCAACGCGCTAGAAGGGGACCGCCTCCACTACGCGGATCTCCGGAATTTCCTGTTTCAACATCCGCTCGATCCCCGCCTGCAGCGTCATCATGGAGTGCATGCACCCCACGCAGGCACCGGCCAGGCGGAGCTGCACGATGCCGTCGGTCACGTCGAGCAGTTCGATGTCGCCCCCGTCGCCCTGCACGTAGGGACGGATCGTATCCAGCACCTTCTCGACCCGCTCGCGCAGGCCGGCGTCGGGATCCTGGACCTGCACCTGGTCCGTCATCGCCGCCTCCTTCACTTCGACGTAGCGTCCTCGCACGGATCGGGCTCGCCGTCGCCCTCGGCGGTCTGGAACGAGTGCCCGCACCCGCAGGTCTCCACGGCGTTGGGGTTGCGGACCGCAAACCCTTCGCCCGTCACCGACGTCACGTAGTCGATCTGCGCACCGGCCAGCAGCCGCAGGCTCACCGGGTCGACGACCAGTTCCACCCCGTGCTGGGCGAGCACCTGGTCCCCTTCACGCCGTTCGGCATCAAACGCCATCCCGTAGGTGTACCCGTGGCAGCCGCCCTTGGCGATGAACAGCCGGAGCCGGGCCGCAGGATCGTCCTGCTGCTTGAGGATCTCCGAGAGTTTGGCCGCGGCCTGCGGGGTGATGGTAATCATGCGCGTCTCCGGGATTCTTGAGTAACGTCCTTCTCAAATTGTAGCCTCAGGCCCCCGCGGGCGCAAGCGCTGCCGGCTGCCTGGCGGTGCGGCGCCCGGGGCTCCGCCGGCTGTGGGGCCTTGCGACCGGGCGGGAAGCCGGCCGGGGCCGATCGCGCACCGCGTCCACGGGGCAGAGGAAGCCGAACGGCTGGCGGCCCGCGATGAACTGATGGGGGACCTCGGCGGGGATGTAGATGAAGTCCATGGGGCGCACGCGGAAGACCGCCTTCCCGAGCCGCACCCGACCGCGGCCCCGGACCACCAGGACGGCGTGGGCGTGCCGGTGCCGCTCCCACGACGAGTATCCGCCGGGGGCGATCTCGAAGTAGCGAAGGTGGAATGCCGTCGGCTCGCCGGCGGCGCCGACCAGCACGAACCGTTCCACGCCCTTCCAGGCAAGCCCGCCGTCGGGATGTGACCGGTAGGGCTTCGGGGGGATGCCGGCCCACCGGAAGTGTTCGGGGTCGAACCGGACGACCGTCGGCCCGCGCTGCGCCGTCACGGCACGACCACCACCTTCAGCGCGGACCCGGCGCGGATGAGTTCGTACCCCACGGACGTCTCCGCGAGAGGGAGGCGGTGGGTGATCAACCCCTCCACCGGGAGCCCATCGGCCAGCAGGCCGAGGGCCTCGCGCGTCTGTGGGGGGCCTGATGAATAGCTGGGGACGATGCTCACTTCCCTGAAGAACAGGTCGTGGACCGGCAACGGCCAGGGCCTCTCCGGGGGCGTGGGTGTGAAGACCACCAGCGTGCCTCCTGGCGCCAGGGCGCCAAACGCGGCCTCCAGCGCCTCGAACGTGCCCGGACCCACGATGGCCACATCCGCCCCGTCGCCATCGGTCGCCTCACGCACGGCGTCTGCCAGCGGCCGCCGCCCCGTGTCCACCACGAGGTCAGCGTGCCGCGCGGCCACCTCAAGGCGCGCAGGAATGCGGTCGGCGGCAATCACCACCGCGGGACGGGCGACCCGGCGCAGGGCCATCAGGTGCAGCAGGCCCATGACGCCGGCCCCCACCACCAGGACGCGGTCGCCCGGGCGAAGGCGTGCGCGGCGGAGGGACTTCACCACGCACGCCAGCGGCTCGATGAACGTGGCCGCCTCATCGGAGAGCCCGTCGGGCAGCCGCAGCGTGTCCGCCGCGACCGCAGGCGCCTGCGCCACCGCAAAGGTCGCCAGGCCTCCGGGCAGCAGCCTCCGCGCCCGCCACGTGCGGCAGTGGACGTGATGGCCTCGGCGGCACGTCCGACACACCAGACAGGGTGCGTGGTGGTGGACGAAGATGCGTTCGCCCGGATGGTACTCCGCGCCTTCCCCGGCCTCGACGACCCGGCCGACGGCCTCGTGGCCCAGCGGCACCGGCGCCTTGCGGGCCATGTACCAGTCCATGACCTCGCCCGGGCAGAGCCCGCACGCGGCGATCCGCAGCAACACCTCGCCGGGCCCCGGCGAGGGCAGCGGCACCTCTTCCAGCCGCAGGTCCCCGGGTGCGTGAAGGACGACGGTGCGGGCGACCGCCGGCCGGACTACCGCCATGCCTCGCCGTCCGGCAGGACCGCGTACTTCAGGCCGGTTCCCCGGTCGAGGTCGCTGAAGACCTCGCGGATACCGTCCAGCGACCGCAGCCCGGTGATGAGGTCGGCGGGCCTGATCGCACCGCTGTCCAGCAGGTGGAGCGCTTCGTGCACATCGGGCGTCCGGTAGTGGAAGGCGCTGATCAGGTCCACTTCGCTGTAGTGCAAGCGCGTCGCGTCGAAGGCCGGTTCGGTGCCCGCGGCCAGACCGCCGAACAGGAGGACGCGGCCGCCGGGCGCCACCCAGTGGGGGGCCGACCGCCAGACGTCTGCGGTCCCGGTGCACTCGATCACCACGTCCGGCTCCTGGCCGCCGAGCGCATGGAGCATCCGCGCCATGTCGCCCTCGGTGGCGTCGACCACCTGGTGGGCACCTGCCCGTCGCGCCAGGGCCAGGCCGCCGGGGCGACGCCCGACCGCGATGACCTGCAGGCCGCGGCGCCGGGCCTCGTAGACGTGCAGCAGGCCAATCGGGCCCAGCCCCACCACCGCCACCAGGCCCCGCTCCATGGGCCCGAGCCTGGACCAGCCGTGGACGACACAGGCCAGCGGCTCCAGGAATGCGGCTTCCAGGTACGAGAGGTGCGCCGGCTTGGGGAAGAGGTGCTGGCGGACGACGCGGGACGGCAGGCGGAGGAAGTCGCCGTAGGCTCCCAGGGCGATGTCGTCGAAGAGGCTCTGACAGAGGTTGCTGCGGCCGCGCCGGCAGTCCCCGCACTGACCGCAGCCGGCCGTGGGGACGAACGCCACCGGCTGACCCACCGACAGACCGTCCACGCCGTCGCCGAGGCTGGCGACGTCCCCCGACGCCTCGTGGCCGAACGGACCGAAGGCAATCCGGGGATGGCCGCGCCGGTAGGTCTTCAGGTCCGTACCGCAGGTGAGGGCGGCGCGGATGCGGACCACCACCTCCCCCGGCCGCGGCTGCGGGATCGGTGTCTCCACGAGCTCCAGCGCCCGCGGCCCGCGCAGCACGGCCTGCCGCATGACGCCGGTGGCTACCGTCGTCCTACCCTCGACCGTCGCCACTCTCCGTGGGGAACTGGCGGTTCGTCCACTCCACGATGCCGCCGGCCAGGTTGACGGCCTTGGTGTACCCGGCCTGGCGGAGGGCTTCCACCACTTTGGCGCTGCGGGCGCCCACGGCGCAGTGCACGACCGCGGGCCGGTTCGGGTCGATCTCCGAGAGCCGCGCCGTCACCTCGCCCATGGGGATCAGGGTCGCGCCGGGAATGTGCGCGAGCGCCCACTCCCAGGGCTCGCGCACGTCAATGAGCTGGGCCCCGGCTTCGACCATCTGCCGGGCCTCTTCGGCATCCACCTCAGGGATCGCGCCCTCCTCAGGCGCCGGCGCATGGGTGCGGCCGGGCAGACCGCAGAAGGCCTCGTAGTCAACCAGGGCGGTGATCGTCGGATGGTCGCCGCAGGCCGGGCAGTCGGGGTTCCGCTGCCACCGCAGCGTGCGGACCTCGCCGGAGGCCGCATCGTAGAGCAACAGCCGGTTCGCCAGCGTCTCCCCGACGCCGAGCAGGATCTTCACCGTCTCGATGGCCTGGAGCGACCCCATGTAGCCGGCCACCGCGCCGATGATGCCCCCTTCCGCGCACGAGGGGACGGTACCGGGCGGCGGCGGGGTGGGGAACAGGCACCGGTAGCAACCGCGGCCGGGCAGGAACACGGTGGCCTGCCCTTCCCACTTGAGGATGCTGGCGTCCACCAGCGGCTTTTGCAGCAGCACGCAGGCGTCATTGACGAGGTAGCGGGTGGGGAAGTTGTCGGACCCGTTGACCACGACGTCGTACGGCCCGATGATCTCCAGCGCGTTCTCGGAGGTCAGGGTGGTCTGGTAGGGCACCACCGTGACGTCGGGATTGATGTCCTGCAGCGTGCGCTGTGCCGACTGCGTCTTGGGCCGGCCGATGTCGTGGGTGAAGTGGATGATCTGGCGGTGCAGGTTGGAGAGGTCCACCCGATCACCGTCCACGATGCCCAGGGTGCCGACTCCGGCCGCCGCCAGGTAGAGGGAGGACGGTGAGCCCAGTCCGCCGGCCCCGACCACCAGCACCTTGCTCTCCAGCAGCCGACGCTGGCCGGCGACGCCGACGTCTTCCAGGATGACCTGCCGGGAGTAGCGTGCAAGTTGCTCTTTCGACAGCAACGGCGCGATGGCGCGCCGTGTCCCAACCGCCATGAACATCCCCCTGTGAGGACAAGAGGCCGCGTGCGGCGACCGTATTCCACAATGCCACGGGGTGCCAGCCGTGTCAATAAACAGAGGGAGTACGGTATGCTAGTGGATGGTATGCGCTGGCGCCCGAGGTGACTTTACGGACTGGAGAGGTCGAGTGCAGCACACCTACGACGTGACCATCATCGGTGGCGGTCCGACGGGACTGTTTGCCGCGTACTACGCGGGCTTCCGGGGCCTGTCGGTCAAGATCGTGGACAGCCAGCCCGACCTGGGGGGCCAGATCACGGCCCTGTACCCCGACAAGTACATCTACGATGTGGCCGGATTCCCCAGGATCCTGGGCAAGGACCTGGTGGCCAACCTGGTGGAGCAGGCGATGCAGTACGAGCCCGCCGTCGTGCTCAGCGAGGAGATCCGTTCGTTCGAGCACCTGGCCGACCGCACCATCAGGCTGGTGGGCACCAGCGGCGAACACCACACCCGGGCCGTGCTGATCACGGCCGGGATCGGCGCCTTCACCCCCAAGACCTACCAGCGGCCCGAGATCGACCGCTACGAGGGCCGGGGGTTGTTCTATGCGGTCTCGCGCAGGGAGGACTTCCGGGACAAGACGCTGCTGGTGGTCGGCGGCGGGGATTCCGCGGTGGACTGGGCCCTCAACCTGGCGCCGATCGCCCGCCACATCACCCTCGTCCACCGGCGGGACGGGTTCCGGGCGCACGAGGACAGCGTGAAGAAACTGCTGGCCTCCCCCGTCACCGTGAAACTCTTCTGCGAACTCAAGAGCCTCCGGGGCGAGCCCGCCGTCAGCGAGGCGGTGATCGTCAACACCCGGACGCGCGAGGAAGAGGTGGTGGCGGTGGACGCGGTCCTGGCCTTCCTGGGGCTGGTCAGCCACCTGGGCGCCATCGCCCAGTGGGGCCTGGTCCTCCACGAGGACGCCATTGTCGTCGACACGACCATGGCCACGAACCTCCCGGGCGTCTATGCGGCTGGCGATGTGGTCACCTATCCCGGCAAGCTCAAGCTCATCGCCACCGGGTTCGGCGAGGCCGCCACCGCGGTCAACAACGCGGCCAGGTACATCCGCCCCGACGCCTCACTCTTCCCGGGCCACTCCTCGACCATCATGGAAAAGAAGGGCAGGGAAGGGCGCGCGGCCGTCCCCCGGCCGACCTAGGCCGGCGCGGCCGTCCGTCCGAACCGCGCGCGGTGGGCCCGCACCGCCTGCGCCTGGACGTCGGCCCGGTACGACGAGCGCACCAGCGGGCCGGCCTCGACGTACTTGAAGCCGCGGCGCAGGCCCTCCTGGCGCAGCCAGGCGAACTCGTCGGGGGTGTAGTACCGCGCGATCGGGTGGTAGTCGGGGCCCGGGCGCAGGTACTGCCCCAGGGTCAGGACGTCCACGTCTGCGGCCCGCAGGTCGTCCATCGTCTCCAGCAGTTCGTCGGTGGTCTCCCCCATCCCCACGATGACCCCGCTCTTGGTGAACGAGGTGTACCCCCACTCCTTGGCGCGGCGGAGCACCTCGATGGACCGGTCGTAGTGTCCGCCGTGGCGCACGACCCTGAAGATCCGCCGCGGCGCCTCGATGTTGTGGGCCAGGATCTCGGGGTTGGCCTCCAGGACGGTGCGCAGCGCGTCAGGGTCGCCCTTGAAGTCGGGGATCAGCACCTCCACGGTGCACGAGGGCAGTCGGCGGTGGATCTGGCGGATCGTCTCGGCGTAGATGCCAGCCCCGCCGTCGGCCAGGTCGTCGCGGTTGACCGACGTGATGACCGCGTGGCGCAGCCCCATGGCCACCACCGCGTCCGCCAGGCGGGCGGGCTCGGCCAGATCCACCTCCGTGGGCAGGCCGTGGGCGATGGCGCAGTACCGGCAGTGCCGGGTGCACACGTTGCCCAGGATCAGGAACGTGGCGGTCCGGCGCTCCCAGCACTCACCGATGTTCGGGCAGCGCGCCTCCTCGCAGACGGTGTGCATCTGCTGGGTGCGCATGATGCCCTTGAGGTCGGCGTAGTTGGGGCCGCCGGGGAGGCGGACCTTGATCCACTCCGGCCGCCGCATCTCAATCGCCATCGCGGAACCCCTCGAACCAGGCCTTCATGTGGTTGAGGAAGCGCATGGCCACCGCCCCGTCGAAGACGCGGTGGTCGAAGGAAAGCCCCAGGTGCATGATCGGCCGGATGGCGATGGCGTCGTCGCGGACCACCGCGCGCCGGACGATGGCGTCGGTGGCCAGGATCGCAGCCTGCCCGGGCACGATGATGGGCATGGACCAGATCGAGCCGAAGACCCCGGGGTTGGTGAGGGTGAACGTCCCGCCCTGGACGTCTTCGAGGGTGAGTGTGCCGGCCCGGCTGCGGCTGGTCAGGTCGTCGAGCGCCCGGGCCACTCCGGCCAGGCTCAGTTGGTCCGCGTGGCGGATGACCGGCACCAGCAGCCCCTCGTCGACGGCGATGCCGATCCCGATATTGACGGCCTTGCGCAGGACGATGCCCTCCTCGCTCCACGCCGCGTTCACGATGGGATACGCCCGGAGCGCCTCGCAGGCGGCGCGGACGAAGAAGGCGGTGTAGGTCAGCGCGATCCCGTCGCGGCGCCAGGCCTCCTTGTGGGCCTCGCGCCAGGCGACCACCGCGCTCATGTCCACCTCGATGACCCCGTAGGCGTGGGGGATCTCGCGCTTGCTCTGGGCCATGCGCTGGGCGATGGTCCGGCGGATGGGCGAGAGCCGCACGACCTCGTCGCCCGGCGCGGCCGCGGCCGCCGGCACCGGAGGCGCCGCCGGCGCGGCAGGAGGCACGGCGGGAGCCGCCGTCGGGGCGGGTGGGCCCGCTCTTCTGGCCACGTACTGCAGGACGTCTTCCTTGGTGATGCGGCCACCGGCCCCGGAGCCCGGCAGCGTCTCGAGCACGGAGAGCGGAATCCGGTGCTGCTCGGCCAGCCTCCGCACCAGCGGCGACAGCCGCGGCCCCACGCCCTGGGCAGCGGGTGCTGGGCCGGCGGCGGGCGCCGTGCCGGCAGCAGGCGTCGGGGCCACCGCCGATGTCTCGATCAGCGCGATCGGCGACCCGACCGGCCGCACGTCGCCCTCGGCGGCCAGCAGTTCCACAAGGACGCCCTCAAACGGCGAGGGCATCTCTACATTGACCTTGTCGGTGTTGATCTCCACCAGCGGCTCGTACTTTTCGACCCGGTCGCCGGGCTTCTTGAGCCAGCGGGCGATGGTGCCCTCATGAATGCTTTCTCCCAGTTGGGGAAGTCTGATCTCGACCGGCATCAGGACCGCCTCAGTACGCGGCCAGCTGGCGCATCGCTCCGGCGATCTTCGCCGCCGTCGGGATGAACGCCCCGGCCAGGGTGTCGGCGTAGGGGACCGCCGGCACGTCCGGTCCGGCCACCCGCATGACCGGACCGTCCAGCGCCTCGAAGGCCTCCTCGGCGATGAGCGCCGCCACCTCGGCACCGAAGCCCATGAAGCGGTTGTCCTCGTAGACGATCAGGGCCTTGTTCGTCTTGCGGACGGAGGCCAGGATCGTCTCGGCATCCAGCGGCCGCAGCGTCCGCAGGTCGACCACCTCGGCCTCAATGCCGTCCCGGGCCGCCTCGTCGGACGCCCTGAGCGCCTCGTGCAGCATCTGGCCGTAGGCGAAGACCGACAGCGTCGTCCCCTGCCGGCGGACGGTCGCGGGGCCGATGGGGACCACGTAGTCGTCCTCGGGGACCTCCCCCCGGATGGCCCGGTACAGCCGCTTGTGCTCCAGGAACAGGACCGGGTCGGGATCGCGGATCGCGGCCTTGAGGAGGCCTTTGGCGTCGTAGGGGGTGTAGGGCGTGACCACCTTGAGGCCGGGCACGTGGGCGAAGAAGGCCTCGACGCTCTGGGAGTGGTAGAGTCCGCCGTGCACCTCCACCCCGCCGCCGTAGGGGGCCCGGATCACCATCGGGCAGCCGAAGCCGCCGTTGCTGCGGTAGCGCATCCGCGCCGCCTCGCTGACGATCTGGTTGAACGCGGGGTGGATGAAGTCCGAGAACTGGATCTCGGCGATCGGGATCATGCCGTTGGCCGCCATCCCGATGGCGACCCCGACGATGGACGACTCGGCCAGCGGCGTATCCAGGACCCGGCCCTCACCGAACTCCGCGTAGAACCCGTCGGTGGCCCCGAAGACCCCGCCCTTGGGTCCGACATCCTCGCCCAGCACGATCACGCGCGGGTCCCGCCGCATCTCCTCGTACATGGCCTGACGGATGGCGTCCAGCAGGCGCATCTCAGGCACGGCCGTCCCCCTCGTGGTACACGTGCCGGCCAACCGTCGCCGGGTCCGGCATCGGCCGGGCCTCGGCGTAGTCCGTGGCGTCGTTGACCTCAGCTTTGATGCGGCTGTGGATTGCGGTGTAGCGCGCCTCGTCCATCACGCCCACCTGCTCCAGATAGTGCTTGAACACCACCAGGGGGTCCTTGCTGCGCGCGGCCTCCAGGTCGGCGGTAGGCCGGTACTTCTCCTGGCTGTCGTCAGATGAGTGGGACGTGAGGCGCTCCACCTTGCACTCGATCAGCGTCGGCCCTTCGCCGGCGCGGGCCCGTGCCACGGCCTCCCGGCCGGCCGCATGGCAGGCCAGGACGTCCGAGCCGTCCACGATGACGCCGGGGAAGCCATAGCCGGCGGCACGCACGGCCACATCGCGGACGGCCATCTGGAGGCGCTGGGGGACCGAGATGGCGTAGCGGTTGTTCTCGACCATGAAGACCACCGGCAACCGGTGGATGCCGGCGAAGTTCATCGCCTCGTGCCAGTCCCCCTGGCTGGTGCCGCCCTCGCCGATGGAGGTCACGCACACCTCGCCCGTGCCCCGGGCCTTGGCCGCGAAGGCGACCCCGACGGCGTGGAGGTACTGCGTACCGACCGGGCTGCTGGTGGAGAGGATCTTGCGCGCCGGGTGCCCCCAGTGCGCCGGCATCTGGCGGCCGCCGCTGCTGGGATCGTCCGCCCGGGCAAAGAGGCCGAGCATCAACTCGCGGGGCGTCATCCCCTTCACCAGACACGCGGCCAGGGACCGGTAGAACGGGACCAGCCAGTCGCGCGCGCGGTCGGTGGCCCACATGACCCCGACCTGCGCGCCTTCGTGTCCCTGGCCGGAGATCACAAACGGGACGATGCCGGCGCGCTGCAGCACCCACATCCGTTCGTCGATGGCCCGGGCCAGGGCCATGAAGTAGTACATCTCCAGCAGATCGTCGGGCCCCAGGCCCAATGCCTGGTGCCTGGCCTCCGTCACCTGGGCCTGCGGTTCGGTGGTCGCCATCGATCCTCGCCCCCTCCAGGATCCCGGCCGCGCGGTGTGCTGGCGTCAGAGATGCAGGACTCTGCCCAGCGCGTCCAGGGCCGCCTCCTTGACGGCCTCCGACAGGGTCGGATGGGCGTGCACCGCCCCACCCAACTCTACCACGGTTCCCTCCAGGTAGCGCGTGGCCACGCCCTCGGCCAGCAGTTCCGTGACCGTCGGCCCGATCATGTGGATCCCCAGGACCTCGCCCGTCCGCGCCTCGCTGACCACCTTCACGAAGCCGTCGCGCTCACCCTCGATGGTCGCCTTGCTGTTGGCCGAAAAGGGAAAGCGCCCGACCCGCACCTCGATCCCCCGCTCCTGGGCCTCCTGCTCGGAGAGCCCCATGGTGGCCACCTGAGGGATCGAGAAGGTCGGCCGCGGGACCTTGGTGTAGTCCACGGGGGCGGCCTCCAACCCGGCGATGGTCTCGACGGCGTGGACGGCCTCGTCCGAGGCCACGTGCGCCAGCCGGTACGGCCGGCCGATCACATCGCCGACGGCGTAGATGCCCGGGGCCGAGGTCCGCAGGTGGGCGTCAACGGTGATCGCGCCGCGCTCGACCTGCACGCCGGCGGCCTCCAGGCCCAGCCCCTCCGTCACGGGCCCTCGCCCCACGGCGACCAGCAGGTAGTCCACCTCGACGGTCTGCTGCTCCCCGGCGCGGTCGAGGGTGACGGCGACCCCCTCCCCCTTCGGGGCGACCGCCGTCGCCGTCGTGCCCGTGTGGACCTTCATCCCCCTTCTGACGAAGAGCCGCTCCAGCGTCTTCCCGATCTCCTGGTCCTCGAGTGGCAGCACGGTCGGCAGCAACTCGATCAGGGTCACCTCCGTCCCCAGGGCCCCAAACAGGCTGGCGAACTCGACGCCGACGGCTCCGGCGCCGAGGATGGCCAGGGACCTGGGGACCTCCTGCAGCGACAACAGGCCGGTGGAATCCAGGATGCGGTCGTTGTCGATGACCACCCCGGGGATGCTGCGGGGGGCGGACCCGGTGGCGACCAGGATGTGCGTTGCCGCCAGTTCGGTGTCGGAGCCGTCGTTCAGCGCCACATGGATGCGGCCGGCGCCCAGCAGCCGGCCGGTGCCGGCGAAGACGTCGACCTGGTGCTTGCGCATCAGGTACTGCACGCCTTTGTGGATCCGATCGACGACCTGGGCCTTGCGTTCCTGCATCCGGTGGAAGTCGACGCGCGGGGGCCCCACCTGGATGCCGAACTCTCCCGCTGCACGGACGTGCTCCAGGACTTCGGCCGCCTGCAGGAGGGCCTTGGTCGGCACACAGCCCCAGTGCAGGCAGATTCCGCCGAGTTTGTCGCGCTCCACCACCGCGGTGCGCAGGCCCAGCTGGGAGGCCCGGATCGCGCCGACGTAGCCGGCCGGTCCACCGCCGATGATCACGAGGTCATACGGGCTCGGCACCCAAACCTCCCTGGGGGGTCCCACACCCTGGCAGGGAACGCGGGAGCAGACGCCGCGCGGTGAGCGGTCCCATGGGTGTGATGTGGGGTGAAGGTTCGCGACGGTGCGGAAGGGCTCCTGCCCGAGCCTTACTTCCGCACCCGGATGCGGATCGTGTGGTAGCCGCTGGCCCCATCCGGCAGCGTGGGCGTCTCCTGCGAACTCTGGATCACGCCCGTGCCGTCCTTCGCTCTGACCTTCAGCGTGTACTCTCCGGGGCCGGAAGGCGTCCACACCGCGGCCCAGAGCACCCACGTATAGGGGCCCAGGGCCTTCTTCACCTCGGCCCGGGACCAGGTCTTGCCTCCATCCGTGCTGAACTCGACCTCCTGAATCCCGCGGTCACCGCTGTAGGCGATCCCGCCGAGGCCGACCTCACCGAGGGCCACCTGGCTGCGGTCGGTCGGGACGCGGAACTGCGAGGTGGTCTTCACCACGGCCTCGTCACTCCAGCCCGACGCCTGCCAGTACCCGGTGAAGTGGGTCGAGACCGCCTCGATCTTCGTCAGCCACTTGGGGTTCTTCATCCCGAAGAGCCCGGGGATCAGCAGGCGCACCGGAAACCCGTGGGCCGGCGGCAGGGGCTCCCCGTTCATCTCGTAGGCCAGCATCACATCGGGCTGCATGGCGTCGGCCACCGGGATGCCTTCCGAGTAGCCGTCCGCGCACCGCAGGGCAAACCGCACCGCCTTGGGACTCACGCCGCCGGCGAGCTGGATCACGTCGCGGAAGCGGACGCCCTTCCACATGGCGTTGCCGATCAGGTCGCCCCCTACCTCGTTGCTGATGCACTCCAGGGTATGGTAGCGGGCAACCGGCGGCAGGGCGCGGATCTGGTCGTAGGTGAGCCTGACGGGCTTCCCGACCAGGCCGGCGATCTCCAGGGTCCACTTCCTGGCGTCCAGCCTGGGGTCCAGGCCGAACGGGTTCTTGCTCACCACGTAGAACTTGTCGTTGGGTGTGACTTCAGGCGGCAGCCCTCGGACCCGGTCGAAAGCCGACCGCATGGCGGCGGCAGCCTGCGCAGCTTTCGTTTCCACCCAGTGGAGGAGCGCGCCCGCACCCGCGGCGGTAGCCGTCACCAGCACGGCGCGGGCCAGGATCTCGCGGCGGTGCATCCTCGCCGACCCGGGGGACGACGCGCCGGAAGGGTCTGCCCGGGGGTGTGATGCGGGATGGTTGGTACGGCGCCCCAGCAGGAACAGGACCAGGGCGAAGACCGCGCCGGCGACGGCGGCCGCGGCCGCGGTGGAGGCCAGCATGATCCTGAAGGCCGCGGCGTCGGCGTCGGCGACCCCCTCCGCCCCCAGGCTCGCCGAGAGATAGACCAGCGCCGGCCGGCCGGCGACGGCGGCCAGCACCCCGCCCACGACCACCGCCATGGCGAGGCCGGCGACTAGGTGGCGCCGAGGCCGCCACGAGGCCAGCACCCCTCCCGCGATGGCGCAGACGAGGACGACCCCGGCCATGCTGGTCCAGAACCCGAACGGCTTCGCCGCGAACTTCAGGCGGACGATGAGGTACCCGAGCACCTGCAATGGCAGCAGCGCCCGGGCCCGTTCGGCCACCGAGGCGGCCAGGACCATCCCGGCCGGCAGCGCGCCGGCGGTCAGGGCCAGAACCAGGGCGACGCCGGCGACCGCCCCGGCGACCACCCCGCGCCACACCACGTGCTGCCGCATGCCGTCCACCCCCGTCCGGCAAACACCGTCCCTATCTTACCAGTCGGACGTAAAGATCCCGTCAAGGGTGCCGGCCGTCAGGCCCGCTCGCCCAGCCCCAGGCCTTCGATCTCCTGCTGCCGCTGGGCCGCCAGGTCCACCAGCCAGCGGGGTTCCTCGTACACGTAGTCTTTGCGCAGCGGGTGGCCGACCCAGTCCTCGGTCAGCATGATGCGGCGCAGGTCCGGATGGCCTTCGAAGACGATGCCGAACAGGTCGTAGGTCTCGCGCTCGTGCCAGTTGGCGCCGCGCCAGATGTCCACCACGCTGGGCACCCGCGGCGCCTCCCGCGGGACCCGCACCTTCACCAGCATCTCGTGGCGTTCGGCCATGGAGAACAGGTGGTAGACCACCTCGAAAATCCTCTGATCCGGCCGGTCGACGGCGCTGACGAACGAGCAGTAGTCCAGGTGGAACGGGGGGTCGTCGCGCAGGACCCGGCAGACGGCCAGCAGGCGGTCGGCGGGCACGAACGCGCCCGGGACGTGGTAGGCGTACGCCCTGGCCTCGTGGCGCGCGGGCCGGCCGGCCGGCGCGGCGGGCTCACCGGGGGGTTCTGCGTGGCCCGCCTCGTGCGGGAACGGCTCGATCTCCGGAAACCGCTCGCGTAGGCGCTCGACAAGCTCCCAGCTCATCGCGATCCCCGCAACCGGATGACGCCGTGCGCGATCGGCTCCTTGGGGGCGGCGCGGCGCAGGTCGTTCAGGTCATAGAGCAGGTTCGCGCGGTTGAAGGTGCTGGCCTCGTAGTGGGGGACGAAGACGATCGCCTCGGTCGGGCAGACCTCGACGCACAGGCCGCAGTAGCAGCACTTGTCCATCTCGATGTCGAACCGGGTGAGCACGCGATCCTTGCCCTTGCCCGCGGCTTCGATGTGGATGCACCGGTCGGGGCAGACACGCTCGCACTGGAAACAGATGATGCACCGGTCGCTGCCGGTCTCGGGGTCGATGGGCAGCGCCAGCAGGCCGTGCCAGCGCGGTGAGACGTTCACCTTCTCCACCGGGTACTTGACGGTGTTCTTGGGCCGGACCAGCGCCCCCCACGTCACCCGCAGGCCCAGGTACAGGCCGGTGAGGGCGTCCCACGCGCGGGTGGCGAGATGCGTCATATTGGAACCTACCGGTCCACGTCCGACAGCACGATGTCCACGCTGCCCAAGATCGCGATGACGTCGGCCACCTTCCAGCCGCGCATCATCTCGGCGAGCGCGTAGAGGTTGGAGAACGACGGCGCCCGGATCTTCACCCGGTAGGGCACCTCCTCCCCCTCGCTGATCAGGTAGACGCCCAGGTCGCCCCGGGGCGACTCGGTGCGGGCGTAGACCTCGCCCCTGGGCAGCCTCACCGTCACCTGCACCTTGCTGCGGATCTCGCCCGGCGGGAGGTTCCCGATCGCCTGCCGGATGATCCGCACGCTCTGGCGCATCTCCTCCATGCGCACCAGGTAGCGGGCGAAGCAGTCGCCGGCGGTCTGCACCGGGATGTCGAACTCGACCTCACCGTAGGCCTCGTACGGGAAGGCCTTACGCACGTCGAAGTTCACCCCCGAGGCCCGCGCCACCGGGCCGCAGGCGCCCATGTTGATGGCCGCCTCGCGGGGCAGGACCCCGACCCCCTGCGTGCGCGCCAGGAAGATGGGGTTGCCGGTCAGCAGGTCGTGGTACTCCCCCAGGCGATCCAGGAACTCGTCGCAGAACTCCAGGGCCCGGTCGGTCCAGCCCGCGGGCAGGTCCTCGTAGACTCCGCCCGGCCGGAAGTAGACGTGGTGCAGTCGCCCGCCGGTGACCTGCTCGAACAGGTCGAGGATGCGCTCACGCTCGCGGAAGCAGTAGAGGAAGACGGTGGTCGCGCCCAGGTCGATCCCCCAGGTGCCCAGCCAGACCAAGTGGCTGGACAGGCGCTGGAACTCCAGCATGATGGTCCGCAGCCACCGGGCCCGCGGGGGCACCGGGATGCCGCCCAGACGCTCCACGGCCAGCAGGTAGGCCTCTTCGTTGGCGAGCGCGGTCAGGTAATCCATCCCCCGGTCGGTGAGGGCGACGTTCTGGAGGTAGGTGCGGTACTCCATCATCTTCTCGACCGACGAGTGGAGATAGCCGATGTCCGGGGCGACATCCACAATGTTCTCGCCGTCCAGGGTCACGACCAGGCGCAGCACCCCGTGGGTGCTGGGGTGCTGCGGCCCCATGTTGAGCATCAGTTCTTCGGTGCGAAGCGCCACGCCGCCGGCTCCTGGATGGGGTCATGCCCTGGCCGCCAGGCTCCGCCGCAGGAACGGCTCGGCCTTGATCTTCTCCTGAAGCTTGAGAATGCCCTCGATCAAGGCCTCGGGCCGGGGAGGACAGCCGGGCACATAGACGTCCACGGGCACGACCTGGTCGATGCCCTTGAGGATCGAGTAGTTGTCGTAGTAGAAGGGTCCTCCGCAGGTGGCGCACGAGCCCATGGAGAGGACATACTTGGGCTCGGGCATCTGCTCCCACAGTCGCCGGACGATGGGGGCCATCTTGATGGTGCAGCGGCCCGCTACGATCATCAGGTCGGCCTGCCGCGGGGTGGCCCGGGGGATCACCCCCATGCGGTCCAGGTCGAACCGCCCGGCGAACGCGGCCATCATCTCGATGGCGCAGCACGCCAGGCCGAAGGTGAGCGGCCAGAGGCTGGCCGCGCGGCTCCAGTTGAGCAGGTACTCCACCTTGCTGAGGATGACCCCCCCGCCGGGCAGCGCGTCGAGGATCTCCACCGCGCGCTCGACGGGCGCGAGGCGCGAGGGCATCGGAGGCGGCGTCTGTGAACTCATGTCGGTCTCCGGGTGATCCTTGAGGAGATTACGACGTCTCCAGGAAGACGTCCTCGCCCTCCACCACGACCCGAAACGCCCGCACCGGACGCGCCGGCGGTGGGCTCACCAGGTTTCCGGTGCGGACGTCGAACTGGCCGCCATGCCAGGGGCAGGTGACCACGAAGCCTTCGACATCACCCTCGGCCAGCGGCCCCCCGCGGTGCGTGCACGTGCCCTCGATGGCGAACCAGCCTTCGGGACGGTGGAACAGCGCCACGGTCATGCCGTTCACCGTGACGGCTGTGGCAGTCCCCTCAGGCAGGTCAGAAGCGTTGGCAACCTTGATGCGCGCCACCCGTCACCCCTGCGGATACGCTCCTGTTGATCGTAGCACCGTCCCCATGGAGCGTCAAACGTGGTGAAAACTGCCGTCCCACCAGTCCCGCCGATGCACACGCCGCGCTGCGCTAGGGAATCAGGAGGACCTTCCCCATCGTCTGCCGGCTCTCCAGCGCGCGGTGCGCGTCGGCCGCCTGCGCCAGCGGCAGGCGCCGGTCCACCCGCACCTTGAGGGCACCGTCCTGGATCATCCGGAAGACGTCTCCGGTGCGCTGCTCCAGTTCGTGGCGCGTCGCGGTGTAGTGGCCGAATCCCGGCCGCGTGAGAAAGAGCGAGCCCTTGGCGTTGAGGACCTGCGGGTCGATCGCCGGGACCGGCCCGCTGGCCTGGCCGAAGAGCACGAACACCCCGCGGGGGCGCAGCACGTTCAATCCCTTCTCGAAGGTCGTCTTGCCCACCGAATCATAGACGACGTCCACGCCCCGGCCGCCCGTCAGGCGCCTGGTCTCTTCCTCGAAGTCCTGCTCGGTGTAGACGATCACGTGGTCGGCGCCGGCCTCGCGGGCCAGCGCGACCTTGGCCTGGCTGCCCACCGTGGCGATCACCGTGGCGCCCAGGCGCTTCGCCATCTGCACGAGCAGCAGGCCCACCCCGCCGGCCGCCGCATGGACCAGCGCCCAATCGCCAGCACGCAGCGAGTAGGTCGCATGCGTCAGGTAGTGCGCGGTGATCCCCTGCAGCATGGCGGCAGCCGCGGTCTGGGCGTCGATGCCATGCGGCAACTTGACCACCCGCGCCTCGGCGACCGCGGCCTGCTCGGCATAGGCGCCCCGGCCCAGCGTGAAGCCGACGCGATCGCCCGGCCCGCAGGCGGTCACCCCGGGCCCGACCGCCAGGACGATCCCGGCCCCCTCCTCACCGGGCACGAACGGCAGCCGCACCGGGTAGGTCCCGGTACGGAAATAAATGTCGATGAAGTTGACGCCGATGGCCTCCAGGCGGATGAGGACCTGTCCGGGCCCCGGCTGGGGGTCGGGGAGGTCCTCGAAGCGGAGTACCTCCGGGCCGCCGAATTCGTGCACGCGGATCGCCCTCATCGCTTCTCCTCTCGCAACCGAGTGATTTACGTCCTGCCTCCTCCCCGCGCCCGGCCGGTGCCGCCGAGAGGCCCGGCGGCGTGCCGCGGCGCTGCCCTCGCGCCCTCCATGAACGCTTCAACCTGGCTTTGGGTCGGGATGGGGTCTACGGCGCCGAGGCCGCTGGCCACCAGCGCCCCCACGGCGTTGGCGAAGCGGGCCGCCTCCTCCGGGGGTGCGCCGCGCAGCCAGTGGACGACGAACGCCGCGTCGAAGGCGTCGCCAGCGCCGGTGGCATCCACCGGCTCGACGGGCCAGGACGGCACCGCCCACCGGGAGCCGTCGGCGCCCGCCACCAGGCAGCCGTCGGCGCCCAGCTTGAGGGCGACGATGCGGGCGCTGCCGGCCAGCACGCGCTCGACCACGCGCGCCGGGTGAAGCGGGCCGTAGAGGTGGTCCGCATCCTCTGCGCTCAGGAACACCAGGTCGGCGTTGACCATCGTCTCTTCGACGATGGGGCCCAGCCGCCTCAGGTCCAGCAGCCGCGGCCGTACGTTCGCATCGAAGCTGACCATGACGCCGCAGCTGCGGGCGGCCTCGATCATGGCCTCCGCCGCTGCCCGGGCGGACTCGGAGATGGCCAGTGTGATCCCGCTCGTGTGTACGACGCGCGCGGTGGCCACGTAGTCCGCCGGGATGTCCGCGGGACCGAGCCGGCTGGCCGCCGAGCCGGCACGGTAGTAGGTGAAGCTGTGCGAGCCGTCCTCGGCCAGGGCCGTGAAGTAGACGCCGGTGAAGCCGTCAGGCTCGACCACCACGTGGGAGGTATCAATGCCTTCGCGATGCCAGAGGTCGAGGAAGGCTCGGCCGAACTCGTCACCGCCCAGGCGCGTGATGTACCCGCACCTGGCGCCCAGCCGGGCGGCGGCGACGACGAAATTGGAGGTGTCGCCCCCGAACCCCCGCCGGAACGTCGCCACCGTGCTGAGGCGGCCGCGCTCCACGGCCGCGAACTCCGCCATCGGTTCTCCGAGCGCCACGATCTCCGGCACGTCCGTCCCCACGGGTCCTAGGTCTCCGCGGCAGTGCAGGAACCCCATAGCGCCACTACGCGCCGCTGCCTCCGTCGTCCTGCTGCCGACACCGCGCCGTCAGGTTCCCGCGCCGCGGCAGGGGCGCGGGGAACCGGTACAGAAGCCTCCAGGGGTCGATCACACCCTCGAGGAGCAGCTGTCATGCAGGGGCCTGTCGACGTCCGCGCGCTCGAGGCGCGCGCCCGGGAGTTCCGGAAGACCATCCTCCAGGTCATCACCAGGGCCGGCTCCGGCCACCCCGGCGGCTCGCTGTCGGCCATCGACATCATCACCGCCCTCTACTTCCACCACCTGCGCCACGACCCGAAGAACCCGACCTGGCCGGACCGGGACCGCTTCGTGCTCAGCAAGGGCCACGCCTGCCCGGCGTGGTACGTCGTGCTGGCCGCTTGCGGCTACTTCGACCCGCAGCACCTGTGGACGCTGCGCGAGATCAACAGCATCCTCCAGGGCCACCCCGACATGACCCGCACGCCGGGGGTGGAGGTCTCCACGGGGTCGCTGGGGATGGGCTTCTCGGCGGCCATCGGCATGGCGCTGGCCGGCAAGCAGGACGGCCGGGGATACCGCGTCTACGCCATGCTGGGCGACGGCGAGTCGCAGGAGGGCTCGATCTGGGAGGGCGCGCTCTTTGCGGCGCACTACGGCCTGGACAACCTGACCGCCATCGTGGACCGCAATGGCCTGCAACAGACCGGCCCGACCGAAGAGCGCCTGCGGCTGGACCCCCTGGCCGACAAGTGGCGTGCCTTCAACTGGGACGTCTGCGAGATCGACGGGCACGACATGGCCGCCATCGTGGGGGCCCTGGAACGGGCGCGCACCGTCGTGGGCCGGCCGCAGGTGATCATCGCGCGCACCGTGAAGGGCAAGGGCGTCTCGTTCATCGAGGGCGTCGTGGGCTTCCACGGCAAGGCGCTGACCAAGGGCGAACTGGCGCGGGCGCTCGCTGAACTCGACGGCGCCGCGCCCAAGGGGTAGGCCATGGCGGCACCGACCATCGCCACGAGGGGGATGAAGGCGACCCGCGATGCCTACGGCGAGGCGCTGGTCGAGGTCGCCCGGGACCATCCGCAGGTCGTGGCCCTCACCGGCGACCTGCGGGATTCCAACCGCCTGGAGGCGTTCGCGGCGGCCTTTCCCGACCGCTTCATCGAGTGCGGGATCGCCGAGCAGAACATGATCGGTGTGGCCGCCGGGCTGGCGGCCTGCGGCAGGATCCCCTTTGTGAGTTCTTTTGCGGTCTTCTCGCCCGGACGCTGCTACGACCAGATCCGGGTCCTGGTGGCCCAGCCGCGGCTGAACGTGAAACTCGTCAGCACCCACGGCGGCATCACGGTGGGCGAAGACGGCATGAGCGCCCAGGCCATCGAGGAACTGGCGATGATGCGGGCGCTGGCCAACATGACGGTCATCGTGCCGGCCGATGCCACCGAGACCCGCCAGGTCATCCGGGCGATCGCCGGGTTCCCCGGCCCGGTCTACGTGCGCCTGGGCCGCGCCGCCGCACCGCTCATCCTCGATGAGGCGTACCGGTTCGTCCTGGGGGCCGCGCGGGTGCTCCGCGAGGGGACCGATGTGGCCCTCATCGCCTGCGGCATCATGGTGGCCGAGGCGCTGGCCGCGGCGGAGACGCTGGCCGCCGAAGGCATCGAGGCCCGGGTGCTCAACTGCGCCACCATCAAGCCGCTGGATGAAGCGGCCATCGTCGCCGCGGCCCGCGAGACCGGGGCAATCGTCACCGCGGAGGAGCACACCGTGCTGGGAGGGCTGGGCGGGGCGGTGTGCGAGACCGTGGCTGCGCACCACCCGGTCCCGGTGGAACGGGTGGGCATCCAGGACTGCTTCGGGGAATCGGGGACCCCCAGGGCCCTGATGGAGAAGTACGGTCTGACCTCATCGGCGATCGCCGCGGCCGCGCGCCGCGCCGTCAGCCGGAAGGCGGGCTAGCAGACCCCCACTGGCCGGGTGGTGTGCCACGGCTACCGGGGCGCTGGGCCGCGGCCGGCGGGGACGGCTGGCCGCGCCGAGGTCACCGGAACGATGCGGCCGCGCGCGGTGGCTGCCTGGCCCCACTCGGACCCCAGCGCCCTCTTCGCCGGCCTGACGTAGGTCGGCGGGCCGGGGGCGCCGAGCCACGCCGCGAGTACGCCGAACGCCCACGCGGCCCCTGCGACGAAGAGCCAGGGGAAGACAATCAGCCACCAGTCCCCTCGGTGGAGGGCTTCGCGGGATCGCCACAGCAGCGTCCCCCAGCTCGGCATCGTCGGGGTCACGCTGAACCCCAGGAAGCCCAGGGTGGCCTCCAGGATCAGGAATCCCGGGACGAGGCTGGCGGCGGCCGCCCCCAGCGGCCGCGCCAGATGGGGGAGCAGGTGCCGCTCGGCGACCCGGGACGGCGCCGCGCCACAGACCGCGGCCGCCTCCACGAACGTCCATCTGCGGCCCGCAGCCTGGAGCGCGCTGATCCGTCCGGCCGTCGAAGCGATGCCCAGCACAGTGAAGACCGCGGCGATCTGCAGGGGGGCGCGGCCGGCGATGGCGATCGCCGAGATGGCCAGCGCCAGGGTGGGAATGGCGGTCAGGGACCGCGCGGCCCAGGCCACCAAGGCCTGCCTGTCCCACGACCACCGCCACGGCCACCGCCACGACGTGTGGAGGGACAGCAGCAGGCTGGCCAGGACGGCGGCCACCGCGGCGGCGGCGGAAATCCCCAGGGACACGTGGCCGGCGTACAGCAATCGGCTGAACAGGTCGCGGCCGGACGAATCGGTCCCAAGCCAGTGGCGGGCCGACGGCGGCAGCTGGATCTCGTCCAGGTGGACCTGGTCGGGTGGGAACCGGACCAACACCGGGGCGGCGACCATCCCCACGACCAGCGCTCCCGCCAGGGCCACCGCCAGGCGGGTGTGGAGGCCGGGAGCGCTCACCGCCTCCGGCCGCCCGGTCGGAGCCGCGCCGTCTGGGACCGTCGCCCGGTGTCCCATCCGCTGCCGGCCTCCGGCGCGGATGACCCCCTCCAGCATCAGCACCCCTGCGGCCAGGACGAGCAGGATGGCCTGCAACACCGGCACGTCGCGCACCGCCACCGCCCGCATGAAGACCCGACCGATCCCGGGCCAGTTGAAGATCTCCTCGACCACGAGCATCCCCGAGACCAGGAGGCCGATGACCGGCAGCGGCTGCGCCAGGACCGCCGCTGCCCCGGCTCCAGCAGCGTGGCGCCAGACCACGCGGCGCTCGGGGACGCCCCTGGCGCGGGCGGCGGTGACAAACGGCGCCTGGAGGGCCGCCTCCACGCGGCCGCGCATCTCGCCGGCCAGGACCGCGGCCACCGGCAACGCCAGGCTCACGGCCGGCAGCAAGACGCCGACCCACAGCGCCGGAGCCAGGAGGTTGAGATCGAACGGCGGCAGGATGGGGACCCAGGACCACCGCACCGCAAAGAGGTAGACGAACAGGGACGCCACCAGGAACGTGGGCGTGATCAGCCCCAGCGTGGTCAGCGCGCGGCCGGCGCGGGCCAGCGCCCCCTGCCCCGCTGAAACGACCGCCAGCGGCACGGCCAGTCCCCACGCCAGCAGCGCCGCCGGCACGATCAGGAGCGCCGACCACGGGATGCGTCGCGCCACCTCGGGCGCGATATCCCGGCGGGTCGCCAGCGACGCCCCGAAGTCCCCCCGCACGACCCGCCCCATCCAGCGCAGGTACTGGACGGCCTTGGGGCGGTCCATCCCGTACCATTCCCGCAGCCGGAGGATCTGGTCTTCGCGCACCCCCTGCCGGAATCCCAGCATGAACCGCGCCGGTTCCATGGGGGCCAGGTACATGATCCCAAACGCCGCCACCGACGCTCCGAGGAACGTGAGCAGGAGGAGGGCAGGCAGCCGCGGCGCCGGGGGATCACCCATCGGTCTCAGTGCTGGCCACCGACGGCGCCCGTCCGGCGCGGCGATCCTCCAGGCCTTGCTCCAGGGCCACCCACGCCAGGGTCGCGCACTTGATCCGGACCGGGAACCGGCGGACACCCTGCAGGGCGACCAGGTCGCCCAGGTCGACCTCAGGCTCCTGGCCGTGCATCATGCCCTTGAAGGCCCCGATGAGCGCGCGGACCTCCTCCAGCGTCTTGCCCTTGATGGCGTCGGTCATCATGGAGGCGGACGCCTGGCTGATGGAACAGCCGCGGCCTTCGAAGCGCACGTCCCCCACCCGATCCCCCTCCAGGCGCACGAACAGCGCCAGTTCGTCGCCGCAGAGGGGATTGGCGCCTTCGACGGCAATGTCACTGGGTTCCAGGCGGCCCCGGTTGCGGGGGTGGGCGTAATGGTCGAGAATGACCTCACGGTAGAGGTCGTCGAGGGCCATCGGTGTCCCCGCCTGATTCGAGACGCCGCCCCCGCCCCCCTGCCGGATGGGGCGGGGAGGCGCGGCTAGCCGGGGTCTGCGACCGGGTGAGGTGAGCGGACAAACAGGCGCCGGACCCCGTGCAACCCCTCCACCAGCGCGTCGATATCCTCACGCGTATTGTAGAGGTAGACGCTCGCGCGCGCCGTGGCGGCAACCCCGAACCGTCGGTGCAGCGGCTGGGCGCAGTGGTGCCCGGCCCGGACCGCAATGCCCTCCTGATCGAGGACCTGGGCGATGTCGTGGGGGTGCGCGACGTCCATCGTGAAGCTGATCGCTCCGCCCCGATCCGCGGCCACCTGCGGACCGATGATGCGCAGGCCCGGGACCTCCCGCAGCCGCTCCAGGGCGTAGGCGGTCAACTCGTGCTCGTAGGCGGCGATGGCCTCCATCCCGATCCGGCGCAGGTAGTCCACCGCGACCCCCAGCACAATCTCGTCGGCGATGTTGGGCGTCCCGGCCTCGAACTTGTGCGGCGGGTCTTTGTAGGTGGAGCGGTCGAGTTCCACCAGCACGATCATCTCGCCGCCGCCGTGGTAGGGCGGCATCGCCTCCAGCAGGTCGTAGCGGGCCCACAGCCCGCCGGTGCCGGTGGGGCCCAGCATCTTGTGCCCCGAGAACGCCAGGAAGTCGGCGCCCAGCGCCCCCACGTTGACGGGCTGATGGGGCACGCTCTGCGCGGCGTCCACGACCACGTGGGCGCCCACCGCGTGGGCCCGGTCGGCGATGAGGCGGACCGGGTTGACGGTGCCGAGCACGTTGGACTGGTGGGTCAGCGCGACGATCTTCGTCCGCTCCGTGAGCAGCCGGTCGAGGGCCGCCAGGTCCAGCCGGCCCTCGTCGGTCACCGGGATGTACCGGAGGGCGGCGCCACGCTCGGCCGCGACCAGCTGCCAGGGGACGATGTTGCTGTGGTGTTCCATCTCGGTGAGCAGGATCTCGTCCCCGGGCCCCACGCGCGTGCGGCCCCAGGTCGCCGCCACCAGGTTGAGGGCCTCGGTGGTCCCGCGGGTGAAGACGATCTCCTCCGGCCGGGCGGCGCCCAGGAAGGCCGCGACCTTCGCCCGGGCTTCCTCGAACCGCGCGGTGGCTTCCTCGGCGATGCGGTAGATTCCGCGGTGGATGTTGGCGTTGTACGTCTCGTAGTAGTGTCGGAGCGCGTCGATGACCTCCCGGGGCTTCTGCGAGGTCACCGCGCTGTCGAGGTAGACCAGCCGCTTCCCGTTCATGGGACGCTGCAGCAGGGGGAAATCTCCGCGGACCCGCTCGCCCAACGTCATCGTGGCTCCTCCTAGCGTTTGTGCGGCATCCCCTGGCCCGGCCTGGGTTCCGGCAGCAGCAGGATGTCGTCGCCGACGACCTTCACCGGATACGTGTTGACCGGCCGGACCGCCGGCAGGGAGAGGACCCGGCCGGTCGGGACGTGGAAGCGCGAGCCGTGCTTGGGGCAGACGATGATCTCGCCGACCACAGGACCCTCGGCCAGCGACTCCTCCTCATGGGTACAGGTGTCGTCGATGGCATAGACGGTGCCCCGGGCGTTGACGATGGCGATCTTGCGGCCGTCCACCACCACCTGCTTCGCGGTCCCCGGGGGGACCTGGTCGAGGGTGGCCACCTTGGTGAACTCGCCCATCTCAAATCATCTTCTCGGCGACCCGCGCCTGCAGGTACCCGCGGAGCCGCGGGATCGGGGTCCGATCGAAGAGGTCGGCGAAGAACCCCTCGACGATCATGAACGTGGCCTGCTGGCGGGTCAGCCCCCGGCTCATGAGGTAGAAGATGTGCTCCTCGTCCAGGCGGCTGGTCGCCGAGCCGTGGGTGCAGCGCAGGTCGTTGGCCATGATCTCCAGTTTGGGGATGGAGTCCGCCCGCGCGCCCTCGGAGAGGATCAGGTTGCGGTTGGCCTGGAAGGCGTTGGTCTTCTGGGCGCCGTGGTGGACGCGGATCAGCCCGGCGAACACCGACCGCGCCGCATCCTTCACGGCGCCCCGGTAGAGGAGGTCGCTGGTGGTGTGCGGCGCCCGATGCTCCTGCAACGTGTGGACGTCGATGTGCTGGCGGTCAGCCCCGAAGTACAGACCCAGCATCTCCGACGATGCGCCCGGGCCCTCCAGGTGAGACTCCACGTCGAGCTTGACCAGCCCGCCCCCCAGCGCCGCCACCAGGCTGCGCAGGGAGGCATCGCGGCCCAGTCGCGCGCGGATCAGGCTGCCGACCTCCCAGACGGGAGCGCCCCACTCCTGCACCAGCATGTACCGGACCTGCGCCCCGTCGCGGAGGAACAACTCGACGACGCCGGAGGCCAGCGCGCGTGGGCCCTCAGGGTACGACCCGAACAGTTCGACCAGGGTCACCGCGCTGCCCTCGTCGGCAACGACCAGGGTGTGCGGGAAGACGGCGCCCGCGGGCGTCCCGAGCCACGCCTGGGTAACCAGCGGGAGCGCGACCTCCACGCCGCGCGGCACATAGAGGAAGGTCCCGCCTGAGTACAGCGCCGCATGCAGCGCGCGGAAGCGGTGCTCGTCCGGAGGAGCCAGGCTGAAGAGGTGGTCCCGCACCAGGTCGGGCTCTGCCCGGACCGCTGATGCCAGATCGGTGAAGAGCACGCCTGCCCGCGCGGCCTCCTCCCCGAGCCGCCCGCCGTCGACGACCGGCCGGCCGTCCAGGAAGGTCAGCAGGCCACCTCGCTCCGCCCCCTCGCGGGCGACCGGCCCGAAGAACGCCGGAGGGGATTCGACGGGACCATCGGCGGGCAGGGTCAGCATGCCCAGCTCCAGCCCGCTGATGTCGGTCCGGCGCCACTCCTCCGGGTGGGTCACCGACGGCGCCGGCAGGCGCTCGAAGGCCTCCCAGGCCTTCAGACGCCGCTGGAGGGCCCAGGCCGGCTCGCCCAGCGCCTCGCTCCGGCGCTGGACGGCGCTGCGGGAGAAGGCCAGGGGAGCCGCCGTCGCTGTGAGGTGCTGGCCCACGGGTCCCTGGCCCTTCAGCCGACGGAGCCCTCCATCTCGAGGGCGATGAGCCGGTTGAGCTCCACCGCGTACTCCAGTGGCAGTTCCTTGACGATGGGCTCGATGAAGCCGCGGACGATCATGTTCATCGCTTCGTCTTCCTTGATGCCACGGCTCATCAGGTAGAAGAGCTGCTCGTCGGAGACCTTGGACACCGTGGCCTCATGGGTGATGGAGACGTCCTGCTCGTCGATCTCCATGTAGGGATAGGTGTCGGAACGGCTGCGTTCATCCAGAATCAAGGCGTCGCACCGCACGGCGCACCGGCTGCCCCGGGCGCCCGGGTAGACCTTCACCAGCCCGCGGTACCCCGCCCGGCCGCCGTCCTTGGCGATGGACTTGCTCACCACGCTGGACTGGGTGTAGGGCGCGGCGTGGATGACCTTGCCCCCCGGGTCCTGGTGCTGGCCAGCGCCGGCGAACGCCACCGAGAGGATCTCGGCCCTGGCGCCGGGCTCGACCATGTAGACGCTGGGGTACTTCATGGTGACCTTCGAGCCCAGATTCCCGTCCACCCACTCCATAGTCGCGTCCCGGTAGGCCACCGCCCGCTTGGTCACCAGGTTGTAGACGTTCTTGGACCAGTTCTGGATCGTCGTGTACCGGCAGCGGGCGCCCTCCTTCACGATGATCTCCACCACCGCGGAGTGCAGCGAGTCGGTGGTGTAGATGGGCGCCGTGCACCCCTCCACGTAGTGGACGTAGGAGCCGGGCTCGCAGATGATCAGCGTCCGCTCGAACTGGCCGGCCTTCTCGGCGTTGATGCGGAAGTACGCCTGCAGCGGGATGTCGACCTTCACGCCCTCGGGGACGTAGACGAAGGAACCCCCGGACCAGACGGCGGTATTGAGCGCGGCGAGCTTGTTGTCCTCCGGCGGCACCACCGTGCCGAAGTACTCCCGCACGATGTCGGGGTGCTCCCGCAGGGCCGAGTCCGTGTCCAGGAAGATGACCCCGAGCCGCTCCCATTCCTCCTTGAGGTTGTGGTAGACGCTCTCGCTCTCGTACTGCGCCCCCACCCCCGCCAGGAACTTCTTCTCGGCCTCGGGGATGCCCAGGCGGTCGAAGGTGCGCTTGATGTCTGCAGGCACGTCGTCCCAGGTGCGCCCCTTCCCGTCGGTAGGTTTGAGGTAGTAGTAGATGTCGTTGAAGTCGATCTGATCCAGGTTGGCGCCCCACTTCGGGGTGGGCCGCTTCAGGAAATGCTCCAGCGCATGGAGGCGGATCGCCCGCATCCAGTCGGGCTCGCTCTTCATGTGGGAGATCTCCTCCACGATCTCCCGATCCAGGCCTTTGCGGGCCTTGAACACGTAGCGCTCGGGGTCGCGGAACCCCCACTTGTAGTGGTCGAGATCGATGCCCAGCGGACTCGTCGTCGCCATGCTCGCTCCCCTAGCCCGATGTGGGCCTCTTCAGTGCACGACCCAGAAGACCTTGCCGGCCCGCCGGACCGCGCCCGAGGCCTCGACTTCGGCGGCAATGACCTCAAACTGCCGCCTGATCCCCTCGTATCCGTGCTGCTCCAGTTCCTCGGCCAGTTCGGGGCCGCCCGAGACGACGATCCGTCCGTCGTACATGATGTGCACATGGTGGGGCCGCAGGAACTGCAGGATGCGCGAGTAGTGGGTGATGACCATCACGCCCATCTGACCCCTGGCCTCCGTGAACATGTCCATGATGCCGTCGGCCACGATCTTGACCGAGTCGATGTCCAGCCCGGAGTCGGTTTCGTCCATGATGGCGATCTCGGGCTCCAACAGCGCCATCTGAAGGATCTCGGCCCGCTTCTTCTCGCCGCCGGAGAACCCCTCGTTCACGTACCGGCCGGCGATCGACGGATCGATCTTGAGGGCCTCGATCTTCGCGCGCAGCAGCTTCTGGAACTCGCCCGCCGGCATGAGCTCGTGCTCGTAGCCGCGGCGCGCCGACACCGCGGTGCGCAGGAAGCTGGCCATGGTCACGCCGGGGATGCTCACCGGATACTGGAAGGCGATAAACAGACCCTTGCGCGCCCGCTCGTCCGGCGTCATGGCCAGCAGGTCCTCTCCCTTGTAGAGGACGTCCCCCCTCGCCACCTGATAGAAGGGGTTCCCCATGAGCACGTTGGCCAGCGTGCTCTTGCCCGACCCGTTGGGTCCCATGACGGCATGAATCTCTCCCCTGGAGAGCTGCAGGTTGACCCCCTTGAGGATGACCTTGTCCTCAACCTGCACGTGGAGATCTCGGATTTCCAGGTCTGCCATCCACCGCCTCCGAACCGTGCCGCGGCCGGCCCGCCGGCCTGTGCCGCGTGAAATGTTCCAGGGCAATTCTAGAGTAAATGACTCAAGAAATCAAGGAACCCGCGCATCACGCCGGCCCTCCCGCCGGCAGCAGGGCCGCGTGGATCTGCCGTTCCAGGGCCACCCTCGCCTCAGGGGGGAGGAACGCGGCCCTGGCCGCCGCCACCAACAGCTCCACGACGCCACCGGGGGCCAGCCGGTGCGCGCGGGCCACGGCGTCCAGTTCCCGGGTCAGCGTCGTCCCCAGCAGCAGCGGGTCGTCGCTGTTCACCGTCACCGGGACGCCGGCGGCCAGGAGGGCCTTGATCGGGTGCGCGTTCAGCCCGGGGACGAGGCCCAGCCGGACGTTGCTGGTCGGGCAGAGTTCCAGCGTCACCCCCCGGGTGCGCAGGCGGTCCAGCAGGTGCGGGTCCTCGACCGCGCGGATGCCGTGGCCGATCCTCGTGGCGCCGAGGTGGTAGACGGCGCTCCAGATGCCGGCCGGCCCGGCGAACTCACCCGCGTGGACGGTAATCCCCAGCCCGGCGTCGCGGGCGCGCCCGATGGCCGCCGCGTAGAGCGCCGGCGGATAGTTCTCCTCGTCGCCCGCCAGGTCCACGCCGACTATGCCACAGTCCCGGCAGGCCGCCGCTTCGGCCACCAGGCGGTCGGCCTCTTCCGGGCCCCGCTCGCGGACCAGCGTGATGACAAACCCCCAACTGAGGCCCGGATGCGCCACCGAGGCCGCGCCCTCCGCCATCGCCTCCAGCATGCCTCGGACGCCGAGCAGCGCGAATCCCCGCCGCCCACCAACGCGAATCTCCACGTGCCGGACCCCCTGCGCGGCGACCTCGGTGAGGAGTTCGGCGGTGATCGCGGCGATGTTGGCCCGCGAGTAGGCGCTGTCTGCGATCCGGGTGGCCCGTCCGGCATAGCGCAGGCGCCGGAGCCGGTCGTACCCGGAGAACAGGGAGGGATCGGCGACGAGATGCGCCGGCCCCGGGGACAGGCCGCTCTGGCCGTCTCGCTCCAGGAGGCGGCGCAGACGCAGCGACGTTTCCAGATGGAGGTGAAGTTCGACCTTCGGGAGCCCGTCGATGAAGGAAGATGGAATCGAGTCGACCACAACAGTCCCCGGTGTGGTGCCATTATAGCCGGGCGTCCGTCCGGCCCGCAATCGGCCACGGACCGGACACGCGGGAGGGCGGGGTCCCCACGCGTGCCCGTTGAACTCATCTGGTATAGTAAAAGGAGTGCGCCCGAGTCGGGGAGTGATCAGCGGCATGGTTGAGCGCACGCCCAAGACCGACCCGGTGAAGGACGCGACGTCTTCCGGACCCGCCGTCGCCACGAGCCCCCGTCAGCCCGCCGATCTGGCGTCGGCCGTCTTCTGGTACCGGCAGATGGTCATCGCCAGGCGGTTCGAAGAAGAGACCGAGCGCGCCTTCCGACGGGGCAAGATTGGTGGCTACCTCCACGTCTACTCTGGCCAGGAGGCCGTCGGGGCGGGATTCCTGGCGGAACTGCGGGAGGACGACATCTTCTTCACGGCCTACCGCGACCACGCCCAGGCCCTCTTCCGGGGGGCGTCCCCCGGTACGGTGATGGCTGAACTGTTCGGCAAGGTGACGGGCCTGGCGCGTGGCAAGGGCGGCTCCATGCACCTGTTCGACGTCGGCCGCGGGTTCTACGGCGGCTATGGCATCGTCGGGGGGCACATCCCGCTGGCGGTGGGCGCGGCCTATGCGGTGCGCTACCAGGGCACCGATCGGGTCTGCCTGTGCTTCATGGGCGACGGTGCGATGAACGGCGGCGCCTTCCACGAGGCCCTCAACATGGCCGGCCTGTGGGGGGCCGAGGGGCTGTGTCCGCTGGTCGTCGTCGTCGAGAACAACGAGTACGCGATGGGCACCTCCGTGGCCCGGTCATCGGCCGTGACCGACCTGGCCTCGCGCTTCGCCCAGTACGCGATCCCCGCCGAGCGGCTCGACGGGATGGACTTCGTTGCCGTCCGGCAGGCCGCCGCCCGGGTGATCGCAGAGGTGCGCGCCAGCGGGCGGCCCCGGGCGGTGGAGGCGGTGACCTACCGGTTCTCGGGCCACGGCGCCGCGGACGTCTTCCAGCCCTACCGCACGAAGGAAGAAGTCGAGCGGGTGCGTCTTAGGGACCCGATCGTGCTGCTCGAGCGCCGCCTGCGCGAAGCCGGGCTGCTGGACGATGCCAAGGTCGCGACGATCCACGAAGAAGCCGAGCAGGTCGTGCAGGAGGCAGTGGAGTTCGCCGAGCGGAGCGACCCGCCGCCGCCAGAGGCGCTCTACACCGACGTGTACGCGGACGAGCCATAGGGATGGCCGAGCTTTCCTACCGCGACGCGATCCGCTCCACGCTCATCGAGGAGATGGACCGCGATCCTTCGGTGGTCCTGCTGGGCGAGGACATCGGCCAGTACCAGGGGACCTTCCGCGTGACCGCGGACCTGCTTGCCCGCTACGGGCCCCGGCGTGTGATCGACACCCCCATCTCGGAGTTGGGCTTCGTGGGCGCGGCCATCGGCATGGCCATGCTGGGCCTGCGGCCGGTCGTCGAGGTGATGACCTGGAATTTCTCGCTGCTGGCCTTCGACCAGATCGTCAACAACGCGGCCAAGGTCCGGTACTTCTCCGGCGGCCAGGTGGACGTGCCCCTGGTGATCCGGGGCCCCAACGGCGCCGGCGTGCAACTGTCGGCCCAGCATTCGCAGAGCGTCGAGGCGTTCTACGCCCATGTGCCCGGCCTCAAGGTGGCCGTGCCCGCCACGCCCGCGGAGGCCAAGGGGCTCCTGCGCACGGCGATGCGCGGGAGGGACCCGGTGATCTTCCTCGAGCACGCCGCCCTCTACAGCCAGAAGGGAGAGGTGCCCGACGGGGAGTTCGCGCTGCCGTTCGGCCAGGCCGAGATCGTGCGGCGGGGCCGCGACGTGACCATCGTGGCCTTCAGCCGCATGCTGGGAGTGGCCCTGGAGGCGGCCGATCGTCTGGCCCGGGACGACGGCATCGAGGCCGAGGTCATCAATCCGCGGACGCTGCGGCCGCTGGACACGCGGACCCTGGTGGAGTCGGCCCGCCGCACGCACCGCGCGGTGGTCGTGCAGGAACAGTGGCGCCCCTACGGCGCCGCCGCCGAGATCGCCGCATCCATCACGGAAGGGGCCTTCGACCTGCTGGACGCACCGGTGGAACGCGTCACCGGCGCCGATGTCCCCATGCCCTACGCGCGCAACCTGGAACTGCTGGCGCTCCCCCACGCCGAGGACATCGTGGAGGCGGCCCGCCGGGCGCTCTACCGCACCGGGCCCGGACTGCGGCCGTCGGATGGGGGGACCGCCCGTGCCTGACGTCATCATGCCGAAAATGGGCGACGCGATGACCGAGGGCAGGGTCCTTCGGTGGATGAAGCAGGAGGGGGAACGCGTCAGGCAGGGCGAGCCCATCGCCGAGATCGAGACCGACAAGGTCAACGTGGACCTCGAGGCGGAGTGGGACGGGACCCTGGCGCGGATCCTGGTGGGGCCCGGGGCCGTGGCTCCCGTCGGCGCGCCGATCGCGGTCATCGCGCGGGAGGGTGAGGCCGTCTGGCAGCTGGCGGCGTCCCCACCGCCAGCCCCGTCGGCGGCCGGCCCGACGGCGACCGCTCCGGCGGCGAAGACGACGTCGCCCGCCGAGCGGGCGCAGGCGGGCGTCGCGGGCGGAGCCGGCGCCGTGCGCGCGTCGCCGCTGGCCCGCCGGCTGGCCGCGGAGCACGGCGTCCCGCTGGCTGCCATCACCGGGACCGGACCGGACGGTCGCATCACGAAGGAAGACGTCGAGGCGTACCTGGCGGGAAGGAAGCCTGCGGCCGCGCCCGGGCCGCGGGCGACCGAGGCCGCCGCCCGCCAGGTCCCGCTGTCCCGCATGCGGCAGACGATCGCGCGGCGCATGACCGAGAGCAAGCAGCACGTCCCCCACTTCTACGTCACGATGGCGGTGGCCATGGACGCCGCGATGGCGCTCCGTCGGCAACTCAACGAGGGGCTCGACGACGCCCACAAGGTCTCGGTCAACGACATGGTCGTGAAGGCCGCCGCGCTGGCCCTGGTCAAGTTCCCCACCCTCAACGCGTCCTACGTTGAAGGCGTGCTGCACTACCCCGGCGAGATCAACATCAGCATCGCAGTGCCGGTGCCCGACGGCCTGCTGGTCCCCACGCTGTACCACTGCGACCGCAAGCCCCTGTGGCAGATCGCCGCGGAGGCCAGGGCGGTCATCGAGCGCGCCCGCAACGGCCGCCTGCGGCCGGACGACCTGATCAACGGCACGTTCACCGTAAGCAACCTGGGGCCCTACGACGTGGACATGTTTGCCGCCATCATCAACCCGCCCCAGGCCGCGATCCTGGCGGTGGGCGCGGCCAAGCCGCAGCCGGTGGTGCGGGACGGGCAGGTTGTCGCCGCGACGATCATGCACGCCACGCTGGCGACCGACCACCGCGTCACGGACGGAGCCGAAGCCTCCCGCTTCCTGGCGGAAGTGCGGCGGCTGCTGGAGAATCCGGTGTGGCTGGTGACGCAGGGGCCGGAGGCCCGGTGAATCGGTCGGGCTGATCTCCGCCGGCCGACTTGCGTCTACCGGCGGCTGCCGGCCTTCCTGGCGGAGGCTCCCCTCCTGGTGCCCCGGGAGGCGGCCTTGCCCTGGACCCTGACGCGGGCGGCGCGGGCCCGGCCTTTCGCTGCCGGAACCCGAGCAGGGGCTCGCGTCCTCCGGCTGCGGGGGTGCGACGCCGGAGCCTCTGGACGCGGAACGTCGGTGGGGGCGAGAGCCCGGCCCGAGCGATACACGCTGCGGCAGGGTACCCCGGCCTCGTCCAGGAGGCGCCTGACCAGATCCGCGGCCTCCTCCGCCGTGTTCGCCCAGGCGACACATCGGGTCTCGAGCACGTAGGCGAGATTCCGATAGATAGCTGGCGGCTGGGGTGTGGCGCTGACCACAGCCGCCACCTTGGCGCGCGCGCGCTCCAGGCGCGCGGTCAGGTCTGCGATGTCCTGCCCGGTGGGCAGGCTGCGCAGTTCGCACGCCGCGACGACCTCAAACGGCCGTAGTTCCACGACGATCCCTCCTGTTCCTGTTCATGGCGTTTCCAGGTACGCCCGGATGGCGGCCTCGGCGGACGGCACGATCTCTTCCCAGGCAGCCTGGGGATCGCGCGTGACGGTCACGAAATCGTTCAACAGAAAGACCTGAACGACGCCCGGTATGGCGAACAGCCCCGCGGCCAGGGGATGCCGGTCGGCCTCCTCGGCCGACCGGTACGTCTGACTGCGCCCCTCGGTCAGCCGCCGGTTGACCACGAACTTCAGCGCGTTCACGTTGGGGGTCGGCACAACCTCGACGGTTACCGATCCGGCCACAGCCCCCTCCTTCCCCGATCGCCCCGCAGGCCCTTCGCCGCCGGGCGTCAGTGCACCTTCACCTCACCAGGACCCGCAGGGACCTCGCAGTACCAGGCGGCCTGACGCGCGAACGCCACCAGGTGCGGCAGTCCGCCGCGAATGCCCATCAGGATGCGGTCGGCCGTGATCAGGCCTCCGGTGCCCATCAACTGCCAGCGGAGTTCGACGAGCGAGCCCAACGCCAGGGCCAGGTCCATGGGGATCAGGCCGGCATCGGCGATCGGGATGAACACCTGCCACCGCCGGGGCGGCCGCTCCATCTCGAAGATGTTGAGCATGGCCTTGGCGATCCCGGTCGCCGCCCCGGCCGCGTTGCTGAACCATCCGATGACCTGGCCGAGGCGGTCCGGATCGCGGGAGGCGGCTTCCATCTCCCGGGTGGTCGCCTCCAGCACGGCCACCGACGCCAGGATCCGGCTCAGTCGCCAGCCGATCCGGACCGGGTCGAGGTAGCGGGGCGGCTGGGGGAGGACGTACCCCTGCGCGGTGGTCATGGCGAGCCCCAGCGCCCTGGCCTGCATGATCGCCTCGCGGGCGTCCTCGAGCAGGCTGGGGCGCGCCGACTCAATCCGCCGCCTCGCCTGCTCCACGAAGGCGATCCGGACGCGCGGGTCGTTGTCCACGAGCAGCGATCCGCCCACCAGGATCTCGTGGACGACCGGGGGGATGTGGGTATTCAGGGCGAACGGCATCAGGATCCCGGGCTCTCCCCCCAGCGGTCCCGCATCGGAGATGCGTTCGAGGTAGTCCTGGATCTCGTCCTCGCCGACGCCTTCGGGAAACACCAGGCCCAGCTCGATGTCGGTGTCGGGATAACTCGGCCCGCTCCCGTAGCGGCCGTACAGATACACCGCCGCCGGCTCACCCGCCCGCTCGAAGAACGCCCTGACGACCTCAATGGCCCGCACCCGCGCTTCTCCTGCCCCCATGCAGAAAGGGACGAGGCTTCGGCCTCGTCCCCAGTGTACACTGGTGCTGCGGGCGCGCTCAACGCAGCGTGCCGCGCCTGCCTGGGGTGGCTACGCTGCCCGTCCCCTCCGCGCCTCCAGCAATTCGGCCAGGGCCAGCAGCCACCGGTTCTGCTGCAGGGCCCGCTTATGCTCCCGACGGGCGGCATGGAGTTGATCCCGCTCTGCCCGGAGCACGGCGCGATGGCCGGATCGGGCCAGTGCCAGACGGACCCGCTCCCATTGGCGCCTGGAGCGCTCGGCCGCCAGCGCGTCGCGGTGCACGGCCTGTCCGGCCGCCCGGCGCTGTTCGCTGAGCACTGCTCGGTGCTCGCGTCGAATGAGCATACCCCTCTCCACCCCTGCGCCGGGCGGGGACGCCGCAGCGCGCCCTCAGTGTAGAGAGGGAGATGGACGTCCCACATCGGGTGGTCACCGGGTCTTGCCCTCAGGTACAGACCGGATGGAACCCTGCGGGAACTACGAAGAGGACCCCAGGGTGCCCTGTTCGGACGGGGTGTTGGCGCCGGACAGCGCGGGCTCTAGGGCTCGATCAGCCCCATGCGGATGGCGGCGAACACCAGGTCCGGCAGGGCGTCGGCGTCGAGTTTGGCCATGAGGTTCGCACGGTGGGATTCCACGGTGCGGACGCTCAGGTGCAGCCGGTCGGCAATGGCCCGGTTGGTGTAGCCCTCGCAGAGCAGCACCAGGATCTCCCGCTCGCGCTCGGTGAGCGCCTGGGAGGTCGGCCCGCCCCGGGGCCTGCGCAGGTCGGTGAGCACGGCGTCGGCGACCGAAGGGTGAATGTAGCCCTCGCCCGAAGCCAGCGCCGCCACGGCGGCGCGCAGCTCATCGGGTGTCGCCCCCAGGGGGAGGCAGCCCCGGGCTCCGTAGTGCAACGCCGCGACCAGCCCCGGCTCGGAAGGTCCCACCGCCAGCACCGGCGCGGCGTTCAGCGCCGACCGCAGGTCTGCGAGACCGCCCTCGCCCGGGATCCCGAACAGGTGGACCTCCACGTCGGTGTGGCCCGCCTCCTCGGCGACGACCTCGAAGGCGGGATCCTCTTCGAGCAGACGCCGGAACCCCTCGCGCAGCAGCGGGCTGCGCACCGCGAGCCGAACGCGCATACCGCCCACAGTGTATCAGACGGCACCGCCGTCGGACACGCTCCTAGCGCGAGGGAACCAGATGGTAGAGCATGAGGTAGACGATGACGCCGCTGAAGGAGACGTACCACCACAGCGGCAGGGTCACGCGCGCGATGCGCCGGTGACGCGAAAACTGGCCGCGCAGCGCCCGAACCAGGGTGATCACCACCAGCGGCAGGACCGCCGCCGCCAGCACGGTGTGGGTCCCCAGGAGGGCGAAGTAGGCCGGCCGGATCCACCCGGTTCCGGCAAAGCGGGTCGCCCCGGCGTGCGCATGGTAGTACAGGTACGAGACCAGGAACAGCGCGGAGGTGGCCAGCGCCGCGAGCATCAGGGTGTGGTGCCGGCCGATCTGGCCGCGGCGGACGGCGCGGAAGGCCGCCACCAGCAAGGCCGCGGACGCGGCGTTCAGGGCGGCGTTGACCGAGGGCAGCCAGCCCAGCGGAACCATGGGTCCTCCCGCGCGGCCGCCCGACGCGCCGGGGTCCCGCCGGCTAGCGGAGGGACAGCGTCCGCAAGGCGTCGGGCACCAGGGCGAAGAACAGGATGACGCCGAGGAACAGCGGGGTGACCACCGCGTAGATCAGGTTGAGCCGCTCGTAGCGCAGGTGCATGAAGTAGGCGACGATGAGCGCCGCCTTCATCAGCGCCATCGCCACCAGCGAGAGGGCGAGCAGCACCTTGGGCACATGCACCAGCACGATGCCTACCTCCAGGACCGTGATGACGAACAGCCAGAACCAGGTGACGACGTAGATCCGGTAGCCGCCGGGATGCTCCGTCTGCCTCACGGTGCCCCTCCCCTCACAACAGGTACAGCAGGGTGAAGATGAAGACCCAGACCAGGTCTACGAAGTGCCAGTACAGCCCGGCGATCTCCACGCTCTCGGGCTGGATCCTTCCCCGCGCCCAGCGCCGCGCGGTAATCAGCAGGTAGATGACCCCCGCACTCACGTGCGCGCCGTGGAACCCGGTGATGATAAAGAAGCTCGCCGAGAACAGCGGGACGCCCCACGGATTGGTGAACAGGCGCGCGCCCTCGCCGATGACGTGGGTCCACTCATAGGCCTGCATCCCCAGGAAGGCCAGGCCCCCGAGCACGGTGAGCAGCAGGAACCGGATGACGGTCGCCCCCTCCCCGCGCCGCGCGGCGGCCACCGCCACAGCCATGGTGGCGCTGCTGCAGATGAGGATGAAGGTCATGAACCCCACCAGGTACAGGTTGAAGACCTCGCCCTGGACCGGCCAGCGGCCCAGCGACAGCCGGATGACGCCATAGCCGGTCAGCAGGCCGGCGAACGTCAGGGTGTCCTGGATCAGGAACAGCCACATCATCAGTTTGGGCCAGCCCACCCCAAAGGGCGACCGCCCGCCGCCCCAGTCTGAGGCCAGCACGTGGTCCTGGCTCGCCGCTTCTGCCGCCGTGGGAATCCCCTCCTTCGCGTCTACGTCCAGAACAGCACAAGCCACACGTACAGCCAGAGGACGTCCACGAAGTGCCAGTAGACGGCCGCGGGCGCCACGGCCGCGACGGCCCGACCCGGAACCGTCCACCTGACCTTCCAGAGCGCCCAGCCCAGCGCCGCGATCCCTCCGGCCACGTGGAGGCCGTGCGTGCCGGTGAGCAGGTAGAAGAAGGCGCTGTGCGCACCGCTGGCCATGTGGAGGCCGGAGGCGGCCATCTGCCGCCATGCGGCCCACTGGCCGGCCAGGAAGACCACCCCCAGCCCCAGGGTCGCAGCCAGACCCCACCGGGCCGCGCTTCCCCGACCGAGCCTGGCGAGGCGGCGCGTCCACTCCAGCGTGGCGCTGCTTCCCAACAGGAGCGCCGTTGTCGCCCACAGCACGGGCGGCATCGGTCCCACCTGCCAGTCGGCTTCGGCCCGCCGCACGAGCAGTGTGCTGGTGAACGCGGCGAAGAGGATCGCTGCCGCGCCCACCAGCAGCCACACCCCGGTGATGGTCGTGCTGAGAGGGGCCGCACCGGGACGTCCCCCGCCGCCGCCCCCTCCTCCGCCGCCATCCCGACCTGCGGGCGGAGCCACCGGCGGACCCTGCTCGGGCCGCGCCCGGAGCCGCTCCAGCGTGGGGACGCCGGAGGTCACGCGCTATCGCCTCCACCGCCTGATGTCCCGGCCGGCACAGGCGCCGCGGCGGTCTGGGGCAGATAGTCCTCAACCACGCCGGGGACGCTGTAGTCGTAGGCCCAGCGGTGGACGACCGGGAGCGTCTCTCCCCAGTTGCCGTGGGGCGGGGGCGACGGTGCCTCCCACTCCAGAGTGGTGGCGCGCCACGGATTGCGCTCCGCCCGCCTGCCGCGGAACAGGCTGTAGACGAAGTTGGCCGCGAAGAGGAGTTGGGCCGCCCCCAAGCCGAACGCCGCCAGGGAGACGAAGACGTTGAGCGGTTGGAGGTCTCGCAAGAACTCGAACGGGCTGACGGCGTAGTACCGGCGCGGCGCCCCGGCGAAACCCAAAAAGTGCATCGGGAAAAACGTGGCGTAGATGCCGACGAACGATAGCCAGAAGTGGATCTTGCCCAGCCCCTCGTGCATCATGCGGCCAAACATCTTCGGGAACCAGTGGTAGATGCCGGCGAAGACGCCGAACAGCGAGGCGCTGGCCATCACGAAGTGGAAGTGGGCCACGACGAAGAACGTGTCCTGCATGTAGATGTCCACCGGCGGCTGGGCCAAAAAGACGCCGGTCAGCCCGCCGGTGACGAAGAGGGAGACGAAGCCGATCGCAAACAGCATCGCCGCGGTGAAGTGGATGCGCGCCCGCCACAGCGTGGCCAGCCAGTTGAAGGTCTTGACCGCCGAGGGGACCGCGATCGCCAGCGTCGTGGTCATGAAGCCCATGGCCACCAGCGGGTGCATCCCGCTGGTGTACATGTGGTGCCCCCACACCAGGAAGCTCAACAGGCCGATGGCGACGATCGATCCCACCATGAAGTGGTAGCCGAAGATCGGCTTCCGGCCGTGGGCGCTCATGATGTCCGAGACCATGCCCATGGCCGGCAGGATCAGCACGTACACCTCCGGGTGCCCGAGGAACCAGAACAGGTGCTGCCAGAGCAGGGGGTTGCCGCCGGCGTGCTCCAGGACCCGGCCGCCGACCCACACCCCGCTGGGGACGAAGAAGCTGGTCCCGGCGAGGCGGTCGAACAGCAACATGATGGCGGCCGCGAAGAGGACGGGAAACGACAGCAGCATCAAGATCGCGGTGACAAACAGCCCCCAGATGGTCAGCGGCAGCCGCATCATGGACATGCCGCGGGTCCGCAGCTGGAGGACGGTGGTGATGTAGTTTAGCGACCCGAAGAGCAACGCCACGATGAGAATCGCCAGGGCGATCAACCACAGCGTCTGGCCCAGCCCCGACCCGGGCGCCGCAGCCGGGATCGCCGACAGCGGCGGGTAGGCCGTCCATCCCCCGCCGGCGGCCCCGCCGGAGACGAAGAACGAGGCCAGCAGCACGATGACGGCGGGGACCAGGAGCCAGTACGACATCATGTTCAGCCAGGGGAAGGCCATGTCGCGGGCGCCGATCTGCAGCGGGATCAGGAAGTTGCCGAACCCGCCCGAGAGGATCGTGGTGAGCACGAAGAAGATCATGATCGTCCCGTGCATGGTCACCACGGCCAGGTAGAAGTCCGGCTTCATCTGGCCGCCGGCGAACCCCCCGGGGAACAGCGCGGCCGCCAGACCCCACTTGGTCCCCGGCCAGCCGAGCTGCATCCGGATTAGCATGGCCAGGACCCCGCCCACCGCCGCCATGAGCAGCGACGTGAACAGATACTGGATGCCGATGATCTTGTGATCCTGGCTGAAGATGTAGCGCTGGACGAAGCCGAGTTCGTGCTCGTGGGTCGCGGGATGCGCCTGGGGCGGGGGCGCCTCCTCGATCACCTCCACCGCAGAGGCGCGGACCATCTTCTCGCTCTTGCCGGTCCGCCCCTCGACAATGATGGTGAGGGTCCCGTACTCAGGTTCCAGGCGGCCGACGGTCCCCAGGTCCTCCCCGCTGCGCACGCGGGCGCCCGGGCCGATTGGCCGGCCGTGCCGGTCACGCATCTGTGCCCCACCATGCGGCATGCCCTTCTGCCCCTCCTGTTCTGCTCCGCCGCTCACTGGCCCGACCCCAAAGAAGGTTTCTGCTCCCCCAGCCAGGCGTCGAAGGCCTGCTGGGACTGCACGATCACCTTGCTGCGCATGGCGTAGTGGCCCAGCCCGCACAGTTCAGCGCAGGCGATCTCGAACTCCCCCTCCCGGGTCGGGGTGAACCAGGTCTCCAGCGTCACCCCCGGCACTGCGTCCTGCTTCACACGGAACGCCGGGATGAAGAGGCTGTGAATCACCCCGGTAGACCGCAACCGGACCCGGACCGGCCGCCCCACCACCGCGTGCAGATCCCTGGAGACGATGTCATCGGCGGCCGCCGGGTCGGAGGGATCCAGTCCCATGGGGTTGGTCCGGTGGTCGATGCGCCGGGGGTCTGTGCGGCCGAAGCGACCGTCCGGACCGGGGTAGCGGACGAGCCAGGCAAACTGCTCGGCGCGGACGTCTACGTCGAGGCTGTCGGCCGGCGGCGCGGTCAGGCGCACCCTGGCCCACACCACGCCGCTTAAGGCGACCATGATGGCCAGGGCGACGGCGGGAACGATGGTGTAGGTGAGTTCCAGCCTCCGGTGGTCGGGCCAGTACAGAGCGCGCCCCTCGCCGGCCGCTGCGTAGCGCATGACGAACAGGGCGAGCAAGACGTGGACGCCGACGAAGACGACGCCGGTGACCGCCAGCGTCGCGTAGAACAGCCGGTCGATCGCCTCCCCGTGCGCTGAGGCCAGCGGCGGCAGCCACCAGCGTCCTCGCGCGTAGATGGTGAGGGCGACCCCACCCAGGACCACCATCCCCAGGATGAGGCCTCCCAGCAAAAGACCCGTGGTACGTGCGCTGTCCCGTGGTGGCCCGTTCGCCATCCGCCGTCCCCTCTGTGCTGCCAATCGGGAATCCGCGGCGCTTTCCCGCCGTTTCGACTGGCTGTTATTAGGCCCCCGGCCCCAAGACTCCTGCGCGTCCCCGGATTGGCATCAGGCCAGCAGCCGATCCACCGCCATGGAGGTAAACAACAGGCCGAGGTAGAGGATCGAATACTCGAACAGCGCCCACGCCGCGTCCGGCGTGACCTGCCGCGCCAGCCGGAGCACCAGGACCACCAGGGGCACGGCCAACACCACCGCCGAGACGGTGTAGATCGGCCCCAGGCCGCCGACGCCGGCCAGCAGCAGCGTGGCCGCCACGAGCGCGACGGTGTAGATGACCATCTGGCGCACCGTCTCTGCAGCCCCGCGCACCACCGGGAGCATGGGGATGCGCGCCGCCCGATAGTCCTCGGCGCGGTTCAGCGCCAGCGCCCAGAAGTGCGGAGGGGTCCACAGGAAGACGATGGCGAAGAGCACGATCGCCGGGATCCCCACCTGGTTGGTCACCGCCGCCCACCCGACGAGCGGTGGGATCGCGCCCGCCGCCCCGCCGATCACGATGTTCTGCGGGGTCGTACGCTTCAGCCAGATCGTGTAGACCCCCACGTAGTAGGCGATCCCCAGGCCGGCCAGCGCGGCGCTCAGCCAGTTCACCGCCAGCCCCAGGACCAGGATCGACGCCAGCGCCAGCGCCGCCCCGAACCGCAGGGCCTGCCGTGGGCCGATCCGGCGCTGCGGGATCGGCCGGCCGCGCGTCCGTAGCATGATGGCGTCCACATCGCGGTCCCAGTAGCAGTTGATGGCGTTGGCGGCGCCGGCCGCCAGGGTCCCGCCCAGCAACGTGGCCACCACCAGCGCCCATCCGACCCAGCCGCCGGCGGCGACGACCATGGCGGTCAGGGTCGTGAGGAGCAGCAACACAATGATGCGGGGCTTCATCAGGGCGATGTAGTCGGCCACAGCAGGGCGCAGCCCCGCGGGGGAGGTCGTTGCAGGCTCCACCCGGCCCACCCGGACCGCCAGGCCGACCCGGACCACGAGGACCACCAGGGTCGCCAGCAGGGCCGCCCCCCCGCCAAGGTGGGCCACCCGGATCAGCACGGCCAGTCGCGTCCAGACGTTGAGCGCGCCGAGGCCCACCTGCACGATAACCAGCGCCACAGCGGCCGCGGCCGCCGTGCGGATCGTCCGGTCCCGGCTCTCGCGAGCCCGCGCGGCGACTGCCGCCACGAGGAGGGCGACCACGAAGGCCGCCAGACGGTGCGCCGTGTGGAGGACGGCACGGGGTTCCGGCGGAGGCAGCAGGCTGCCCTGGCAGAGCGGGAAGTCCGGACACGCCAGACCGGCTCCAAATGCGCTGACCACGCCGCCAAGCGTCACCTGGAGGAACGTGGCGGCCAGGGCCAGGCGCGCCGCCGTGCGCAGCCCCCGAGGCGGCGCAGGCATCCTGAGAGCGGGATCGATCTCCCAGCGCACCCGGACGCTGTACGCCACCAGCAGGGCCAGGAACGACATCGCGACCAGCAGGTGGGCGCTGACCACGAGGGGCACCAGCGCCGACAGGACGGCGGCCCCTCCCAGGCCCACCTGGAGGGCCAGCAGGCCCACCAGGATCGCGGCCAGACGCCGCAGCGGCGGGGAGGGTCCCAGGTGCCTCCATGTCATGACCACGAGGGCCAGCACCATGACGCCCACGGCGGAGGCCAGCAGTCGGTGGCCGTACTCGATGAGCACCAACCGGTCCAGAGGCGGGATCAGGCGCCCCCGGCACAGCGGCCAGTCAGGGCACGCCAGGCCGGCACCCGTCGCACTGACCGTCGCCCCGGCCACCAGCAGCAGCCCGGTGGATGCGCTGGCGAGCAGGGACAGGCGGCGGATGGATGCGGGCACGGCAGAGCGGGCGGTAGCCCCTCTCGACATCGTCATCGACCACCGCGGCGTGGACAGACCATCCCAGGAATCCGCCCCGTGATTCGAGCCCGCCGGGGAGTATTCCTTGGCGCCGGGCGTTGTAGGAGTCCCCCGGGGGAGGCTTGAACTATGTGCAGCATTCTGAGCCGGGAGGACGATCGAGATGCCCGACAGCCCGATCCACTCGCTGCTTGAGGAACGGCGGACCTTCGGCCCGCCCGAGGCCTTCCGGAACCAAGCGCACGTCGCCGACGAGTCGGTCTACGAGCGAGCGCGCGCCGACCCCGAGCGGTTCTGGGAAGCCGCCGCCGAGGAACTGCATTGGTTCCGGCGCTGGGACCGCGTCCTGGAGTGGACGCCGCCGGACGCCAAATGGTTCGTCGGGGGTCGGACCAACATCGCCTACAACTGCCTGGACCGGCACCTGCGCGGGGCGCGCCGCAACAAGGCCGCCATCGTCTGGGAGGGGGAGCCCGGCGAGCAACGGGTCCTGACCTACTGGGACCTCGCGCGCGAGGTCAACCGGTGCGCCAACGCGCTGCTGTCCCTGGGCGTGCGGCGGGGCGACCGGGTGGCCATCTACATGCCGATGATCCCCGAGTTGCCCATCGCCATGCTGGCCTGCGCCCGGATCGGGGCCGTCCACACGGTCGTCTTCGGCGGGTTCTCCGCCGAAGCCCTGCGCGACCGCATCAACGACGCCCGGGTCACTCTGGTCATCACTGCCGACGGTGGCTACCGCCGCGGCCAGATCGTGCCGCTCAAGCGCAACGTGGACCACGCGCTGGAGCAGACCCCGACCGTCCGGCACGTCCTGGTGGTGCGGCGCATCGGCGAGGCGGCGGCGATCCATATGGTGGAGGGCCGCGACCGGTGGTGGCACCGAGCGCTGGACGGCATGCGTCTGGACTGCCCGCCCGAGGAGATGGACAGCGAGGACCTCCTCTACATCCTCTACACCAGCGGGACCACGGGGAAGCCCAAGGGGATCGTCCACACCACCGGCGGCTACATGGTGGGGACCTACCTGACCGCCAAGTGGGTGTTCGACCTCAAGGAAGACGACGTCTACTGGTGTACGGCCGACATTGGCTGGGTGACCGGGCACTCCTACATCGTCTACGGGCCGCTTTCCAACGGCGCCACGGTGGTCATGTACGAGGGCACGCCCGACTGGCCGGAGAAGGACCGGTTCTGGTCCATCGTGGAGCGCTACGGGGTCACCATTCTCTACACGGCGCCTACCGCTATCCGGACGTTCATCAAGTGGGGCACCGAGTGGCCGGCCCGCCATGACCTGTCGTCGCTGCGGCTGCTGGGGACCGTCGGCGAGCCCATCAACCCTGAGGCCTGGGTGTGGTACCGCCGACACATCGGCGGTGATCGGGTCCCGGTCGTCGACACCTGGTGGCAGACGGAAACGGGGATGATTCTCATCACACCGCTCCCGGGGATCGTGACCCTCAAGCCGGGGTCGGCCACCCTGCCGTTTCCCGGCATCGACGCCGCGGTCGTGGACGAGCGCGGCGTGCCGGTGGCGCCCAACACCGGGGGATACCTGGTGGTGCGCCGCCCCTGGCCGGCGATGTTGCGCGGCATCTACGGCGATCCCGAGCGCTACCGGCAGATCTACTGGTCCCGGATCCCCGGCGCCTACTTCACCGGCGACGGCGCCCGATGCGACGAGGACGGGTACTTCTGGCTGCTGGGCCGCGTGGACGATGTCATCAACGTGGCCGGCCACCGCATCGGGACCATGGAGGTGGAGAGCGCGCTGGTCTCCCACCCCAAGGTCGCCGAGGCGGCGGTCATCGGCGTCCACCACGACATCAAAGGTCAGGCCCTGGTCGCGTTCGTCACCCTGAAGGAAGGGGGCACGGCGGACGATGCCACGGCCGACGAACTGCGCCAGCATGTCGCCGAGAAGATCGGCGCGATCGCCAAGCCCGACCGCATCCTGTTCAGCGCGGAACTCCCCAAGACCCGCAGCGGCAAGATCATGCGCCGACTGCTCAGGGACATCGCCGAAGGGCGGATTTTGGGGGACACCACGACCCTGGCTGACCCGACCGTCGTCTTGGGGCTGAAGCAGCGATACGAGGAAGAGCAGGGCTAGGGTCACCCTGAAGTCCGCGACGCGGACTTCAGGGACCCCGGGCGCGCCGGCGGACCGGCGGGCGTCCGCGGAGGACGCGCGGGCGACTCCGGGCCGAGCAACTCGCGCAGCCGGTGGAGGGCTGAGGCCAGCACGCGCGAGACGTGCTTCTGCGAGATACCGATCCGCTGGGCGGCTTCGGCCTGGGTCAGGTCCGTGAAATAGATGAAGAAGATCACCGTGCGCTGGAGCGGGTTGAGGGCCTCCAGCGCCTCCAGGAGGACCATGCGGTCCTCCAGCGGCAGGGTCAGCCACCGGCCCTCGAGCGGCGCGCGCTGCAGGTCGACCTTGGGATGCCCCTCCTCATCCTCGGCGTCCAGCGAGAGGGTCCGCACCACCTCCCGCGTCTTCAGGATCTCCTCTAGCGACGCCTCGTCCAGGTTGAGCCGCTCGGCCAGCTCCGCCAGACCGGGATAGCGACCCGACTCGGCGAGGTGGTCCCCCACGGCCTGTTCGATCTGGCCGTTGACGCGATCCATCCACCGGGGGCGCCGCATCACGTTGTGGGAGTCGCGCAGGTAGTGTCGGATCTCACCCCGGACGAAGTGACGGGCGAAGGCCACAAACGGCGTGCCTCGCGCCGGATCGAAGTGCTCGATGGCGTTCAGCAGGCCCAGGAAGCCCACCTGGACCAAGTCGTCGTCATGGCCCGAGTGCCGGTACTCTGCGGCAATGCTGCGGACCAGGCACTGGTGACGGCGGACGAGCTCCTCACGAATCCTGGGGTCCCGGGTGGCAGCATAGGACCGGGCCAGCCCGTCGATGCCGTTTCCGTTTCTTGAGGGGAGGTCACGACCCGAGGACGGCACAGTTCACCTCTTGCCAGCATCTGCCGGTTGTCGCCGGAGGACGACGCTGCCGCATTTGGGCCGCCCGCCTTTCTTCTGCGGCCCCGGGGTCGAGTCCTGCTGGATCCCCAAGCGCCAGGGGGTCCGGGCCACGGGTCCTACCGCAGGGCATCGAGGTTGAAGGTCCGGTGAATGGCCCGAACCGCCTTCTGGACGTCCTCCGCCGGGATGACGCACGAGATCTTGATCTCCGAGGTGCTGATCATCTGGATGTTGATCCCACAGCCCGCCAGGGCGCCGAACATCGCGGCGGCCACCCCGGGGTTGCTGGCCATGCCCGCCCCCACCACGGAGACCTTCGCGACCCCCTCGGCCGCCGTCACCTCCCCACCGCCGATCTCCCGACTCACCTCCCGGACGGTCTGGGCCGCGAGGGCCGCGTCGGCCTTGGTGACCGTGAACGAGATGTCGGCCTTCCCGCCCCGGCTGGCCGTCTGGACGATCATGTCCACGTTGATGTGGCGGTTCGCGAGGGCCGAGAAGATGCGGTGCGCGATGCCCGGGATATCCGGGACGTCTCGAATGGTGATCCGCGCCACGTTGGTGTCGTGGGCCACGCCTGTCACGAGCCGGGTCCGTTCCACGTCTGCAACCTCCTCCACGATGGTGCCGGGGGCGTCGCTCCACGTCGAGCGAACGTGCAGCCGCACGCCGTACGCCTTCGCGTACTCGACCGACCGGGTCTGCAGGACCACCGCGCCGCTGCTGGCCAGTTCCAGCATCTCGTCGTACGAGAGGCGCTCAAGTTGCCGTGCCTCGGGCACGATGCGGGGATCGGCGGTGAAGACGCCGGGCACATCGGTGTAGATCTCGCAGGCCTCCGCGCCCAGTGCCGAGGCCAGTGCGACCGCGGAGAGGTCGGAGCCGCCCCGGCCCAGGGTCGTGATCTCGAAGTCGGGTGTCACGCCCTGAAAGCCGGCGACGACCACGATGCGACCGCGCCCCAACTCCTCGTCGAGGCGACGGCGGTCCACCTCGAGGACGCGCGCCTTGGTATGGACGCCGTCGGTGATGATGCGGACCTGGCTGCCGACCAGCGAGATCGCCGGCTGGCCCAGATGCTGCAGCGCCATCGACAGCAGCGCGATGGAGACCTGTTCCCCGACCGCCATAAGCATGTCCAGTTCGCGCGCCGGAGGATTCGGCGTGATCTCCTTCGCCCGGGCGATGAGGTCGTCGGTCATGTCGCCCGGGGCCGAGACGACCACGACCATGTCGTGGCCGGCCTGGCGCGCGGCGGCCACCCGCCGGGCCACGTGGAGGAGCCGATCCGTCGTGGCCACCGAACTCCCGCCGTACTTCTGCACGATCAACCCCACGCCACCCGTCCCTCCTGTTCCAATAGCGCCCGCACGGCCTCCAGCGAGGCCGGCTGCCGGGCCGGTTCCTCGAATCCGACCGCGTCCGGGTCCTTCAGGCCGTGGCCGGTCAGCACGCACACCACGTCGCCGCCAGGGAGCTCTGCGGCATCCAGGCGCTCGGTCGCAGCCGCCGCGGCGGCCGAGGCCGGTTCGACGAAGATCCCCTCGCGGGCCAGCGCCTTCTGGGCGGCCAGGATCTCCTCATCGCTCACCTGGACGAACCGTCCGCCGGAGCCCGTCGCGGCGTCCACGGCGGCCTCCCAATTGGCCGGCCGGCCGATGCGGATCGCCGAGGCCACGGTCCGCGGCCGCTCCACCGGCACGCCGCGCAGCAGCGGGTTTGCCCCCGCGGCCTGGACGCCGATGATCCGCGGGAGCCGGCTGATCCGTCCGGCCTCGCGGTACCGCCGGAACCCCTTCCAGTAGGCCGTGATGTTGCCGCCGTTGCCCACAGGCAGTACCAGGACCGCCGGCGATCCGCCCAGCACATCGCAGATCTCGTAGGCGGCCGTGGCCTGCCCCTCCAGCCGCAGGGGGTTCAGCGAGTTCACCAGCACCACCTCCCCCTCGCGGGCGATGGCGCGCACCAGGTCGAGGGCCTGCTCGAAGCCGCCGTCGATGGCGATGACCCGGGCGCCGTGCACGGCCGCCTGGGCCAGCTTGCCGCGCGCCACGGCGCCCGCCGGGAGCAGGATCCAGCAGGGGAGCCCCGCGCGGGCCGCATACGCCGCGGCGGAGGCCGCCGTGTTGCCCGTGGACGCGCAGATCACCCCGCGGGCGCCGTCGGACGCGGCCCGGCTGACCGCCACCGTCATCCCCCGGTCCTTGAAGGAGCCGGTGGGGTTGCTGCCCTCGACCTTGAGCCACACCGGACGGTGCAGGTGTCGGGACAGGCGTTCGCAGGGAATCAGCGGCGTGCCGCCCTCGTGCAGCGTCACGATCCGGTCCACAGCCGGCAGCAGGGCCCGGTAGGCCTCGATGATCCCGCGCCAGTCAGGACGTCCCACGCGAATCGTCTCCTCCGACGGCCCTAGACTAGCAGGATGCTGAAGAATTGGAAATGAGAATGAATCCATCCATGTTGTGCTCCCCGCACGCCAGGCTAAGGGTCCTGCCAACAGACTTCCGATCGCATGCTCCCGCCCGCCCGCGTTCTGGGCCGCCGGGGGTGGCCTCCGGCCACCGTTGCACGGGGAAGTCCTGTGGCGCTGTCGCCCCCTACTTCGCGACGGACACCAGGTTGAGCCAGGTCAACGCGTCGCGCAGCCCAAGGGCCGGGAACCCCTGCACACGCGTGTTGATGGCCAGGATCTCTGAATTGTAGAAGATCCACAGGACCGGCACGTCGTCATAGATCAGTTCCTGGATCTTGTGGTAAAGCCTGGGGCGCAGCGTGGGATCGAAGGTCGCTCTGGCCTCGGCCATCAGCCGGTCCACCTCGGGGTTGGAGTACATGTAGTGGTTGACCGTGCCCCCGGTGGTGTATTCGGGCGTCTTGTCCGGATCGGGCGAGGTAATGCGCCAGCTGGTGCGCGCATCGTAGTCACCCGGCCGCTGGTTGCCGCGGCGGATGTAGACCGACCACTCGACCACGTTGAGCTTTACCTCGGCACCGAGCTGCCGCCACTGCTGCTGGGCCACCAGCGCGATCTGTTCCCGCGTGGGGTTCCCCTTGTCCACCATCAGCTCAAAGGAGAGGGGGCGGCCGTCCCGCTCGAGGAGGCCGCCGGCCCCGGGTCGAAACCCGGCCTCTGCCAGCAGCGCTTTGGCTCTGTTAACGTCGTAGGGATAGGGCTTGAGGTTGGGATTGTAGTACTTGCCGAAGGCCCTGGCGTAGGGGCCGGTCGCCAGGTTGGCCGTGCCCTTCAGGATGCGCTCGACGATCTGGTGGCGGTTGAGTCCGTACATGAGCGCCTGGCGCACCCGCCTGTCGCCGAACGGCCAGCGCGTGGCGTTGAGCGCGATGTAGAAGGCGCTGGGTAGCTCGGTAGTCTGGAACCTCAGGTGACCCTGACCGCGCAGGCTGTCCAGGTGGACCGGCTCGATGATACCCACATCGAGCTCACCGGTGCGCAGCTGCGCCACCACCGTGTTGATGTCCGGGATGATCTTGATGACCACGGCGTCCAGCGACGGCCTGCCCGCGTAGTAGTTGGGGTTAGCCTCCAGCGTCAGGTGCGAACCCTCGACGTACTCCTTCCACTTGAAGGGGCCGGTGCCGACGGGGTTGCGGATGAACTCGGGCATCTCGGCCAGGTTTTTGCCCTCCAGCAAGTGCCGGGGGACGATGGGGATGTTGAAACCCACCACGATGGGCAGCGACGGGTAGGGGCGGTCGAACTCGAACCGGACCGTATAGTCGTCGATGACCTGGACCGACTGCAGGCCGGTAAACGTGGTGCGGTACAGCGCTCGGGTGCGGGGGTCTACGATGGCGTCGAAGGTGAACTTCACGTCGGCAGCGGTGAACGGCCGACCGTCGTGCCAGGTGACGCCCCGGCGCAGCTTGAAGATCCAGATGCGGCCTGCTTCCGCCGGCGTCCACAGGGTGGCCAGGTCGGGCACCACCTTGAGGTCACCGGGGTTGTACTTGGTCAGGGTGTTGAACAGCACCTTGATGACCTGGGTCGTCGGCAACTGCTGCGGGAACGTCAGGGGATTGATCGTCACATCCCCGTTGATGGACAGGCGCAGGACGTTCCCACCCGCCGGGCCGGCGCGTACACCGGCAGGTACCGCCGCGGCCGCCAGGACGGCGACCAGCACGAAGACCAGAGCTCGACTCATCTCCACACCCCCTTTACGGTTGGCCACTAGGCGCCTCCTACGCGATTCGGGCACGGCTGGCCCTCGGGTCAAGCGCATCCCGCAGGGCATCGCCCACGACATTGTAGCCGAGTACGCACAGCATGATCAGCAACCCAGGATAGATGGCCAGGTGAGGTTTCGTCCACACATACTGCTGCGCGCCCGAGAGCATGTTGCCCCAGGTCGGCGTCGGGGGCTGGACCCCGAGCCCCAGGTAGGAGAGCGACGACTCCACCAGGATCGCATGGGCCACGCCCAGGGTGGCCGCCACAATGACCGACGCCCAGGCCTGGGGCACCACGTGCCGGACCAGCAGGCGGCCATCTGAGGAGCCCACCGCCCGGGCCGCCAGCACGAACTCCTGCGGGAGTGTGCGCAACACTTCGGCCCGTACCACGCGCGCCACGACCATCCAGCCCGTGAGCCCGATGACCAGGATCAGGTTGGTCAGGCTCGAGCCGAACGCCGCCAGGACAAGGAGGGCCAGGAAGAACGTGGGGATGGTCAACATCCCGTCGGTGACCCGCATCAAGACCCCGTCGGTCAGGCGGCCGTAGAACCCCGCCAGCGCACCGATCACGCTGCCGACGGCGACCGAGACCAGCATGGCCAGCAGCCCTACCGCCAGCGAGACGCGCGATCCGACGATCAACCGGGAGAGCACGTCACGACCGGCCTCGTCGGTCCCCAGGGGATGCTCGCGGGAGAAATCGGCGAACTGGTTAAGCAGATCCAGCGCCGCGGGGTCGTGCGGGGCCAGGGCGTCGGCGGCAAGGGCTACGAGGTGGATGGCGACAAGAAAGCTCAGGGCCGCCACCGCCAGCCGGTTGCGCCGGAAGCGGCTCCAAAAGACCGCCAGGCCGCCGCGGCCGCGCGGCACCGCCAGGGGCGACAGGGCAGGCGAGATCGCGTCCTGAGCCATAGGCTACCTCAGCGAGATCCTGGGATCGAGGCTCACGTACGCCACGTCGGTCAGCAGGTTGCAGACGATGACCAGCACGGCCGTGGTCATGGTTAGCCCCATGATGACCGGATAGTCGCGTGTGACCGCCGCATCCACCGCCAGCCGGCCCAGGCCGGGCCAGGCGAAGATGGTCTCGGTGATGACCGCGCCGGACAGCAGGCGCGGGATGATCACGCCCAGGACGGTCACCACCGGGATCAACGCGTTGCGCAGCGCGTGCACGCCCAGCACCCGCCCGGGGGCCAGACCCTTGGCCTGCGCCGTCCGGACGTAGTCCTGGCCCAGCACCTCGACCATGCTGGACCGCGCGTAGCGCATCAACTGGGCCAGCGGGAACGTGGAGAGGACCACGGCGGGCATGATCAGGTGACGCAGCAGATCTCCCACCCCGGTCGCCACGCCGGCCGTCCGCATCCCCGCCGACGGCAGCCAGCCCAACGTGACCGAGAAGAGCACGATGAACATAATGCCGAGCCAGAACGTCGGGATGGACACGCCGAAGAACGCGCCCACGGTGGCCACGTAGTCCACCGCCGAGTACCGCCGCACGGCGGAGATGACGCCCAGGGGGATTGCCGCCAGCACCGCCAGGGCCAGGGCCGTCCCCGCCAGGATCAGCGTATTGGGAATGCGGTTGGCAATGAGCTCGACCACCGGGATCTGGTGCTGATACGAGCGGCCGAGGTTGCCCCGGATGGCCCGCCCCACCCACCGCGCGTACTGCACCGGCACCGGATCGGTCAGCCCCAGGTCGCGGGCAATGGCCTGGGCGGTTTGCGGGTCCACGTCCGGGTTGTTCAGGATGGCCGGGCCGCCGGGCGCGCTGTGCACGATCAGGAAGATCACCGCGCTCACGATGAACAACAGCGCTGCGCCCTGTAACACTCGCACCAGCAGATACCGGCTCACCGGGCCGCCTCCGCGGGCTCGATCTCCGTGATACTCTCTACCCCCAGCCCCGGCTGCGGCGCCGGGATCAACGTGTCGCGTTCCAGGCGGATGCCGGTGCGGGCGAGCTCGGGCTGGGCGGCGAAGACGGTCAGCTCGTGCGCGTGACGGCCGGCGGGCAGCGCCAGGGCCATGTGCAGGCCGGCGGCGGCGCCGATCTGCGTTTCGAACGGGCTGATGACCACGCAGGCGATGCCGGCTGCATCCGCCATGGCCGCGATCTCCCGCGCGCGGGTCAGGCCTGCCGTCTTCACAAACTTGAGGGCGAAGAGGTCGGCCGCTTCATCCCGAATCAGGGTGAGCGCATCTTGAGGGGAGTGGAGGGCCTCATCGGCCAGCACCCGCACGCCGGTGGCGCGCCGCACAAATGCCATGCCCGCGTGATCCCACGCCGGGACGGGCTGCTCGATGTACTCGAGGTCGCATGATTCGAGCTTCCGGAGCACGGCGACGGCTGTAGCCGGATCGTAGCCCTGGTTGCCGTCAATGCGGATCTGTACGTCCGGGCCGACTGCGACCCGCACGGCCCGCACCCGCTCCACGTCGGCGCGGGGATTCTGGCCGACCTTCATCTTGATGGTGCCGAATCCGGCCGCGACGAACCGTTCGGCTGCGGCCACGGTCTCGGCCACGGTGCCGATGCCGACAGCGCGCGCCAGTCGCACGGACGGCCGGCGCGCGCCGCCCAGCAATGTGGCCACGGGCACGCCCAGCAGCTTTCCGACCAGGTCGTGCAGTGCCATGTCCACCGCAGCCTTCGCCGAGGGGTTGCCCGGCAGCGCGCGATCCAGGTCAGCCATGATGGCCCCGATGGGCGTGGGGTCGCGCCCCACCAGGGGTGCCAGGTACGTCTGGTTCAGCGCGAACAGCACGCTGCCAGCCGTCTCGCCGGTGAATTCCGGTAGAGGAGATGCTTCTCCCAACCCCCGAAGTCCGCCGGCGGTGGCGATCTCCACGATGACGTGCGGCCGCACCGCCGGCGCTTCGCCATACGAGGTGGTCAAACGACTGGACGCCGGCCGCTCGATGAGGCGGGCCCGGGCGTGGGCGATGAGGCGGCTTTCGTCCATGCCCGAAGCCTCACGCCGGGACGCCGCTCTGCGCGAGCAGCCACCCCACGTGGTCGGCGGCGCTGGCCAGCGCGTCAGCGACCCGGTTGCGCTCCCGCACCAGGCGCGTCCGCAGGAAGCCGTATTCGTCCGAGTCAGGGTCGAGGGCAGCCAGTCTTCTCACCCCCTGAAGCCCGGGTAGCATGGGAACCTGGAGCGCCGGGTCGTGGTCGTAGGGACCCTCCACCGTGTAGAGGACCGGGTTCAGCATGCGCGACAGTGCCATCAGGCCCCGGTTGAGGCGCGCGATCTGCTGGCTCGCCCGGCGGCCTGGCTTGCGTTCCCCGGCGGCGTCGGCCAGTGCCGCGCGGGCCCGCTCGAGCCGTTCGGCCAGTTCCTCGAAGCGCTGCGCTCTCCCAACCAGATCGTCGAGCGACACCCCTCCGCCGCCAGCCGCCTCGCGCAGCTCGACGAGCAGGGTGGAGAAGTCCCGGGCGGTCGGTACGAAGTTGAACGGCAGCACCGGCGGCATGACCACCCGGGCCGCAATGGTGAGATAGAGCTGTGTGTCGCTGGCCAGGATGGCCGGATCGGCCCGCTCCAGCGTGTCCGCGGGCGTATGCCACCACCAGCCGGCGCCCGATCCGCCCACCGTGGCCCGCTCGGGGTGATCGAGGGGCAGCATGCGAAAGGCGCCCAGCGAGGGGAGCCCGATGCCCCAGAACGACTGGTCGCCAGCCTTGAAGGGGCGGCGGATGTTGGGTGATTGCCCGGTGACCTCGGGCACGGTGCGCTTCATCAAATCCTCGACTTCGCCCATGTTGTAGCGGCAGTCGAAGATGGCGGTCTCGCGCACGCCGGGAGAGTCGATGTTGAGATAGCCCAGCGCGTACCGCCGCAGGTCGTCGAAGGCGTGGTCGGCATACCAGGTCGAGCCGGCGTACCGGCCGTGGGAGTGGCCCGGCCACCAAGCGAAGCGCACGCCGCGGCGTAGCCTGCCGCGCTGGGTGTGCAGTACCCGCGCCATCTCCAGCAGGCACGCGTCGCCCGTGGCATTGTCGGTGACGCCCTCGTACCACGAGTCAATGTGGGCGCCCACCAGCAGGAACTCGGGTTCCGCGCCTCTGATGTCTGCTACGGCCAGGGGCAGCGTGCGCCAGCCGGTCTCGGCCCTGGCGTGGATGCGCACGCGCACCGGGCCCCGGGCCATCATCGTCCGTAGCCGTTGGCCGTCGGCCTTCTTGATGGAGAGCGCCGGGATCCTGGGCAGCCGGCCGATGGACTCGGGTGTCGGCGTGCCCCAGATACTGGTGACGATCATCTCGTGAATGGCGTCTTCGCCCGAGGGCCACATGTGAATGTAGGCGATGGCGCCATGGTCGGATGCGCGTTTGACGCCGTCGGGGCCGCCGGCCGTGCCCAGCACGATCTTGCCGCGGGCGTCGATACCGTCGTAGTCGCGGTCGTCGCCGGTGCGGGCAAAGATCATCGTGCTGCGGTCTTCCTCCAGCGAGCCAGCAAAGACCAGCTCGCCCTCCAGCCCGCCGGGCGGCGTGTTGGCCCCAAACGACCTGGGCCGGCAGGGGATGCTCATCGGGTCGGGCGTCAGCACGTCCAACGACGCGTCCCGCGGCAGGCTCACGAACCCGCGAAACTCGTGGATTGTCACCTCAACGCCGTCGGCCCGCAGGGTCTCGGCGATATAGTCCACAGCGGCGCGCTCGTCGGGGCTGCCGGCCTCGCGGTGCAACGTCGAGAACTTCTCCAGGTGCGCCCGCAGGCGCCGCACGGACACAGCGCGGCGCAGGCGCTCTTCGAACGACGATGCCCTGCGTGCGATGGCCATTCACAATCCTCCTCAATGGTGTATGAGACGGCATCAAGGATTAAACAACTGGAGCACGGCTATGGGACCGGCACCCGTTCCGCGGCCAGGAACTCGTCGATGATGCGAGCGAGAATCGTGCGGGCCAGGATGACCGGTTTGCCGGTAACCTCCCGCACGACGGCGCGCATCGCTTCGTCCATCCCCACACAGGTCATCCAGACCAGGTCCACACCCGCGGCCCGGAGCTCCTCGGCCGCCGCGCGGACATCCCGCAGGCGCTGCTCGCCCGTGTACGGCGATGCCGCTGTGACCACGGCCTGGATGCCGCGCTCGGCAAACTGCCTGCGGGCCTGCTGGATCTGTCCTGGCGAAGGTTTGATCACCCCGAGCCTCCACCCCGAGGCCAGGGCCGAGACGACGGCCGGAAAGACCTTGCCAGGGTTGACGATCAGCGTGGACGAGCGCAGCGCCGACCAGTCGGCGCCGCAGAGGATGACGATGAGCCCGGCACCCTGCGCCACCGCGCGGTCGACCAACACCTGCACCCTGGGCAGGATCTTTCCGTGGGAGAGCAGGACATGGGAACCGTCCAGCAACCGGGCGACGATGCCCACCTCTCCCGGGTCGGGCGCGAGGTCGGCCATGGCCTCCTGTGAAAGCCCGTCGAGCACCCCCGCCTGCCAGATGGTCACGTTGCGGCTGAAGACCTGCGCCATGTGCGGCACCAGGTCGTCGCGCGGCGCCTGTCCCACAGTGATCATTGCGATGGTGTTCACGCCGGGTCCGCCATACGGCTCCTGAGAATTCCTGCACCAACCCGCGTCTGCAGCTGCGGAAACGCCCCCGTTACCGAAGAATGTAATACGTGATCATCCGGCCCGGCACCTGTAGGGGGACGACCCGTGGCGGGGCGAAGCACGATGGCGACGGCGCCATCGCCAGGAGGTGAGCGACCGTGTGGAAAATGTTCAAGGGTTCGCCCTGCGAGGGAGTGTGGTAGATCTCGCGGTGGGCATCATTATCGGCGCAGCATTTGGCGCCATTGTCAACTCGTTCGTCAGCGACATCGTCATGCCGCCCGTCGGGCTGGTCCTCGGCAGGGTCGACTTCTCCAACCTGTTCGTCAACCTCTCGGGTCAGACCTACCCCAGCCTCAAGGCCGCCAGGGAAGCCCGCGCTGCGGTGATCGCGTACGGGGCGTTTCTCAATGCGGTCGTCAACTTCCTGATCGTCGCGTTCGCCGTCTTCCAGGTGGTCAGGATCACCAACCGCTTCAGGCGCGAGGCCCCGGTTGCCGCGCCCTCAGCCAAGGAGTGCCCCCAGTGCGGGATGAGCATTCCGCTGGTGGCCAGGCGCTGCCTGCACTGCACGTCTCAGTTGTCGTCATAGTCATCGGGAGGGCCAACGGTGCCGACACGTCGCCGCCAGCTGCGCCAGACGGAGGGAGCTGCACCCCGACCCGCTGCGCCGCACGCCTTCGAGGGGCTGGGCGTGTTCTACCTGGCAAGACCGGCCTGCGCCTCGCGCTGTTAGAGGAGGCGGCGCTGGACGGTGTACCGGCCATCGCCATCGACCCCAGAGGCGATCTCGGCAACCTGCTGCTCGCGTTTCCCGACCTGCGTCCCGAAGACTTCCTGCCATGGATCGACGAGGACGACGCCCGTGCGGCCAACCTCGCGCCTGTGGAGTTCGCCAGGCAGCAGGCCGCCATGTGGGCGGAGGGGTTGGCCGGATGGGGACAGGACGGTGGCCCCATCCGACGCCTGCGGGAGGCGGCCGAGTTCGTCATCTACACCCCCCGGCAGCACCGCGGGTATCCCGGTCTCGGTCCTCAGCTCACTCCAGGCCCCGCCGCCTGCGGTGCGGGAGGATCGGGAGGCGCTGGCCGACCGAGTCAGCGGTACGGCGACGGGTCTGCTGGCGTTGGTGGGCGTGAAGTCGGATCCGCTGCGGAGTCGTGAACACATCCTGATCTCCACGATCCTCGATGCGGCCTGGCGAGCTGGCGCGGATCTCGACCTGGCCAGCCTGATCCATCAGATTCAGAACCCGCCGGTACAGCGGGTGGGCGTGTTGGACCTGGAGACGTTCTATCCGTCCGCGCACCGGTTCGAACTCGCGATCCGCCTCAACAACTTGCTGGCCTCGCCGGACTTCACCGCCTGGACCGAGGGCGAGCCGATGGACGTGGGCCGGTTCCTGTACACGCCGGCCGGCAAGCCCCGCGTTGCCATCTTTTCGATTGCCCATCTGACCGATGCCGAGCGCATGTTTTTCGTCTCGCTGCTGCTCATCAGGTGCGCGGGTGGGTCCGCGGACAATCGGGTACCACCAGCCTGCGGGCGGTGCTCTACATGGACGAAATCCTCGGGTTCTTCCCCCCGGTGGCCAACCCTCCGTCGAAGCCGCCCCTGCTGGCCCTCCTCAAGCAGGCCCGGGCCTTTGGACTGGGCGTGGTGCTGGCTACGCAGAATCCGGTCGATCTGGACTACAAGGGCCTCGCCAACGCCGGTACGTGGTTTCTCGGTCGGTTGCAGACGGAACGCGACAAGGCCCGCGTCCTGGAAGGCCTGGAGGGAGCAGTCGCCACCGCCGGCGGGACGTTCGACCGGGCCCGCATGGGCGCGCTGCTCTCAGGATTGGGGAGCCGCATCTTCCTGCTCCACAACGTGCACGGGTCCGCGCCCGTTGTCTTCCAGACGCGGTGGGCGATGTCGTATCTGCGGGGTCCGCTCACCCAGGACCAGATCAAGCGCCCGATGGATCCACTGCGATCCGCGTTTCAGGCTGCCGCGATGGCCAGCGCACCCGCGCCGGCGGCCGTACCGGCCCCTCCGTCCGCCGTGACCGCCGCCGCTGCGGAGCCGGCAGCCACGACTCCCCCGACGCCCCTGGCTGCAGGCCTTGTCCGTCCCCTGCTGCCGCCGGACATTCCGCAATACTTCGTCCCGACAGAGGGGTCCGGGCTCATTCGATATGAGCCGATGCTGCTGGGCGCCGCCCAGGTGCGGTTCCACGACCCCAAGCTCGAGGTCTATCTGGTCCGGGAGTTCGTGGCCCTGGCACCGATCCAGCGTGGCGTCGTGGCGGTGGACTGGGCCGCCGCTCAGACGGCCGGATTCGGCGTGCAGGAGTTGCACACCGAGCCAACGCAGCCGGCGCCTTTGGCGACCTCCCGCCACCGGCCGCCAGGCCCAGGAGCTACGAGGTGTGGGCAAGGAGTTCGCGCGGTGGCTGCTCCAGGCGCAGTCGCTGCAGCTGTACCGCCATCCGCCGTCGGGGAAACGTCTCGGCCCGTGGAGTCGGAGCGCCTGAGGCGGGCTCAGGAGGCCGTCGAGCGGGAGAAACTCCAGGTCCAGCAGCAGATCCAGACTGCGATCTCGGTGGGCGCGACCCTGCTTGGGGCGTTGATGGGCCGCCGGGCGGCGACCGCGGGCACGCTGGGGCGCGCGACCACCACGGCCCGTGGAGCCAGCCGGTCGTACAAAGCGGCACAAGACGTGCGACGGGCACAGGAGACCGTCGACGCACTTCGCCAGCAACTCGCCGAGCTCGGGGCGCAGATCACTGCCGAAACCGACAACGCCATCGGCGCCTTCGATCCCGCCAGCGAGCCACTGGAAACCGTGGTCGTGAGGCCCAGGCGCGCCGGCGTTACTGTGCGCGCGCTCGGGCTGGCCTGGGTACCTCGCCGCAGCAGATAAGCGGATAGGGGTGATACTGTGACGACCATCTCGCCAGACATTGACCTCCAGCACCTTCGGTCCCGGGAATTTCCTCTCGCCGCCGAGTGTGCCTTCCTTAACCATGCCGGCTCCTCGCCGCTGCCGGCCCGATCTGCCCAGGCGCTGGCGGCCTATGCCGCCCGCGCCCAACGTAAGCACCTGCGCTACAAGGCCAATGCCGAGGACTACGACTGCGGCCCGCTGCGCCGGCTGGTGGCAGCGACCATCAACGCCGACCTCTCAGAGATCACTTTCGTGCCGTCGACCTGTGACGGGGTCGCCATTGCGGCCAACGCCATAGACTGGCGGCCGGGCGACAATGTGGTCCTGCCGGAGTTGCGAGTATCCCGGGGTGGTCTACCCGTGGCTAAACCTGGCCCCCCGCGGCGTCGAGGCGCGCCTTGTGCCTGCGCCGTTGGGACACGTGGACATGGACGCACTGTGCGCCGCGATCGACGGCCGCACCCGCGCCGTGTCCATCAGCCACGTTCAGTGGGCCTCGGGGCACTTGGTGGATGTGGGGCGACTGGGACAGATCTGTCGGTCCTGCGGCATCCTGCTCGTTGTGGATGCGATCCAGAGCCTGGGCGCCACCCCGGTGGACGTGCAACAGATGCAGGCCGACGTGCTCGTGGCCGGGTGCTACAAGTAGCTGATGGGCATTCCCGGGGCGGCGGTCTTCTACGTTCGGCGGGACGCGATGCCCGCCCTGGTGCCGGATCGGGCCGGGCAGGAGAGCGTCTGTACGTCGCTGATGGATCGTCCCGCCCTGGTCTGGAAAGAGGACGCGATGCGCTACCAGGTCGGCGGCGACTGCACGACGGCGCAGGTGGTCCTGGAGCAGTCGCTGGGGCTGCTGGTCGAGGCCGGCGTGGAGCGCATCCACCCCCACGTGGTGGCACTGCTGGACCGGTTGATCGCCGGGCGGCGGCGGCTCGGGTTCACCGTCACGTCGTCCCTGGGGCCACAGACGCGCTCGGCCATCCTGAGCTTCACGACGGGCGACCTCAAGCGCGATGAGGCGCTGCGCGCCCATCTCTTGCAGAGGGACGTGATCACCGCGCTGCGTCCCTACGGGATTCGGGTGTCACCCCATCTGTACAATGCGCCCGAGGACATCGACGCATTGATCGAGGCTCTCCAGGCGGCCTGAGCGCCGGCAACCCCTGCCTGATGCTGGTCAGCGCGCCGCACTACCAGCGCCGGACGCGCACGCCTGGAGGCACCCCGCGCAGGTCCGGCTCGATGCCCAGGTCGGGCCACGCTACCCCCACCTGCGGCGTCCCAAAGAGCCACAGCTCCTCGAGCTGAACGCCCTCACCCAGCTCGCCCGTATGCTGGACGACCGGGCCCAGGGGCAACATGTGTCCCTCGCGGCCGTAGACCGGCATCTTGTCCAGCGGCACGGCGCGTTCCAGCACCGCCGGTCCCTCGAACCACTGGCCGTTGTTGAGATCGCACCATCCGCCAGCGGGCAAGTAGAGGTGCACCACCCCGCCGGGTTCGATGACCGGCGCCACCAGCAGCGACGGCCCGAGCAGGTACTGGTGCTCGAACGCCCACGACGCCGGATCGTCGGGCATGGCGATGGGCATCGCCCGCATCACCGGCAATCCGGTGCGGTGCGCCTCGAATGCGCACGCCTCCAGGTACGGGATCAGGCGGTACCGCCACTCGAGCCAGCGGCGCACGATGTCTTCGGCCGCCTGGCCGTAGTGCCACGGCTCCCGCGGGCTGGTGCCGTGAAAGCGGGTGTGGGATGCCATGACGCCGGCCTGCGTCCAGCGGATATAGAGCTCGGTATCGGGCATGGCGCCGGGCGTGATGTGATAGAACCCACCGATGTCGTGGCTGTAGAACGGGACGCCCGAGGCGCCCCACGAGAGCCCGCCGCGGATGCTGGCGGCGAGGCCCTCCCAATCGGCCTGCGGATCACCGCCCCACTGGATGGGGTAGCGCTGGCTCCCGGCCCAGCCCGACCGGCCCCAGACGAGCGCGCCGCCCGGAGCATGCTTCGCAGTCGCCTCGAACACGCAGCGGTTGTAGAGCAGGGGATACGCGTTGTGCAGCCGTGCACCGCCATCGCCGTTGGCGGCCAGGGCATCAACGGGGACCTGCTCCCCGAAGTCGGTCTTGATGACGTCCACGCCATGCGCGAAGAGCTGTTGGTGGGCGTCCCGGTACCATGCGTAGGCCTCGGGGTTGGTGAAGTCCACCATGCCGCTGGGCGGCAGCGGGGTGAGGAGTTCGCCGAACGGTCCCGGGTCCCACTGGTAGACATAGGGGTCTCCCTGGCCGGTGCGCAGCAGGTAGCCCTTCTTCGCCAGTTCTGAGAAGAGCGGATGGTGCACCGAGACGTACGGATACTCCCACACGCACAGCCGGAAGTTCAGGGCCCGGAGCTGCCGGGCGAACGCCGCGGGATCGGGATATCTCTGGCGGTCCCATTCAAACGCGAATCGGGTCTCGACTTTCAACCACGCCCGGCCGTCAAGCACGAGCACGTCAGCGGGGATACGACGCTCTCGCAGCCCGCGCGCGGCCTCCATGGCCTCATCGGCTGTGCGATAGTAGCACCGCGACATCCACACGCCGTAACTCCACCGGGGAAGTAGCGGCGGCCGGCCGACCAGGTGGGTGTAGCGCTCGAGGATCTCCGCCGGCGACGCGCCGGTCACCAGGAACACGTCCAGCACCGGGTCCGCCACGCGCACGATGTAGCTCCGCTGCGACCACTGCGGATAGCCGACGCCGTGCACGACGCGGGCCGTGGTGTGGACGAACACACCCCAGCCCTTCGGGCTCCAGGCAAACGGCGCGTTCTTGTAGGACCGCTCGGTGTTCGTGCCCAGCGCGTCTTCATTCCACGAGACGATCAACTGGCTGCGGCGGTTCAGGGGGCCGAACTTTTCGCCCAGGCCGTAGACCGGCTCGCAGCTGCTAAGGCCGAGCGCCATCCACCAGGCCTCGCCTCCAGTCTCCGTGGCGAGCGCCGGGATGCGTAGGCCGCCGCGGATGTGCCCGTCGCCGGTGGATTCGAGCAGCGTGCTGCCGCCGCGCACCAGCCGCAGCCGGACCGGCCGCGGGATCAACTCCAGCGACACCTCCCCGGCCGTCAGGCGGAAGACGCCTGCATCGACCTCGAACCGTGCCTGCGCTGGAGGGGACGGTTTCGCGCTCAGGAGTCCGTAGTCTGGTCCCGCCTGGTCCGGGCTGGCGGCGAACCGGAGCCGGAAGGTGCCGGGCGCGTAGCACTCGGCCGCCAGCGCGGCGGCCTCGGTGGTGAGCTGCGCGCTGGCCGCAGCCGCCGACCGCAGCGAGAGGTCCTCCAGCGGGCGGAGCCCATTGAGGTCAACGTCCACGGGCGGGCCACCTCAGCACGGTGATCTCCGGGTCGGGGGCCAGTGGTTCGTGCCCGAGCCACTGGCACAATTCCAGCAGCGCGGCCTCAGCATCTCCTCTGCCCCAGACCAGATGGTGCGGCAGCCGGTGGTTGAGCACGCTGGCGAGGAACCCTCCCGCGGTGACGGCGAGGCCGGCCCATCGCAGCTCTCCCATCCAGCCGAAGACGCCGTCGTAGCCGTCTGAACGTTCGAGTACGCGGCCGGCGTAGACCGCGGCCCGGCGGTGCTCGAGGAAGCGCAGGCCGCTGGTCGGGCCAGGCTCCAGGCGCATCTGGCGCACGGCGGGAAGACCCCGATTGAAGTGCGGGCCGAGACGGGTCTCGCCACCGGCCGCCCACGCTCGCGCCGCGTTACCGCAGTGCCAGAAGAGCAGGGCGTCGTCGTCCTTGCGAGAGAGATCGAGGAGCACCGCTGGTCGGTCGGTGACGGCGGCGGTGGCCAGCATCGAGACCAGCCCCGCCATGTCGCCTTCGCACGCGAAGTGACACCCGCGGTCGGCCAGGCGGCCATACGGCGCGCAGGCCATGCTGCCCGCCCGCTCGGGGAGCTCGGGCCAGCAGCGCAGCGCGACGCCGTCGTAGCCCCGGGCCAGCCGTTCCAGGGCGATCTCGAGCCTGACCATGGCGCGCAGCTCTTCACGCCCCATGGCCGTGGGCTCGTGGCAGGTGCCCAGCCGTTCCTCGATCTGCGCCGCGTCCACCTGGCGCAGCGCATCGAACGCCGCCTCCAGCGGCAGGCGGTCGATCCGTAGAGGCAGATCGGGCAGCGATTCCAGGCGGTAGAACCCGGGCGCGGTCCCGCCGACCCAGAGCAGGCGGCCCTCCCGTACGGCCCTGACGCCCCGGAGCGCCTGGATGGTCACGCGAAGCCGCGTCTGGAACTGCGCGTCTGCCGCCTCGCCGTAGAACCACTTCACGGGCAGCGTCCGCGGCGTGAGCAGGCTAAGGCTGAGATTGAGTCCGCACAGGGCGTTCTGCGGCAGCGGGCCCTCCGTGGTGGCCTCGGGCAGGGCCCAGAGGCCCAGGGGCATCGCCAGCTCCAGGAACGGGGCAACCAGATCGCCGGTGGCGAAGGTGACGTGCTCGACCATCAGCAGGTCCAGGGTTCCCGCGCTCCGCCGTGCCTGCAGCTCGCGGGCCCTTGCCTGGGCTTCGGTGGCGTCGGTGACCGGGTTGGCGACGTACGCCAGCTCGAACCCCAGGGGCGCGGCCAGGCTGGCCAGGGCATTGCAACTCGAGATCACCAGGCCCATGTGCGCACCGCGGAACAGCGGCCGTACGATGGGCACCAGCCCCATGCGCACTGGGGCCCGGGAGGCCCCCGGCCATCCGTCCGGTGCCTGTGGGATCCCCACGCCTAACCCTTGACCGCGCCGGCTGTCAGTCCCCGGATCACCAGGCGCTGGCCCAATAGGATCAAGGTCATGATCGGGATCGTCGCCAGCATCACCGCGGCGGAGATCACACCCCACGGGAAGGTGAATTCGCCGCGGTAGAGCGCGATCCCCACGGTGATCGTGCGGACTTCGGTGGTACTGGTCAACGTGAGCGCCACCAGGAACTCGTTCCAGGTGTAGACGAACACGATGATCCCGGCCGTGATCAACCCGGGCGTCGCCAGCGGCGCGATGATCCGCCACAGGGTGTTCAGCCGCGTGCAGCCGTCGATGAGCGCGGCTTCCTCGAGTTCGTGAGGGATCTCCCGGAAGAACGCCGCGAGGATGAAGATCGCCACCGGCAGGGAGTACGTGACGTACGGCGCAATGAGTCCGGCATATGAGTTGAGCAGACCCAGGTTGCGTACCAGGATGTAGAGAGGCACGATCACCGTGATGAGCGGCACCATGGCCACCACTAGCAGGCCCACCAGCAACACCTCGCGGCCGCGGAACTGGAGCCGTGCGAACGCATAGGCGGCCAGGGATGCGATGAACAGGCACAGCACCGTTGAGGTCACCGTGACGATGGCGCTGTTGAGCAGGAAACGGCCGAACGGGTTCTGGGTGAAGACCTGCGCGTAGTTGATCAGTGTCGGCCGGTGCGGCAAGTAGGTCACCGGGAACTGGTAGAGCTCGCGCTCGGTCTTGAACGACGTGAACAGGGTCCAGGCGTACGGCGCCAGCGACCACGCCACGACCAGGCCGATCAGCAGCCAGTGCCCGATCCCCACGAGGCGCCGTCGGCCCGCCATGGCTAGTCCCGCGGGGCCAGCACGCGGTAGTACGTGCCGGCCAAGGCCAGCGCGATGACGACCAGGATCACCGAGAGTGCGGCCCCGTACCCGAAGTCCAGGAACTGGAAGGTGTTCTTGTAGATGAAGAGCGCGAACGTCTCCGTGGCGTTGCCTGGGCCGCCGCCCGTCATGGCGAACGGCAGATCCAGGGCCTGCAGGGCGCCCAGGGTGCGGAGCACCAGGGAGACCATGACGGCAGGACGCAGGAGCGGAAGCGTCACCGCGAGGAACGATCGGAGGGGCGAGGCGCCGTCCAGGCTGGCAGCTTCGTAGAGCTCGTCGGGAATGCCCTGCAGGCCGGCCAGCAGGATAAGCGCCATGTACGACGCCGCGCCCCACGTGGCGGCCACGGTCACCGCAAAGAACGCCAGAGCCGGTACCCCGAGCCAGATGATCTGGCCGCTGATCAACCCCAGGCGGTTCAGCAGGTCGTTGGCCACGCCGGCCTGGTCGTTGAACAACCACCTCCACATCTGCCCGGCCAGCACCGGCGCCATGGTCCAGGGCAGCAGAGCCGCGGCCCGCACGAACCCCCTGCCCCGCCCCATGGGGTGGATGATCAGGGCCACGGCCAGGCCCAGCGCGAACTGGGCGGCCACCGTGACTCCGGTGTAGAGGAAGGTCACCCGGATGGCGTGCCACGCATCCGGGTCGCCCAGGGCCTTGGCGAAGTTGTGCAGCCCCACGAACGGTGTGCCCAGATGCGGCTGATCCAGGCGCAGGGTGTGAAGCGCAGTCCACACCGCGTTGACGATGGGGTAGACGGCGAAGACCGCCAGGAAGAGCAAGCACGGCAGAATGAGCATCGCGGCCAGCTCACCTTGCGTCAGCTGGCCGCTCATCCACCGGCGGAGGACCCGCGATCCCGCTCCGGATCGGACCAGCGAGGGCGCGGTCACGCGCCGCTCCCGCTGCTACTGGCCGAGCAGGGACCTGATCTCGCGCGTCATGCGGGTGATCGCCTCCTCGGCGCTGATCTGGTTGGTGAGCGCCGCGTGGAGGTTGGTCTGCACGATGCTCGACAGGCGCGGATAGTCGGGGATCTGCGGCCGCGGCCGCGCGTTGAGGGCCACCTTCAGCATGTCGGGGTAGTGCGGGGCCTTCTGCTTGACCACCGGATCCTCGAAGGTGTCCTTTCGGGTCGGCACCGTGCTGAGCTGGAGTGCCATGCTCTTTTCGGCTACCGGCCCTGTCATGAACTCCACGAACCGGTACGCACTCTCTTTGTTGCGGGAGAAGTTGCTCACGGCCAGCTGCCACCCGCCGAGGGTGGACGCGCTGCCCGCGGACCCTCTGGGCAGAGGCGCGATGCCCACCTTGCCCGCGACCTTTGATCCCTCGCCCTGGAATAGGGCGTAGGCGTAGGTCCAGTTGCGGAGGAAGACGAACCGGCCGTCCTGGAACGCGGCCCGCGTGTCGTCGGTGGGTAGCGTGGTCACGCCGGGCGGCGTGACGCGGTGCCGCCGCACCAAGTCCAGCATGAAGTTCAGGGCCGCAAGCCCCTTGCCGTTGTCCAGGATCACCTTGCCGCTGGCGTCGAGGATGTCGCCGCCGTTGCTCCAGAGGACCTCGAAGAAGAAGTTGGCCAGGGCCTCGATGCGGGCGCCCTGAAAGAGGAACCCGCCGAGCTGCGGGTTATTCTCGGCCTGGAGGATCCGCCGGGCCGTGGCGATCAGCTCGTCCCACGTGGTGGGCACCTGGGCGCCGTGTTTCTCGAGCAGGTCTTTGCGATAGTAGAGCAGGCCGGCGTCGGTGTACCACGGCACGCCGTAGATCTTCCCACCGATGGTGTTGGCCCGGATCGCGCCTGGCAGGAACTGGTCCTGTCGCTCTCTGGTGAACCACTGGTCCAGCGGGGCCAGCCAGCCGGCGGCCACCATGGGCGCGGGCCAGATGACGTCGATGGAGATCACATCTACAGATGGATCTTTGGCCGCAAACAGCGTGACGTACCGGTTGTACTGTTCACCGGAGGTGCCCGGCTGGATCTGGAGGTTGACCCGAATCCCGGGATTCTGCCGCTCGAACTGTTGGGCGAGCGCCCGGTAGACGTCTGAGACTACGGGGCCGCCTGTGGCCAGGGTGCTCCACGTGATGGTGATGGGCGTCTGCGCGTGTCCCGGGAGCACTATCACCAGCACCGCCATGATGGCGGCGGCCGTCAGCAGGCGCGTTGTCATGATCTTCTCCCCCCTCGCGTTTCGCGTCCGGCCGCGGTCAGCGGCCGGGTCCTACCGGTCATGAGGATGGTAGGCTGCCCAGCCGCCTCAGGATAGGCGCGGAGGCGACGGCACGCTACGCGGCGATGCGCAGCACCGTGTGGATGGATGTGACCTCCGCAAGCGCCCGCAACCGCGCCAGGACGCGCTGCATGGCGGCTTCCTGGGCCTCGTGGGTGACCAGCACCACGTCGGCGGTCACGCCCCGGCTCTTCTGTACGATGGAGGCGATGCTCACCTGCTCGTCGCCAAAAGCCGCGGCCACCCGGGCGAACACGCCGGGCCGGTCTACGACCTCGAGGAACACGCAGTAAGGCACCACGATCTCGGAGATCTCCCGGATCGGCCGCGCCTCGAACCGCTCGTGCCGCACCCGGCCCCTGGCCCCGCTGCGCAGGTTGCGGGCGGCGTCGATCACGTCCCCCACCACCGCGCTGGCGGTGGGGCCGCCTCCCGCGCCGCGGCCCTGCAGGACGATCGGGCCCACCGGGTCGCCCTCGATCATCACCGCGTTCAGTTCGTCACAGACCGCGGCCAGCGGGTGGGACGCCGGCAGCAGGGCGGGGTGCACCCGCGCTTCGATGCCGCCGTCGGTCGCCTGCGCGATGCCCAGCAGTTTCACCACATAGCCCAACTCCCGGGCATAGGCGATGTCACGGTGGCCGATCCCGCCGATGCCCTCGCGGTAGACGTCCTCGCCGGCCACGCGCGCGCCGAACGCCGCCTGGGCCAGGATCGCCAGTTTGGCGGCCGCGTCGTGGCCGTCGATGTCGTCGGTGGGATCGCTCTCGGCGAATCCCCGCTGCTGGGCGGCGACCAGCGCCTCGGCGAATCCCATCCCGTCGTGGGACATGCGCGTCAGGATGTAGTTCGTCGTCCCGTTGAGGATTCCCACGATCTGCCGGATGGTGTTGGCCGCCAGCGCCTCGGCGATGGTCTTGATGACCGGGATGCCGCCGCCCACGCTGGCCTCGTAGAACAGGTCTGCCCCGGCCCGTGCCGCCTCTGCCAGCAGTTCCTCGCCGCGCGAGGCCATCAGTTGCTTGTTGGCGGTCACCACCGCCTTGCCGCGCGTCAGCGCCCCCAGGATGTAGGTGCGCGCGGGCTCGATGCCGCCGATGACCTCGACGACCACATCCACCTCGGGATCCTCAACCACCAGCCTCGCGTCGCCGCCCACCAGCCCGTCGGGCAACGCCACCGAGCGGGCGCGGTCAGGATGGGCCACGGCGATGCGGTGGAGGACCACGGGCACGCCGGCACGCGCGCTGATCGCCTCCCGGCGCGCCAGGAGCACCTGGGCCACGGCCCCGCCGACGGTCCCCAGCCCCAGCAGTCCCACGCGACAGACGTCTGGCATCGGCACCTCCGCGATGATGCCCCACGCATACCAGACGCTCCGGCGGGTGTCAAGGCGACGGATGGAGACAGACGGGACCTCGACGCTCGAGGAGGCCGGCCGATCCCCTCCGCCGAACCCCTTGCCCGACGGCCGACTTCCCGGTAGTAGTGGGAGTGAAGCCCCGCATGGGACGCCATCCCTCCCGTCGGCACACATCGCCCGAAGAGGCACCGGTGGGCCAGCGCATCCGTCGGCGCCGGCGCGAGCTCGACCTGACTCAGGCAGAACTCGCCGGACCCGAGTACACCAAGAGCTTCATCAGCCAACTGGAAGGCGGATACGCCGATCCGTCGTTGGACACGCTGCGCTTCCTCGGCCGACGGCTGCACATGAGCCTCTCCACCATGGCCGGCGACGCCAGCGACCAGCACCTGGCCACCCTGGAGGGCCTGCTGGCGTGGGCGCAGGAGGCCATGCGGACCCGTCGCCTCGACGCGGCGCGCCGCGCGGTCACCCTCGCCCTTGAGGTCGCCCGGCAGGCCGGCGCCGACCTCCAGACGGCGGAGGCCTCCCTGCTGCTGGCCGACCTCGATCTCGCCTCAGGGGACGAAGACGGCGCCGCGGATGCGATCCGCGCCGCCGAGGCCATCGCGGCGCGCTTCGGCCTCCGCCTGCAGACCCGCGCGGCCCTCGCGTCCGGCCGGCTCGCGCTGCACCGTCGCGACCTCCCGACGGCGGCCGCCATCTTCCGCCAGACGCTCGGGCGGGTGCGAAAGGCCGCACGTCATCCGGACCTGGCGGCGCAGGCGTACCTGGGTCTGGCTTCCACCGCGATCCTGGCCGGAGATCTCCGGCAGGCCCGACGGCGCCTGCGGTCGGCCGTCCGCATCGCCGAACGGAGCCGTCTGGAGGCGCTCAGGGTCCGCGCGCTGGTCCGTCTGGCGCTCGCGTGCCGGCTGGACGGGTCCGCCGACGAGGCGCTCGAGCACCTGCGGGCGGCCCACGCGGCCATTGCAGGCGACTCCGACTGCCAAGCCCGCTTCGAGGTCGAAGCCAGCCTGGGGACCCTGCTGCTGGAACGCGGCGCCGCCCGAGAGGCGATTGAGCCGCTGCGGCGGGCCCTCGCCCTGTCCCGACAGGGAGGCGACCAACAGGCCGAGCGCGAGACGCTGCTGGCGCTGGGCCGCGCGGCCCAGGCCGCCGGCGATTCCGGCCTGGCGGCGCAGGCGGCCAGCGAAGCCGCCAGCCTCACCGCCACGGGTGCGCCGGGGGAGGTCACCCCTGGTGGCACCTGGCCCGTGAACCTGCTGGCGTAGGCCGGCGCGTCGCGATGGCGTCGTAGGCCCGCTGCCCACCGATCAGCCTGGCCGCCGCCAGCCACGGGACAAGCGGCCACAGCGGCGGGAGGCGCAGGGCCACGTGAATGGCGACGTCGATCCCCTCGCGGCGCGCCCCCGACGCCGTCACACACTGGATCCGGCACTCCGCCGCACGGGGGTCGACGCCAGCGCGCTCCACGACCCCGGATTCCCGGAAGTCTTCGTACCGGATCAACGACAGCAGGTCGATCCGGGCCAGCCATCCGACGGTGCGGACGCAGAGCGCACAGGCGCCGTCGTAGAATACGGTGAGACCCAGGCGATCACGGAGCCGGTGCATGCCGCCGCCTCCTACCCGCCGCCGGCCGACGTGGTGGCGATCCGCACCGTTCGGCGCGCCGGATCCCAGGCCGGCGCGCTCCATCCCAGCGCCGCGGACAGCTCCGTGATCCGGACGTAGCCCCGGTCGCCCCTGATGGTCGCGGTGACATCGAACTCGCGCTGGTCCGCACGAATCCTCGCCGAGCGCTGGCCGATGCGGAGGACCGTCCAGTGGAACGCGTCGGCGATCGGCCGCAGCGGCACCCACGATCCGGCGTCCAGGATGATCCCCTCGTCCGAGACCCGCTGGCCGTCCACGATCACCGTGACCGGCGCCCGTGGTTCTGCCGCCGGCGCTACAGGATCCGCAACGCCCAGCATCTCCCCGACGCGCCGCCGGAACGCGTCGCCGACCTGCCGCCCCGTCCGCCTGACATCCCAGGTCGCGGGGTCCCACGGCAGCACCAGGGGATCCCACTTGCCGGCCTGATGGATCCCGAGGATGGCCTCCACCTCCCCGTGGCCCAGCACGGTCTGCGGGGTCACGGCGATATCGTAGCGCTCGCAGAGGTCGGCGACCGCCAGCGCCAGGGCCTCGTACTGTTCCCGGGTCATGGGGAACTGACCCGGACGGAACGGACTCATCATGGCGCCGGCCATGCAGCAGACCGCGATGCCGATGCTGCCTGTGTTGAGCCGGAAGGTGTGGGCGGCATAGTCCTGATCTGCGGTGCTAGCGTTGTCGTCAATGGGATGATCGCCCCGCACGAGGCGACCGTCGCCCTCGACCAGGATGTGGTAGTGCTCGCGGTCCGGCTGACTGGCATGGTGCAGGCCGCCGGTCCAGTGCGTGACGACCCGCTGCATGCCGGCAGGTGGCATCCAGTGGTCGGGGACGATCCGAGGCATCGTCTACCCCCTGACTTTCAGTCTACCGGATCGTCGCGCCCGGAGATGCCCCGGTTGCCCGAGCCGTGAAGAGCGGATCGGACACTGCGTCACGGACCTCGCCGTGCTGCCGGCGGTCAGGCGGACACCCGCTTCATGCGTTCACAACGGCCACCGGGAGCATCGGGACCACGTACGCGTAGACCGGATCGTAGTTCCAGTCGGCCAGATGGCCCCCGTCACCCCCGGAGGGGTTGAAGGCCCGGCCCGACGCGAGCAGGTGGACGCCTTGGGGCGCTCCGCCCGAGAGGGCAAAGACCGCGGTGTTCCCCACGCTGTTGTCGGCAGGGCCCGTATGCCAGTGCTGCACGGTGCTGAGCGCGGAAACCAGCACGGGCGCGCCCCCGCCGCATCCGCCGCCGCTGAGCGTCACCGAGCGCAGGTGGGTTGCCGACGCCTTGTCGATGCGGAACCTGACCGCCGCCGAGATGCTGATGACCGCCTTGGCGACGTTGCCGAGATCGACCTCCAGGGAGTAGAGGCCGTTCGCGTACTGCCCGGTAGGCCACTCCACCAACAGGTGGGGCGAGAACCACCCGTCGGCATCGGCGAGCACCGGATACCACCCGGCGCCGTCGGCAGAGGTCCACATGACCTGCAGCAGGCCGTCGACCACCCGATAGAGGGGCCACGACAGGCCCATCACGGCGGATCGGCGAGATTCCCCGGCGGACCGGGGGCAGCTCCCGGAGGCCCTCCAGCAGATCGCGAATCGAGGGCCTGACGGAGATATCGGGGAAGCAGACGCGCTCGCGCTGCCAGCGCAGGATCCAGTCCACGTCCCATCGGGGAACGTACACGCAGAATCGGCCGCAGGCATCGGTGGTCACTGTGGACCGTGGCATGGGGCACGGGGAGTTCTTCCCCGGTGGCCGGATTGCGCCTGATGCGCGCTCGTGGAGCCCCCTCTCGCCTCCCTTGGCAGCCAGGGCAACCTCAGACAACCTTGAGGAGGCTGCTTCACAGGTTCCGGCAGCCCGATGTCCCTACCGCGCGGCGACCGCCTCGTCCTGGGCGCGGAACGCCCTGGCGAACAGGCGGGCCGCCCTGCCCTCCTCGCCCCGTTCCAGGAGCAGGAACCCGTACTCGCGGCTGACGCGGGCGACCTCGCCCGCCGCATGGAGACGCTCGAACTGCTCCAGCGCGTAGGCGTACCGGTTGGCGGCCTCGTCCAACCGGCCTTCGCGATGGCAGATGGCGGCCATGATCGTCTCGGCCCGCGCGGCCTCGGTGGGGTTCTGAAGTTTGACGGCCAGGCGGATCGCCTCCTCGGCCTGACGGCGGGCTGCATCCAGATCCCCCACCAGCAGCGAGGCGCGCGCGAGTTCGGTGAGGGTCTGGGCACGGCCCAGGTCGTCGGCGAGACTGACGGCCACCCTCATGCTCTGCTCCAGCAGGTCGGCTCCTTCGCGGGGCTGCCCCCGGTTGACCAGGAGGATCCCCAGGCTCCGCTTCGCGGTGGCCAGCAGGCCCAGGTTCTCCTGCGCCTCGAACAGCACCGCCGCCTTCTCCAGGTGGGCCCGGGCCACCTCGAAGGCTCGCTGCCGCTCGTAGGCCACGCCCAGGTTGAAGTGCAAAAGCCCGAGCGCTCCAAGGTCGTGGAGCGGCTCGAGCCGCGCTCTGGCGCTCTCGAGGCAGTGGAGCGCCTGCGCCGGCAGCCCCAGGTCGGAGTAGGTGCGACCGAGGTTGATCAGGATCCTCCCCTCGAATTCGGCGTCCACAGGGTCTGCGGACCGGATGGCGGCCAGCGCCCGGGTGAAGGCATCCCGGGCAGCCGGGAGATCGCGCTTCCGGAGGGAGAGGAGCCCGGCGGCGCTCGCCACCCGGGCGATCAGGTCCGGCCGCCCGAGGGCTTCCGCCAGGGCTTCGCCCTTGGCCAGATGCTGCTCGGCCAGATCGAAGTGGCTCAGGCCCGTCAGCGCCTGGCCCAGCCCGATGGTGACCCGAAAGACGGCCTCCAGCGGAGACCCCGGGGCGAGGCGGCGCTCCGCCTCCTGGAACGCCTCCATGGCCTCGGTGAACCGGTGCTGGCGCAGCAGCGCGTTGCCCAGGTCGATCTTGACCCTGACCTGCCGGCTGGGCGGCGGCTCGGCGTCGAGCAACTCGGCCAGCGGCAGCCCGAGGCGTCCGGCGAGGACCCGGAGCGTCTCCAGCGACGGCCGCACCCTGTCGTGCTCCAGCATGCTGATGAAACTCTCGGACAGATCTCCGCCAGCTAAGGCCCGCTGCGTGATGCCGCGGCTCTTCCGGGCCTGGCGGATGCGCTCGCCAAGCGTCACAAATATCCCTCCCCCACGACGACCAGGGCAATCGGCTTAGAGCCGGTGAGATCCTGTCGTGCCTAGCCGAACGCTTCGCCGCCACCGTGATCCGCGACCACGGTCGGCGCCGGCTGGCTTGGGGTCGCCGGTGCGCCGGACAGCATGAGGAGCGCGGCGAAGGCGATCGCAATGGCCTTTCTCACGGTGGATCCCCTCCTTAAAACGAGACGGCTCCCGGGATCTCCCCGGGTCTCCAGGCAGGGCCGGTGATGGCGGGATGAAGGGCGTGAACCCGAACGGTTCTCCCCGGAGATAGTTAGGGAGTTCGACGCCGACGGGTGAAGTTCCTCCTCCTCTGGGTTCGAAACTTCAGCCTGAATGAAGTCGGCCGAAGATCGTCCGCTGAAGGCACCCATCTGGCCTCGCTACCGGATGGGGACGGAAGGGGTCGGGCCTCGAGCGGGGAACCTCTAACGCATAACGTGTTGGGCAAGGCGCCGGCCAGGACGCCGAGCCGGAGCGTTCCATGGGCTGGTCGATCGTACTTCCGGGGCTTCCCGAAGGCTACGAGGTCGTGGAGCAGGAGGACGGCCTGACCCTGCTCGATCCCAGGGGAACGGTCGTGGCTGTCTACGGCCCCATGCTGTCGGACCTGGACCAGGTCATGGAGGCCGCATGGCACCACGCCCGATCCGGGAGGACCGCAGGACTCCTGCCCGTGCTGTAGAGGACAAGAGCCGGACCGGGGGTCGTGCCTCTGGCCGACGGCGCCGGAGGACGTAGGCTGGTGCGCGGCCCCCGGTCCGACGGAGCCGCACTGAACGGAACCGTGAGCCCCAGTCGCTGTCGGCCGGGGCTCCTCTTCTGCGGAGGGTCGCGAACAGCGGCCGGCCGCAGGTCATCAGGGGGGAGCGGTCATTCGCGCGGTGCCCCCCGGTCCTCGCCGGAGGTGGCCACCCCATCCGGCCCCCACCGCTCCGGCGGTGCGGCCGGGACGGGCGGCGGCGCCAGGCGCCGATATCGCCCCGCATAGAAGATAAGCGGGTGGGAGGGCCCGGACGCCTCGAAGAGGCCCACCACCCGCCCGAGGACAATCCAGTGATCGCCGCCGTCGTGCAGGCGATCCACGGCGCACCGGATCGACGCCAGCGCGCCGACCAGCCGGGGCGTGCCGTCCCAGTCTTCGAAGCGGAACTCGGGCGGCGGCAGGTCGTGCCACCCTCCGCCAAAGTAGCGGGAAAGCACTTCCTGGTCCTCCCGGAGGATGTTGATCGAGAACGGCCGGCCGACCCCGAGGTCGCGGGCCAACCGGGCCTTGCGGTCCACGCAGACCAGCACCAACAGGGGTTCCAGGGAGACCGAGCAGATGGCGTTGGCCGTCATGCCAGCGACGCCGTCGGGCGTCTGCAGCGCCACCACCGAAACGCCCGTGGCGAACAGGCCGATCGTCCGCCGGAAGGCATGCGAGTCGGGCGCCGGCGACGGATCGGTCACGGCTGTCCCGCCGCGCGGCCGTCCTCGAGCGACTCCCGACAGATCACGAACTGCTGCCCGGTCCGTGCGCCCATCAGCCCACCCCCGGAGAACCCCGTCCTTCTCCCCGCGTCATGACCCGGTGATTTCGCGTGGCGCCGGCGCCTTTCCTGGACGCCTCAGGGGCCCACGGCCGGCCATGTGGTTGGGGCGGGCAGGGGGACGGTCTGCCCGAATCGAAAGGACGCCGATACACCACCCGGCGAGGAGGGGAGACGGATGAGCCTGGTTGGCGAACGCTCCAGGATGTACATCGGCGGCGCCTGGGTGGACGCTGCCAGCGGGCAGACGATGCGGGTCGTCGATCCCGCCACCGCGGAGGTGCTGGCGGACCTGCCGGATGCCGGCCGCGAGGACGTCTGGCAGGCCGTCGACGCCGCCGCCCGGGCCTTCCGGTCGTGGGCCGCCACGCCGGCGGTGGAGCGGGGCCGGATCCTGCGCCGCCTCTTCGAGGGAATGACGGAGCGGCGGGACGACCTCGCCCGCCTGGTCACCCAGGAGAACGGCAAACCCTTCGAGGAGGCCCGCCGCGAGGTGGCTTTTGCCGCTGGCTACTTCGGCTGGTTTGCCGAGGAGGCCCGCCGCGTCTACGGTGAGATCGTGCCGCCGCCTGTTGCCGGTAAGCGCCTCTGGGTCATGCGCCAACCGATCGGCGTCGTAGCCGCCATCACGCCCTGGAACTTTCCTGCGACCATGGTCACCCGCAAGATCGCCCCGGCCCTGGCCGCCGGGTGCACGGTGGTCCTCAAACCGGCCAGCGCCACGCCGCTGACCGCGCTGGCCCTGGCCCGCATCGGCGAGGAGGCCGGGCTGCCGCCCGGCGTGTTCAACGTGATCACCAGCCGCCGCTCCGGGGAGGTCGGTCAGGCGTTTTTGGACCATCCCGCCGTGCGCAAGATCGCGTTCACCGGCTCGACCGAGGTGGGCAAGCGGCTGATGGCGGGGGCCGCCGCGCACCTCAAGCGCGTCTCCTTCGAACTGGGCGGGAATGCCCCGTTTATCGTCTTCGACGACGCCGACCTGGACGCCGCGGCCGACGGCGCGGTTGCCATCAAGTTCCTGCGCGTGGCGGGCCAGTCGTGCATCTGCGCGAACCGGCTCTACGTGCAGGAGAGCGTCGCCAATGGTTTCATCCCGAAATTCCTCGACCGCGTCTTCGCCCTGAAGGTCGCGCCGGGGTTCGAGCCGGGCGCCCAGATCGGCCCGTTGATCAACGCGGAGATCCTGGAGAAGGTGGACGGCCTGGTAAAGCGCGCGGTGACCGAGGGCGCGTCCGTGGCCGCGGGCGGCCGCCGGCTGACCGAGGGAGTCCTCAGCCGCGGGCTCTTCTACGCCCCCACCGTGCTGATGAACGTCCGCGAGGAGATGGCGGTGGCCAGGGAGGAGATCTTCGGACCTGTGGCGCCGGTGATGACCTTCCGGGACGAAGCCGAGGTGATCGAGCGGGCGAACCAGACGACGTTTGGCCTGGCGGCCTATTGCTACACCACGGACCTCCGGCGGGCGATCCGGGTCGCCGAAGCGCTGGAGTACGGGATGGTCGGCGTCAACGACGCCAGCGGCTACACCCACGAGATCCCGTTTGGGGGCTTCAAGGAGAGCGGACTGGGCCGGGAGGGCGGCCGTCAAGGGATCGAGGAGTATATGGAGGTGAAGTCGGTCTCGATCGGGATGTAGGCCACTATCGGTAGACGAGCTTGGGCAGCCACAGCGCCAGTTGCGGGAAGAAGTACACGAGCAGCAGCGCCACCACCTGGAGGCCCATGAAGGGTACCATCCCCCACCAGATGTCCTTCAGCAGGACGTCTCTGGGCGCCACCCCCTTGATGTAGAAGGCCGCCATCGCCACCGGCGGGCTCAAGAACGCCGTCTGCAGGTTGATGGCCACCAGCACCCCCAGCCAGATGGGGTCGATGCCGTACTTCTGGGCGATCGGCCAGAACAGCGGCATGAAGATGATGATGATCTCCGTCCACTCCAGGGGCCAACCCAGCAGGAAGATGACCACCATCATCAGCCAGATGAACTGGTGGGGAGTGAGCCCGAGCCCTACGATGGCGTCCTCGATGATCCGGGATCCCCCCAGCCGGGCGAAGACCGCCGAGAAGATGGCCGATCCCACCAGAAGGGTCAGGACCATGCTGGAGGTCCGGATGGCCTGGAACACCGCGGCCTTGAGGTTTTCCCAGGTCAGCTGTCGGTAGGCCGCGCTGAGCACCATGGCGCCCAGCGCCCCGACGCCGGCCGCCTCGGTGGGAGTCGCCAGGCCAGCCACGATGGACCCCAGCACCGTCAGGATGAGGACGGAGATGGGCAGCAGGCCGGTGAGCAGCATCCCGACCTTCTGCCGGGTGGGGAAGGCCCGTTCCTCCGGCGGCAGGGGCGGCCCCATCTCGGGCCGCCACCACGCCATCAGCGCGACGTAGACGACGTAGAGCGCGGCCAGCAGGAACCCCGGCACGAAGGCCGCCATGTACAGCCGGACGATGGATTCACCGGCGTTGGCCGCATAGAGGATGAGCAGCACGCTGGGCGGGATGAGGATGCCCAGGGTGCCCCCGGCGGCGATGGATCCCGAGGCCAGGCGCTTGTCGTAGCCCAGCCGCAGCATCGGTGGCAGCGCCAGCAGCCCCATGATGGTCACGGAGGCCCCGATAATCCCGGTGGCCATGGCGAAGATGGTGCAGGTGATCACGGTGGCCAGCGCCAGCGAGCCCCGCAGCGACCCGGCCAGGATCAGGATGGTCCTGAACAGCCGGTCCAGGATGCCGGAGCGCTCCAGGACATAGCCCATGTAGATGAACAGGGCGATGGAGATGAGGACGTCGTTGGTCATCACGAAGAATGCCCGCTGCACCATCAAGTCGAAGACGAGGTGGCCAAACCCCAGGTAGCCGAAGACGAAACCCAGCGCCATGAGGGTGAAGGCGGTGGGGAAGCCGATGAAGATGGCCGCGGTCAGGAGGACCAGCTGGAGGATGCCGAGGGCCTCCGGGCTCACGCTGACACCTCGGGCGGTTCCAGGGCTTCGGCTTCCTCCAGACCGTGCTCCTCATGGTCGGGCCACTGCCCGGTCCGGATGGCGATGACGCAGCGGAGGACCTGGGCCACCCCCTGCAACAACAACAGCCCGGCGCCGGCGGGGATGGCCCCCTTGAGGGGCCAGACTGGGGTCGCGTAGGGGCTCAGCGGCGAGGTCTCGCGGATGCGGAACGAGTGCAGGAAGAAGTCCCACCCGATGACCACAAACGCGGTCATCGCCGGGAAGAAGACGACGATGAACAGGACCAGGTCGATGAGCGCCTGGGTGCGGGGGGTGAAGTTGCGGTAGAAGATGTCGCCGCGCACGTGGGCGTTCCTGGACAGGGTGTAGGCCGAGCCCATCATGAAGTAGGCTCCGTACATCATGTAACTGGCGTCAAACGCCCAGGTGGTGGGCCGGTCGAAGACGTAGCGGGAGACCACCTCGAACGACATGGCCAGCGTCATGGCCACCGCCAGCCAGGCGAAGGCCTTCCCCACGGTCTCGCTGATCCGGTCGATGCCCCTGATGACCCGTCGCATGGCCGCGCTCCTGGACGGCCCGCCTGTGCCGATGCGACAGTCAGGGCGCTCCGAGCGAGGACTCCTCGGGCGCCCTGACGTCGTCTGCGGGCAAGCCTAGCTCCTCACCGTCACTTGCCCTTGAAGTAGTGGTCCCAGGCGATGCGGTTGTCCACGTAGGTCCGCAGCTTCCAGCTCACCACCCGCCGGGCCCAGGCCCGCTGGCTGTTGACGATCCGGGCGAAGGTCGGGTCGGCCTTGGAGTGCTTCTCGATGATCTTGTCCCAGGCCGCCAGCTGCGCCCGCAGGACCTCGGGGGGCGTCACGAAGACCCGCACGCCGCGCTGCTTCTCCAATTCCTCCAGGTCGGCGCTGTTGCGGGCGATGGTCCGGTAGTGGAAGTCGGCCCCCTCCGCGTAGATGGCATACCGGACGATGGCCTTGAGGTCCGGCGGCAGGGCGTCCCACTTCGCCTTGTTGATCTCCACCTCGAGGCTCTCCACCGGCTGGTGGAAGCTGCCCAGCATGTAGACCTTCCGAACATCGGGGAAGCCCAGGGCCTTGTCGGAGGAGGGGTTGTTGAACTCCGCGGCGTCGATCACGCCGCGCTCCAGCGCCGGAATGATCTCGCCGCCCGGGAGGATGACCACTGAGGCCCCCAGCTCCGCAAAGAGCTCCGCCGACAGCCCCACGGTCCGGTACTTGGTGCCCTTGAGCTGTTCGGGCTTGAGCACCGGGACCCGGAACCAGCCCAGGGGCTGGGTCGGCATGGGGCCGAACAGGAAGTTCACGACGTTGAGTTTGAGTTTGTTCTGTAGCAGGTCCTGGTACAGCTCGAAGCCGCCGCCGTAGTAGAACCACGACAGCACATCGATGGCGTCCATCCCAAACGACGGACCGGTCCCGAACAGGCTCGTCGCGGGGCTCTTGGCGTAGGCATAGACGCCCACCGCGTGGCCAGCGTCCAGCAGCCCCTTGTCCACGGCATCAATGATCCCGAATGCCCCCACCACGGCACCGGCTGGGAGCAGGTCGATCCGGATGCGGCCGGCCGACATCTCGTTGATCTTGTTGGCCAGCGCCACCGCCGACTCGTGGAAGTACTCGCGCGCCGGCCAGCCGGACTGCATCTTCCAGACGACAGCCGGCTGGGCGGTGACGCGCTTGACATAGGAGAAGCCGATCGTCGCCGCAGCAGCGCCGGCGACGGCGGTCTTGAGGAACTCACGGCGGGACTTGCTATTGCGGGAATGTCGGGTGGGATAGGTGGTCGGGCGGACAGCCGCGTGCGTCGTCTGCGACTGAGGCATACGGTCATCCCTCCCTCGATGTATGGAGTCTGAACTTTGGGCGGAAATCTGACGCCATAATTAGTCCTCCAGACGCTCTCCTCCTGCTCGAATGACGGAGCCATCACGAGGCACCCTGTGGCCCCCGGGAGATTCCCTCGTCGGCGGCCGCCCGCGGCGACCGCGCCAGCGCCACCCTTGGATCCCCGGTGGGGCGCAGGCGCCATCCTCGCTCCGTGCCTCCCAGCGACACCGTTCGCCCCGCACGGCCGCGGGCATCGGGAGGGTGTCGTGGGCCAGGCACAGAAGACGATGGCGTGACCCGCCGCACTTTCCGTGCGTTCCTGTTCGACATGGACGGCGTGCTGTACCGGGGCGACCGACCGCTGCCCGGGGCCCGGGACCTCCTGGCGGACCTGGACCGGCGTGGCATCCCTTACGCGATGGTGACCAACAACACCACCCGGACCCCGCGGCAGTACGTCCGCCACCTGGCCGCCATGGGCATCCGCGCCCACGCCCGGCGGATCGTCACCGCCGCCGAGGCCGCAGCCGCGTACCTGCGCAAGACGCTGCCGCCCGGGTCGCGCGTCCTCGTCATCGGAGAACCCGCGTTCCGCCGGACGATCGCCCGCGCAGGCTTCGTCCCCGCGTGGGACCAGGTCGCCGCCGTCGTCGTGGGCCTGGACCGCCGGTTGACCTACCGCAAGCTCGCCGCAGCGGTGCAGGCCCTCGTGGCCGGCGCGGCCTTTGTGGCCGCGAACCCCGATCCGTTGCTCCCCATGCCCGACCGCGTCATCCCGGGCTCCGGGGCGATCGTCGCAGCGCTCCAGTACGCCTCCGGACGGCGCGCAGTCGTGGTGGGCAAACCCCGTCCCCTCCTGCTCCGCGAGGCCGCCGCGCGCATCGGGGCGCGCCCACACGAGGCGGCCATGGTCGGCGATCAGCTCTCGACCGACATGGCGGCGGGCCGGGCCGCCGGCCTGTTTGCGATCCTGGTGCAAAGCGGCGTTGCCGGCGTGCGGCCGGCCCTGCGTCGCGGCCCCAGGCCGGACCTGACCGTCCGCGACCTGCGCGAACTGCGCCGGTGGCTGGCCGGCCGCCTGGGGCCGCGGCCCGGACGCCGCGGCGCTAGCCGCGCCAGCCGCTCACGGAGCGGGGCGTGATGAGGACGGACACCCGGTCTTCCGGCCGCTGGCCGTCGGGGTACGGGTAGGGCTTGCCGGTGTAGCGCATGGACAGGCGGTCGATGTCCCGCGCGCCGTTGTGGGGGTCGAACCTGATCGCCTCGCCACGGATCTGCACGTAGCGGTACATGTTCCCAGGATCGACGATGCTGAGGCTCACGTGCGGATTGGCTTCCATGTTCCTGACAGGAGTTACGCACGGGCTCCAGGAACGGCCTGAAGCGCTGACCTGAAAAAGAGTTGGGACACCACCCGACGAAGGCTTTGTGTGACGCACAGAGCAGACGTCGGGGAGGGTGATCCCTCGTGGTGTCCCGCCTGTATCCTAGCACCCGCCACCTCTGGGAGCAAATTACCACCATCCTCAGGGCCCTGGGCATGGGGCGAGGTCGGCCACGCCACGTCGTTGAGCTGATGGCGCTGTA
>JAVKHQ010000029.1:0-33097 GCA_031459875.1 Candidatus Fervidifonticultor sextus | reverse complement strand
CGCTGGAGGACGCGGTGCGGTCCGAGCAGGCCGCGGTGATCAGCGTACCGGTCAACATCCATGAGTACGAGGCCTATGTGTGAGTGCTGAATGGCAAGTTCCAGGTTTGACTTGCGTTTCCAAGATTCGTCTTGTATCGTACCTTGGGGGAGGTGATCTGATGAAGACCACGGTGACCGCGAGGGGACAAACCGTTATTCCTGCCAAGGTGCGCCGCGCGCACAGGATCACTCCCCAGACGCGGATCGAGTGGATCGATGACGGACAGACAATTCGTGTAGTTCCGTTGCCTGACGATCCCATCGCCTCCGCCCGGGGGGCTGCAAAGGGTCTGCGCGCGGCGCTGTTGAGGGACCGCAGACGCGAACGACAGCGTGGCTGAGCGCTACGTCCTGGACACGTCTGCAATCGTGGCCTTTCTGGGGGATGAACCCGGTGCCGGTCGGGTGGAGCGCCTGCTGCGGGGGGTGCAGGCAGGCCAGCACGAGGTGCTGGCCTGCTCGATCACGCTGATGGAGGTCTTCTACACGGCCCTGCGCACAAAGGGTGAGGACGAGGCTGTTCGGCTCCTGGCTCTCGTCAGAGCCTGGCCCGTGGCGTGGGTCTATCCGGACGAGAAGGCCCTGTTGCAGGCTGGAAGAGTGAAGGCCGCGCACCGCCTCTCCGTGGCCGATGCGCTGATCGCCGCGGTCGCGAGGCTGGGGGGCGCGACCCTCGTCCACAAAGATCCCGAGTTCGAGGCGCTCAGGGGGCAGGTTGGCCTGTTGAGCCTGCTCTCGACGAAGAAGCGCTGAAGCCGCCGACACGGAGGAGCCGATGCGTCTCTCAAAGCACTTCACCCTGGATGAGTTTACCTTCTCGCAGACGGCGATTCGCCAGGGGCTCGACAATGCGCCCGACGAGTCGCACATCGAGCACATGCGGGCCCTCTGTGTGAACGTGCTGGAGCCGCTGCGCGCTGTGATCGGCAAACCCATCCAGATCACCTCGGGGTATCGATCGCCCAAGGTCAACGCGGCGATCGGAGGGTCGCGGCGCAGCCAGCACATCGAGGGCAAGGCCGCGGACATCGTGTGCCCGGCCATCGGGACCCTCGCCCTGTTTAAGGCCCTGGTGCGCGCGGGGCTGCCCTACGACCAGCTCATCTTCGAGGGGACCTGGGTGCACGTGTCCTATGACGAGAGCAGGAGCCGGGAGGAGATCCTGCTGGCGACCTTCAAGGCGGGGCGGGCGACCTACACGGCGCTGACGAAACGCGCCGCGCTGACGCTGGCCTGACGTCCTCAGGCGCGGGCCCCACCGCGCGCCGGCGTCATCATCTCGAGCAGCCCGGCGACCGCCGCCACCGCCTCGTCGATCGTGACGGCCGCCGGACCCGGAAGTCCCTGCGCCGACGCGCACGCGGCTCCCGGGCCGCCCCACACGATCACTGCGCCGGTGCGCCTGTGGAGGTCTTCCACGGCCCCTCGGGCGGCCACCCAGGGCTCGAGATGCTCGGGCAGCGTGGCCGCCACGACCGCGATCCGGGCGCCCAGCCGCTCGATCGCCGACAGCGCGGCATCGACAGGGGTGGCCTGCCCCAGATTGACCACAGGGTGGCCGCGGCGCCGCAGCTCCAGGGCGACCGCGAGCAGCCCCAGTTCGTGAAGCTCTCCGGGCGCGCAGGCGCAGACGATGGGCACAAGGCCGGGTGAGGCCTGATAGAGGTCCATCAGCCGCAGGGCAACCCGCCGCGTCAGTCCACTCGTGAAGTGTTCCTGGGCCACGTTCACGAGCCCGGCTTCCCAGTCGCGGCCCACCTGGGCAACCGCCGGCAGCACTACGCTGCGGACGATCTCGTGGGGGCGCAGGACGGATGCGGCACGCCGTAAGATCTCCTCCGCTGTCTCCTCGTCGTAAGCCAGACAGGCGGCCCGCAGATCCGAGATCAGGGCCGGGATCTCGACCGAGGGTTCCTCGTCCAGGGCCACTCCGGCCGTGCGACGGTCGATGGCGAGGCGGGCGGCCTGTCGAGGTGGGATGCCCTGCTCGATTCGGGCCACCAGCCACCGGATCTCGCGGACATCGGCATCTGAGTACAAACGGTAGCGGGAGGCCGTTCGAACGGGCGCGGGAATGCCGTAGCGCTTCTCCCACGCGCGCAGTGTCGCCGTCCCCACGCCGGTCATCTTCGCCACCGTCTTGATTGTGTACTTGGGCCCGCGATCAGGTGTCATATCGTTCAGTATGCCACCAGTATGCCACGCTCCCAGTATGCCACTCTCAGGCCCGGAGAATCAACATACTACGGATAAACATTAGACAAACTATTGAGGCAGAGGATCGCCTAGGCTAGCATGCCCATTGCAGGGCACGGACGGCAGGCACTGCCAATCTTGCCCGAGCCTAACCGGATGGGAGGTAAGGAGGATGACGAGCAAGCGCACGATGCTCTCGATCACGTTCGCGCTGAGCACACTGCTGGCCGGCGCCTCGACCGGCGGCGCGCAGGCTGCGCGAGATATCGTAGACACCGCTGTGGCGGCCGGTTCGTTCACGACGCTGGTCAAGGCCGTCCAGGAAGCCGGGCTCGTCCAGACGCTGAAGGGCCCGGGACCATTCACGGTCTTCGCGCCCACCGACGAGGCATTCGCGAAGCTGCCGCCGGGCACGCTCGACGCGCTGCTTAAGGACAGACAGAAGCTTACTGCAGTGTTGACCTACCATGTCGTCCCCGGCCGCGTGCTGGCTGCCGATGTCATGAAGTTGAAGTCGGCCAAGACGGTCAACGGTCAGGAGATCACGATCAGCGTCAAGGACGGCGCCGTCATGGTGGACACCGCCCGCGTGATCCGGACGGATATCATCGCCTCGAACGGCGTGATCCACGTCATCGACAGCGTGATCCTGCCGCGCTAGCGGTGGGTACCCGCGAGGCGCGAGACGTGGACGGCGCAGGAACACGGCGGGGGGCCGAGCGTGTCCGGCGGCCCCCCGCTCCCCTGGCCGACCTCGTGGTCGGACTTGAACCTCAGGATTTGGAGGCTCAACGCATGAGCCGGCGTCTGGTCCCGGGGATCGGTGCGACCGGCCATGTGCCCGCCATGTCTCGTCCGACCCCGGCAGGAAGACCGGAGGGGCTTCGCCCCACAACAGTCCCATGAGGCTGCAGTCTCTCCGAACCGTGCAGCGTCTGTCGGTGGCGATCTCGGATGCCTGGGCGTTCTTTTCCGATCCCCGCAACCTCAGCCGGCTCACACCGCCGTGGATGCGCTTCGAGATCCTCTCGCCCCTGCTCGACCGCGCCTACGCCGGGCTCCTCATCACCTACCGTGTGCGTCCGGTGGCGGGCATTCCCGTGACATGGGTGACGGAGATCACGCACGTCTGCGAACCGCACCTGTTCGTGGACGAGCAGCGCCTCGGGCCGTATCGCTTCTGGCATCACCAGCACCTCTTCCGCGAGGTCCCGGGCGGCGTCGAGATGGAGGACATCGTTCACTACGCGCTGCCTCTGGGATGGCTAGGCCTGATCGTCAGTCGCCTGGTGGTGGCTCCACGGCTCCAAGAGATCTTCGAGTTCCGGCGGCGTGCTCTCGAGGAGCACTTCGCGGCACGGGCCGAGGGGCGCGCGCCGACGCGGCGGCTGTGAGAAGGCGACGCCGCAGCGCAGGCGGAGTGGCCGTCTGGTGGATTCGCCGCGACCTGCGCCTCCACGACAACCCGGCCCTGGCCGCGGCCCTGGAACGCGGGCGGAGTGTCGTGCCTCTGTTCATCCTCGATCCGGCGTTGCTCTCGTCGCCTGACGCCTCGCCGGGCCGCACGGCGTTTCTCTTCGCCGGCCTGAGGACACTGGACCAGGACCTGCGAGCGCGGGGCGGGCGCCTGGTTGTCCGGCGCGGCCGTCCTCACCGCGTGCTCGCGCAGGTCGTCCGCGAGACGGGCGCCGAGGTGATCGTAGCGCAGGCCGATGTTTCACCCTATGCGCAGCGGCGTGACGCACGGGTCGCCGCGCATCTGCCGCTGCAGCTTGTGGGCGGTGTGACCGTGGTTCCGCCGGACCGCGTCACAGGGCCGGAGGGGTCACCCTACAGGATCTTCACACCCTTCCGCCGGGCCTGGGAGGCGGCGGTCGCGACCGAGCACCTCGCGCCGATCGCCCCGCCCTCGCGCCTCGCCGTGCCGGAGACCCTTGCCACAGAGGAGATTCCGGCCTCCGCTCCGGGGTTCGAAGGGTTCCCGCCTGGGGAGCAGGCGGCGCGTAAGCGTCTAGCGGCCTTCGCAGCAGGTGCCGACGCGCCCATCTACCGATACGCGGCCACACGAGACCGGGTGGACCTCGATGGCACCTCGCGCCTGTCGCCCTATCTGCGCTTCGGCATGGTCTCGGCGCGCGAGGTCCTGGCTGCGGCGCACCGGGCGATGCGCCTCGCGCCCGATGCGTCGGCGTGCCAGAGCGTGCGCGTCTACATCGGCGAGTTGATCTGGCGCGAGTTTTATGCCGCGATCCTGCGCCACTTTCCCCATGTGCTCGAGCAGGAGTTCCGCCCCGCCCTGCGCGGCATCCGGTGGAACGACGACCCTGACGGCCTTGCGGCCTGGCAGGCCGGCCTCACGGGGTTTCCCATTGTGGATGCGGCGATGCGCCAGCTCGCCCGCACCGGCTGGATCCCTAATCGGGCCCGGATGATCGTGGCCTCATTCCTGGTCAAGGACCTCTTGATCGACTGGCGTCACGGTGAGCGGCACTTCATGCGCCTGTTGCTCGATGGGGATCCGGCCGCCAACACCGGTGGCTGGCAGTGGACCGCCGGGGTGGGCACCGACGCCGCGCCCTACTTCCGTACCTTCAATCCCACCCTCCAGGGCAGGCGCACCGACCCGCACGGCACCTACGTCCGGCAGTGGGTACCCGAGCTGGCGCGTGTGCCCGATCAGTACATCCATGAGCCGTGGACGATGCCATCGGAGACGCAGCGCGCGGCGGACTGTCGGATTGGACGCGACTACCCGGCGCCGCTTGTGGACCACGCCGCGGCGCGGGTCCGGGCGCAGGCGCGCTACCAGGCGGCCAGGAGCGTCGCTCGGCCATGAGGCGCCCGTGAGGACACCTCGCTCAGCCCGGGGCCTCGCCGGAATTTTCCCAGAGCAGCGGGTGGAGCGCCGAATGGTCGAGGTCGCCCCGGCCGCGGGCGACCAGCGCCTGGTAGAGCGCCACCGCGCTCTCGAGGTGCGGCAGCCTGACCCCAGCCAGCGTCGACAGCGCCTGCGCCATGCGCAGGTCTTCGAGCTGCGTGGCCGCGCGGCCGCCAGGGACGTACGCCCGGCGGATCATGCGCGTGCCGTGAATCTGCGGGATCTCCGAGTTGGCGAACCCGGCCCGCAGCGACGCTCCGGGACGCTCCGGAAAGGATGGAGGCTGCGCCCGCCGGTGCCGACCACGAACATGCTGTCCGCGCCCGAGCTCACGTTCGAGGCCGACGGCGCGCCCCTGCCACAAGGCATCACGTCCGGGGTGAGTAAGCTCGTACTCTACTCAAATCCGCCGCGGACGAACCCGCGACCCCCCCTAGCTAACGGGCGGCGCCTCCGGCGGCCGGCGTTCCGGTTGCACCGGAACCGGCGGCAGCGGCGGCACGAACGCCGGGGTGGGCGTCGGCGCGGCCAGCGGGACCGGCGGGGCGACCTCCTGTTCCCGCCGCGGCAGCAGCGCCTCGTTCAACACCTCATCCATGTGCGTGACCAGGATGAGCCTGAGTTCTTTGCGCACGTTGGCCGGGATCTCGATCAGATCCTTCTCGTTCTCCTTGGGCAGGATCACCGTCTTGATCCCGGCGCGGTGCGCGGCCAGGACCTTTTCCTTGAGGCCCCCGATCGGCAACACCCGGCCGCGCAGCGTGATCTCGCCGGTCATGGCCACGTCCCGGCGCACCGGCCGCCCGGTGACCGCGGAGGCCAGCGCCGTGGCCATGGTGATCCCGGCCGACGGCCCGTCCTTGGGGACCGCGCCAGCGGGCACGTGGATGTGGACGTCGGTCTTCTGGTAGAATTCCTCGTCCACCCCGAATCGGCGGGCGCGCGACCGGACGTAGGACATGGCCGCCTGGGCCGACTCCTTCATGACGTCGCCCAGCTGCCCGGTCAGCGACAGGTTGCCTTCGCCCCGCATCAGCGTCGCCTCCACCGAGATGACGTCGCCGCCCATCTCCGTGTAGACCAGACCTGTCGCCACGCCGACCTCGTCTTCTTTCTCGGCTGCCCCGAACCGGAACTTGGGCGGCCCCAGGTAGAGGTGCACGTTCGCCCGGGTGATGCGCTCGCCGGAAGACTTGCCCCGGGCCACCCCCGTGGCCACCTTCCGGCAGATGGCGCCGATCTCGCGCTCCAGGTTGCGCACGCCGGCCTCCCGGGTGTACTCGCGCGCGATGAGGCGCAGCGCCTCGCCGGTAAAGGTCAGCTGTTCGGGCTTCAGACCGTTGGCCTTCAACTGCTTGGGGATCAGGAACTGCTGGGCGATCTTGACCTTCTCCTCCTCGATGTAGCCCGGGAAGCGGATGACCTCCATGCGATCGCGAAGCGCTGGCGGGATGGTCTCGAGGATGTTGGCGGTCGTGATGAACATCACTTCGGAGAGGTCCAGCGGCAGTTCCAGGTAGTGGTCGCTGAAGGCATGGTTCTGCTCGGGATCCAGAGCCTCCAGCAGGGCGGCAGACGGGTCGCCGCGGAAGTCCACGCCCAGTTTGTCGATCTCGTCCAGCATGAAGACGGGGTTGCGGCTGCCGGCTGTCTTCAGGCCCTGCACGATGCGGCCCGGCAGCGCGCCCACGTAGGTGCGGCGGTGCCCGCGGATCTCGGCCTCGTCGCGGACTCCACCCAGCGAGATGCGGACGAACTTGCGTCCCAGCGCCCGGGCGATGGACTTGCCCACCGAGGTCTTGCCGACCCCGGGCGGCCCCACGAAGCACAGGATGGGGCCGCGGGACTCCGGCGAGAGCTTGCGCACGGCCAGGTACTCGATGACCCGGTCCTTGGCCTTCTCCAGGCCGTAGTGGTCCTCGTCGAGGATCTTCCGCGCCTCGTCGATGTCCAGTCGGTCGTCGGTGCGCACGCTCCAGGGCAGGGCCAGGATCCAGTCCAGATAGGTGCGGACCACCACCGCCTCCGCCACCATGGGCGGCATCTTCTCCAGGCGCCCCAGCTCCTCCAGGGCCTTGGTCTTGACGTGCTCGGGCAGGTTGGCGGCCTCGATTTTCTTGCGGTACTCCGCCACCTCGGCCTGCCGCTCATCGGTCTCGCCCAGCTCCTGCTGGATCGCCTTCATCTGCTCCTTGAGGAAGTACTCGCGCTGGGACTTCTCCATCTGCTTGCGGACGCGGTTCTGGATCTTCCGCTCCAGCTCCAGCACGTTCACTTCGCGGGTCACGATGCCGCTCAGCTTCTCCAGGCGGGCCTTGGGATCGGCCTCCAGCAGCGCCTGGCGTTCGTCCAGTTTCAGGGGAACGAACTGGGCGACGAGGTCGGCCAGCCGGCTCGGGTCGTCGAGCTGCCCGGCGGCGACGAGCTGGTCCGGCGGCACCGTCCGGGAGAAGCGGCCGAAGCGCTCGAACAGGGACAGCAGCCCCCGCATCAGCGCCTCGACCTCCATGGTCTTCTCGACGACGTCGGGCCGGAGGCGGACCTGGACCTCGAAGTAGGGATGTTCCTGGACGAAGCCGGTGAGGTCGACCCGCGCGGTCCCCTCCACGATGACCTGGAGGATGCCGTCCGGCTGCTTGCCGACCTGGAGGATCCGGCACACCGTCCCGACGGTGTGGATATCGGCCGGCTTGGGGTCGTCGATCTCGTCATCGCGCTGGGCGGCCAGGACGATCAGCCGGTCGCGCTCCATCGCGCGCTCAAGCGCCCGCAACGACTTCGGCCGCCCGACCCCCAGCCCCTGGACCTGGTGGGGAAAGATCACCGTCCCCTTAAGCGGGAGCAACGGCAGGCGCTCGGGGATCCCGGCTGGTTGCTGCGCAGTTTCGCTCACGCGTACCTCCTCAGTGCCCTGATCAGGGCGCGCATCCTCTATCACGGTGATAAACGCCGGGGCGGCCTGTGGTGTTCCCGGTTTCCAGGATGCCCAAAAAGTCCCCGCGGGCCTCTCTGCCCGCCCCGAGGGACGCGAAAGTTCGATAAAAAAACCTTTACTGAACCTGGACCGGCGACGGCTAGGATGCCGGCTTCTCACGGACCTGCTTCTTCAGGTCCGCGGCGGTGAGCAGGAGGGGGCCGTTCCGCCTCAGGACGGCCTCCTCGGTGACCAGGCAGCGCCGGACGTCGCCCCGCGAGGGGATCTCATACATGATGTCCAGCATGATCTCCTCGATGATCGTGCGCAGGCCCCGGGCGCCGGTGTTCCGGCCCATCGCCTCCCGGGCAATTGCCCGCAGCGCCTCGTCGGTGAAGACCAGCTCCACCCCATCCATCTCGAGAATCCGCTGGTACTGGCGCACCAGCGCGTTCTTGGGCTCCACCAGCACCATGACCAGGTCCGCCTCGTCCAGCGGGTCGAGCGGCACGATGACGGGCAGCCGGCCGATGAACTCCGGGATCAGGCCGTAGCGCAGCAGGTCCTGGGGCATGACCTGGCCCAGGACCTCGGCTAGGTGGTGCTTGCTGCGCGGCTCGATGTGCGCGCCGAACCCGATGCTGGTCTGCCGCGTCCGCGACTCGATGATGCGCTCCAGCCCCTCGAAGGCACCGCCGCAGATGAACAGGATGTTGCTGGTGTCGATCTGGATGAACTCCTGATGCGGGTGCTTGCGGCCGCCCTGGGGCGGGACGTTGGCGGTCGTCCCCTCCAGGATCTTCAGCAGCGCCTGCTGGACGCCCTCACCGGAGACGTCGCGGGTGATCGAGGGGTTCTCGCTCTTGCGGGCGATCTTGTCCACCTCGTCGATGTAGACGATGCCGCGCTCGGCCTTCCTCACATCGTAATCGGCGGCCTGGATGAGGCGCAGCAGGATGTTCTCCACGTCCTCCCCGACGTAGCCTGCCTCAGTCAGCGACGTGGCGTCGGCGATCGCAAACGGCACGTCCAGGATCCTCGCCAGGGTCTGGGCCAGCAGGGTCTTGCCGCACCCGGTGGGCCCGATCAGCAGGATGTTGGACTTCTGCAGTTCCACATCGTTGGGCCGGCGGTTCCCGATGCGCTTGTAGTGGTTGTAGACGGCGACCGACAGCGCCTTCTTGGCGCGGTCCTGCCCGACGACGTACTGGTTGAGGATCTCGTAGATCTCCTTGGGTTTCGGCGTCGGGCGGAACTGGGGCCGCGGCTCATCGGCCGCCAGTTCCTCCTCGACGATCTCGTTGCACAGTTCGATGCACTCGTCGCAGATGTAGACGCCGGGACCGGCCACGAGTTTGCGCACATGCTCTTGCGGCTTGCCGCAGAAGGAGCACTTCATCCGGTCGCGCTCGTCGCCTCCCCGCAGCATCGGCCTACTCCTTCTTGGCCTTGACCCTCTCCCGCGGCAGGATCACCTCGTCGATGATCCCGTACTCCTTGGCGTCCTGCGCGCTCATCCAGAAGTTCCGGTCGGTGTCGCGCTCAATGCGCTCCAGGGGCTGATTGGTGTGGCGGGCCAGGATTTCGTTCATCAGGGCCCGCATCTTGAGGAACTCCTTGGCCTGGATGTCGATGTCGGCGGTCGTCCCCTGCGCGCCGCCCCAGGGCTGGTGGATCATAATACGGGAGTACGGCAGGGCCGAGCGCTTGCCCTTGGCGCCGCCGGCCAGGATCAGGGCGCCCCCGCTGGCCGCCAGCCCCACGCAGATCGTCGCCACATCCGGCCGCACGTACTGCATCGTGTCGTAGATGGCCAGCGACGCAATCAGGTCGCCTCCGGGGCTGTTCACGTAGAGCATGATGTCCTTGTCGGGATCTTCTCCCTCCAGGTAGAGCAACTGCGCGATGACCAGGTTGGCCGTATCGTCGTCGATCCCGCCGCCCAGGAAGATGATGCGGTCCTTGAGCAGGCGCGAGTAGATGTCGTAGGCGCGCTCGCCGCGCGGGGTCTGCTCGACAACCATCGGGATGAGCGTCATGGGGTCCCCCCGCTCCCGACGCCCCGGGCACGGGCCACCAGCATCTCGACGGTCTTCCGGCGACGCAGCATGGCCACCATCGCCTCCCGCCGGCCCTCCCGATCCAGCCATTCACGGACCCTCGCCGGGTCCTGCTTCAGATCGGCCGCCACCTTCTCCTCCTCCGCGGCGATCTCCTCCTTTGTGGGAACGAGCCCTTCCCGCCGCGCTATTTCATCCAGCACCAGCCGCAGCCGCAACCGCCGCTCGGCCCGCGGCCGCAGTTCGTCGCGCAGCGCCGCCTGGTCCTTGCCGGCCCCTTCCAGGTAGCCGGCCAGCGTGTAGCCGCGCCGATGCAAGGACTCCTCGAGGTCGGCCACCAGGTGCTCGATCTCATGGTCTATCAGCGAGGCCGGCAGGTCCACCGAGGCGCCGTCGAGGACTCCCGCGATGACTTGCTCTTCGTACGCCTCGCGCGCCCGCGCCGCGGCATCGGCGGCCAGCCGTTCCCGCAGGCGGGCGCGCAGCTCCTCGACCGTGGCCACGTCGGCGACCGCCTTCGCAAACGCGTCGTCGAGGACGGGGAGCTCGCGCCGCTTGACATCCACGACCGTGGCGACCAGCCGCCCCCCCTCGTCGAACTGCGCCGTCCGCTCCTCGCCCGCGGCCGCGCCCTCCAGGGCCTGCTCGACCTCGGGCGGGAACACGCCGGCCCCGACCTCGACCAGCACGTCCCGGCCGACCTGGAAGCGGTTGGACCCCTCCACCACCGTCGGCCGGATCAGGACGAAATCACCCCGGGCGGCCCTCTCCTGTACCGACACCAGCCGGCCGCGCCGCCGGCGCAGTTCCTCGATAGCGGCATCCACATGGGCGTCGGTGACCGTCGGCTCCTCGACGGGGATGCGGATCCGGTCGTACGGCCCCGGATCCACATCGGGGACCACGTCCACCCGGGCGACGAACCGGAGCGGCTGCGTCTCGTCCAGGGCCGGCACGTCGAACTCGGGCCGTCCCACCGGAATGACCCCCACCTCGGCGAGGGCCTGCCGGTACGCCGACGAGACCAGGGCGTCCAGGGCCTCGCTGTACAGTTCGTCGCGGCCGACGTACCGCTCCAGCACCGCCCGGGGCGCCTTGCCCGGTCGGAACCCCGGCACGCGCACCTGGCGGGCCAGCCGCGCGGCCGAGGCCCGAACTTCCCGCTGGACGTCCTCGACCGGAACCTCAACCTCCAGGACGGCGCGGCTGCCCGGCTCGCGCCTCCACTCCACCTTCATCGGTACCTCCCAGCCGGCCTACAGGGGCTCGCGTGGTGCGGGCGGAGGGACTCGAACCCCCACCGGCTTGCGCCGACCAGATCCTAAATCTGGCGCCTGTACCAGTTCGGCTACGCCCGCGGGGTCGTACCTGCCTTGCTCCTGAGTCATTCTAGGCCAGCGGGCCCCACCTGTCCAGGCTCGGTGGCGGATCACCGATGCGCGATACCTAAGGGGGCCTCTCCATTACGGGCTCGACCGCGCCCCCACCCAGATAGGGGAGCTCCAGGCCCACTGATGGTTCGTCTGGCGGACCCGGACGTAGTACCATCCCCCCTCGCCCTCCCCGTTGTGCTCCAGCGCAAATGAGCCTGAGAACTCGGTGGCGCTCACCGCGCGGCTGAAGCGGTACGCCGGCGTTCGGAAGCCGCCGAGATATCCAACCTCCGCACCTTCCCACAACGCGGCGAGCGGCACGACCACCTCGCGATCGTTGATTCGACCGGCAAACCGTGTGGACCCATCGCCAGCCACGTGGAGGCTGATCGCCTGGATGCCTGGCGTCAACGGATTGGGGTTACCTCTGGTCGTAGTCTCGAGCAGGGCCCGGTCCCCGCGACGTTCCCAGGAGCTGAGGACCAAGTGCTCACCGCCGCCTTCCCTGGGAGACACCACATCGTGGCCTCGCAGCCGCGGCTCCACATCCAGCAGCCGACCGCCCTCGACGCTGAGGTCCACGCGCCACGTGACAGGCGCGGCCCGATCACCCCATCCCAGCTCCAGGACAACCTTCCAGGTGCTGGAGGCCACCTTACCCGGGGTGGGCGTCCACCTGTGCAACAGTCTCCCGTTGTGCACCACATCCACGTAGTCGATGGTGTCCCCGGCTTCGACGGCCACCTGGATATGCCGTTGACGTGTGGAGCCCAGAACCGACCCCATCGGCTGTCCGTTGATGGCGAAGGCGAGCACGATGCGATCGCCGGTCAGCGCGTACGTCCGCCGCCGCGTCAGCGCGTCCCAGATCGCCTCACGCGTGAGGCCGGCGGCCCAGACCCCAGCGCGGCCTCCGCCGTAGCTGCCCGGGTGGGCGGCGTGATGGTCGGTGGAACCGATGACACCGAAGACCTTCCCCAACCGGAGGCCGTGCCGCATGGTGCCCCGGCCGTCGCGCGGCCCCATGGTGTGAAGATAGGGATAGGGGGCCTCGTCGGACTCGGCGGCACCGTGCATGGAAACGATCTCCACAACAGGCGACCACACAGGCACAAACGTCGCCCAGTCAATGCCCCGATAGCCGGCCCGGTATCCGATGTGATGCGGGATGAGCAGTACCGGCCTGCCTGAGGCCGCGATCTCCCCCAGGGCTCGCCGCAGCCCGTCCAGGTCCGCCGCCTCCACGATCTCCCCGTCCCCGTTCCGGTAGTAGACGTTGTGGTCGCCGTAGCGCAGGGAGTGCCATTCGTAGCTGAGAAACGTGACGAACCGTCCGTCCTCGTTGGCCGCGTTGGTCACGGCCCGCAGGTGGGGCCACCGCGCCGCTGCGGCAGCGAAACCGCGCCGGTGGTACTCGACGACGTCGGCAAGACGCGCATCGGACGCAGGCATGTCGGGCCAGCCCCCGTGGGCGGTCACGCTGGCGAAGTCGAGCTGCAGCCGGGCGTTGGTGTAGGCATCCTCGGGCGTGCCGTAGCCGTACCCCACGTCGCAATGGCTGTGCAGATCCCCGAAGTACACCCGAAGGCCTTCGTAGCCCGGCAGCGTCATGGGCGCCTCCTACCGAATATCACGGGTTCGCTGCGCCCGCTGGCCGCGGCGCGGTACGCCGCGAGAATCATCTCGACCGCCCGGCGGCCCTCCTCCACGCCCAGTGACGGCCGCCGCCCCCTGCGCAGGCAGTCGATGAAGTGTCTGGGGCCACCCTGATGAAAACGCTCGTCGCCGAAGGACGTCGCCGTGGGCGACGACTCCCACCTGCCTGCCGCGTCCCCGCGCCGGAAGACCTTAAGATGGGGAGGACGCGTAAATGCCCGTGACGCCAGGTCGACGCCTAGGAGCAGGGCGGTCCCTTCGGTCCCATAGATCTCCACCGATTGCTCGGCCGCCACGAAGATCCAACTGGTGGCCACCTCGGCCAGGCCGCCGTCCGGGAATGTGAAGATCGCCGCAGCCGTATCCTCGGTGCGCAACTGCAGCGCCCGGTGTGAGACCACCGCGGTCACCCGTTCGGGCGGGCCCAGCAGCCACAGGAGAAAGTCCGCCGCGTGGACGCCCTCGTCGAGCAGCGTCCCGCCGCCGGCGAGATCGGGATCGACATACCATAGCCGCAGGAACTCCGGCTGGTGGCCCTGCCCGTGGCCGTGCCGGACCCGGACCAGGACGACCCGGCCGAGCTCGCCCCGGTGAACCCGGGCGACCAGCTCGTGGTTGACCGGATCGAAGCGCTTGGGAAAGTTCTGCATGAAGGTGACCCCCGAGGCTTCCACGGCCCGCTGAATGCGATCGCAGTCGGCGAGCGAGGCCGCCATGGGCTTCTCGCACAGGATGTGCACGCCGGCGCGGGCCGCTTCCTCCACGAGGTCGGCGTGCCGAACCGTCTCGGAGGTCACGCCCACCGCGTCGCACTCGCGCAACAGGGCTCCCAGTTCATCGAAGTACCGGGTGCCGTGCCGGGCGGCGGCCGCCTCTCCCCTGGGCCGGTTGTCGTCCCACACACCCGCCAGGCGCGCCTCGGGATGGCCTGCCACCGCCCGCGCCCAGAACTCGGCGTGGTAGTGGGCAAAGCTGAGCAGGCCGACCCTGACCGGCGCCCTCACGGCCGTTCAACGTCCTCCCAGTGGCCCGAAGCCGCCGACCGGTAGATCGCCTCGGCCACGAGCGCCGCGTGCAACCCGGCCCGGGCCGAGTCGTCCGGAGGCACCTCGCCCCGCAGCATGGCAATCAGGTGCGCGTGTTGTCTGGGCCCCGGACACTCGGGCGGCAGGTCAACCGCAGACCACGCGGGGCGGCCGCTGGCATCGGGCAGGGCGACCGCCAGCCGCCCGCGCTCCGTGCGCAGCCACGCCACACCGCGCTCGCCGTAGATCTCCATCCGGAACCGGTCGGTGCCGGTCACCTCGGTGTAGTCCATCTCATGTACGGCCTGCAGCCCGGAGGCGAACCGATAGATCGCCACTGCGTGGTCCTCGTTGTCCGGGCGCACAACCGTCCCGTCATCCAGCACGCGCTGGCGACGCAGCGTCGCCGTGGTCGCCCAGACCTGGACGATATCTCCGAACAGGTGGCGCAGCACGTCGATCCCATGGGTGCCGAGCTGCAGCACCACCCCACCGCCCACATCGGCCCGGCGGTAGAACCACCCGGCCCACCCGGCTCCGGGGGTGGCGTTCCGCTGCCGCACGCTTTGCACCGCGCCCAGTGCCCCCTCGACCACCAGACGGCGCGCGGCGTCCACTTCGTCGAAGTACCGGTGCATGAAGCTCACGAAGACCGGCACCCGGGCCGCCTCGGCCGCCGTCAGAATCCGGCGGCACTCGGCGACATTGCGCGCCATCGGCTTCTGGATCAGCATGGGCTTGCGCGCGCGCACCGCGGCCAGGGCCAGCGGCTCGTGGGTGGCGTCGGGGGTCGCGATGACCACCGCGTCGATGTCGTCCCGCGCCAGCAGCGCCTCAGGATCGGTGACCGCGTGGGGGATGCCGTAGCGCGCCGCCTTGGCGCGCACCGCCTCGGCTCGGCGCCCGCACAAGACCAGCACCTCGGCGCCGGCCTCACGCAGGCCCACAATATGGTAGTCGCTGATGTGGCCGGCGCCGATGATGCCGAAGGCGGGACGCTCAGACTTCATAGTGGCCTATGGCTTCCACCTTCCCCTCAGGGTCACCAGAGCCGGGTTGAACTCCTCCACGTACCCGGTGTAGGTGTACTCCAGCGGATCCACCGGGTTGCGGATGCGCCCGGTCTTGGCCAGGAAGTCGGTGTAGACCTTCATGTCCTCCCAGTACTTCTTGTCGAACCGGGGGTCGAACGAGTAGTCGCCCCACAGCGCCCGGTTCTGCTCCACCGGCTGCTGCAGGAACCGGGAGATGGTGGTGATGACCTCGTCGCGGTTCTTCGGATCCGCCACGTACATCTGGGCCCGCAGCAGCACCCGCATCATGGCCCGGGCGGCGTTGGGCGACCGACGGACGAAGTCCTCGGATGCCACGAAGATCGACCGGGTGTTAGAGGTCTGAACCTTTCGCCCGGCGTCGTCGGCAAAGTGACTCACGGTACCGGTATGGAGGATCTTCACGTTGGCGCGCTGCTGGGCGAGATACGGCCACGGGTTCCAGCAAATGAAGGCCTGAATGTTGTTGTTGATCAGGGACGTGAGCTGCTCCGGCGGCGGGAGGTTCACGACCTGCAACCGCCGGACGTCGAGCCGGTAGTACTCGGCGATCCGATCGAGGACGGCTGAGGCCACAGACCCCTCCAACAACCCAATGCGGATGTTGTAGAGGTCGGCTGGCCGCTGGACGTTGGCGTCGGCCCGCACCACCAGCCGGTCAATGTAGGCCAGGGTGTTGGTGCCCAAAATGACGATCGGCAGCCCGTTGTGCCGCATGCTGATCGGGGGCAGATTGCCCGGCGTCCACAACTGGATCTGCCCCGCCGCCAGCGCCTCGCCGGCCAGCGCGCCGGCGGTGAACGTCTTGGTCTCGACCCGCTCGAATCCAGCCTCGCGGAACCACCCCTTCTCCATGGCCATGATGTGCGGGGCGAACACGGGGTCCACGCCAAACCCCATCGAGAGCGTCTTGATCTCCGGGGTCCCGGCTGGAGCAGCCAGCGGGTGCCCGGCAACCGTCAGCATCAGGGCAAGTACCACCAGACTCGCGAACCAACCCATAGAGAATCCCTCCTTAGTGATTTGAGTGACTTGCTGCCCTCCCCATGCCCGTCACGAGGCAAAATGCCAGCGAAGCCGCCGCTTGAACAGCGCCTCGCGAATGACCCAGTCGGTGAGGAAGTTCAACGCGCCGATCACGATGATGCCGTACATGATCACGCTGATCTGGCCCAGCTCGCGGGCGTTCATGATCATGAAGCCCAGGCCGCGGTCGGCAGCGATGAGTTCTGCGGCGACCAGGGCGCCGAAGCTGAGGCTCCACCCGACGCGGACGCCCGTGGCGACATCGGGCAGGACTGCCGGCAGGGCGACGCGCAGGAGCAGCCGCCATCCGCGCACGCCCAGGGTCTGGGCGGCCCGGAACAGATCTGGGTCGATCCCGATCACTCCCTTGTAGGCATTGGTCACGACCGGGAAGAACGCGCCCAGGCAGATGATGAACACCTTCGACGGTTCGCCCAGGCCAAACCAGATGATGGCCAGGGGGATCCACGCCAGCGGTGGGATCGGCCGCAACAGCTCGATGGGTGCCCGCAGCACACTGCCCAGCCGGCGGTACCATCCCGACGTCACGCCGATGAGCACCCCCAACCCGGCGCCCAGCGAGAACCCCCACACGATGCGAACAAGGCTGCTGTGGACATGCGCAAGGACCCGCCCGGGTGGCGCCAGCGTCAGCGCGGCCCACACGACGTCCACCGGGCCGGGAAAGATGACCGGATTGATCAGCCTGAGGGTGGCAATGGCCTGCCAGACCCCTAGGACCACGAGGACCCCTGACCACGAGGCCCAGACGTCGCGGGGCGAGGAGCGCGCGGTCACCGCTCCGCCTCCTCCACGCCCGCGCTCCAGGGCAAGAGTCTGCGTTCGAGCCGGTCGAGCAGTCGAGACAGCGCAAAGCCGAAGAGGGCGATGAACACCATCCCGACCATGGCCGCGTCACTGCGGTAGAAGGTGCGTGCCTCCATGATCAGGGCACCCAGACCCTTGATCGTCCCGATCATCTCCACGCCCACGATGACCATGAACGCCAGCCCCAGGGCGACCTTCATGCCGGCGAAGATCCGAGGGGTCGAGGCCGGGAGCACGACGCGGGTGAACACCTGCCGGGGTGTGGCACCCAGCACGCGGCCGGCCCGGATCAGGTCGGGATCCGCTGACTTGACGCCCTCGACTACGTTGGTCAGGATGACCCAGAAGCACCCATAGGCAATCAGCAGCACCCGCGACAGCTCCCCGACCCCGAACCATGCCACGGCCAGAGGCAGCAGGCTGATCGTCGCCACTGAACGGGCAAACGTGATCACGGGTGCGCAGGCCCGGTCGAGGGCAGGTATCCCGCCAACCACCAGCCCGAGCGGGATCGCCAGCGCCGCGGCCAGCGCGTACCCCTGCACGATCCGTGCCACCGTGGCTCCCACGTGCTGCCAGACGGTCACCCCGACGGGAAACCCGATCGCGACCAGATCCCAGATGGTCGCCAGAAGGCGCGACGGACGCGGGAAGTGGTAAGAGCTGAGTCTGCCGGCGCGGCCCGCCAGCTCCCAGGTGGCCAGCAGCGCGGCGATGGTCACCACACCCACGACGCGCTCCCAACCCCTGCTGTGGCCCAGCGGCTGGGGCCTAGAAGATACTGCCATGGATCTCCTCGTAGTAGGCCATGAATGCGCCGGACGAGCGTTGGCGGGGCCGGGGCAGCGAAATCGGCACGTCCTTGCGCACCCGGCCGGGATGGGGGCTGAGGACGATGACGCGGTCCGACAGGTAGATCGCCTCCATGATGCTGTGGGTCACGAAGACCACCGTCTTGCGGCGCGCTTCCCAGATGCGCAGCAACTCTTCCTGCATCTCGGCCCGGGTGAGCTCGTCGAGCGCACCAAAGGGCTCATCCATCAAGAGGATCTCGGGATCGGTGGCGAGCGCCCGAGCGATGGCTACCCGTTGCTTCATACCCCCGGACAGTTCCCGCGGATATCTGCTCTCGAAGCCGCGAAGCCGTACCAGGTCGATCAGCTCCCGTGCCAGGGCCCGGCGGCGATCCGCCGGCACACCCAGGTTGCGCGGGCCGAACTCCACGTTCTCGATCGCGGTCAGCCACGGGAAGAGCGCCGAGTTCTGGAACACCATGCCGCGGTCCGGACCGGGCCCCTGGACCAGACGTCCGTCAATGCGTACCTCACCTTCTGTGGGCCGCAACAGCCCCGCGATCAGGTTCAGCAGCGTAGTCTTGCCACACCCGCTGCGACCCACGATGGCCACGAACTCATTGGGCATGATGGTCACATTGATGTCCTGCAGGGCCAGTCCGCGCTCGGCGTCCTCAGCGGGAAACTGCCGGCTGACGTGGCTCACGACGATCTTGGGGGCCGCGGCCGGGCGACTCATGTCCCAAGACGCTCCCACGCCAGGAGTCCCGCGCCTGCCACCGCCGCGCAATACCCCAGACTCGAGGGTCGGACCTCGACGGACGCCCGGACCGGAGGCGGCAACCGCTCGCGGAGGACGGCCTCGGCTGGACCGAACAGGAGCGCGCCCGCGTCCGCGAGACCGCCGCCAACGACAATCACCTGCGGGCTCAGCATGTTCACCAGCGAGACCAGGGCGGCGCCGAGGTGCCGGCCGGCCTCGGCGAGGAGCCCAAGGGCCAGCTTGTCTTCCCGCCGCGCGGCCCGAACCACGTCGGCAGCAGTCAGCGGCCGCCGGAGCGAGCGCAACGACGTGGCCGCGCCACCGCCGATGGCGACCTGCGCGTCGCGCGCGACCGCCGACCCCGATGCGTACTGCTCGATGCACCCTCGCGCACCACACCAGCAGCGTCGGCCGCCGGCCTCGACGCTCAGGTGGCCAATCCGGCCCGCGCCGCCCAGAAAGCCCCGTAGGAGGCGGCCGCCGGCGATGATCCCGCCGCCGATCCCTGTGCCGAGGACGACCACGACGGCATCCGCCGCGCCGGCCGCCGCCCCTACGGCCCACTCGCCCATCGCCGCCGCGTGCCCGTCGTTGTGTACGACCACCGGCAGGCCGAGAGCCTCGGCCAGGCGCGGCCCCAGCGCGAGGCCCGTCCAGCCTGGCAGGGCCGGCGTCGCGTAGCGCACGGTGCCGGTACCGGCGTCCACGATGCCCGGGGTAGCGAGGCCGACGCCAATCACCTCACGCGCCCCGCCTGGCAGGGTGGCAAGCACCTCGCGCACCAGCCCAGCGAGTCGGTCGATCACGGCGCTCGCGCCGTCTGCGGCCAGCGTCGGGCGGCTGCGAAACACGTTGACATCCCCAGACCGGGCCACGAGCCCGACCGCGATCTTTGTGCCGCCGAGGTCGATCCCGACCACGGTCCCCCCACTGGTCTCAGTGCCCGACTCAGACGCAGCCAGACGATCCACCGCGCGTTGATCGCGACGCCCACCTATCACGAGCGCCTCACCCAGACCGGGCTCGACCAGGCCACCTCGCCGTCGGCCTGGACCGCACGCAAGTAGTAGTACGACGCGTCTCCAGCGGCAACGGGCTGCGGGTCCTCCCACGTGACCTCAAAGTCCTCCTGCCGGGGGTGCGCCGCGTACGCCGCCACCCCGTCCCGGATCAGGGCCACCTCTGCCAGCGCGGCCGTGCCGTGAATGCGGCCGCGCACGATGACCGGCCGGCCGGCACCGAGGATGAGATTGCCCCCCAGCGGCACGTCGTTCACCGAGAACTGCAGCAGGATTCGGGCCCCGGTGGTGGCGTACGTCCGCCGTTCCCGCATGGCGTCCAGGATCGCGCCCTCGTCGAGACGATCGGCCAGGACCGCGGTCAGGCCCGGCTTGAAGCGCAGCGTGCGGTACGGACCGAAGGCCAGGACCGGGTTGCCCGGCTGGCTGCTGTGCATGTCGCCTCCGGCCACGAACCCCAGCCGGTACCCCCGGGCCAGCGCGTCCTGGACGTATCGACCGGGCACCGCTCCGGTCATCTCAGCCGAGCCGCTGGCGCACTCTGATGATCCGTGCATCGAATAGATCTCCACGAGAGTTTCCAGGTCCTCATCGTGTTCGGTCCAGTCCGTCCCCATGAAGCCCGACGCAGGGGTGTGAGGGACCACGAGCGCCTCGCGGGGAGCCGTGCGTTTCAGCTCCCGCCACAGCGCCTGCAGCGTGGGGGCGCCACCCGGTTCGTACCGGCATATGGCAGTCCCATCGGAGCGCAGGTAGACACACCGGTCGCCGTAGGGGCGGCCGGTCCACTCGTACCCCCGCAGGACGGCAAACCGTCCGCTGGCGCGGTACCGGTTGATGGTCTCGGCCAGGGCCAACCAGGTCTCATCCGCCAGACGCTGGCAGCGCCGCGTGAACCAGGCGTGATGGTACTCGATGTCGTGGTCGGTGATGGCGGCAAAATCCAGGCAGGCCACATCACGCCCGTACGCCAGGGCAAACTCAGGTGACGCCACGCCGTCGGAGAGCGTGGTGTGCACATGGGGATCCCCCCACCAGATCCCGGCTGCGTCCCGCGCGACCCGACACGGGTTCGAGCGGCCCGACAGCCCCAGCCCGTCCAGGGTGACGTCCACCCGGTGGATCCCCTCCGCAGCGAAGGTGAGCCGGGCCTCGCCGCACCCGGCTTCAATGGGAGCGGGCAGCACCCCGGCGATCAGCGCTTCGGCCGTGCAGCCCCGGCAGAGATTGCCAAACTCGTCGAGCACCCGCAGGCGAATCGGGACTCCGACGCCAGGCGACGCTCCGGAGGGCGCCACGACGTGCAGGTAGGCGGGCGGGGCCGGATCCACCGTGACGGGAACCGAGCAGTCTGGAACGTACGGCCCCTCACCATGCCGACAGATCTCCACCTCAAAGGTGGCCGACACATCGGTCACCCACGGTTGGGCCACCGCCCCGTCTGGCCCGGCGCCGTAGGTGACGAGGATCTCGTCGTCACGACGGAGGCGGCCACCGGTCACGTTCAACTGCAGATAGCGCCGGCGCACGATCTCACCCAGGACCAGCGCGCGGCCTGACACGCGCCACCGGGTCAGCCCGGCTCCACCCTCCAGCGAGGGCGGCGTCCAGCCCAGCGGCACCGTCAGGCGCAGCGACGCCCCGGCCTCCACCGGCTCGCGCAGACGCAGCCGCAGCTCCACCCGGGTCTGCTGGCCGGCGCGGACCCGGTCGGGGCTCACCAGCGCGGCGTCCACGGCGCTCATCGTGTGGCGACCGGCATCCCGAGGAACCGGCGGATCACCGGAATGGCCGCGCCGATCAGCCCTGCCTCGCGGACCCGGCTGTAACGGACCTCGAAGTTGACCCTCAGTGGCGGCTGCAGGTGCGCGTGCGCTACCTCAAAGACGCGCTGGCGGGCCCCCTCCGGCAGGCTGGCGGGGTAGCCTCCCACGAAGACCGCGCAGACCTCCAGGATCTTGGCTAGGTTGGCAATGGCGATGCCGAGGATGTCCAGGGCCTCATCCAGCACGGTACGGAAGGGCTCGCGTCCGGACAGGGCATACCGAATCACGTCCTGGTACGACAGCGACGGTCCGGCGATCTCGGACTCCAGTTCTCTGGATCGCTCCACCAGGGCGCGTGCGGAGGTGTAGGCTTCCACGCAGCCCGCGCTGCCGCAGAGGCAGAGACGGCCGGCTGGCCGGACCGTCATGTGGCCGAGGAGGCCAGCATTGCCGAACGCTCCCTGATAGACGGTCCCTTCCAGGAACAGTCCGGCACTGACGCCCTCTTCAGCCAGGACGAACGCGAAGTGCCGTTGCCCGCGCGCGTCCCCCACCTCGGACTCGGCCAGCGCCATCGCCGCGGTGTCGTGCACCACTAGCGTCGGAAGCCCCAGGCGCCGGGACAGGGTGTCGGTCACAGGGACGTCCCGCCAGGCCGGAGCCCGGCCGATGCGCAACGCGATCCCGCGGGTGAGGTCCGCGTACCCAGGCAAAGCCACGCCGACACCGATCAGCTGTCCCTCGGGCACCCGCCGCACCAGAGAGTGCGCGACAGCGGCGATCCTGTCCAACACCACCAGGGGATCCTCACCGCCGTCTGCCGGCACGTGGCGCGTCGCGGCGATGCTGCCGTCCAGCCCGACAGTGGCCACTCTGGCACCGGGAAACTGGAGGTGGATGGCCACGGCCAAGCGGCTGTCCGAGACCAGCGTGAAGAGCCGTGGCTGTCGGCCGCCGTTCGACCGACCGAACCCGGCCGGTGCCACCAGCCCCAACCCGGCGAGTGCCGAGACGTGGCGGCGGACCGTGAGCTGGCTCAAGCCGGTGGCCCGCTCAAGTTCAGCGGCGGAGCAGGTGCGCCCGCGCAGGGCGGCGAGGACGGCCAGGGAGTTGGAGGCTAACTCGGCAGGGCGGCGGGCGCGCACCCGCGGTCGCGGCTTGGTCCTGGCCTGTGGCACTCCCGGCACCGCCTTCGCACCGGAACTTTTTTAACGACTTATAATGAAGATTATAAAGAAGTCCACACCCCGTCAATACGGCTCGGCCCTGCCGCATGCCCGCCGGGGTTAGGACGCCCCCTGCATTTGGAGACATGCCCTAGCCTCGGTTGATGCCCGGGCCATCGTCGCCGGCGGCGGTGGCGGAGATGGCCGCCTCCTCTCCCGAGGAGTTGGCACGCAGGGCTTGGATAGCCGAAGATCTTACTACCGGAAGAGCGGATGCCCGTGTAGCGGTGTTCCGCAGGTCTGGGCCGCGGTTTGAGTTCTTGCTGGAGGGCCGTGAGGGACTCGAACCCACAACCCGCTGATTAAGAGTCAGCTGCTCTGCCAGTTGAGCTAACGGCCCACCACCGGTCCACGACTATTATATGCGACACCCCGGGGGTGTCCAGCCTCTTCAAGTGGTAGAGCCGGCCTCACGGACAATACAGTTTCTGCAGCTGCGCCAGGCGCTCGACGATCAATTTCCGATAGAGTTCGTTGACCTCGTTGTAGCGTTTCTGGGCCAGGTCGTCGTCGTAGATGGTCTTGACCGGTCGGTCGTAGAACGACCGCATGCCCGCAAACGTCGCCGCCTGGGCGGCCACCGAACCCGGAGGCCCCTCCATCTTGTACTTCGGCACGATCGGAAACAGCCCGTGGGCGGTCATCAACCGCTGGCCCTCTTCGCTGAGCAGGTACTGCAAGAAGGCGCGGGCGGCCCGCGGCGCGCGCGCGCCGGCCAGCACGGCCGTCGGCGCCGGCGAGATCCAGGCGTACGGGGGGCTGACGAAGCGCAGGTCGTGGCCCGCCAGCACCTCCTGGAATGCCATGTAGGAGAGCACCGCGAATCCCACGGCGAACTCGCCGCGCGCCACGAAGGTCGGCACATCCCGGCTGCGCGTCACATAGATGCCGGTGTTGGCCGCCAGGCGCTGGGCCCACACCCACCCCCTGTCCCACCCTCGCAACTGCAGGATGACCTCCAGCGAACTGTGGTTGGTGGCAGATCGGTCGGGCGTCGTCTGCACCACCTGCCCCTTGAAGCGGCACTCGGTCAGGTCGTCCCAGTCGCGCGGCGGCGCGATGCCCAACCGGCGGAGCAGGTGAGGATGGTAGACGATGCCGGCTGCGGTCAGCGCCGTCCCGACCCAAAAGCCCTTGCCGTCGCGAAGCGGGATGGGGCGGGGCTCACCGAGCGTGGGGGGGACATCCCTGACCAGGCCGTCGGGCAGTTCGTGCGGGACGATCAGGCGCCGAGTGGCCAGGTCGTCGAGCACCTCGGCCTCGCTGGCCCAGAGCAGGTCGGCATCCGGCTGGCCGCGCCACTCGAGGACGCGGGCATACATCGTCGGACCGCCCATGGCGACCAGCGTGGGGCGCACCGCCACGCCGTAGCGCTGCCGGGCATGCTCGGCGAACCGGTCGGCGACGGGATTGGCGACCTCCAGCGGAATGGGCGTCAGGACGACGAGCCGGTTCTCGAGGAGCGCCTGGGTCGCCACCGGACCCGGTGACGCGACCAGCAGGATGCACACCGCGAGCAGCACGACGCGTCCGGCACGATCGGAAAGGCTGCGGTTCATCGCCACACCCCCAGGTGGAAAAGTCGAAGACGCCCGAACTCGGGCGTCCGTGGGGCGTGAGAACGCGCCGCACATTCCCGTAGCCTTCACCTCATACGGACTGTACCGTCGACCCCGGAATTCCACCGGGCCACGGCCCGCCCCCAGCGCAGGCGGACCTCACGGGCTGTCACCGCCGATCGGGAATCGGCGCCTCTGGCGGCGCCTCACCCTGCCCCGGAAGACTACGGGCTTCGGTGCCTTCACCCCCTACCATACTCCCGCGGAAGGGACCGCGCAACGGCTACAGAAACGAGGCGATCTGCGCGGTCGCGCCCACGTGTCACCGCTGTGCGCTGACCGCGTGGTGCTGGTACTATCGGGACATCCGGCGTGAGGGTTGCTGGCAGTCTGCCTAGAAGCCCAGCGGGGAGGTGACCTGCCTGAGCACGAGCGCACCGGCGAGCACCACGGCGCCGGTCAGGGCAAAAACCGCCGATACCTCGTCGGGCCGACGCTCCCATCCCACCGACCGCGCCAGCGACCGATAGACGTCCTTGAGGGCCGAGGCGGATGAGGCGTGGTGGTAGGTGCCTCCCCCGGCGCTCGCAACCGCCCGCAGTTCGGTCTCATCAAGCGCACCGCCGATCATGAAGGCCCCCGGCCTCCACTCGGTCTGCCCGACGCCAATGGTGTGTATGGTGACCTCCTGGGCTCCGGCCATCTCCGCCGCCCGAACCGCGTCGATGCCGGTGTTGCTCCGCCCGTCCGACAGCAGGATGATGATACCAGGAGGCCGCTTGACAGTCGGCAGGGACGGAAGGGTTCCGTCAGGGCCGGGCCGTACGCGCCCGGGCAGGGCGGCCATGGCCTCCAGCAGGCCCGCCCCGATCGCGGTGCGGCGGATGAAGTAGTTCAATCCGTCGATGGACGCTTTGATCTGATCGTGCGGCGTACCGGGGGGCGCCACCAGGGTTGCGTATCCGCCGAAGGTCACCAGCCCGACGCGCACCTGATCCGGCAGGTCGTCCAGGAAGATCTTGGCGGCGGCCTTGGCCGCTTCCAGGCGGTTGGGCTCAATGTCGGTCGACCGCATGCTGCCGCTGATGTCGATGACGAGCATGATGGCGGACCGGTCGGCCGGCACAGGAATCGGGAAGGTCGGTCGGCCCAGCGCCGTGATGACGGCGGCGAGCCCGACGAGGAAGAGCCCCGCCCCCAGGTGACGCCGCCATCGACGGCCCTGCCCCGTTGCCGCCAGCACCGTGATCACGTCGGGATACGCGACGACCCGTGGCACCGGCCTCCGGATCCACCGCACGTAGGTCACGACCAGGAACGGCAGCAGGGCGAAGCCCGCGAGAAACCCGGGCCACAGAAATTCCACCATCACGGCACCCTTCTGAACCAGGCCGCCGACAGCGCGGCCCCGGTCGTCATCAGCAGCCCCGCCAGGCCCGCCAGGATCGCCGTAACCTCGGTGGGGTGACGTTCCCAGCCGATGACGCGCCCCAGGGTCGCGGGGATGCGGCGCAGCGCGCCTTCGTCGCCGATCTCCAGGTACTCCCCGCCGGTGCGCCGCGCCAGGTCCCGCAGGCCGCTGGCGTCAAATGGGACCAGGACGGGGCGGCCCCCAAGAGTCGTTACGGCACCGCCCTCCTGCCCCACGCCGACCGCGTGGATGGGAACGCGCGCCTCCCGGGCCAGGTCCGCGGCGATCTGCGGGTCCACACCCGTGTTGGTCACGCCATCCGAGAACAGGATGATCGCCGCAGGCGGGAGGTCGGCAGCCGACGGAGCCGGCATCGGACCCGGCGATCCTGGCGATCCTTGCGCCGGGTCGGGGGACGACCGGTTGCGCAGCCGCGCGAGACGCTCGCCCAGAAACGCTCGGCGGTCGGGCAGGACATACAGGCTCTCGACAATCGCCGCACCGACAGCCGTGGATTGCTGCGTCTGGAGCCGTTCCAACGCATCGAAAAGATCGGTGCGGTCTGTCGTCGGCAGCACCAGGATCGTCCCGACGTCGCTGAAGACCACCAGCCCCACGCGGACCCCGCGCGGCAGGGCACCGACGAGCGTGCGCGCCGCTACCTTCGTCGCCTCCAGCCGCGTCGGTTTCACGTCGTCGGCGACCATGCTCTGGCTGGCATCGACCGTGAGGACCACTGTAGCGCGGTTGACCGGGAGCGGCACGGCCGCGATCGGCCGGGCCGCCGCAACGATCAGCAGCGCGAATGACGAGAAATACAGCACAGCCGGGAGGCGGTCTCTGCCTCTCAGGGGCCCGACCAGCCGGTCATAGAGGTGGTGATCCGCCAGACGGGCCTCGGCCCGGCGCCGGTGCCCGGCGGCTATGGCCGCGAACCCCAGCGCCGCCGGGAGGGCCCCCAGGGCCCACAGCATCACCGGCCACTTGAAGGTCACCCTCTCACCTCACGGCTCCAGCCGGCCGAGTCCGCCGGCGGCCTGAGCCGTCTACCGCACCGCACCGTCGGATGAGGGCACGATGTCGTGCGGGCGGGAGCCGCGGGGCACCGGGAATTCCGTCAGGCCAGCCGGGGCACCGGCTGCACGGAAGCCGTCCATTGCACAGAGCATACAGGATTCTCCCGGCGGCTGTCCAACATGCGGGGGCACCATGGCGCCGCCTGGCCCCGGTGCGGGCGATCCTGTCGAAGAACCAGAAACCCGTCATGACCCAGGGCTGCCGGCGCCTGGGTCTGTGGGTGCGCGACGAAGCCCGGGTGCCCGGTGTCGGGCGAGGATCTCCAGCGTCTGCTGAATCGGCAGGGCCGGCATCGTGTGCCCCTCCCGACCGGTCGTGGTCTCGGCGGAGAACAGCGCGTCCACAATGGCCTCCTCGGAGGATTCAACCGCCGCCCGGAAGAGTCCGTTCATCGTCTCACGGTCGGCGGATGCGGCCTGCCGCGCGGTGGTGAATGCGACCGCTACATCCCCGCTCGTCACACCGCTGATAGCGCCGGTCCGCGCCATCCCCAGGAAGCAGCGCCACGCGATCCGGCGCAGGTCGAGCGCCGACAGCGGCGCGTCGGTTGCCACCACGAAGACGCAGGAGCCCCGCTCACCCGGCTGGGGGACGCGCGCCAGTTCCCGCCCCACCGGCACCCCGGCGATGACCAGATCGCCGGGGAACCCGAAGTTGGGAACGGCAAGGACGCCCAGGCACCATCCGCCGGGCCCGATCACACGCGAGGCGGTTCCGATTCCCGACTTGAAGCCCTGACAGCGCATCCCCACGCCCGCGCCCACGCACCCGGTCTGGACCGGACCCTCGCTGGCCGAGGTGATGGCTGTGATCACCTCGGCCTCACCGATGGCACGGGCACGCGCATCGCTGAGGTACCCGTCGAAGCACTCCAGAACGACCGGGTTCACCGTCTCGCTGTCGCCGATGACCGGATCCTGCGCGAGCATGTGCGTGATGAGCGCGTCCGCCGCCCGCGGCACATTGAGGGTGCTCGTCAGGAGAATGGGGGATTCGATGCTGCCCAGTTCCTCGATCTGCATGAGGCCGATGGACTTCCCGTAGCCGTTGAGGACTGCGACCGCCGCGGTGACCTTCTCCCGATAGAGGTTGCGGCCGTGGGGCAGGACAGCGGTCACCCCGGTGCGCAGCGGGCCGGCGCGCAGCGACGCATGACCGACGCGGACGCCGGGCACATCGGTGATGGCGTCGAGGGGACCGGGCGGCAGAACCCCCAGCGAGAGGAACTCGCGGATCCGCGGCACGGGACTGAATTTCTAGAATGGGCCGAACAGACCCTTGAGCCAGGACTCGATGTGATCGTACACGCGGGGCATGCGGGCGACGCCTGTCAGCTCGGCCGCACGGATGAGCTGCTCCGGGACGACGTCTCCCACCATGGTCAGCAGCCACCCGTTGTACGCCCAGTGCACCAGCGCGTTCTGCCCGAAACGGCGGACCCACACCGGGCCGGCGGCGCCGTGGACGAGCCGGCTGCCCTTCGGCGGTCTGGGGAGAATCCCGCGTTGCATCGTGACCACAAGCACGCTCAGCCCGTCCGAGTACACCACCTGGAGGGCTGGCTGCCGGTGCTGGACCAGGTAGTACGCTACAGGGTGGAATCCTCCGGGCGTCTCTATCGCCACCGGGATGGTGCCGAATTGGCGGACCACCTCTTCCGGCGTGACCTTGCGCGCCATGGGCCGTTCGACAAGCCGGAGGTCACGGGGCAGGCCAGCGCCTGCCCTCCATCCTCTCGGCATGACCTCAAAACTCTGGAAGGCGGTCATCCCCACCAGCCGACCTCCCGGCTCCATGCGTTCCGAACGCAGGACGACTCCGCTCTCTTGATCGACGTCGATCCGGCGTGCCGGCCGATCGGCCCTGACCGGCCGCATCACGATCCGTTCAACCTTCCGGCCCAGGAACAGCCCCGGCGCTGCCCCGACCCGATAGTTCTCCAGCAGCCATGGGAGGTGCGTAGCCAGCACGGTCTCACCATCATCGCCGACCAAGCGCGGAGACTTCGTCCCCACGCGGGTTGCGGGATCGTACTGAATCTCCATACCACTCTGTCGTACGACGATCCAGCGCGTGGATGTCCCCACAGGCGCATACTCCAGCCGTACCCACCCGGGTGGATCATGCTCGATGCGCCCGAGGGTGACATGGGTCCCTCCATTCTCCCACGTGACGACGATCTGCTCACCCCTGAAGGCCGATGCCTTCCGCGCCTGCATCGCCTGGAGCAGCGACGCGGGTGGAGGTGGCGCGGCGCTGGCGGGGCGGCCGGGCCCCGCCACCAGGCACGCGAGGGCGCCAACGACCGCCGCCCGGGTGCAGAAGCCTACCGCCATTCCAGACTCTCCTCCACCGCCCGATACGGCAGCGGGGTGCTGAGGTAGGATGCCAGCGAGACGTCCTCGACCGGATGGATCAGGGCCATCTCGGCATGCTGCCGGAAGTACCATGTCCCGGTCCCGTGCTCGGCGGACGGTACCGGCGTCACGGGCCACAGGAGGGCCAGGACCGCGCCTCCCATCGCCACCGCCGCGGCGATCCGCCACCGCATCACAAAACGGCTGCGCCGATTCCTGCCCTCCAGACGGGCCAGCGTTCGCGGCAGGAGCGATGGATCAGGGGACGGACGAGGAATCGAGTGCAGCATGGTCTGGACTTCCTGGAGATCGTCAACGACGGTCCGGCAACGGTCGCACTCGACCAGGTGGGCCGCAACCTCCGCAGCCTGCCCCTGCGGCAGTGCGCCGTCCGCGTAGGCGGACAGGAGATCCGACGGGTGCTCGTCCATCACGCTTCTCCTCGCTTCACGGCCTCCATGTGCGGCCGGAGCAATTCCCGCAGGGTCAGGCGCCCTCTGTGCAGCCGGGAACGAATGGTCCCCACGGGACAGTGCAGGATCTCCGCTGCATCCCCATACGGGAGCCCCTGGAGATCTACAAGGATCACCGCGGCACGAAACTCGGGCGGCAGGGCTTGGAGCGCCCGCAGCACCAGACCGTGGAGCGCGGCCTCGGCGGCGGCCTCGGGGTCATCCGAGCGATCGGCGACCAGCGGCGAGGCGTGGACGTCGTCGAGAGAGAAGACCGTAAGACGGCGACCTCGCCGGATTCGGTCGATGAATGAATTGTGAACAATGCGCATCAGCCAGCGATCAAAGCGTGTGCCCGGCTGGAACCGGCGGAATGAGACAAGGGCCTCCTCCGCCGCCTGCTGCACCAGGTCCTCCGCGTCGGGCACGTTGCCGGTCAAATGATACGCGTACCGGTAGGCCGAGTCCCAGTGCCGGGTCAGGAGCTCGGTGAACCTGTCGAAGTCGCCCGTGTGCGTAACAGCCTCGGTGGTCGCGTCCTGCCCGGGAATATCCAGCACCGCCGTGGGGATGGTGACCATGATGGGGGCGTGCGGGGGCAGGATCTTCCCTGCCCCCGCACCAGTCTACTTCAAGATGCTGACCGTCGTCGCCCGGAATGTCGGGGTCTTGCCCTCAACCATCTGGCCCGACACCTCAACCATCTCGCCGGTGGCGAGCTTGCTGTTCGAAACCCGCTTCCCGGCCTGAAGGATTCGCGTCCTGGAGCTCTCGGTGATCTTCACCTTGTCCCCGGCCTTGAACCCGGACCCCTGGACGACTTTGATCACCTCGACCTGGATCCACCCTTTGGAGACCTCGACGATCTTCCCCTCCAGACGGAAGGGAGCGGTCTTTACGGCGGCCTGGGCGGTCCGCACCGTCGCAGGCGCAAGGGCCACGGCCAGGGCGATCAGCAGGACGGCAAAGATCTTCATCGGCAGTCCCCCTCTCATGATGGCCTTACACTCTCTCAAGCGAGGAGGGCCCGGAATTAGTTCCCCACGCGACCGTAGAGGGCACGCGCCCGGCGCAGATGGGTGATGGCCTCGGTACGCCGACCCGTAGCCTCGAAGAGCAGACCCAGGTTGTAGTGGGCGTCGGCGAACTCGGGGTCGCGTTCGATCGCCTGGCGGTAGAAGCGGATGGCGTCGTCGCGCCGGCCCAGGTCGTCCATCAGGACGCCCAGGTTGAAGCGGGGGACCGGATCATCGGGCGCCCGTTCGACCGCAGCCCGGTAGTGCGCCTCGGCCCGCTCGTAGTCCCGGGCCTGATGGTACAGCCGGCCCAGGTTGATGTGGGCGTCGGTCAGGGTCGCGTCCTGTTCCAGCGCCTGATGGTAGGCCCGGCGCGCTTCTTCGGGTCCGTAGGTCTCGAGCTCCACCCCCAGACGGAACCACTCCTGGGCCGTCAGCATGAAGGTGATCTGCGGCGGACGATCGGGAGGCGGAATGCGCTCGGCGACGTCCTGCACGTCGAAGCTGAACAGGAACTGGCCCGAGTCCGGCTGCCACCGGGCCTGACCGTCCCAGGCGACGATGCGCCGGCCGTCGGCGTAGATCGTCAGACCCCACAGCCGCTGTTCGTCGGGGAGCTGCCGGCGCAGCGACGCCAGCATCCGGCGGATCCGGGGCAACGGGACCCGGGCGTCGAGGAGGTCCCTGGTGGTCTTGAGGAGCAGCAGGTCCTGAAAACTGAACTGCAGGCTCCGGCGGGGGCCCCGGCTCGGGGCCACCAGGCCCGCGCGCACGCACGCGCGGACCCGGTGCTCGGTCAGGTCCAGGATCTTCGCCACCTCGCGGGTGGTGAAGAACTGCGTCATTTCCTGGCGGCTTGGGCCTTCCTCTCCGGCTTCTCCGCCGCAGCCGCAGCGGGACGGGCCTTGACCGCGGGCCGCTTCTCCCGTGGGACCCGCCGCTCCAGGCTTTTCTTCAGGGCCTCCATCAGGTCGATGACCTGGGCCCGCTGCACCTGCGGCCCGACCGCGGTAACCTCCCTGCCCTCGATCTTCATGTTGATGAGGTCCAGGACCCGCAGCCGGTACTCGTCCCGGTACGCCTCGGGCCTGAACTCCTCGCTGGACAGTTCCTCGATCAGGCGCAGGGCGAGCTCCAGTTCTCCACTCTTGATCTTCGCCTTCTCGCCCTTCTCGACTTCGCCGAAGTCCCGCACCTCGTCGGCGAAAAACATGGTGTGGAGCACGAGGCCCCCGCCCGCCGGCCGGATCAAGACCAGATTCTCCTTGCCGTGCATCACGAACTTGGCCAGGGCGACCCGGTCCGTCTTGGCCATGGCGTCGGCCAGCAGGCGGTAGGCCTTTTCGCCGCCCTTGTCGGGCCCCAGGTAGTAGGTCTTCTCAAAGAAGATGGGATCCACCTTGGGCAGCGGGACGAACTCGGCGATGTCGATGACCTTCGACGCCTCACCCTCCAGCGCCTTGAGTTCCTCATCGGTGACCCGCACGTACTGGTCCTTGGCGAACTCGTAGCCCTTGACGATCTCGGACCGATCCACCACCACCTTGTCGACCGGGCAGAAGTATTGCTGCCTGATCCGGCTGCCGCATCGGGCGTGGAGCATGTTGAAGCGTACGGTGCCCGGAGATGTGGCAGTATAAACCTTGACGGGGATCGAGACCAGGCCGAACGAGATCGTCCCCGAGCCGAGCGCGTGCGGAGGCATGGCGGAATCCCTCCAGCGGACAATATGCAGGTGAAGAGAAACATACCACGAAGCGCTCCATGCCTCAAGGTGCTTCGATGAAACGACCGTCCAGCCTCGAGGCCTACCGCAGGAAGCGGGACCCCGAGCGGACGCGGGAGCCCTTTGGCGGGCGTCCTCGGGGCGGCCCTCCCATCTTCGTGATCCAGAAGCACGCGGCCCGGCGCCTCCACTACGACTTGCGGCTGGAGATGGACGGCGTCCTCAAGAGCTGGGCCGTCCCCAACGGTCCCTCGGTCCGGCCGGAGGAAAAGCGCCTGGCGGTGCACGTCGAGGACCACCCCCTGGAGTACGCGAACTTCGAAGGCACCATTCCCCCGGGGAACTACGGCGCCGGATCGGTGATCGTCTGGGATCGCGGGTGGTACCGCGACGTCCAGGAGGGCAACCCGCTGGACCACCTGGCCGCCGGCAAGCTGGAACTGGAGTTCTTCGGGCACAAGCTGCGCGGTCGGTGGACGCTGGTCCGCATGGCGAAGTCCCAAAAGGACTGGCTCCTGCTCAAGAAGGCCGACGCCGCATCCGGCGACGAGGAGGTGACCGAGCGCTACCCGCAGTCGGTCATCTCGGGCCTGACGATCGAAGAGATCGCCGATCCTCCCGGCAAACTGGTCGCCATCCGCGAGCGGCTGCGGGTCCTCGACGCGCCCCGACGCGACGTGGCGGCGCGCAGCCAGCCCTTCATGCTCGCGGCCTCCGCCGAGCGCCCCTTCTCGGGCAAAGACTGGCTCTTCGAGATCAAGTACGACGGTGTCCGCGCCCTCGCCGAGCGCCGCGGGCGGACTGTCGGGCTCTACGGCCGGAACCACCGGGTCATCACGAAGCGCTATCCGGAAGTTGTCGAAGCGCTCCTGGCCCTGCCCG
>JAVKHQ010000028.1:0-33856 GCA_031459875.1 Candidatus Fervidifonticultor sextus | reverse complement strand
AGGTCGGCGAGGCGGGTCCGGTCGGGCTGATCACCTACATGCGGACCGACTCCGTGCGGGTGGCGCCGTCTGCCCAGCACGAGGCCCGCGAGTTCATCACGCGCACCTTCGGCGAGACCTATCTGCCCGAGCGGCCGCGGCACTACCGCTCCCGCCGGGACGCCCAGGAAGCCCACGAGGCGATCCGGCCCACCAGCCTGGCCCGCACCCCCGATCGCATCAAGCCCTACCTGCGCGCCGACCAGTACCGCCTCTACCGGCTGATCTGGGAGCGGTTCCTGGCCAGCCAGATGGCCTCGGCGGTGCTGGACACGCTCTCGGTGGACGTCGTCGGCGGTCCGTTCCTGTTCCGCGCCGCCGGCAGCCGCATCAAGTTCCCCGGCTACCTCATCCTCTACCGCGAAGTGGCGGACAACGGTCAGGAGGAAGGGGAGGGCTGGCTGCCGCCGCTGGCCACCGGCGACCCGCTGGTTCTGGACGAGGTGACGCCCGAGCAGCACTTCACCCAACCGCCGCCCCGGTACACCGAGGCCACGCTGGTCCGCGCCCTGGAAGAGCGCGGCATCGGGCGGCCCAGCACGTATGCGCCGACCATTGAGACCATCAAGAAGCGCGGCTACGTGACCACGCACCAGCGGCGTCTGGTCCCCACCGAGGTGGGCCGCATGGTCACCGACCTGCTGGTCGAGCACTTCCCAGAGATCGTGGACGTGGACTTCACGGCGAGCATGGAGAGCGACCTCGACCGGGTGGAAGAAGGTCGGGCCGACTGGCTGCAGGTGGTGCGTGCGTTCTACGAGCCGTTCGAGAAGACGCTGCAGCGCGCCGAGAGCCGGATTCCGGCCATGGACGTGCCCGACGTCGAGATCGGGGAGGCCTGCCCCCAGTGCGGCCGGCCGTTGGTCCGCAAGCACGGCCGGTTCGGCGAGTTCATCGCCTGCTCCGGCTATCCCGAGTGCAGGTACACGCGGCCGGTCGGCATCGGGGTCGCCTGCCCCCGCTGCGGGGCGGAGATCGTGGCCCGGCGCACCCGGCGCGGCCGGACCTTCTACGGTTGCAGCGCCTACCCCACCTGCACGTTTACCTCGTGGGACCGGCCGAGTGCGACCCCCTGCCCCGCCTGCGGCGGCCTCATGGTCACCAGGCAGACCCGCCGTGGCAGCGACCTCCGCTGCACCAATCGGGCCTGCGGGCACCGCCAGTCCGCCGCCGAACCGGGAGTGGTCGCCGAAACGCCGCCGGCTCCCCCAGCCCCGCCGCCTGCGGCTCCCGTCGCCGGCGCGCCGCGCGTCTAGACCACGATGCCGCCAGGAGATCACCCCCGCCGCCGCGCACCGCGGGCCGCGGTGCCCGACCGCGACATCCAGGCGTTCCTGCGGGCGCTCGAAGCCGAACAGCAGGTCTCGGCGCACACGCTGGCGGCGTACCGGCGGGACCTGGTGGCCTTCCACCGGTTCCTCCAGCAGGCGCGCATCGGAGGCTGGCAGGCGGCTGACGCGCCGGTCGTGCGGCGCTACCTGGCCGTCCTCCACCGGCGCTACGCGCGCAGTTCGATCGCGCGTCAACTCTCGGCGCTGCGCTCCTTCTACCGCTACCTCCGCCGGGAGGGCCGGGTGGACGCCAATCCCCTGCGGCTCCTGGTCGGGCCGCGCCGCGGCCGTCGCCTGCCCGCGGCACTGACCCACGACGCCATCGCCGCGCTGCTGGCCGCGCCGCCGCCGGATCGGCCCGAGGGGTTGCGCGACCGCGCGATCCTCGAACTCCTCTACGCCGGCGGCCTGCGGGTCGGGGAACTCGTCGGGCTGACGTGTCGGCAGGTCGGGGGCGACGAGATCCGCGTCCGCGGCAAGGGCGGGAGGGACCGGGTGGTGCTCATCGGCACGCAGGCCTCCCGCGCCCTCCGTCGGTATCTGGCCGAGGGCCGGCCGCGCCTGGCGCGCGGCGAGGGCGAGGCTGTGTTCCTCAACGCGCGGGGAGGATCGCTGTCAGCCCGCGCCGTCCAGCTCATCGTGCGCCGCTGGGTTCGTGCCGCGGGGATCCAGCAGCGGACCAGCCCCCATGTGCTGCGGCACACCTTTGCGACGCACCTGCTGGACGGCGGCGCCGACCTGCGCGCGGTGCAGGAACTGCTGGGGCACGCCAGCCTGGCGACGACGCAGATCTACACCCACGTCTCCCGCGACCACCTCAAGCGCGTCTACGCGCAGGCTCACCCGCGGGCGTAGCCAACGCGGGGTGCTTCCGGACCGAGGCGGGTGGGAGTGTCGCCGAGCCCCCTTGAGACGGCGCGCCCGGGCGGGTCCGGGGGTTTTCACCGTGCGGCGCTGCGTGCTATACTACCGCGGGATTGCCGCCCGGTGCGGCCGATTGCGTGCAGGCATCCCGCAAAGTCGGAAGCGATTTTGCGGGATTTCTGTGCGGGCCGAAGGGAGGCGGTCCAGGACGCACGTTCCCAGACCCGGCGAGGGTGTCACCCCAGACCTCGGCCCGGCTTCCGGGGATGAAGGGGGCGGAGGAGAAACCATGCGGGATCCTGCGGGCACGGGGTCCCAAGGGGAGGCAGTCGGGTGCCGGTTGTCACCATGAAGCAGTTGCTGGAGGCCGGGGTCCACTTCGGGCACCAGACCCGGCGGTGGAATCCCAAGATGGCGCGGTTCATCTTCACCGAACGCAACGGCATCCACATCATCGATCTCCAGAAGAGCGTCCCCCTCATCGAGGAGGCCTATCGGTTCGTGCGGGACACGGTGGCCGCCGGCGGCGACGTCCTGTTCGTGGGCACGAAGAAGCAGGCCCAGGACGCCGTCCGCGAAGAGGCGACCCGCGCCAGCCAGCCGTATGTGAACCAGCGCTGGCTGGGCGGGATGCTGACCAATTTCCAGACCATTCGCAAGCGGGTGGAGCGGCTGCGGGAGATCGAGGACATGCGTACCCGGGGCACGCTCGATGTCCTGCCCAAGCGCGAACAGGCGCGCCTGCTGGAGGAGGCCGCCAGACTCGAGAAGTACCTGGGCGGCATCAAGACCATGCAGCATCTCCCCGCAGCCGTCTACGTGGTGGATACGCGTCAGGAGCACATCGCCGTGGCCGAGGCCCGCAAGCTGGGCATCCCCATCGTGGCCATCCTGGACACCAACTGCGATCCCGACGAAGTCGACTATCCGATCCCGGGCAACGACGACGCAATCCGGGCGGTCCGCCTGATCACCAACCGCATGGCCAACGCGTGTCTGGAGGGGCTGGAGGAGCGCCGCAAGCACGAGGTCGTTGAGGAGGCGCCGAGCCCGGCGGCCGTGGGCGCGATGGCGGAGGACGAGGAAGAAGAGAAGGTGGCCGAGGTCGCCGAGCACGAATTCGAGGTCGTGGCCACCGACGGCGAGGAGTTGAGAGGGTAGGCCTGGTGGTCAGCGCGGAGAAGGTCAAGGCCCTGCGCGAGCGGACGGGGGCCGGCGTGATGGACTGCCGGCGCGCGCTGGAGGAGGTCGGGGGCGACCTCGACGCCGCCGCCGAGGTGTTGCGGGCCCGGGGGCTGGCCGCGGCGGCGAAACGCGCCGGGCGCGTGGCGTCAGAAGGGGTCGTAGAGGCGTACATCCACGCCGGAGGCCGGCTCGGGGCGCTCGTGGAGGTCAACTGCGAGACCGACTTCGTGGCGCGCACCGACGAGTTCAAGACCCTGGCCCGCGAACTGGCGATGCAGGTGGCGGCTTCGGCCCCCCGGTATGTCAGCCGCGAGGAGATCCCACCCGACGTGCTGGACGACCGGCGGGCGGCCATCCTGCGGGAAGCGCCGGGCGCCCCCGAGGCCGAGCTGGACCGTCGCCTCGCCCTGTGGTTCGCGGAGGTCGTCCTGCTGGACCAGCCCTACATTCGGGATGCGGGCCGCCGCGTCTCCGACGTGGTCGCTGACGCCGCCGCACGCACCGGGGAGCACATTCAGGTGCGGCGGTTCGCCCGGTTCAGGCTCGGCGAGTAGCCCGGAGGCGACGGAGCCCGCCGGGCAGGAGAGGGACGATGGAGGACCGATCGGACGCATCACTCCGGCCCGCCTACCGGAGGGTCCTGCTCAAGTTGAGCGGCGAGGCGCTCGCCGGGGAAGGCGGCACCGGGCTGGACCCGAATGTCTTCCAGCTCGTGGCCAACGAGGTGCTGGAGGTCACGCGGCGCGGCGTCCAGGTGGCCATCGTCGTGGGCGGCGGGAACATCGCGCGCGGTTCGGACCTGAGCCGGCGCCTGGGCATCGAGGAGGTCACCGGCCACACCATGGGCATGCTGGCCACGGTCATCAACGGCCTGGCCCTCATGGACGTCATGGAACGGGTCGGGCTGGTCGTCCGCGTTCAGTCGTCCATCGAGATGCACCAGATCGCGGAACCCTTCATCCGCCGCCGGGCGCTGCGCCACCTGGAGAAGGGGCGCGTGGTCATCTTCGTCGGCGGCACCGGCAGTCCGTACTTCAGCACCGACACCGCGGCGGCGCTGCGGGCCATCGAGATTCGGGCCGACGCGCTGCTGATGGCCAAGAAGGGCGTCTCGGGGGTCTACGATAAGGATCCGCGCCAGCACCCCGACGCGGTGATGTACTCGCGCCTGGACTACATGGACATCCTCAACCGCGACCTGCGGGTGATGGATGCCACCGCGGCCGCCCTCTGCAAGGACAACAACATGGACATCATCGTCTTCGACGTCTCCCGTCCGGGGAACATCGTCCGGGCGGTCGCCGGCGATCCCATCGGCACGCTGGTCGGAGGCAGCCGACGATGACGTCGGCGATGGTCGACGAGATCCTCAAGGACGCCAGGGACCGGATGCAGAAGGCGATCGAGGCCACGCGTCGGGAGTTCGGCGCCCTGCGCACCGGCCGCCCCAGTCCCTCGCTGCTGGAGCACATCCGCGTGGACTACTACCAGACCCCGACCCCGGTGGTGGCGCTGGCGTCGACCTCGGTGGTGGAGCGGATGTTGGTGGTGAGGCCGTTCGACAAGAACCTGATCCGGGACATCGAGCGGGCGATCCTCAAGAGCGACCTGGGCCTGGTCCCCTCGTCCGACGGCACGGTGATCCGCATCCCGATCCCGCCGCTCACCGAGGAACGGCGCCGAGAACTGGTCAAGGTCGCCCGCAAGAACGCCGAGGAAGGACGGGTCGCCATCCGCAACATCCGGCGCGAGGCCAAGGAGATGCTCGAGCAACTCGAGCAGGACGGCGAGATCTCCGAAGACGAGAGCCGTCGCGCTCAGGAGCGCCTCCAGAAGCTCACCGACGAGATGATCGCCCAACTCGACCGCCTGCTCGAGGTCAAGGAGCAGGAAATCCTGGAAGTGTAGGGGGCCGGCCGTGATCGACGTGTTGGGACGGGATCTGGCCTCCGCCCGCGCCGCCCTCGAGGCGGCGGGCTACCGGGTCGAGGTGATCGAGACCCGCACGCCCCGCCGGGTCACGCTCTTCGGTCCGTTGCGGGTGGTCCGCCAGCGGGAGGGCGCTGACCGGACCGTCCAGCTGGTGGTCACGCACGAGCGCTACGGCCCGCCCGCGGGGACGGCGGGTGGTTAGCCGTCAGCCGCTCACCCCGCCGGCCGACCTCGACCGGCTCCGCATTCCCGCCCACGTGGCGATTATTATGGATGGAAACGGCCGGTGGGCAGCCACCCGGGGGCTGCCTCGATCGGCCGGGCATCGGGCGGGCCGGGAGGCGATCCGGCGGACCATCGAGGCCTGCCGCGAGCTCGGCGTCCGGATCCTGACCCTCTACGCCTTCTCCACCGAGAACTGGCGGCGGCCGCCCGATGAAGTCGAGGCGCTGCTGGACCTCCTCCGGGAGTCGCTGATCAGCGAGGCCGAGGAACTCCACCGCACCGGCATCCGGCTGCGGATCTCCGGCGATGTGGACGCGATGCCGCCGGAGATCCGCCGCGAGATCACCCGCGTCGTGGAATTGACCGGCGCCAACCAGGCCATGGTCCTCAACATCGCCCTGAACTACGGTGGCCGCGACGAGATCGTCCGGGCCGCGCGCCGGCTGGCCCAGGACGTGGCCGCAGGCCGGAGGTCCCCGGACAGCATCGAAGAGGCCACCCTGCGCGGCAGCCTCGACACCGGTGATCTGCCCGATCCTGATCTGCTCATCCGCACCGGCGGCGAGCGGCGCCTCTCCAATTTCCTGCTGTGGCAGGCGGCCTACGCCGAACTCTACTTCACCGACGTCTACTGGCCCGACTTCCAGCGCGACCATCTCATCGCGGCGATCGCCGACTACCAGCAGCGGCAGCGACGCTTTGGGGGCGCCCCGGGTGAGTGAGCCTCCACGCCGGTGGCGGGAGCACGGCCTGGCCCCCCGTCTGATCACGATCGCCGTGGGCGCGCCCGCGCTGATCGCACTTCTGTGGGCAGGCGGGTGGTGGCTGGTGGCCGCGGTCTGCGTGCTGGCGGCGGTCGCGGCCCAGGAGTTCCGGCGGCTGGTGGACGCCGTCGGCTATCGGTCCTCGCCGGTGCTGCTGGCCGGCGCGCTGGCCTTTCCCGTCTTGGCGGGTGTGGGACGGTGGGACGCCGCGGGGCCCGTGGTTGTGGCCGTGGTCCTGGCCGCCGCCGCCTGCGGGCTGACGGCCTCCCGGAGGGAGGGCGCCCCCTCCGGCGTGGCTGTGGACACCCTGGGTGCGCTGTATGTGGGCGCGCTCTTCGCCCATCTCATCCTGATGCGGGCGGAGATCGGGCTCGCTGCGGTCCTGAGCGTGCTCGGGATCATCTGGGCCAACGACATTGCCGCGTACCTGGTGGGGGGGACACTGGGACGCCGCAAGCTGGCACCCGCCATCAGTCCCGGCAAGAGTGTGGAAGGGTTTGTCGGCGGCCTCGCCGCCGCCGTCGTCGTGGCGATGGCCGCGGGCGCATGGCAGGGATGGCCGGTCGGTCTCCTCGGTCTGATCGGTCTGGCCGTGGCGCTCGCGGGCGCAGTCGGCGATCTGTCGAAGTCCACGATGAAGCGTGCGGCGGGGGTGAAGGACTCCGGCGCCGCGCTGCCCGGGCACGGCGGCGTGCTGGACCGGTTCGACGCGGTCCTCTTCGGCGTGCCGGCGGGGTACTACCTGTGGCGGTGGCTGATCGTGTGATGCGGTTGGTGGTGTTGGGCTCGACCGGGAGCATCGGCCGCGCGGCGCTGGAGGTGGCCGAGGGGCTCGGCGACGTGGAGGTCATGGGCCTGTCGGCGCGCGCCAACGTGGAATTGCTGGCCACCCAGGCGCGGCGCTGGCGGCCGCGCGCGGTGGCGATCCTAGACCCCGCGGCGGCCGCGAGGGTGCAGGGCGACCTCCCGCCGGGTGTGCGGCTGCTGGTCGGGGCCGACGGCCTCCTGGCGCTGGCGTCGATGCCGGAGGCGGACGTGGTCCTGGTGGCGCTGGTGGGTGCGGCCGGCCTGTCCCCGACGCTGGCGGCGCTGGCGGCCGGGCACGACGTGGCGCTGGCCAACAAAGAGGCCCTGGTGGCCGGAGGCGCCCTCGTGACTGCCGCCCGTGAGCGCAGCGGCGCGCGCCTGCTGCCGGTGGACAGCGAGCACTCCGCGATCTTCCAGTGTCTGGCCGGCCAGGATCGCGCGGCCGTGCGTCGGCTGATCCTCACGGCCTCGGGCGGACCGTTCCTGCGCCGCCCGCTCCAGGACCTGCGGTCGGCGACCGTGGAGGAGGCGCTCGCGCACCCCACGTGGAATATGGGCCCAAAGGTCACCATCGACTCCGCCACCCTGATGAACAAAGGGCTGGAGATCATCGAGGCCCACTGGCTGTTTGGCGTGGCGGCGGCGCAGATCGAGGTGGTGATCCATCCCCAGAGCCTGGTCCACTCCATGGTGGAGTTCATCGACGGATCGACGATCATGCAGGCCGGCGTCCCGGACATGCGCGGGCCCATCCAGTACGCCCTCACCGCGCCGCGCCGCCGCCCGGGTCCGGTGCGCCCGTTGGAATGGAGCCGGCTCCACCTGACGTTTGAACAGCCGGACCCGGAGCGATTCCCGGCGCTGGCGCTGGCCCGCAGGGCCCTCGAACTCGGCGGGGTCGCCCCGGCGGTCTTGAATGCCGCCAACGAGGTGGCCGTCGTGAAGTTCCTCCAGGGGACGATCCGGTTCCCCGAGATCGTCGAGACGGTGGCCGCCGTGCTGGAGCGCTGCGAGCCCCGTCCGGCGGATTCGCTGGAATCGGTCCTGGACGCCGATGCCTGGGCGCGGCGGGAAGCCGACCGGGTCATCGGTACGGTGAGGTGATGGCGGTGCCGGAGGCGCTGGCGGGCGCGCCCAACATCCTGCTGGCCGTGCTCGCCTTCGGGGCCATGATCTTCGTCCACGAATTTGGCCACTTCCTGATGGCCCGCCGCTTCGGCGTGCGCGTCCATGCCTTTGCGCTCGGGTTCGGTCCCAGGCTGATCGCCTGGCGGCGCGGGGAGACGCAGTACGCCGTCAACATGATCCCCTTTGGCGGCTATGTCCGCATGGAGGGCGAGGATACCGCCGGCCCCCCCGGCGAGGGCAGCTTCCGCGCGAAGCGCCCGGGGGCGCGGGCCGCCATCATCGCGGCGGGCCCGGCGATGAACCTGGTGCTGGCCGTCGTGATCCTGGCGTCGCTGGCCGCGGTCGTCGGGGTGGCGACCAGCACCCGGGTCAGGGCGCTGCAGAGCGGCTGGCCGGCCGAGGCGGTCGGGATGCGACCCGGCGATATCATCGTGGCCGCAGACGGCGTGCCGATGGGGACCGAGCAGCTCATCGAGACCATCAACGCCGGCACCGGGCGACCGCTGGCCCTCCTGATCCGGCGGGACGGGCAGGACCTCACCGTCAGCGTGACCCCGCGGCTCGACCCCGAGCGTGGCGTCGGACGGATCGGGTTCACCCCCGAGCCGATCATGCGCCGGCTCTCGCCGATCGCGGCGCTGGCGTGGGGCGTCCGGCGGACGGGGCAATACGTGGTGGTGATCTTCGCGGCCGTCGAGATGCTGATCCGCGAGGGCCGGTTCCTGGCCAACCTCGGCGGACCGCTGGCCGTCGGCGACCAGCTCGTGCAGGCCGCGGCCCTGGGGATGGCCGCGTTCTTCAACCTGGCCGCCGCCTTCAGCATCATGATCGGGATCTTCAACCTGCTGCCGATCCCGGCGCTGGACGGCGGTCGGCTGGCATTCCTGTTCGTGGAGGCCGTGCGGCGGCGACCGATAGATCCGCGCCGCGAGGGCCTGGTCCACATGGTCGGCTTTGCCCTGTTGCTTTTCCTGCTGGTCGTGCTGACCATCAAGGATGCCCGGGGGCTGCTCCTCCGGTGGCTGGGCGGTTGAGTCAGGTGGACGCCACCGCGCACCGGCTGCGCACCCGGAGGGTGAGGGTCGGAAAGGTCGAGATCGGCGGCGGGGCCCCGATCGCCGTCCAGTCCATGACCATCACCGACACCCGGGACGTCGAGGGCACCCTGGCGCAGATCTACCAGCTGGCGGCCGAGGGCTGCGAGATCGTCCGGCTGGCCGTCCCCGACGAGGCGGCGGCCGCGGCGCTGGGCGAGATCAAGCCCAGGAGCCCGCTGCCGATCGTGGCCGATATCCACTTCGACTACCGGCTGGCGCTGCGGGCGCTGGAAGCCGGGGTGGACAAGCTGCGCATCAACCCGGGCAACATCGGCAGCCGCGAGCGGACCCGCATCGTGGCGCGGGAGGCGCGCGCGCGGGGCGTCCCGATCCGGATCGGCGCCAACATCGGGTCGCTGTCTAAGGCGACGCTGCGCGCCTTTGGCAGGCCCTGCGCCGAGGCGCTGGTGGCCAGCGCCCTGGAGGACGTCCGGGTGCTGGAGGACCTGGACTTCCACGACATCGTCATCTCGGTGAAGGCCTCGGAGGTTCCCATGATGATCGAGGCCTACGAGAGCATCGCCGACTGCGTCGCCTATCCGCTCCACGTGGGGGTCACCGAGGCGGGCACGGCCTGGGCGGGGGGACTGAAGTCGGCGGTGGGGATCGGGGCCGTGCTGGCCCGCGGCATCGGCGACACCATTCGCGTCTCCCTGGCTGCGGATCCCGCAGAGGAGGTGCGCGCCGCCTACGAGATCCTCAAGAGCCTGCACCTGCGCACGCGGGGGGTGCAGTTCGTGGCCTGCCCGTCCTGCGGCCGGGCCGAGGTGGACATCATCCAGATCGCCCAGGAGGTGGAGCGGCGGCTGCGCGGCATCCCGGCGCCGGTCAAGGTGGCGGTCATGGGCTGTGCCGTGAACGGTCCCGGCGAGGCGCGCATGGCCGACCTGGGTATCGCCTGCGGCCGCGGGATGGGTCTGATCTTCCAGGACGGACGGATCGTCGCCTCGCTGCCCGAGGACCGCCTGATCGACGGCCTGATGGAACACGTCTGGCGGGTGGCCCGCGAGCGATACGGCGCGGCCGAGCCTCAGGCCGCAGACGTCGCGGCGCCCGGCCGGATGCCATGATCCCCTGGTGGGAGATCCTGCTGCGCCTGGCGCTCGCCCTGCTGCTGGGCGGCCTGGTGGGGTGGGAGCGGGAGAGCGTCGAGAAGCCAGCCGGGTTCCGCACCCACATCCTGGTCTGCGTGGGCGCGGCGCTGTTTGCCTTGGTGTCGCGCGAGGGGTTCTTCGGCTCCGGAGCCGACCCGGCGCGGGTGGCGAGCAACATCGTCGTCGGCATCGGCTTCCTGGGGGCCGGGACGATCTGGCGGACCGGGGGTGGCGTCCAGGGGCTGACCACCGCCGCCAGTCTGTGGACGGTGGCCGCGGTCGGCACGGCGGTCGGCATCGGGTTCTACGCCGCGGCGCTGGGGGCCACGGCCATCGTCATCGGGGTCCTCGCCCTGATGAAGGGGCTGGAGCGCCGGCTGCCGCGCCGGGCTACGGGTCACTGCATCGTGCTCATGGCCGACGTGCCCGGCCAGCTGGGCAAGATCGGGACCGCGCTGGGGGCCCTGGGCGTGAACATCGACCGCGTCGAGTTCACCCAGAAGATCGACCAGAAGGTCCTGATGGACCTCACCCTGCGCCTGCCGCTGCGCGTCACCCGCGACGACGTGCTGGTGGCCCTGGGCGAGATCGAGGGCGTCGATGAGTGCCATTGGGAGTCCTGATCCGCCTCGCCCCCTTGTCGCCGCATGATCCCGCTCCGCGACAGCACCCGATCCTATTCCAGGCCCGTCGTCGTCTACGCCGTCATCGCCGCCTGCGTCGGCGCCTTCCTCTACACGCAGGGACTGCGCCCGGATCAGGCCGCAGCCGTCTACACCACGTACGGCGCGGTGCCGTCCGCCGTGGTCGCCGGGCCGTATCCGGACGCGGGGCTCGGCCTGATCACGTCGATGTTCCTCCACGGGAACTGGGTCCACCTGGGCGGCAACATGCTCTACCTCTGGGTCTTCGGAGACAACGTCGAGGACGCCATGGGGCACGGCTCCTTCCTGGTGTTCTACCTGGCGGCCGGCGTGCTGGCCGCCCTGGCCCATGTGGCGACCCAGCCGACCTCCACGGTGCCGCTCATCGGCGCCAGCGGCGCCATCGCCGGCGTACTTGGGGCCTATCTGGTCCTCTACCCGCGGGCGCGGATCCTCTCGCTGGTGTTCTTTGGCATCTTCATCCGGTTCGTGGAGCTGCCGGCGGCGCTGGTGCTGGGACTGTGGTTCCTCCTCCAGTTGGCCGAGGGCCTGTGGGCCCTGGGCGCACCCGCGGTCACCATGGTGGCGTGGTGGGCCCACGTGGGCGGGTTCATCGCCGGCGCGGTGCTCGTCCCCATCTTCGTGCGGCGCCGGTAGCGGCGCTGGCCGCATGGCGGGCGGTTTGCTATAGTGGGCGGGTGGCTTCCGCGCGGTTGATCCAAGGAGGACAAGCATGCGCAATATCACCGTCGAAATCCTGGCCCGCACGCCGGTTGCCCGGCACCAGGTCGAGATCGTGGAACGCAAGGGCGTCGGGCATCCGGACTCGATCTGCGACGCCATCATGGAGCGCGTCTCGATCGCGCTCAGCAAGGAGTACAAGGACCGGTTCGGCAAGATCCTCCATCACAACATCGACAAGGCCTTCCTGGTGGCGGGCAGCGCCGAGATCCGCCTGGGCGGCGGCACCGTCACCGAGCCCATGCGGCTGATCTTCGGGGACCGCGCCGTCGACCGGTGGAACAGCGAGCACATCCCGGTGGCCGACATCGCCATCGGCACGGCCAAGGCGTGGATCCGGGACCACCTGCGCTTCGTCGACCCCGAGCGCCACGTGACCTACGACGTGCAGATCAAGCCGGGGTCGCCCGAGCTGGTGGACATCTTCTCACGCGAGGCGCCGGTGGCCAACGACACATCCGCCGCGGTCGGCTACGCGCCCCTCTCCCCCACCGAGGAGGCGGTGCTGGAGGTGGAGCGGCTGATGAACTCGCGCACCTTCAAGGAGCGCTTCCCGGAGGTCGGCGAGGACATCAAGGTGATGGGGTTCCGCCGGGGCGACGAACTCCACCTGACCGCGGCGGTGGCCATGGTTGACCGCTTCATCGACAGCGAGGCGACGTACTTCCGGCGCAAGCAGGACCTCCACGACGCGGTCATGGACCGGATCCGCGGGAAGCCTCAGTTCAGCCAGATCCACCTGTACCTCAACACCCTGGACGCACCCGGCCGCGGCCTAGGAGGCATGTACCTCACGGTCACCGGCACCTCCGCGGAAAGCGGCGACTCGGGCCAGGTGGGCCGCGGCAACAAGGTCAACGGCGTGATCGCGCTGAACCGGCCCATGGGAACCGAGGCCGCCGCCGGCAAGAACCCCGTCTCCCACGTGGGCAAGATCTACACGATCATGACCCACCAGGTGGCCAACAAGATCTACCATGAGGTGCCCGGCATCCAGGAAATCTACGTCTGGCTCCTCAGCCAGATCGGCGCGCCCATTGACCAGCCCAAAGTGGCGGCCGCCCAGGTCGTGCTGGAGCAGCACGCCCGCCGCAAGACCGTCGAGCGCCGGGCGCGCGAGATCCTCGACCAGGAACTGGGAGAGATTGCCCAGCTCATGCAGGACCTCGCCGAAGGCCGCTATCCGGTCGTGTAGGCCTGCGCCACCGTCCGCTCCATGCGCATGCGAGGGCGCCTGATCTGCACCGCGGTGCTGGTGGCTGCGGCGGTCGCGGGGTCCGCCTGCCAGGTGGGGCGCCAGCCGGCGCCGGTGGGCGTGCGGTTCCTGCAGGTGGGGGAGGTGGAGCGGGCCACCGATCGCGCGGCGCTGAGCCCCGTCGCCTGGTCCCCGGACGGGAGCCGGTTCGCCTACGGAGGCCGCGACGGCGTCTGGGTCCATCACCTCGGCGACCCCGCCGGCAGGAAAATCGCGGAGGGCGCTGCGGTCACGGCGGTGGCCTGGTCGCGCGCCGCCAACGCCCTGGCGTTCGTGGATCGCGGCATCCTGTGGATCGTGCACCCTGACGGCCGGTCGTCCCGCCGCGTGCCGGTCGCGGGTCTGGTCACCCTCCCCCTGTGGGCCCCGGGCGGCGACCGGTTGGCCTTTGTCGTACGGCCGCCGGGCGGGCCCGCGCGCCTGTGGATCACCAGCCCGGACGGTGCCCTGCTCCGGATGATCGGGTGGGATCCGCGCGATCGGACGGTCTCCGCGCTGGGCTGGTTTCCCGATGCCCTCCATCTCTTCGTGGGCCTGGCCGCCCACGCCACCCAGACCACCACCGAGTGGTGGCGGGTGCGGATCGCCTACCCTGATGTCCGGCGGCTGGAGGGTCCACCCCGACCTGCGCTGGAGTCGGCGCTGTCCCCCGACGGCGCGTGGGTGGCGTTCGTCGCCGAGGAGGAGGACCAGGAGCGCGCCTACGTGGTGCGCGCCGACGGCAGCGGGCTGCACGCGGTCTCTGGAGCCGCCCGCCGGATCGCCGGCGCCTCGTGGGCTCCGCACGGGGACAAGGTCGCCTATGCGGTGCTGCGCTCAGACGGGGTCGCCGAGATCTACGTGGCGGCCACCACGGGCGCCGCGCGGCTCCACGTCACCACCTACCGGCTGGAATTCCCTGATCCCGCCGCCGGCCTCTCGCTGGCCTGGTCGCCCGACGGGCGTCGCCTGGCGTACGGGACGAACACGGGCGCGATGGCCGGGCCGGTCTGGCTGGCCAGTTTTCGGGAGCGGTGAACGGCCGGCGGCGCGAGGCCCACCTGACTGGTCGTGTGAGCGTCGGGTAAGGAGCTTTTTGCCGCGGAATCCCCCGCTGAGGAGGAAGTCCCCGATGGAGTCGCAAGCCCCTGAGCAGAACGTCGCTGCCCTAGCTGTACAGGCCCTGTGCACAGCGCTGGGTGATCGTCTTGTGGCCGTGGCGCTCTTCGGCTCCCGGGCCCGCGACGAGGCCAGGACACAGAGCGACTGGGACCTCCTGGTCGTGGTTCGGGGCCTGCCGGAAAGTCCCCTCGAACGCCTCATCTCCTTGAAGCAGCTCCTGCCTCCGGGGTGTGAGGCCGTCTCATTCCTCGCAAGAACGCCGGAGGAGTTCGAGGACCACGTGCCCTCTCTCTACCTGGACATTGCCCTGGACGGGAAGATCCTCTACGACCCGCGGGGGTACCTGGCGGAGCGGCTCTCGCGCCTGCGGCGGCTCATCGAGGACCTGGGCCTCTACCGGGAGTCAACGGAGGAAGGCTACGAGTGGCGTTGGAGGAAACAGCCAGCCGGGCCTTGGGCACCGAGGCTGAAGGCATGAGGCGGAGTTCGCCAGGCAGCGAGAGCGAGTACCGGCTGAACCTCGCCGAAGGTTTTTTGAACGAGGCCCGGAGGAGGGTCGGTTTCCGACAGAGACCCTGGCGCGGGTCGAGCGGATCACGGGATGTGCACGGCTTCTCGGCCCGGACGTCCACGCGCAGAGCGATTACGGAGACGAGGCCGCCTGGAAGACGCCATGGGAGCCCTTCAGCGAGGCCGACGCCAAGCAGGCCCTGGCCCTCGCTGACGAAGCCGTGCACCTCGCGATGCGGTCCCGCCTGTAGGACGCGACGGAGCACCACCTGTTCCGCCACTTTCGGGACGGCTCCTTCCGCTCCTACTTCCTCTGGACCGTCTTCGAAAACCAGCGCGAGACCCCGGTGCACTTCGCCCAGATCGGGAACTGTACGCTGGTGACCTCAAGTTTGTCCCAATGATTGAGGATATGCCGACGCGGGCCGGAAGTAAGGCATCTCCCGTTGGTTGACGGATGACGGCCGGAGGTAAAGACCGCAGCCACCGTCACCTCGGCAGCACGACTCCGCGACGACTTGCGCCCCTGCGAGCGTCGGGATGGCTCTCCCCGCCTCCCGGACCGGCGGTAGTAAGGGCGTCGGCCGACAGGTCGAGTATGCGTTGAGGCAATGGCAATGCGGGGAATTGACAGGGCGGGAGCGTCGTCGCGATAATAATAAGCGATTTTCTTGCGGGTCGGAGGATCGGGGATGCCTGTCTACGAATACCGCTGCGCGGAGTGTCGGCATACCTTCGAGCAGTATCAGTCTGTGGGCGAGCCCGCGCCGGCCTGCCCGGTGTGCGGCAGCCCGTCCCGGAAGGTCTATGCGTCCGTCGGTCTGATTTTCAAGGGCAGCGGGTTCCACATCACAGACTACCGCAAGGCCGCGTCTCCCAACGGCGAGCAACCGCCGACCGGCCGGCAGCCGTCCGGATCCGAGGCGCCCGCGCCGGTCGCATCGTCTGCCGGCACCAAGACGTCCTAGGCGTTTTCCTCCGGCAGGCCTGCCTTGCGGTCCTGGTCGTGGCCGCCGCAGCCGGCGTCGCCTCGTCCCCGGCGGCGGCCTCACTTGCGCCTGAGGCGGCCTCCGGATCGGTCCTCGAGGTCGTCGGGATCGGGTTCTCCGGGCGCGTGCGACTCGGCGCGTGGACGCCGGTCTGGATCGACGTGGCGGCCCCCACCGAGGTCGACGGCACGCTGATCATTGAGGCGGCGGCGCCGATCGGCCAGCCGGTCGTGCGCTTCGGGGCGCCGGTCCGGGCCGCCGCAGGTGCCCGGGTGCGGACCTTCGTCCCGGCCATCTTCTTCGACGCCCGCGCCCCCGGCGTGGTGCATCTGGTCGACGGGGGCGGCCGGAGGGCGTCTGTGGTCCTCCCGCGCCTCCGGCCGGTGGACGAACTCGTCCTGATCCTCTCTCGCGAGCCGGTGGGCGTTGAGGAGGCCATCGATGCCGCTGACCGGCTTGAGGTCGTCTACGGCACTGCCGAACTCCTGCCGCCGGTGTGGCTCGCGTATGAAGGCGTGCGGCTGCTCGTCCTCCGCACGCTGGACGAACGACGTCTCGACGACGCCCAGCGCACCGCGATCCGGAACTGGGTGTGGGCCGGGGGCCGCCTGTTGGCCATGCCGGAGGGCGATGATGCGCGGCTCCTCGCCGGCCCCACGCTCGAGCCGTTCCGGCGTCCGGGCCAGGGAGGTCGCGGCCGCGTCATCGTGTGGGCTGCCGATGCGGCCTCGCCCGGCAGCCGTGCGGATCCGCGGACGCGGCAGGCCTGGCGCCAGGCCCTGGCGCCGAAGCCCGCGCCCCTGGCGCCAGGCCTCGAGGCCACCCTGCCCGGCGGCCCCCTCCTGCCGCTGCGCACCTACCTGCTCGTCGGCGCGTTGGTCGCCCTCTACATCGTGGCGGTCCCCCGCCTCAACGCGGGGCTTTCGTCGGTAAGCGCCGCCGGCGCGCTGACGGCGGCGCTCGTCGTGGCGCTGGCGACGGCAGGCGCGTGGCGCCTCGCGGCATTCGTGCGGCGTGAGGCGTCCGGGCTGGTGGCTTCCACCGTGGTGGAGGTGATGCCGCCGACCGGTTCGGGCCTGCTGACCGTGCTGGCCCGCACGTCGGCCGCCCCTGACGGTGCCTTCGAGATCACCGCGCCCGAGGCGCTGCTCCTCCGCCCGCTGCCGCCGGCGCCGGTGACGGTAGTCCACGGCACGGAGACGATCGTCAGGGGGCAGGGGGCCGGGATCCAGGTCCTCGGGACGGCTGTGGTGCCGGCGGCGATTGCGGGGACGTACGCGGCGGGGGACGCGGGGGCCACGGTCACCGTGACGAACCGCTCCGGGAGGCCGCTGGAGCAGCCATGGGTCTATGCGGCGGGTCGGGTCCAGGCCGTCCCGCCCATCGTCGGGACGGCGCGGCTCGCGCTGGACGAGCAGAAGTGGCAACCGCACGATCGCCTGAGCCGCACCCAGGTCCACCACGCGTTGCTGGTCTGGGCATTCTCGCGTCTGGCCGCCGATGCTATACTCAGGGCAACTCCGGCCTGGCTCGTGGGCTGGTGGCGTGATCCGGCACTCGCCTTGCGTTGGGACGGCCGCGTCGACGCGCCGCTCCAACTCGTCCTCGTGCCGCTGGCCGCGCCGCCATGAGGCTCGCGTGCACCGGGGGACGGGCGGTCTAAATGGGCCGCCGGCGGGGGGATCGCCACGCCTTATCTCAACCCCGTCGCTCGGGGCGACCTGCGCGCCCGGCTGGGTTCCGCGCGCGGCGCCAGGGTCCATACTCTCTACCTCCTGATGTGCGGGGCGTTCCTCCTCCTGTCGCTCCCGCCGGAGATCGGCCGCCTGGAGGTGCGCCAGGCCAACCTGCTGGTCATCTTCCTCGTGGTGCAGCTCGTGGTGGTGACCTACCTGTGTTCTGCGAGCGCCTCGATGGAGGTGCTGTTCGAAGGTGAGAAGGGACTGCCCGACCTCGTACTCTCCGGATTCTCCCACCGCACGATCGCGGTCGGAAAGGCGACCTCCAGCGCGGCCTACGCGGCCTGGCTTGTCGCCATGGCGCTGCCGCTGGTCGCGCTGGCTTCGGCGGTCCGCGGCGCCGGGATCGGGACGGTGCTGGGCGCATCGGCCGTGATCGCGGCGGTGGGAACAGCCGCCGGCACCTGGGGCGCGTGGCTGGCCGGCCGCTTCGCTTCGGACTTCACCCGCAGTTTCGTCCACTGGGTCCTGCTGGCCGCGCTGCTGGGCGGCACGGCGTTGCTGGGGCCGCGCTGGGAGGCGGTCAGCCCGCTCAGGGTACTGGACGGCGTCGTGCGGTCCGGGTGGACCCCCTCCGCGGCCGTCTCCGCTGTGGGATACTTGGTGGTGGGGGCCGTTGGGGCCTGGCTGATCGAGCGTCACGTCCGGGGGGCGCGCGCCGAGGAGGGCGATTCCTGAGGTGGAGCGAGAGATGTTGCTCGAACTCATCGAGCAGGCGCGCCGGCGCCTGGCCTCCCGCCGCGCGTGGCGGTGGGGCGGGCGCACAGGCCTGATCGGCGCAGCGGCCGCGCTCGTGGCGGCCCTGGCGCAGACCGTCGTGCCGCTGGACCTGCCCGCCGCGGCCCTGGCCGCCGCCGGCGTGGCCGCCGGGATTGTGGTGGCCCTCGCTGCCGGTGTCCTGGTGCGGCCGTCCCCGCTGTGGGCCGCCCAGGTGCTCGACTATCGGTGCGGGCTCGCGGACCGGCTGGCCACCGCGGTGGAGGTGGTCAGTGGCCGCCATCTGCCCACCGCGCTCACCGACGCCGCGGTGGCCGATGCAGCCGCCCACGCCGCCGTCCTCGACCTTCGACGCACGGTGCGCTCCGGTCCGGATCGCAGCATGGCCGCCGCCCTGGGGCTGGCCCTGGCGGCGGTGCTGGCGGCGGAAGGCCTCGGCGGTCTGTCCCTGCCGGGTACGCCGGCGCGCGAGGTGGCCCGCGCCATTCAGCAGGAAGGCAAGCGGCTGGAACGGGTCGGCGAGACCATGGAAGAACGCGCCCGGACCGAGCGCGCCAGGATCACCCGGCGTGTGGTCCCCGAGTTGCGAGCGCTGGGCGAGGCCTTCCAGCGCGAGCGCCTGGGCCGCAGCGGAGCCCTGGCCCGCATCGAGTCCCTGGCGCGGAAGATCGAAGACGAGCGGCGCAGGGTCGAGGACCGTCGCCAGCAGAGTGCGGGTGGGCGCTCCGTGCAGGCCACCCCCGGCCTTCCGCCCGACCTGTTCCGCCAGCGGACCGGGGTCGAGCACGCGATCCGGCAGATCCGCGAGATCGCCGAGCGCCTGGCGCAGAGTCGCTCGCCGGACGAGCGTGAGGCGTTGATGCGGCAACTCGCGGCCCTGGCCGGAGGCGGCGAGGACGGCGACGTCCCCGCACGCGCCAGGCAGCAGGCGGACGCCGCGCGGCAGCAGCTGGCGGCCGGCGACGTGGCCGGCGCGCGCCGCACGCTGCACCAGACCGCCACCGACCTGGAGGAACTGCGCGCGATGCTGGCGGACGAAGAGGGATTGACCCAGGCCCAGCGGGAACTGCGGCGGTCAGCCGACCACATCGCCGGGGCCCGCGCGCCCACGGCGCCCGAGGACGCGCAGGCGCCGCGCGCCGAGGCGCAACCCGGGGCGCCGGCGCCCGGCAGCCGGCCCGTGCCGCAGGGCGGCCCGGAGGGCGCCGAGCCACCGCCCGGTCCCCACCAGGGGACCACGCCGGGCCAGGGCACGATCGCCGAGAAACTCGGGGAGCGCACGCCCCGGCTGGAGGTCACCCGGCAGCAGAGCCGCCTCCAGGGCCTACAGGGAGAAGGCCGGGTGACGATCACCGACCTGCTGGGTCCGGGCCGGCCGGGACAGGTCCGCGTCCCCGCCGGGCCGTCGGTGGCGGCCGCACGGTCTGAGGCCGACCGCTACCTCTCGCGGAGGCGGATTCCTCCCCAGTATCGGGAGATCGTGCGGCGGTACTTCGAGGCGCTGGCGGCCACCAGGTAGATCCGCCGGGCGAGGAGGCCCGATGATGGATGTGCAGACGTTTCGCGAGACCTTCGCGGCGATCCGCACGGAGGTGCGGCGTGTCATCGTCGGCCACGAGACCCTGATCGAGCACGTGCTCATCGCGCTGATGGCGAACGGGCACGTCCTGCTCGAGGGCGTCCCCGGCATCGGGAAGACCCTGCTGGTCAAGACGCTGGCCCAGTGCCTCGATCTCCGGTACGCCCGCATCCAGTTCACCCCCGACCTGATGCCGGCCGACATCATCGGGACCAACGTCGTCCTCCAGGACGCCGACGGCCGCCGCTACTTCGAATTCCAGCGGGGGCCGATCTTCTCGCAGATCGTGCTGGCCGACGAGATCAACCGGGCCACCCCCAAGACCCAGTCGGCGTTGCTGGAGGCGATGCAGGAGCGCACCGTGTCGGTCTCCGGGAGCATCTACACGCTGGAAGAGCCGTTCCTGGTGCTGGCCACCCAGAACCCCATCGAGATGGAAGGGACCTACCCGCTGCCCGAGGCCCAGGTGGACCGCTTCATGTTCAAACTCAAGGTGGACTATCCGTCGCTGCCCGAACTGATCGAGATCATGGACCGCACCTCCGGCCCCAGCCAGCCCGTCGCCAGGCGCGTGGCCACCGCCGAGACGATCCGGGCGATGCAGGCCTTCGCGCGCGAGGTGGCCGCGGCCGAGCACGTCAAGCAGTACGCGGCCCGCCTCGTCCGCGCCACCCATCCCCGGGAGGAGGCCGCAGGCTCCATGGCGCGCCGCTACGTCCGGTACGGGAGCAGCCCGCGGGGCGCGCAGGCACTGCTGGTGGCCGGTAAGGTCCGGGCGTTGATCGAGGGCCGGGCGAACGTGAGCACCGAGGACCTGCAGGCCCTCGCCCATCCGGCGTTGCGGCACCGGATCATCCTGAACTTCGAAGGCGAGGCCGAAGGGGTCGATCCCGACGAGGTCATCCGGTCGGTGGTCGCCGAGGTCCCGCCGACCCCAGCGGTCTCGGCCCCGGGCGCCCTGTGAGCCCAGTGCCGCTCCTCCTCGAGCCGGAGTTCCTGGCCAAGCTGGAGCGGCTGTCGCTCCTCTCGCGCCGCCTCTACCGCAGCGGCGCCAGGGGGGAACGACGCAGCAGCACCCTGGGCCGCGGCATGGAGTTCGCAGATTACCGGTCTTACCAGATCGGCGACGACTACCGGTACATCGACTGGAACATCTACTCCCGGCTCGACCGCCTCTTCGTCAAGCTGTTCAGCGAGGAGGAGGACGTCACCGTCCACCTCTTCGTGGACACCAGCCGCTCGATGGGGTGGGGCCAGCCGTCCAAGCTGGACTACGCCGTACGCACCGCTGCGGCACTGGGCTACATCGGGCTGACGAACTTCGACCGGGTCGGCGCCGTGCTGTTCGCCGACCGCCCGGTGCGGACCCTGGCCCCCCGGCGCGGCCGGCCCGCGGTCTTGACTCTGTTCCACTTCCTGGCCCAGGCCCAGGCTGACGGCAAGAGCCACCTGGCCGGTGCGCTCGGCGAGTACAGCCTCCGCACGCGGCGGCGGGGCGTCCTGGTGGTGATCTCCGACCTGATGTTCCCCGACGGGGTGGCGGCTGGGGTGCGGCTGGCGCGCTACCACCGGTTCGAGCCGTTCATCCTGCACCTGCTGTCCGACGGAGAACTGAGCCCCGCCATGGCCGGCGACCTGCGCCTGGTGGACAGCGAGACCGCGGCTGCGGTCGAGGTCACGGCCGATGCCGCCACCGAGGCCGCGTACGCGCGGGCGCGCGACCGGTACTTCGCCGAGGTCGAGCAGACGTGTCTGCGCGAGCAGGTGGAGTACCTGCGCGCGGCCACCTCGATTCCCTTTGACGACCTGATCCTGCGCTACCTGCGCGCCGGAGGGCTGGTGGCGTGATGGTCCTGGGGTCCCCGGCCGCGCTGTGGGCGCTCCTGCTGGTCCCGCTGGTCATCCTCCTGTACATGCTGCGCGCACGCCGCCAGGTGCTGGTGGTGCCCAGCACCCTGCTGTGGGAGCGGGCGGCACGCGACCTCGTGGCGCGGATGCCGGTGCGGAAGCTGGAGCGCAGCGTGCTGCTGCTGCTGCAGGTCCTGACGATTGCCGCGGTAGTGCTTGCGCTCTCCAGGCCCTCGGTGACGCTGCCGGGTCTGGCCGGCGATGCCGTCGTGCTCGTGATCCGGACGGGCGCCAGCATGCAGGCGACCGACGAGGCGCCGTCACGGCTGGCTGTGGCGCAGCGGGACGCACTGGCGCTGGTGGAGCGACTCGGTCCGCAGCAGGTGGTGGCCCTGGTGGCCGCCGGACGGGGGCCGCAGCTCGCCGTCGACTTCACGGGCGACCGCGCGGCGCTTGCCGCCGCCATTGGGGGGCTTCGGGCTTCCGATGCCCACGCGCCGATCGATGAAGCTGTCGCGCTGGCAGCCAGCCTGCGCGCCGGCGGCCGGCCGGCGCAGGTCCATGTCTTCAGCGACCGTCCTCCCAGTGACGCACGCGCCCGCTGGCACCGTGTGGGCCGGGGTGCCGCCAACGCGGCGATCACCGCCGCCGCGGTCCGGCAGGACGCCGGAGGCCGTGCCCGGCTGCTGGTGCGGCTCGAGGTCTTCGGCGGGTCGCTCCCTCCACGGGTGCTGACCGTGAGCCTGGACGGCCGACCGATGGTGCAGCGGCCGGTGTCCCTGACGCCCCAGGCACCCCAGACCATCATCGTCGACCTCGGCGCGGCCAGCGGCGCGGCCACGGTCCGGCTGCAGGGCGGCGACGCGCTGGCGGCCGACGACCGCGCGGTGGTGGCGGTCGGGGCCGCAGCGCTGCCCCGCCTGCTCGTGGTGGGCGGGCCCAACCCCGTACTGGACGCGGTCCTGGCTGCCGTCCCCACGGCCGGCGTCGCGCGCGCGGAGCGGGTGGCCCCCGAGGAGTGGGGCCGGGCCGACCTGGTGGTGCTCGACGGCATCGACCCGATCCCCCTGCCGCCCGGCGCCTACCTCGCCATCGGCACGATAGGCACCAACCTGCCGTTGCAGATCGAGGGCACCGCCCGCCACCAGACTGTGCGGGCTGTGACGGCCACGCACCCGGTGGCGCGCCTGGCCGATCTACGGGGGGTGAGGGTGGCCTCCGCCCTGGCCCTGCGTCCGCAGGCCGGCAGCGTGATCGCCGAGGGCGATGTGCCCCTGGTCTGGGCCTATGACGGCCGCGGAGTCCGCATCGTCCTCCTCCCCTTCGTCTTGAACCAGACCGACCTCCCGCTGCACCCCGGATTCCCCGTCTTGATCGCCAATGCGATCGCGTGGCTGGTGGAGTCGCCGCAGGTCGCGCCGGGCGACGCCCCGCTCGTCCCGGCCGGGAGGATGGCTCGCGGGACGCTCGTCGATCCCGTTGGCGGCACCCGGCCCGTGGAGGCCAACGGCGGCCTGTTCGCGCTCCCGCCCCTGGAGCGGGTCGGGGTCTGGCGGTTGCGGACCGAGACGTGGGAACGGCGCTGGATCGTCTCCACCGCCGACCCGCGCGAGTCCGACCTGCAGGTGGACGGCCCTCAGCGGCCGCAGACTGCCGGAGGGCTCCCGCAGCCTGCGGCACTCTCCCTCGCGCCGTGGTTGCTGGGGCTGGCCAGTGTGGTGCTGTTCGGGGAGTGGCTGCTGTGGGCCCGAACGGTCCCGCGGGGCCCGGTGCGAAGACCGCCCTCATGATCCGGTTCACCGCGCCCGAGGTCCTCCTGGGCCTGCTGGTCCTCCCGCTGGTGGCGCTGGCGGTGCGGGGGAGGGGGCGGCGCTCCCTGGTCGTCCTGCGGCTGGCGGTGCTGACCCTGCTGGTGACGGGCGCCGCGGGCATGGAGATCGTCCGCCCCGTGCCGGATCTGACCGTGGTGCTGGTCGTCGACCGGTCCGACAGCATCGGGCCGGACGGCGCGCGGACCGTGCGCGCCTTCCTCGACGGCGTGCGCACCCGCGCCCATGCCGGCCGCCGCGTCGGGCTGGTGACGTTTGGGGCGGACGCCGTGGTGGAGGAGATGCCCTCCGACCGCCCTAGGCTGGCCGCCGCCGCACGGGTCCGCACCGACGGGACGAACATCGCCGAGGCCCTGGCCCGGGCGGCCTCGGTGCTGCCCGACGGCACGGGTCGGCGGATCGTCCTGCTGACCGACGGGCAGGCCACCGCCGGGGATCTGGCCCCGGCCCTGGCGGCGCTGCGGGCCCGCAGCATCGAGCTCGCCGTGGTGCCCATCGCGTCCGAGCCCCCGCCTGACGTGATGGTCGAAGACGTGGTGATGCCGCAGACGGCGGCGGTCGGCGAGCGGCTGCCGGTGCGCGTGATCCTGCGCGCGACGCAGGCCAGCCAGGCGGAACTCCGTGTCCGGGCCAACGGCGCCTTGCTGATGGCGCGCGAGGTCGAGATGCGTCCAGGCCGCACGTTCGTGGACGTGGAACCGATCGCCACACAGCCCGGCCTGCTTCGCATCGATGCCCAGATCGAGGCCGCCCCCGACGGCGAGCCCGGGAATAACCGGGCGTTCGCACTCGGCGTCATCACCGGGCCGCCGTTCGTGCTCTACGCCGCCGTGGCGCCCGGGCCGCTGGCCTCGGCGCTGGAAGCGCAGGGGTTCGCGGTGCGGCGCGCCGCGCCGGCGTCCCTGCCCGTCACGGCCGCAGGGTACCAGGGCGCCGCCGCAGTCGTGCTGGATGATCTACCGGCATATCTGCTGACGCCAGCGCAGATGACCGCGATTCGCGAATACGTGCGCGGCGGCGGCGGCCTCCTTGCCGTCGGCGGCACCCAGAGCTTCGGGATCGGCGGGTATGCGGGGACCCCGCTGGAAGAGGCGCTGCCGGTCAGCATGGATGTGCGCCACCGGCTGGCCGTGCCCTCGATGGCCATGGTGCTGGTGCTGGACGCCTCGGGCAGCATGGGCAGCTTCGGGAGCGAACTGGCCAAGGTGGAGGTCGCCAAGGAGGTCGCCCAGTCCGTCGTGGACCTACTCGGCGAGCGCGACCTGATCGGCGTGCTGGCCTTCGATCAGGTGCCGCGCTGGCTGGTGCAGCCGTCCCCGGCCGCACTGCGCGGCCGTATCCTGGAGGCGGTGAGCCGCATCAAGGCCGGCGGCGGGACGAACCTGTACCCCGCCCTGGAGGCCGCGCGGGATGCGCTGCGCCGGATCGAGGCCAAGATCAAGCACGTCATCGTGCTGTCGGACGGGCAGACTGACCCCGGCGCCTTCCAGAGCCTGGTCGTCGGCATGGCCGGAGAGCGCATCACCACCAGCACGGTGGCGATCGGCCGCGACGCCGACCTGGAGATCATGCGCCACCTGGCCGGGTGGGGCCGCGGTCGCTTCTACGTGGCCCGCGATGTCTACACCATCCCCCAGATCCTGACCGCCGAGGCAATGCTGGCGGCGCGCGCCTATGTCATCGAGGAGCGATTCACGCCCCGCCGGGTAGGCTCTGCCGACCTCCTGGACGATCTGGGCGCGATTCCGCCGCTATTGGGCTACCTGGCCACGGCCCCCAAGCCCGCGGCCCAGATCGCGCTGGCGTCGCCCCAGGATGACCCCATCGTCGCCACGTGGACCTACGGGCTGGGCCGGGCCGCCGCCATTACCACCGATGCGCGTCGCCGGTGGACGGCCGAATGGGTGGGCTGGTCGCGCGAGGCCCGGTTCTGGTCTCAGGTCGTGCGCTGGGCCGCCAGCCGCGAGACCGGCCCCCTGGACGCCCACGCGGAGGTGACGCCTGAGGGGCTGCGGATCGTGCTCGATGCCCGCGCCGCCGACGGGGAGCCGGTGCTGACCTGGGAGGCGGAGGCGGTGGTAGTCGGGGATGCCGGCGAAGTGGCCAGGGCGCGGCTCTCTCAGACCCAGGCCGGGTGGTACGAGGTCACGGTGCCGGCTCCGCCGCCGGGCACGTACCTGGTCCGGGTGATGGCCTCGCAGCAGGGACGCCCCGCCGGGCAGATGGCGCTGCCGGTGGCCGTGCCCTACTCGCCCGAACTGCGGCAGGTGGGTCTCAACCGGCCGTTGATCTCGCACCTGGTCGAGGCAGCCGGTGCGCGCGTCATCACCACTCCCGGGGACGCGATGGCGGCACCCCAGAATCCGGCGCGTCGGTCGGTGCCGGTCTGGCCGGTCTTCAGCAGTCTTGCCCTGGCGGGATTTGTCGCAGAGGTCGTCCTGCGCCGTATCCCGACGATCGAGGACCACCTGAGCCGCCTGGCAGGTACGGCGGCGGCCTGGATCCGGCGGGCGCCGTCGCCTCAGGAGGCCGCAGGCGACGCTGAGTACGCGGCCGCGGATCGCTGGCGGATCGAGGAGCCAGCCGACGCTGCGGCGCGCACGGCGTCCATGGAGGCAGCCGCCCGGCTCTACATCGCCCGGCTGAGGCGACAGCAGAGTGGCGAGGCGCCGCCCGCCGACCGCCCCCGGGGGTAGGTGGCTCCGGGGGGCAGTCGGCCCATGACGGCGTTCCCTCCGATGCGCGTCGTGCGGTACCGCTTTCCGCGTCCTCGCGTCCCCGATCCCGCGCGGGCGGTCGCCGACGCCCTGGCGAGCCTTGACCTCAGCGCCCGCGTGCGCGGCCGCCGGATCGCCATGACGGCCGGCAGCCGCGGGATCGCCAACATCGCGACGGTCCTTGAGGTCGCGGCGGCCGTGCTGCGTGACCTGGGGGCCCAGCCCGTGGTCGTGGCCGCCATGGGCAGCCACGGTGGCGGGACCCGTGAGGGGCAGCGCCGCGTGCTGGCACACCTGGGGATTACCGAGGAGAGCATCGGCGCGCCGGTGTCCACCGGCACAGAGAGTGTCGTGGTGGGTCGGACTCCCGATGGCCTGGCCGCCTTCTGCGACGCGACAGCCGCTTCCTGCGACGGTATCCTGGTCGTGAACCGGATCAAGCCCCACACCGCGTTCGCGGAACCGTTCGGCAGCGGCCTGATGAAGATGCTGGCCGTCGGGCTCGGCCACGTGGAGGGGGCCGCCCAGGTCCACCGGCTGGGTCCGGCGCGGCTGCCTGAGGCGATTCGCGCCATCGCGCAGGTCCATCTGGACGCGGGGACGGTCGTCGGCGGGGTCGCGATCCTGGAGAACGCCTGTGGAGACACGGCGCGTGTCGAGGCGGTGGCCCCGGTTGACTTGATCGGGCGCGAACTCGAGCTCTTCAAGGAAGCGCGCCTCCTGCTCCCCCGTCTGCCGGTGGACGAGCTGGACGTGCTGGTGGTGGACGAGATGGGAAAGGTCTATGCCGGCACCGGGATGGACACCACCGTGATCGGGCGATACCGGATTCCGGGACTTCCCGAGCCGTCGGCTCCGCGCATCCAGCGCATCGTGGTGCTGCGGCTCTCCCCACGCTCTGAGGGAAACGCGCAGGGCATCGGCCTGGCCGATCTGACCACGCAGCGCCTGGTCGACGCCATGGACCGCCGGGCCACCTACCTGAACACGGTCACCAGCACCTTCCTGTCGCGCGGTTTCATCCCCATCACGCTCCCCTCGGATCGCGAGGCGATTGCCACGGCGCTGGACACCCTGGGGCTAGACGATCCCCGGCGGGCCCGGCTCATCCGAATCCCCAACACCGCGCACCTGGAGCGCCTGCTGGCGTCCGAAACCGTCGTGGAGGGCATCCGGGGACAGGATGGGGTCGAGGTGGGCCCGGAGGTGCCGTGGGAGTTCGCGCCAGACGGCAACCTGGCCGACCTGGCGTGAGCGTCGAGGCCGCCGCCGGTCTGCTCCGGTCGGCACGGCGCGCCGTGGCACTGACCGGCGCGGGGATCAGTACGGCGTCCGGGCTCCCGGATTTCCGCTCGGCTGGGGGCCTGTGGGCCGGCGTCGATCCCTTCGCCGTGGCCACGCGGACCGCGCTCCAGCGGCAGCCCGAGGCCTTCTACGCTTTCTACCGCCAGCGACTCGCGCGCCTGGCCGACGCCGCCCCCAACCCTGCCCACGCCGCGCTGGCGGCGATGGAGCAGGACGGCTACCTCCACGCCGTCATCACGCAGAACGTGGACGGGCTGCACCAGGCCGCCGGGTCGCGGGCGGTCATCGAGATCCACGGCAACCTGCGCGAGGCGGTCTGCATCGGCTGCGGGCAGCACCTCCCCATCCAGCGGCTCCTGGTGCCCCTGGAGGCCGGTACGCTCCCGCGGTGCGGGCGGTGCGGGGCGCTGCTCAAGCCCAACGTCGTGCTGTTCGAGGATCTCTTGCCCGAAGACGCGTGGGCACGCGCGATGCGGACAGCGCAGAGCGCCGACGTCATGCTCGTCGTCGGGTCGTCTCTCCAGGTCTACCCTGCTGCCTCCCTCCCGGGTGAGACGCTGGACCGCGGCGGCCGGCTGATCATCGTGAACCTGGAGCCCACCCCCTACGACCATCTGGCGGCGGTGACGATCCGGCGAGAGGCTGTCCAGGTGCTGCCCCAGATAGCAGACGCGGTCCGCGGCTAGCAGGCCGTGCCGCCAGCCCGCCCAGGACGGCCGCTGCTGCGGCAGGCTGGAGGAGCCCATCGCGACAGCGCCGAAATGATGGGATGCTCGCGGATATTCCAACAGGCGACGCGGCCCGGGGCTCCCGGGCCGATGCATGTTTGCCCGCTCCCCGGGTCGTTCGACCGGTGAGCGCAGTGTGCGGTCGAGGTGGACGGACGCATGGTCACGGCGGAGATCGGCGTGTTCGGCGGATCGGGGTTTTACTCGCTGCTGGAGGGCGCCACGGAGATCACGGTGGACACGCCCTACGGGCCGCCCAGCGACGTCATCACCGTCGGAGAGGTGGCGGGACGGCGGGTTGCGTTCCTCCCGCGCCACGGAAGGAAGCATCAGTTCCCCCCGCACGCCATCAACTACCGGGCCAACACCGCGGCCATGAAACAGCTGGGGGTGACCCGTCTGCTCGGGCCGGCCGCGGCCGGCAGCTTGCAGCCGCACATCCGCCCCGGCGACTTCGTGATCTGCGACCAGTTCGTCGACCGCACCAGCGGCCGGCGGGACACCTTCTTCGACGGCCCCGACACCTACCACGTCAGCCTGGCCGATCCTTACTGTCCGGAGTTGCGCGAGGTCGCCTGGGAGGTAGCACAGCGTCAGGGCCTGCGGGTGCATCGCACGGGGACGGTGGTCGTCATCCAGGGACCACGGTTCTCTACCCGGTCGGAGAGCCGGTGGTTCCGGCAGGCGGGCTGGGAGGTCATCAACATGACCCAGTACCCGGAGGTCGCCCTGGCCCGCGAGGCCGAACTCTGCTACGTGAACATCTCACTCATCACCGACTACGACGTCGGCGTCGAGGGCGACCCCCAGGCGAGGCCGGTGCGCGCCGAGGACGTGTTGGCGGCCTTCCGGGCCAACCTGGGCCGGATGCGAGAGTTGATCCTGGGGCTGATCGCCGCCATCCCGCGCGAGCGCAGGTGCTCCTGCGGCGCCGCGCTGGCTGGCGCTCGCTCCTAGGCCGGGATGTTGCGCACGGGGAGGGATGGCGTTGAAAACGGCGCGGTCGGATGACGATCCCGCGGCCCGCTGGATGGGGCTGGCGGTCTTCCTGCTGGGCATCGCGTGCCTGGTGGTGGTCTTCGTCTTGATGTACGCTGATCTCGCCGGCTCTGGCCTGCTGGGCCAGCTCGCCTCTCCGGCGACCCCCCGCGATGCCACGGCCGCCTGGTGGACCCTGGCCGCGAAGGCGGTGTTCTTCTTCCTGATGATCTACGCGGGTTCGGCGATCGCCGCCCGCGGCATCGGACTCTACGCCGCGGCCCGGGCCCCGCATGAGGCCTAGTCGTCCTCGGGCATCTACGGCGCCGATCCGCAGGGGCCCCGAGCCCGCGCGCGCCATCGACCTGCGCTCCGACACCGTCACCCTGCCCACCGAGGCCATGCGGGAGGCGATGGCCCGCGCCGAGGTCGGCGACGACGTGTACGGCGAGGATCCCAGCGTCAGCCGGCTGGAGGCGATGGCGGCCCAGCGGCTGGCCAAGGACGCGGCCCTGTTCGTCCCGTCGGGCACGATGGCCAACCTGGTGGCGGTGATGGCCCACACCCAGCGGGGCGACGAGGTGGTCCTGGACGACCAGGCCCACACCCTGATCCACGAGGCCGGGTCCATCGCCACCCTCGCCGGGGTCATGCCGCGGGCGCTGCCGACCCAGTGGGGGTACATCAGCGGTGCGCAACTGGAGGCGGCGTTGCGGCCGCCCGATCTGCACTTCCCGCCGACCCGCCTGGTCTGCGTGGAGAATACGCACAACCGCCACGGCGGGATCGCCGTGCCGCCGGAGGCCATCGACGACCTGGCCGAGGTCGCCCACCGCCATGGCCTCCGCGTCCACATGGACGGTGCCAGGATCTTCAACGCGGCCGTGGCGCTGGGCGTGCCGGCGGCCAGGCTGGCCGCCGCGGCCGACTCCGTGACGTTCTGCCTCTCCAAAGGCCTGTCGGCGCCGGTCGGGTCGGTGCTCTGCGGCCCCCGCCCCTTCATCGCGCAGGCCCGGCGGTTCCGCAAGATGGTCGGAGGCGGCATGCGGCAGGCCGGCGTGCTGGCCGCGGCCGGCATCGTGGCGCTGGAGGAGATGGTGGAGCGGCTGGCCGACGACCACCGCCTGGCCCGCCGCCTGGCGGAAGCCCTGGTCGGCATCCCCGGGCTGGAGATTGACCTGGCGCGGGTCCAGACCAACATGGTGCGCATCCGGGTGAGCGGTCGGGATGCCCGGGCGGTCGCGACGGCCCTGGGCGAGCACGGCGTGCGGGTGGGCGTGGTGGATGCCAGCCATCTCCGTCTGGTGACCCACCGGCACGTGACGCCGTCGGACCTGCCGGCAGTCGTCGACGCCTTTCGCGCCGCCATGCGCGCGTCATCGTAGAAAAAACCTCCCGCGCGGCAGGAAAACGTCGTCGGCTCGCGAATAGTCGCACCCGAAGGCCGGACGGGACGCGATCCGTCCGTGACGTCAGCTCCGGAGAGGGGGCGAGCAGCGTGGCGAAGAAGAAGGCGGCCAAGAAGAAGGGCAAGTAGCCCGCGGCCGCTTCCGATCGACGGGGAGCACTGCGCGCGCAGTGCTCTCTTGATTTTTCGGAACCGGTGCCCGGTGCGGTCGGCGGCGCGCTCAGAACCTTCGGGAGAGGCCCACCCCCAGCGTGGTGGTCCGCAGCAGGTCGACCGCCCGCAGGGTCAGGCCGTAGTCCGGCGTGAGGGCGTAGCGCAGGTAGACGTTGGCGGTGAGCTGGTTGATGTTGTAGAGATCCATCATGTACAGCATGGAGGGCGAGGCTCGGTAGTCCAGTCCGACCCCCAGGTGGGAGTCGATCAGGCCGTAGCGCACACTCCACGAGGCATCCAGCCGACTGCCGACCTGCAGGCCCACCCGGTTGGCCCCGCCGGCCTCGCGCAGCATGAAGATGAACGACCGCGCCGCCTCGGGTTGGAGCGTGAGGGTGACGTCCTGGCCGAGCCGCTGTCCATCGTACCAGAGCCCGTACTCCAGCCGGACCGGCGCCGTCAGGCCGGGGAGGTCGAGCCGCTCGGGGATCAGCCGCTGCACGCGCTGGACGACCGCGTCGGCGCGGCCGATCACCGCCCGGCCCTCGCCCACCGCCTGGCGGGCTTCGGTGATGGCACTCCGGGCCTCGGCCAGCGAGGCCCGGAGTGCCCCGACCTCCTGCTCGTTCACCACGCCCTGGAGGTCGCGCACCATCTTCTCGATGCCCTGCGCCGCGCGCTCGATGGAGGCCACCGTCGAGCGGATTTGCTGTGCCGTCTGGCCCCCGGCGGCCAGGTCCCCCACCAGGCCCCGGACATCCCCTGCGGCGGCGGCCAGCTCGGTGGCCATGGTGTGCAGTTGTCGGGCGATGGCCGGCACCTCGGCCGCCATGGTCCGGTCCAGGACCCGTGTGGAGCGCTCGATGGTCTGGGTGATGTGCTCGACGTTCTCGGCGGCGCGTCGCATCACCAGGGTCGCGTCGCGGGCGTGGCGCACCGTCTCGCTGACTTCCCGCGCCAGCCCGGGGTCGCTGATCAGCCGGTTGAGGTTGGCCAGCAGGTCTTCGGCCCGGCGGGCGACGGAGACCACGCGGTCGAAGAGGGCCTCGACGGTGAACGGGTCCTCGCCCGCGATGATCTCGCCGGGCTCCATCGGCGGCGCATCCGCTGGCCCCGGAGTGATGGCGATGAACCGATCCCCCAGCAGCCCCTGGGTGCCGATGACAAACCGCGATCCGCGTGGGATCTTCCGGTCTTCGTCGATGCGCAGCGTGATCTCGGCCTGCTGGTGCGCGGTCAGGTCGAGCCACCGGACCTCGCCGATCTTGATGCCGGCCATGAGGACCGGCGCGCCCCGCTGCATGCCCCCCGCGTTCACGACGCGCACGCGGATCTCGTAGGTGCGGTCGCGGAAGTCCAGCTTCCCCCGCAGGAAGGCAATGGAGAGGAACAGCAGCACGACGATCAGGATGCCGCTCAGGGCGGCTTTCACTTCCAGACTCATCTGGGGGTCACCTCGACGGTCCGCGTCTCCAAGAACTTCCGGACGAACGGATCCAAAGACGCCAGGATGTCCCGCGGTGTGCCCACCGCGGTGAACCGGCCGGCGTCCATGACCGCGAGCCGGTCCGCCAGGTAGAAGGCGGAGTCCACGCTGTGGGTGACCACCACCGAGGTCACGCCGAGGTCGGCGCGCAGCCGGCGCACCAGGTCGTCCACGGTGCGCGCCGTGAGCGGGTCCAGCCCGCTGGTGGGCTCGTCATAGAGGATGAGCGCCGGATCCAGCGCCAGCGCCCGCGCGATGCCCACCCGCTTGCGCATACCCCCGGACAGCGCCGACGGCATCAGGGTCTCGGTCCCGGCCATCTCCACCATGGCCAGCAGCGCCGCCACCCGGCGGGCGATCGCCTCGGGGGGAAGCCTGAGGTGCCGCCGCAGGGGAAACGCCACGTTCTCCCCCACGCTGAGCGAGTCGAACAGGGCGCCCGACTGGAACACCACGCCCACCCGGATGCGCAGGGCGTCCAGCTCGTCGTCCGGCAGGGCGTGGACCGGCCGGCCGAACACCAGCACCTCGCCGTGGTCAGGCCGCAGCAGTCCCACCAGGTGTTTGAGCAGCACGCTCTTGCCGCAGCCGCTGGGCCCCATGATCACCTGGATCTCACCCCGCTGGACCTGGAGGGAGACGCCGGCCAGGGCCGTGACCTCCCCAAAGCGCTTCCACAGGTTGCGGACGGCCACGACGGCGCCGTCCGGTCCGCCAGCGCCAGCCGGCGCCGGGCCGGACGGAGAGGGTGGTGGCCGCTCAGGGGTCATCCTTCCCGCCTAGAAGAAGACGAAGTCCAGCAGGGTGTTGAAGATCAGGATGAGGACGATCGCCGCAACCACCGCGCCGGTCGTCGCCCGGCCCACGCCGTCCGCGCCGCCCGTGGCATGCAAGCCGCGGAAGCAGCCGACCCCGGCGATGATCAGGCCGAAGAAGAGGGCCTTGATCAGGCCCGCGTAGATGTCGTAGGCCCAGAGGAAGCGCCGCAGCGAGTCCAGGTACGTGCTGCCGCTGATTCCGACGCTGGTGGCGATCAGGTAGCCGCCGGCGCTGCCCACGATGTTGGCCAGCAGGGTGAGGCCGGGCAGCGCCACGGCCGCGGCCAGCAACCTGGGAACCACCAGGTAGCGCACCGGGTCGGTCGCCAGTACCCGCAAGGCGTCGATCTGCTCGGTGACGGCCATGGCGCCGATCTCGGCGGCGATGCCGGCGCCGACCCGGCCGGCCACCGTGATGGCGGTGAAGACCGGGGCGGCCTCCCGGGCCATGGAGAGGCCTACCAGCCCGCCGACGAAACCCTGTCCGCCGAACTGGGCGAGCTGGCGGGCCGACTGGAAGGCCACGGCGACGCCGGAGAAGAGCCCGGTGATCAGCACGATGAAGATGGATTCCACCCCGATCCGGTTGATCTGCACGATCGTCTGCCCGAGCTCCACCCGGCCCCGCCCCAGGTGCCGGAGGGCAGACGCCAGCATGAGCACGGCCCGGCCGGTCTCGGTCAGGGCGTGGAGGGCCGGCCGCCACAGGAGCCCGGCGGGAGAGGGGGTCGCCCCGGAACGCAGCGGGTGCTCACCCATGCCGGCTCTCCCTTCGGCGCGGTCCCCCGGGACACCCCCTGGCCGGGCGCCTTCGGTTGACGCCCCTGGGAGCCCGTGCTATACTG
>JAVKHQ010000027.1:0-34301 GCA_031459875.1 Candidatus Fervidifonticultor sextus | reverse complement strand
GGATGGCGCGCCTGGTCCTTGCGCCGGACCTCGCCGACGGCATAGGCCTGTGGCCGCGCGGCCAGGACCAGGGCGCGGGCCTCCGCCTCCGTGGCAATGACCACGGCGCCCTCGTCCGACGGTGTGCCGTACCGCTGGCCGTTGCGGGACGCCAGCCGTGCGACGAACGTCTGCCCACCCTCGGTGCGGAAGAGGCCGGCAATCGACCAGTACTCCTTGGGGACGAAGGCTTCGATTTCGCGCTCGCGGTCCACGATCAGGCGCACGGCGACCGATTGGACGCGCCCGGCGGACAACCCGCCCCGGATCTTGCGCCACAGCAGCGGGCTCAACTTGTAGCCGACCAGGCGGTCGAGGATCCGGCGCGCCTGCTGGGCCCAGACCAGGTTCTGGTCGATCTCGCGCGGATGCTTCAGGGCCCGCTGGACCGCTTCCTTGGTGACCTCGTGGAACTCGATGCGCCGGATCGTGGGGTTGACGGGCCGCAGGACCTCAAAGAGGTGCCAGGAGATGGCCTCGCCTTCCCGGTCGGGGTCGGTGGCCATGTAGACCGCCTGGGCCCGCTTAGCGGCTTCCTTGAGGTCCTTGAGGATGGGGCCCTTTCCCTTGATGACGATGTACTTGGGCGCGAAGTTGTCCTCGACGTTCACGCCCAGCTGGCTCTTGGGGAGGTCCTTGACGTGGCCCATGGACGCCTTGACCTCGTAGGGCCTGGACAGCAGCCGGGACAGCGTCCGGGCCTTGGTCGGCGATTCCACGACCACCAGGGCCTTGGGCTGGCTCACACCTTCACCGCCTCACCCCTCGTGGGGTCTGCATGACCATCTGCCCGGGAAGCGTCCGGACCAGACCGCGCACCTCCAGCGTGGTGATCAGGACCGCGATGCGCGCCGCCGGCAGCCCGCTCGCCTCGACCAGGTCGTCGACCTGCCGCGGCCCGGCCTCCAGGAGGGCCAGCAGGCGGGCCTCATCGCCCGACCCGATGACCACCGCCCGCGGTTGCGCGGTCTGCAGGCCCAGTTCGTGCAAGATGTCCTCGACCCGCTCCACCACCCGCGCGCCCTCCCGCAACAGCGCATGCGGCGCGCGGCTGCGGGGACTGAAGATGCTGCCGGGCACGGCGAAGACCTCCCGGCCCTGATCCAGCGCGTAGTCCACGGTCACCAGGGCCCCGCTGTCCTCGGTCCCTTCGACGACGACCACCCCCATCGCCAGGCCGCTGATCAGCCGGTTGCGGCGCGGGAAGTGGCCGGGCAGCGGCGGCGTCCCCGGTGGGAACTCGCTGACCAGCGCGCCCGACGCGGCCACGGCGGCAGCCAGCCGCCGGTGTTCGCGCGGGTAGATCACGTCCGCCCCGCATCCGAGCACCCCTACCGTCCGGCCGCCGGCATCGAGCGCGGCCTGATGCGCGGCGCCGTCGATGCCGCGCGCCAGGCCGCTCACGACGGTGACGCCGGCGAGCGCCAGGTCGTAGGCCAGCCGCTCTGCGGCTGCCCGGCCGTAGGGCGTGGCGCGGCGCGACCCGACGATCGCCACCGCGGCCGCCTCATCGAGGCGCCCGCGCACGTAGAGCGCCGGAGGCGGGTCGGGGATCGCGCGCAGCCGCCACGGATACGCGGGGTCGGCGAAGGCGATGACCGCCATCCCCTTGGCGCGCGCCGTGCCGACGACGGTGCCTGGATCCGCCGAGCGCCATGCGGCCAGCACCTCATGGCGATCTGCCCGCGCGCCGAGCAGGCCGGGCAGCATCTGCCAGACGGCTTCGGCCGACCCCGCCGCATCGAGCCACCGTCTGATGGTACGCGGGCCCACGCCGGGCAGCAGCCCGAGTCCGACGCTCGCGGCCACCTCCGCCTCAGCGATCGTCCCACGGTCAGACGGGGCAGCCGCGAAGTTCATCCTACACTCTAGCACAGGGTGTCAAGGGCCGGAGCCCGCGCGCGGTCGAGGACGCGGTATTGCAGCGCCTCGGCCACGTGGGCGCGTCCGACGGCCTCGGCGGCGTCGAGATCGGCGATGACGCGCGCCACGCGCAGCGTGCGCTCCATCGCGCGCGCGCCGAATCCCAGCCGATCACCGGCCGCACGCAGGAAGGCCAGGACCTCGGGCTCCACCGGACCCCAGCGCGCCGGGCCGCGCGGCGCCCGCATCGAGGCGCGGCCCACGCGAGCGGCGGCGCGGGCGCGCGCCGCGACCACGCGAACCCTGACCGCCTGCGACGGTTCGCCGCCCGGGCCGGTCAGCACCTCGATCGCGGCGGGCCTTGGGACCTCCACGTGGAGGTCGATGCGGTCCAGCAGCGGCCCCGACAGCCGGGCCAGATAGCGCTGCACCTGTGCGGGGGTGCACGTGCACTCCCGCCGCGGATCGCCGCGGAAGCCGCAGGGACAGGGATTCATGGCGCCGACCAGCGCGAACCGCGCAGGGTGGCGCACGGTCCCGGCGGCACGCGCGACGCTGACCGCCCCGTCTTCCAGCGGTTGACGGAGCGCCTCGAGGGCATCGTGTCGGAACTCCGGCAACTCGTCCAGGAAGAGCACGCCGTGGTGTGCCAGCGTCACCTCACCGGGCCGCGAGCCGGCTCCGCCGCCGATGAGGGCGGAGGCCGTCGCGGTGTGGTGCGGCGCGCGGAACGGCCGGCGCCACAGCAGCCCGCTGTAGGCGGGCAGCAGGCCGGCCACGCTGTAGATCGTAGTCACCTCCAGGGCCTCCGTGCGTTCCAGCGGCGGGAGGATCGTGGGCAGGCGCCGGGCCAGCATGGTCTTGCCGACGCCCGGCGGGCCGACCAGCAGGAGGTTGAGCCCGCCCGCCGCGGCAATCTCCAGCGCACGGCGCGCCGCCGCCTGCCCGCGCACCTCCACGAGATCTTCGGGAGCGTCCGATTCCGGTGGCGGCTGGCCGGCCGCGGCGCGCAGCGGCGCCAGCGGCCGGGAGCCTGCCAGGTGCTCCACGGCGGCCCGCAGGGTCGCGCATCCATACACGGGCACCTCCTCCACGACGGCGGCCTCGCGGGCATTGGGCTCGGGCACCAGCAGGCCCCGTGCTCCGATGGTGGGAGCTGCCCGCGCGACGGCGATGGTCCCCGGGGTGGGCCGCAGGCTGCCGTCCAGCGCCAGTTCGCCCAGCGCCAGGTAGCCCGCGACCAGGTCAGGACGCAGCTGGCCGGTGGCGACCAGCACGGCCAGGGCGATCGGGAGGTCGAACGCCGGCCCTTCCTTGCGCCGGTCGCCGGGGGCCAGGTTCACCACGGTGCGGCGCGGGGGCATGGCGAAGTCGGAGTTGCGGATCGCGGCGCGGACGCGCTCGCGGGCCTCCTGCACCGCCGCATCAGGCAGGCCCACGATGGCAAACGACGGCAGGCCGGGCCCGATGTCGACTTCCACGGACACCGGCAGCGCCTCCAGGCCGACAAGGGTGGCGCTCAGGATGGAGGCCAGCATGGCACGGCAGCCACCTCCCGCCATGTCTATCGGCACGCACGGTCGGGGTTGTAGGGCTCCGATGGGTCCTGCCGGGCAGACGATACGCCGGTAAGCCCTTCGGCGGGACGCTACCGGTCGGCGGCAGCGGGGAGGGCCGTCGGACTGGCGGGGGCCCTCCGCGCGCGCTGCAGGATGATGACCAGCCCGAGCAGCCCCAGGCCGATCAGATCGGTGCTGATCCCAGGCCGGATCAGCGTCAGCGCCGCCACCAGCAGCAGGACGCGTTCCACCATCAGGGCCGGCCGCAGGAGGTAGCCGATCGCGGCGCCGGCCAGGCACAGGGTGCCGATCGTCGCGGTGGCCAGTGCCAGGATCGTCGACTGCCAGGCGTCCATGCCGACCAGCAGCGCCGGGCCGTAGACGAACATGTAGGGGACGATGAACCCGGCGATCGAGAGTCGGACCGCCTGCAGGGCGGTCTCCCACATGGGCGCCTTGGCCAGGCTGGCTGCGGCGAAGGAGGCCAGGGCCACCGGCGGCGTCACCGCCGAGATGACCGCGAAGTAGAAGAGGAACATGTGCGCGGCGAGCGGCGCCACGCCCAGTTTGATCAGCGCCGGCGCCAGCACGCTGGCCCCGATGGCGTAGGCAGCGGTGGTCGGCATCCCCATGCCCAGGACGATGGCGACGATCATGGTCGCAACCAGCGCTAAGAGCAGACGACCGCCAGCGATGTCGATGAGCAGCTCTGAAAACTTTCCGCCGAGCCCGGTCAGCGACAGGACTCCGACGATGATCCCCGCCGCGGCGCAGGTCGCGCCGATCTCGATAGTGCGTTTGGCGCCGTCCTCCATGGCGCCGACGATCTTGCGGAGATCCAGCCGCGTGTCGGCGCGCAGCCAGGAGAGGACCACTGTGGTCGCCAGCGCGTACAGCGCGGCGCGGAAGGGCGAGGCGCCGGCACCCATGATCATGTAGAGGAGCACGACTAAGGGCAGCAGCAGGTACCCGTGCTGGAGGATGACCGCCCGAAACCGCGGCAACTGCTCCCGGGGCAACCCGTGCAGGTGGGCCGACGCGGCGTAGAAGTCGATCATCCAGTAGGCCGCCACATAGTAGAGCAATGCGGGACCGACAGCGGCGATGGCGATCTGCGAGTAGGGGACGCCGATGATATCCGCCATCAGGAAGGCCGCCGCGCCCATGACCGGCGGGACGATCTGTCCGCCGGTGCTGTTCATGGCCTCCACCCCGCCGGCCACCGCGCCCCGGAAGCCGGTGGCCTTCATCAGGGGGATGTTGATAACCCCATCCACCATGACGTTGGCCACCGATGACCCGCTGGCTGTCCCGAAGAGGCTGCTGGTGATGATGGAGACCTTGGCAGGCCCACCGCGCCTGCTGCCAGCGATGGACAGCGCCAGGTGCACGATGAACTTGCCGATCCCTGACGCCTCGATGAAGGCCCCAAACAGGATAAACAGGTAGACATAGCGCGCCGAGACGCCGATGGGCACCCCGTAGATGCCGTTGTCGCTGAACAGGAACGAGATGAGCGAGGCGAACCGAAAGCCTTTGTGCGCCAGCAGTCCTGGCAGCCAGGGCCCGACGAAGACATAGAGGATGAAGATACCGCACAGGACGGGCAGCGCCAGACCCGTGGAGCGGCGGGCGGCTTCCAGGACCGCGACGACGAGGAGCGTCCCGACGATGACATCCTCGCGCGTGGGGAAGACTCCGGCGCGCCCGGTCAGCTCCTTGAACACGGCGAAGACGTAGACCAGGACCACCAGACTGGCGGCGATCAACGCCCAGTCGATAGGCGTGGGCCCCGCCTCCCCGCGGCGGCCGGGGAGCAGCAGAAAGGCCAGCACGAGCACAAACGTCAGGTGGACGGTGTACAGCTTCTGGGGATCGGTGACGATGCCGAAGAACCCGCCGAGCTGCAGGATGTGGTAGGCGGCCATCACCACGCCCAGCGCCTGGACCAGCAACGCGAACACACCCCGGAGATGCCGGGTGCGGATCTCCGAGGTGTCTCCCAGCTGCTGGATGTCGACCGGGAGCCCGGAAGTGGGATCTGCCACCGGTCAGCCCGCGGGCATGGCGGTGCCGGCTCCAGTTCCGGCGGATCTCACCGTGGTCAACCCCGTTTCATGTCCGGCGGGATCTGGTCATCGGTCAGCCTCACCCCTTGCTCGCGGAAATACTTCACCGCGCCGGGGTGCAGCGGCAGCCGGGTGTAAAAGACGTTGACCGGCAGCGTTTCGTTGGACGTCGGATGGACGGTGGCCAAAAAGTCGCGGTTGGCGAAGATGGTCTTCACCAGTTCGTAGACGAAGTCTTCCGGCATGTCCTTGTGCACGACCGCGGCGTTCCACATCTGGACGGTGTGGATCACCTCGTCCTGGCCGCGGTAGACGCCGGCCCGGATCGCCGCGCGGGCGAGGTAGGGGTAGCGGCTGGTCAGGGTCTCGATCTGCTCCTTGGTGAACCCGAAGAACCGGGTCGGACGGGTGATGGACGCCTCCACCCACGCGGGGACCGGGATGCCGATGACGCCAAAGTTGGCGTCCACCACGCCGTCCCGCATGGCGGTGGCGCCGTCGGCGAAGCCCAGATAGACGACCCGCCGCGGCCTGACGTTGAACAACTCCAGCACCCGGTCGCCCACGAACTCCGCCGACCCGCCCCGCGGACCCAGGCTGACCACGCGGCCGGTCAGATCGGTCACCGAGCGGATGGGCGAGTCGGCGTTGACCATCCAGTGGGCGTAGGAGGTGTACATGGGGAACGCGATGCGGATCATGTCCAGCTTCCTGCCCTTGAACTCCCCGATCCCGTTGAACGCCTCGTACGCCGGACCCATGGTCGTCATGCCCAACTCGATTTCCTTCGTCGCGACCAGCTGCACGTTCTGGACCGGACCGCCGGTCACCCGGTTCGTGGCCGCCAGCCCCATCTTTTCTCCGATGACCCGGGCATAGCCGCCGGCCACGACGAAGTAGACGCCGCCGATGGACGCGGAGCCGATCGTCACGCTCCTGGGCCACCCTGGCTTGGGTTGGGCCTGGGCCGCAGGCCCGGCCAGGACCAGCGCAAGCACTGCGAACGCAATCAACAGGCGATGAACTTTCATCCGATCTCCCTCCCAGACGATCCGGGTTCTCACACCTGACAAGTCTACGAGACCACGTTACCACATGCGATCCGCCGAGGAATCGGGCGGGCGCCGGATTCCCCCGGGCGGCGCGACCGGGACCCTGCGCAAATCGGGCGCCCACCCTATCGCCCGCCCGCGCCCGGTGGGCCACCATATGGCTAGCGTCGCCCGAGGGATCGCAGAGAGATGCAGGATTGCGCAGACTTTGACAGAATCTGAAACGGAGTCCATGGCGAGGGAACGGAGCGGACGGTGGCTGTCGCTGGGCGAGGCGGCCGCGTGGCTGGGGGTCGATGAGGCCACGCTGCGCCACTGGGCCGACACGGGCCGGATCAGGACCTTCCGGACGCCAGGGGGACACCGCCGGTTCCTCGAGGACGACCTGCGCACCCTCATGACGCGGGAGATCCCCAAAGTCGACGACCTGGGCCACCTGGTGGAGCGGCGCAGCGCCAGGGTGCTGGCGGATTCGCCGGCCAGGCCGCTGGAGACCCGAGCCTGGTTCGCCTCCCTGGACGAGACTCTGCGCGCCCGGGCCCGCGCCTACGGGCGACAGGTGTTCGGAGAGGTGGTCAGGTACGTTGCCGAGCCGGCGGCGCGCGGGGAGATCAGGGAACGTGTCCTGGCAGCGGGCCGGCAGTACGGGGTCGACCTCCGCGACGCCGGCGTCACCCCCGCCGAGGCCGCGGAGGCGTTCGGTCACTTCCGCACCCTGGTCCTGAAGCTCGTCACCGAACCCCGCGGCCGGGGCGGCATGCTGGACGAGGAGCAGATCCGCACGCTGCTGGAGGTCAGCGGGGTGCTGGACGCCATCTTTGCCGCCATCCTCCGGGCCTGGGACCGTCAGGAACGGACAGCACACGGGACCCCGGCGCCGGCGGGACCGGGAGCGGCCGTGCCGTGATCGTCCGCGTCGGCACCCGCGGCAGCGCGCTCGCGCTGGCCCAGACGGTGCAGGTCACCTCGCTGCTGGCACGCATGGGTCTCACCTGCGAGGTGGTGCCCATCCGGACCCTCGGAGACCGCCACCCCGACCGGCCGGCCGCGTCGCTGGGGGTGGGCGCCTTCGTGAAAGACCTGGAGGCCGCGCTGCTGGAGGGGCGAATTGACCTGGCGGTCCACAGCGCGAAGGACCTGCCCGGCGGGACCTCCTGCGACTTGGTGCTGGCGGCCTTCCTGCCCCGCCAGGACCCGCGGGATGCCCTCGTGACGCGTGACGGGCGGGGGCTGGCGGCGCTGCCGCCCGGCGCCCTGGTCGGGACCGACAGCCCGCGCCGGCGCGCGTTCCTGCTGGCGGCGCGGCCGGACCTCGGGGTGCGTGGCATCCGGGGCAACGTCGACACGCGCCTCCGGAAGCTGTCCGCCGGCGAGGTCGATGCCCTGGTCCTGGCGGCCGCCGGCCTCGCACGCCTGGGCCAGGCCGGCCGCGTCGCTGAGGTCCTCGACCCCGCGGTCATGCTCCCCGCGGTGGGCCAGGGCGCCGTGGTGGTCCAGACCCGCGCCGACGCCGCGGCCCTGCGCGAGCACCTCGCCGCCGTCGACCACGCGCCGACGCGCGCGGCCGTCGCGGCCGAGCGGGCGTTCCTGGCCGCACTCGGCGGCGGGTGCCAGCGGCCGATCGCGGCGCTGGCCACCGTCTCGGGTCCCCGGCTCCGGCTCGAGGGCGCGGTGCTCGACCGCGACGGGACGGCGATGGTCCGCGACACCCTCGAGGGCCCCGCCTCCCATCCGGCCGAGGTGGGCGTGGACCTGGCTGCCCGCCTGCGCGCGACCGGCGCGCAGCGCCTGCTGGCTGAGGTCGCCCCGTGAGGCCCCGGATCCGACGACACGAAGAGCAACACGCCGGATCCCGTCCGCTCGCCGGCCGCCGGATCCTGGTGACCAGGCCCAGCCATCAGAGCCGGACGCTGTGTGGGCAGCTGCGGCGCCTGGGCGCGCAGGCCTTCGCCGTTCCGTCCATCGCCATCGAACCGCCGCGTCCCGGCGGTCCCCTAGACGACGCCCTGCGGCGCATCGCCCGGTACGATTGGGTGATCGCGACCAGCGCGAACGGCGCGCGCGCCATCATGGAGCGGGCGCGCGCCCTCCGCATGGATCTTGCCCCGATCCGCACCGTCCGGTGGGCGGCCGTCGGCCCGGCAACCGCCCGGGTGCTGCGCGCGGCCGGGATCGCCGTCGCGGCAATGCCCTCGCGCTTTGTCACCGAGGCCATCCCGGAGGCGTTGCGGGATGTGGCGGGCGCCCGGATCCTGTTGCCCCGAACGGATGCCGCCCCTCCGGCGCTGGCGCAGACGTTGCGCCAGCGGGGTGCCGTCGTCGACGAGGTCGCCGCCTACCGCACCGTGCTGGCCCCGGCCGCGTCGCGCGCCAGGGCGCGACGACTCATCGGGGGGCGCCGCGTCGACACCGTGATCTTCACCAGCGCCTCGACGGTTCGCGGGCTGGTGCGGCTGCTCGGCCCCGAGCGCAGAGCGCTGGGTGCGCTGGCGATTGCCTGTATCGGCCCGGTGACCGCCGCGGCCGTCGTCGAAGAAGGCTTCGCGCCGACGGTCGTCGCCACCGAACACACCACGGAGGGCCTGCTCGACGCTTTGGTGTCGCACGCCCGCCGGACACAGAGAGGAGCCCACGATGCCCGAGATCGCGCTGCGCGGTAAGCTGGTCCGCCGACCGAGGCGGCTGCGCCGGACCGAGGCGCTGCGGACCTTGGTGCGGGAGACGAGGCTAGACCCGTCGGGGTTTGTCGCGCCGCTGTTCGTACGCGCGGGGCGGGGCCGGCGAGAGCCCATCCAGTCGCTGCCCGGCCAGGTGCGAGTCTCGCCCGACGAACTCAATCGGGAGGTCGAGCAGCTGCTCGCCCTGGGCGTGGGCGCGGTGCTGCTGTTCGGCATCCCCGACCACAAAGATCCCGAGGCGAGCGGGGCCTACGCCGACGACGGCGTCGTGCAGCAGGCGGTGCGGGAACTGCGGCGGCGGCATCCCTCCCTGGTCATCATGACCGACGTCTGCCTGTGCGGCTACACCGACCACGGCCACTGCGGCGTCGTGGTCGGCGGCGAGGTGGACAACGACGCCACCCTGGAACTGCTGGCGCGCACCGCCGTCTCGCATGCGGCCGCCGGCGCGGACTTCGTGGCCCCCAGCGCCATGATGGACGGGCAGGTCGGCGCCATCCGCGAGGCGCTGGACGCGGCGGGGTGGACCGAGGTGGCCGTGATGGCCTACGCGGCCAAGCACGCCTCGGCCTTCTACGGCCCGTTCCGCGAAGCCGCCGCCTCGGCCCCGCAGTTCGGCGACCGCCGCTCCTACCAGATGGACCCGGCGAACCTGCGCGAGGCGCTGCGCGAGATCGCGCTGGACGTCGAGGAGGGGGCGGACGTGGTCATGGTCAAGCCCGCGCTCGCCTACCTGGACGTCATCCGGGCCGCGCGCGAGGCCACCATGCTGCCGCTGGCCGCCTACTGGGTGAGCGGGGAGTACGCGATGCTCAAGGCGGCGGCCGCCCAGGGATGGCTGGACGAGCGGCGGGCCACCCTGGAGGTCCTCACGGCGATCCGGCGGGCGGGCGCCGACATCATCATCACCTACGCGGCATCCGATGCGGCGCGATGGTTGGGCGAGGAGGAGGTCTGATGGACGAGCCGTGGCGGTTCGTGCACGTGCTGGCCCTCAAGGTCGATCCTGCGTGGCGGCGGCTGCCCGACGACGCCCGGGCAGGGGACGCGGCCGCCTTCGGGCAGGCCGTGTCCCGGGCCGCGGAGCAGGTGAAGACCTACACCTACTCCATGGTGGGGCTGCGGGCCGATGTGGACCTGCTGCTCTGGCGGCTAGGCCCTTCGGCGGAGGCGCTGGAGGAGACCGCGGCGGGCCTGCTGGCCGCAGGGATCGGGCGGTTCATGACGGTCGCCCACGCCATGCTGGGCTTGGTCCGGCCGTCTGCCTACGTGAAGAAGCCCACGGTGCAGGAGCAGGCGATGTTCGTCGGCGAGCGCTGGCGCTACCTCATCGTCTATCCCTTCGTCAAGACCACCGAGTGGTATCTGCTGGACCGCGAGGCCCGGCAGACGATGATGAACGAGCACATCAAGGTCGGCCACCAGTTCCCGATGGTCAGGCAGCTCCTGGCGTACTCCTTCGGACTGGACGACCAGGAGTTCATCGTCGCCTACGAGACCGACGACCTGGAGGCCTTCCAGGACCTGGTGCAGGCACTGCGGGCCACCCAGGCCCGGCGCTACACGCTGCGCGACACCCCCATCCTGACCGGGATCCACCGTCCGCTACGCTCGATCCTGGCGCTGCTGGGCGCGCCGGTCGCCGAAGAGGTGCGGTCATGAGCCAGGCCCCCGAGGTCCGCCCGGCGGCCGCCGCGCCAGCGGCCTCCGCGAGGCCGGCACCCCGGCCGGCACCGTCGTACGAGGCGGTGCGCGCCGTCCAGACCGGGTACGTCTACGACCGCGCGCCCATGCTGATTTACTGGGAACTGACGCGGGCGTGCGACCTGGCCTGCCGGCACTGCCGGGCCGAGGCGGTGGTCGACCGTGATCCCGACGAACTTTCGACCCCGGAGGCCGTCGGCGTCCTGCGGCAGGTGCTCGACTTCGGCGCCCCGCTGCCGCACGTGGTCTTGACCGGCGGCGACCCGCTCAAGCGTCCGGACCTCTTCGACCTGCTCGAAGAGGCCGCGCACCTGGGCATCGGCGTCTCGCTGGCGCCGTCGGGCACCACCCTGCTGACCCGCGAGGCGATCCTCCGGATGCGCGAGGCGGGCATCCAGAGCATGTCGCTGTCGCTGGACGGCTCATCGGCAGCGCGCCACGACGCCTTCCGGGGGGTCCCGGGCTGCTTCGAGACGACGATGCGCGCGGCGGGCTGGGCCATCGAGGCCGGCATCCCGCTGCAGATCAACACCCTCGTCACCGGCGAGACGGCCGCCGACCTCCCGGCGGTCTACGCCCTGCTCACCGGGATGCGCATCGAGCGGTGGAGCCTGTTCTTCCTGATCGCGGTGGGCCGCGGCGTCGCGCTGCGCGAGCTGGCGCCCGAGGCCGCCGAGCGCCTGATGGGCTGGCTCTACGACCTGATGGGCAGCGCGCCGTTTGCCATCAAGACCACCGAGGCGCCGTCCTTCCGCCGCGTCGCCCTCCAGAAGATGCGCGCGGCCGGGTGGGACGGCGAGCGGATCCGGCGCAGCGGTATCGGGCGGGGCTTCGGCATCCGGGACGGCAACGGCATCCTGTTCATCTCGCGCACCGGCGAGGTCACCCCCTCGGGCTTCCTGCCCCTGGCGGCCGGCAACGTCCGGCGGACGCCCCTGGCACACCTCTACCGGTCCAGCGCGCTCTTCACCTCGCTGCGGGATCCCTCCCGCTTCCAGGACCGCTGCGGCCGGTGCGAGTATCGGATGATCTGCGGCGGATCGCGCGCGCGGGCGTTTGCGCACACGGGCAACGTCCTGGCGAGCGACCCGCTGTGCCCCTACGTCCCGACATGACCGACCGGTTCCTGCGCGCCTGCCGGCGAGAGCCGACCGACTGCACGCCCGTGTGGTTCATGCGTCAGGCCGGCCGCTCCCAGCCCGAGTACCGGGCGCTGCGCGAGCGCTACGCCCTGCTGGACATCTGTCGGACTCCTGAACTGTGCGCGCAGGTCACGCTGCGGCCTGTGGCGCAGTTGGGGGTGGACGCGGCGATCCTCTTCGCCGACATCGCGCTGCCCCTGGCCGGGCTGGGCGTGGCGTTCGATCTGGTGGAGGGGCAGGGCCCGGTCATCCGACACCCCATCCGCCGCGACGCCGATGTGGCGGCCCTGCGCACCTTCGAGCCCGAGCGCGACGTGCCCTACCTCCTGGAGGCGATCCGCCTGGTCCGGCGCGAGTCGCCGGTCCCGCTCATCGGGTTCGCGGGCGCGCCGTTCACCCTCGCCAGTTACCTGATCGAGGGCCGGGGCTCGCGCGACTGCCTGCTGACCAGGCGGATGCTGCTGGAAGCCCCGGCGCTGTGGGACCGGCTGATGGCCCACCTGACCGACGCGACGCTCGCCTACCTGCGGGCGCAGGTGGCCGCCGGGGTTCAGGCGGTGCAGGTGTTCGACTCGTGGGTCGGGGCCCTGGCCCCCTCTGACTACGAGCGGGCGGTCCTGCCCCACATGCGCCGGCTCTTCAACGGCCTGCGGGCGCTTGGGGTCCCCACGATCCACTTCGGCACCGGCACCGCCGGGCTGCTGCGGCTGATGGCGCAGGCCGGCGGCGACGTCATCGGCGTGGACTGGCGCATCCGGCTCGACGACGCCTGGGCGCAGATCGGCGAAGCCGGCATCCAGGGCAACCTGGACCCGGCGGTGCTGCTGGCGCCCTTCGAGGTCGTCGAGCGGGCCGCGCGGGACGTCCTGGCGCAGGCCGGCGGGCGGCGGGGCCACATCTTCAACCTGGGCCACGGGGTGCTCCCCGAGACCCCGGCGGACCACCTGCGGCGCCTCGTGGACCTGGTCCACGAGGCCACGCTGGCATCGCGCGTGGCCGGGCCGAGCGGACGATGATCGGCGTCCTGTTGATGGCCTACGGGAGCCCCGGCAGCCCGGAGGACCTGGAGGCGTACTACACGCACATCCGCGGCGGACGGCGGCCGTCCCCTGAGATGCTGGCGGACCTGGCCGCGCGCTACCGGGCCATCGGCGGGCGCTCGCCGCTACTGGGCGTCACCCGGCGACAGGCCGATGCCCTGCAGGCGCGGCTGGACCGCGAGGCGCCGGGCCGCTACCGGGTCTACATCGGGATGAAGCACTCCCCGCCGTTTATCGCCGAGGCCGTCGCCGCCATGGCCGCCGACGGCCTCCGGGAGGGGGTCGGCGTGGCGCTGGCGCCCCACTACTCCCGCATGAGCATCGGAACGTACATCGGCACCGCCGAGGCCGCCCGGAGGCGCCTGACGCCGCCGCTGGCCATGCGCTACGTCCAGCGGTGGGGCGAGCACCCGCGCCTCATCGACGCGCTGGCCGACCGCCTGCAGGCCGCCATGGCGACGCTGCCCGAGGACGAGCGCACCGAGACGCCCGTCATCTTCACGGCCCACAGTCTGCCGGAAAAGATCCTGACCTGGGGCGATCCCTATCCGGAGGAACTGCGCCGGACCGCGGCGGCGGTCGCCTCGCGCGCCGGCATCCGGCAGTGGGTCTTCGCCTACCAGAGCGCGGGCCGCACGGCCGACCGGTGGCTGGGCCCCGACGTGGGTGAGGCGATCCGGCACCTGCACGGGTCGGGCGCGCGCGCGGTGGCGGTCTGCGCGGTGGGCTTCATCGCCGACCACCTGGAAGTCCTCTACGATCTCGACATCGAGGCGAAGGGGCTGGCCGGGTCGCTGGGCCTGCGGTTCGTGCGCGCCGGATCGCTCAACGATCACCCGCTGTTGATCGAGGCCCTCTCCGACTTGGTCCAGCACCATGCCGTCGAGCCGCCCGCGGATGCGGTCGCAGCGCACTGAGGGGTGCCCGGGCGCAACGCTGCGCCGGCAGCGCACGGCGGGGAGCGCGACGTGAGCAGGCATCTGGTCATCATCGGCGGCGGCATCACCGGGATGGCCGCGGCCTACGCGTTCGCGACGGATCCCCGCGCCAGGACGGCCGGGTGGCGCTGCACCCTGATCGAGGGGGAGCCGCGCCTGGGCGGCAAACTGCGCACCGAGCGCGTCGGAGAGTGCCTGATCGAGCACGGGCCGGATTCGTTCCTGGCGACGAAGCCGCAGGCGGCGGACCTCTGCCGCGCCCTGGGCCTGGGCGACCGGCTGATCGGGACGACGCCGGGTCGCGCCGTGTACGTCGCCTACCGGGGCCGCCTGCACCCCCTCCCCGACGGAATGGCGCTGGGCATCCCGACCCGGGTGTGGCCGCTCGTGCGCACCGGCCTCCTCTCGCCCACAGAGAAACTGCGGGCCGCCGCCGACCTCGTCCTGCCTCGGGGCCATGGATCGGGCGACGAGACGGTCGGCGCGTTCGTCCGGCGGCGGCTGGGCGGTGCGGTGGCAGACCGCCTGGCGGGCCCGCTGCTGGGCGGCATCTACGCGGGCGATCCGGACCGGCTCAGCCTGCGCGCCACCTTTCCCGTGCTGGCGGACTGGGAGGCTGTCCACCGCAGCCTGGTGCTGGCTGCGCTGGCACGGCAGCGGAATGCGCACACCCGAAGCGCAGAGACGACACCAGGGGCGGCACGGCCGGAGGGCACCGGTGGCGGGTCCATCTTCCTCAGCCTGGTCGGCGGCCTGGGCGAGCTGGTCGAGCACCTGGGCGCCTCGCTGGAGGACGCCGAGGGCGTCACCCTGCTGGTCGGCCGCACGGCCAGGCGCGTCCTCCGCCGGATCGAGGCGGGCCGGACCTCGTACTTGGTGGACCTCGACGACGGCCGGACGCTAGACGCCGATGCTCTGCTGCTGGCCGCCCCGGCGTTTGCCAGTGCCGCGCTCCTTGAACCGCTGGCGCCGCAGGCGGCCTCCAGCCTGCGTGCCATCCCCTATGTCTCAACGGCGGCGGTGACGCTGGCCTTTCGCCGGGAGACGATCCATCACCCCCTCGACGGCCACGGATTCGTCGCCGCCCGAGGGGAGCCGCTGGCGATCACGGCCTGCACCTGGGTCTCGTCCAAGTGGGCGCACCGGGCGCCGCCGGACCTGGTGCTCCTGCGCTGCTACCTCGGCGCCGCCGGGCGCGAGGCGGTCGTGGAGGAGGACGATGCGCACCTCGTCGGCCTCGCCCGTGCAGACCTGCGGATCACCATGGGGATCGAGGCGGAGCCGGTCTTTGCCCGGGTCGCCCGCTGGTTCCGCGCGATGCCGCAGTACCTGCCCGGCCATCTGGAACGGCTGGAGGCCATCGAAGCCAGCCTGCGGGCGCTGCCCCACGTGGCGCTGGCCGGCGCGGGCTACCGGGGCATCGGCATCCCGGACTGCATCCGGCAGGGGACGGAGGCGGCCAGGCGCCTCGTGGATGAGATCCGGGCGGCGTGAGGTCGCCCACGACCAGACACACGTCCCGATACCGCTCCGGCCCCGATGAGAGACGCGGGCGTCACCCGCCCGCGCGAAAGGCATCAGGAATGTGCTCGATCTCCACCGTCCTGCCGGTCGCATCGAGGTGCACCGCCACCGCGTCGAACCGGACCGCGCACCCTTCCAGATGGCGGCTGTGGAGGTACGCTTCAGCCAGCCGCAGCAGCCGCCGCTGCTTGCGCGCCACGATGGCTTCCGCGGGATGGCCGAAGCGGGCGCTGGTCCGGCTCTTCACCTCCAGGAAGACGACCACACCCCCGATGCGGGCGACCAGGTCGATCTCGCCGTAGCGCGAACGGGCGTTGCGGTCCAGGATTTCATAGCCATGGGTCTGGAGCCACGCGGCGGCCGCTTCTTCGCCCGCCGCCCCGAGATCGGCGCGCGAGGTGTCATGGCCCCGCCAGGCCTGTCCCATCCCACCCTGCATGATCGGCCGCCGGGCCACGGCGTTGCAGGGCGTCGCGCAGCGCCGACGGGAGGCCACCGACTCGAGCAGATCTTCGCGTCCGGGTCCTGGACGCTGCCCCTGGCACCTCATGTTCACGATCACTCGTGCGCCCCCCATCCCGGCGCCAGCGGGCGCTGGAGGAGGTCGTCGGGGAGGTACCGGGTGCGGTGCACCGGGGAGGGGCCATGGCGCCGCAGCGCCCGCAGGTGGTCGGCGGTCCGGTACCCCTTGTGCCGGGCGAACCCGTAGTCGGGATACTGCGCGTCCAGGGCGACCATCAGGCGGTCACGGGTGACCTTGGCGACCACCGACGCCGCCGCAATTGAGGCGCACCGCGCGTCGCCGTGGACGATCGTGCGCTGGGGGATGGGCACCGGTGCCGGAATGTTGCCGTCGAGCAGGACGAACGACGGAGGCTGCGGGAGCGCGGCCAGCGCCCGGACCCACGCCAGCCGGGTGGCGCCCAGGATGTTGAGACGGTCGATCTCCCAGACCTCGGCTGCGCCGATGCCGACCGAGGCGCCCTGGCCCAGGATCGCCTGGTAGACCGCCTCCCGGTCGGCCGGCCGCAGCTGCTTCGAATCGCGCAGGGCCGGGATGAAACACTCGGCGCGGAAGACGACCGCCGCGGCCACCACCGGGCCCGCGATGGGACCGCGGCCGACCTCGTCAACGCCGGCCACGGCCGTGTGCCCTGCGGCCCAGGCGTCGCGTTCCGGCGCGAACAGGCCGGCCACGCGGCGCCGCTCGGCCTCGACCCGGGCCTGCCGCCGCACCCAGCGCGCCGCCAGGGCCCGGGCGCCAGCCCGCGGATCGGCGGCGAAGACGGTCGGGTCGAAGGTGCCTTCGCGCAGGACGTCCGCGAGGGCGGCGAGCGTGGGCCGGCCCGCAGAGCGGGTCATGGGGCGGCGCTCAGCGCACCAGCCCCAGCCGCTCCGGGGGCCAGTAGACGGCCAGGGCGCGGCCGACGATGTTCTTGACCGGGACGAACCCGAAGAACCGGGAGTCCTCGCTGTTGCACCGGTTGTCCCCCAGCACGAACACGGAGTCGGGGGGCACGACTTCTGGCCCGTAGTTGCTGGAACACGCCCGATCGCCGCCGGCCAAGGCGGTCGGGTAGACCTCGGAGAGCGGGCGGCCGTTGATCAGCACCAGCCCGTCCTTCATCTCGATGCGCTCGCCGGGCAGGCCCACCACACGCTTCACGAAGTCCTTGGTCGGATTCAGCGGGTAGCGGAAGACGATGATGTCGCCCCGCCGGATCTCCCAGATGCGGTAGGTGAACTTCCCGACCAGGATCCGGTCCCCGGTCCTCAGCGTCGGCTCCATGGATCCCGACGGGATGAAGAAGGCCTGCACGACGAACACGATGATGACCAGCGACAGCAGCGCGGCGAAGATGGTGGCGTCCAGGGTCTCGACGATGGAGAGGCGGAGCTGGGGCGGCAGCCGGTAGAGGCGCCGCACCGCCAGCCGCACGATCAGCAATCCCACCGCCACCAGCAGGATCAGCGTGGGGATGCCGAAGGGCAGCCGCTCTGCCCACCCGAGGAGATCACGAAGCATCGTGTCCGTGACGGTCGACTACCGCTCTTCCCTGATCCGGGCGTCCTTGCCGATCTTGCCCCGGAGGTAGTGCAGTTTGGCCCGCCGCACGCGGCCGCGGCGGATGACGTCGATGCGCTCCAGGCGCGGGGAGTGCACAGGAAAGATCCGCTCGACCCCGACCCCGTGGCTGATGCGGCGGACCGTGAACGTCTCGCCCATTCCGGCCCCCCGGCGTGCGATCACCGTGCCCTCGAACGCCTGCACCCGCTCGCGTCCGCCCTCGATGACCTTGATGTGCACCCGGACCGTGTCCCCCGGCGCGAAGTCCGGCCCCGCCTTCTTGCGCTGCGCCGCCTCCACCAGCTTTATCTTGTCCATGCGTGCTCGCCTCCCGTCAACCGGCATCCTGTCGCAGCGCCGCAGTCACGATTCGGAATTGTAGCACAGTTCCCGGCGGACGCCGACGCGTCGGTCAGGGCACGTCTCCCGCCAGCAGCGCCCGATCCTCGTCGGTCAGCCGGTCCCAGGCGATCAGGTCGGGCCGGCGCGCCAGCGTGCGCCGGAGCTGCTCGCGCCGCCGCCACCGCCGGATCTGCTCATGATGCCCTGACAGCAGCACCTCGGGCACGCGCATCCCGCGGAACTCCGCCGGCCGCGTGTAGTGCGGGTAGTCCAGCAGCCCCGCCGCGAACGACTCCTCCTGCACCGACCGGGCCTCGCCCACCACCCCGGGCAGCAGCCGGACCGTGGCGTCCACGATGACCATCGCGGCCAGCTCGCCGCCGGTCAGGATGTAGTCGCCGATGGACACCTCCTCGGCGCCCAGCCCGATGGCCACCCGCTCGTCGACGCCCTCGTACCGGCCGCAGAGGATCAGCAGGCGGCGTTCGCGCGCGAGCTCCTCTGCCATGCGCTGGTCGAACCGCCGCCCCTGCGGCGAGGTCAGCAGGATGCGCGGCCGGTCTCCGCCCGGCGGAGCGATGGCCTCCACGGCGGCGAAGAACGGCTCGGGCTTCATCACCATCCCGGGCCCGCCCCCGTAGGGGACGTCGTCGACCTGGCGGTGCCGGTCGGGGGCGAAGTCCCGCAAGTTCCACACCACGATCTCCACCAGCCCCCGCTCCCGGGCCCGGCCGAGGATCGAGACGTCCAGGGCCGCCAGCGCCTCGGGGAAGATCGAGACGATGTCAATGCGCATGGCGCGCATCTCCGAGCCCGTGCGGCAGCGCCACCACCATCTCACGCCGCTCCAGGTCGATCCGGCGCACGACCTGGCGCACGGCCGGCACCAGCACCTCGTTGGCGTCGCCCCGGATCACGTAGACGTCGTGGGCCGGCCCCCGCATCACGGCGTCCACGGTGCCCAGCGGCCGGCCGTCCTCGGCCACCGCCCGCAGGCCCACCACCTCGAACACGTAGAACTCGTCGGGGCCGAGGGGCACCAGGGCCTTGCGCGGCACCGCGATCGCGGCTCCCCGCAGGCGGCCCGCCGCCTCCGGGTCGTCGATTCCGCGGATGCGCAGCAGGACCCCGCCCCGGTGGGGACGCGACCCCGTGATCTCCACGGGCTCTGCGCGGCCGCCCTGTACCAGGTAGGCCGCGCGCAACCCCGCGAACCGCTGCGGGAAGTCGGTCTCCAGGGCCACCCGCACCTCGCCCCGCAACCCGTGGGGGGCGGCCACGCGCCCGACCGTGACCAGATCTGCCGGGCACCCTGCGGCCCGGCCGGCCGAGGCGCGCGGGGCCCTAGCCCTCGCGGATCTCGATGACGATGCCATCCTTGATGACCACCTCGGTCCGCGCCAGCCGCACGAAGAAGTTGTCGCCGACGCTGAGGTCGACTAGGCCCTCGATGGTCCCCTGGGAGAACTCGGAGTTGAGTTCCAGGGCTTCGGCTTCCTTGATCCGCGCCTGCAGTTCCATGCGCGCCGCCTCCTGCCGCGACCGCTCCACCTCCAGTTGCTGGCGGAAGGCGCGCACCTGCGGGCTGACCTGTCGTTCCAGTTCGGCGCGGCGGATCTGGACGTCGATCTGTGCGATGACCGCGTCCAGCCGCTTCACCGTGTCCTCCAGTTCGGCCAGGTACTGCTTCTTGAAAGTCTCGGTCACGATGGCCTTCACCACCACCGGCCGAACGACTGTGATCCCCATCTGGGCCTCCAGCATGTTCGACATGACTAACCGACGATCTCCACCACCACGCGCCGGCCGCTGCGCACGACGGCGGCCTTGACCAGCGTGCGGATGGCGCCGATGATCCGGCCCCGCCGGCCGATGACCTTGCCGACCTCCTCGGGCGCCACCCGGATCTCGATCACGGTCATCCGGTCGTGGTCGACGGTACGCACGCTGACCGCCTCCGGGTGGTCCACCAGCCCCCGGGTCACGAACTCCACCAGCGCCCGCAGGTCGGCCGGCGGCATCGGATCGCCGGAACTAGGAACCGCCGCGGCTGGCTTCCCAGCGCTGGAGAATCCCGGTCTTCTCCAGCAGCACGCGTGCGGCCTCCGAGGGCCGCGCGCCCCGCTGCAGCCAGGTCCGCGCCTTCGCCTCGTCGATCTGGATCAGCGACGGCTCGCGCCGCGGATTGTAGATCCCGATGGCCTCCAGGTACCGGCCTCCGCGCGGGGCGCGCGCGTCCGCCACCACCACCCGGTAGAAGGGCTGGTGCTTGGCCCCCATTCGCATGAGTCGAATCTTGACGGCCATCCCCTACCTCCCCAGTCGAAATGGTCCCCCGCGCCCGTGCTCCTCGGCCTGACGCATGAGGCGGCGGACCTGCTCGAACTGCTTCAACAGCCGGTTCACGTCCTGGACCGCAGTGCCGCTGCCGCGCGCGATCCGGCGCCGCCGGCTGCCGTCAATGATGGCCGGGTGCGCGCGCTCCTGCGGCGTCATGGATTGAATCATCGCCTCGATCCGCTTGAGCTGGCCCTCGTCCACGGTGATCCCCGACAGCCTCGCGCGCGAGAACCCCGGGAGCATGTCCAGGAGCTGGTCCAGCGGCCCCATCTGCCGGACCTGGCGCAACTGCTCCAGGAAATCGGCGAGCGTGAACTGGTTCCGCCGGAGTTTGCGCGCCAGTTCGGCGGCCCGCTCCGCGGTGGTGGCGGCTTCCGCCCGCTCGATGAGCGAGAGGACATCGCCCATCCCCAGGATGCGGGACGCCATCCGGTCGGGGTGAAAGGGCTCCAGCGCGTCGGGCCGCTCGCCGACCCCGAGGAACAGGATGGGCTTGCCGGTCACCGCGACCACCGAGAGCGCCGCCCCGCCCCGCGCGTCGCCGTCCACTTTCGTGAGGATGAACCCGTCCAGCGGCAGGCGCGCGGCGAACTGCTCCGCAGACCGCACGGCGTCCTGACCGGCCATGGCATCCAGGACCAGCAGCGTCTCGTGGGGGCGCAGCGCTCCATGCATCGTCGCCAGTTCCGCCATCAGGGCGTCGTCGACGTGCAATCGCCCGGCCGAGTCGATGACGACCACGTCGCAGCCCTCCCGGACGGCCCACCCCAGGGCGGCCTGAGCCAGCCCGACCGGGTCGGCCGCCTCCGGTCCTCCCGGGACCCTATCTCCGGGCGCGAACACCGGGACAGCCACCTGACCGCCGACCACCTGGAGTTGCCGGACGGCCGCCGGCCGCTTGGGATCCGCAGCCACGAGCAGCGGGTGGCGGCCGCGCCGGCGGAACCACGCGGCGAGTTTGCCCGCGGTGGTCGTCTTGCCGACGCCGTGCAGGCCCACCAGCAGGATCACCGTGGGAGGCCGGCTCGCCATGCGCACCTCGCGCGCCGCGCCCCCGAGCAGCCGGGTCAACTCCTCGTGGACGATCTTGACGACCTGCTGGCCCGGGCTCAGGTGCTTCCAGACCTCCTGACCGACGGCCGCGGCGCGAATGCGCTCGACGAGGTCGCGGGCGACCTTGAAGTTGACATCGGCCTCCAGGAGCGCCAGGCGCACATCGCGGAGGGCGGCGTCGACCTCCTCGGCGCTCAGCGTCCCCCGGCCAGTGAGCTTCCGGACGATCTCCCCCAGCCGCGCCTGCAGGCCTTCAAACACCGGCCGCCTCCGTGGACGATCGGCCGGCTGGCTGGCTCCGTGTCGCCTCGTACACACGGTAGCCGCCAGATACCGCCACCTGTCGGATCCCGCCGAACCGCTCCTCGATGAGCCGGGCCAGGGTCCTGGCGCCCTGCGCGGTGCGCGCCACGAGGTAGAATCGCCCTCCCGGGCGGAGCACGCGCCAGGCCTCCTCGATGAACGTCCTCACGACGCGGCGGCCCGCCCGGATGGGCGGGTTGGTCAACACGAGATCCATGGAGCAACCCCTGATCGGGCCGGCGGCATCGGCAACCACCACGCGGACGTTGGCCAGGTGGTGCCGCGCGGCGTTGGCCCGGGCCAGGGCCGCCGCGCGCTGGTTGGTGTCGGTCATCCACACCTCCGCCTGGGGGGCCAACGCCGCCGCCACCAGTCCGATCACCCCGTAGCCGCAGCCCATATCGAGGACGCGCTCGGCGCGCCCGACGCGCATCCTCTCGGCCAGAAGCCGCGTACCGGCATCCAGCGCACGATGCGAGAACACGCCGGAGGCGGTCTGGAAAGTCCAGGGCCGGCCGCGCAGCGTGACCCGGAGCACGCGGGACCGCAGGCGCGACCGGGGTGCAGGGACGAAGTAGTGCTCGCCGCCCCGGGCGCCGGGCGGCCGGGCGGCGGGCCTTGGGGGGCGATCGGGCCGATCCACCAGGCGCAGGGCGGCCTCGTAGCGCTCCAGGGCCGCGAGCGCCCGACGCAGGCCGTCGTGGACCGCCTGCCGCGACACCCGCATCTGTCCGGCGATCTCGCCCAGGGACAGGTCGTCCTGGTAGTACTGCCGCAGCATCCGCTGCTGCCGGGCCGTCAGCAGCGCCCCGTAAGCGTCCATCAGCCGGTTGGTGCGGTCGCGGTCGGCCAGCGTGCGGTCCATCGGCCTCTCCGTCATCACCATATCGTCAAGGAATAATCCTTGACAGACTCTTTCTACCATACACGGGGAGGCGGTGCGGCGTCAACGGCCGGGGAGCGTCGGAGGGCGGCGGTCAGGCGGCCAGGAGGGCGGCGGTGAACGCGGCGGGGTCGAAGGGGACCAAGTCGTCCGGGCCCTCCCCGGTGCCCACGAAGACGACCGGGATCGCCAACTCGCGGGCCACGGCCACCACGATGCCCCCCTTGGCCGTGCCGTCGAGTTTGGCCAGCACGGCACCGGTGAGGCCGACGGCCCGGTGGAAGTGGCGGGCCTGCGCCAGACCGTTCTGCCCGGTGGTGGCATCGAGCACCAGCAGCCGCTCCACAGGCGAGGCGGGCAGGGCCCGCGCGATGACCCGGTCGATCTTCTTGAGCTCCTCCATGAGGTTGACCTTCGTGTGGAGCCGTCCGGCGGTGTCCACGATCAGGACGTCGGCCCGCCGCGCGACGGCGGCCTGCGCCGCGTCGAACACCACGGCCGCCGGATCGGCCCCGGCCTGGTGGCGGACCACCGGCGCGCCGACCCGCTCGCCCCACAGGACGAGCTGCTCGATGGCCGCGGCCCGGAAGGTGTCGGCCGCGGCCAGCAGGACGCGCCGGCCCTCGGCCTGCAGGCGGTGGGCGAGTTTGCCGATCGTGGTGGTTTTGCCAGAGCCGTTGACACCCAGCATGAGGACCACTGCCGGCGGCGGGGCCAGCTGCAGGGTGCGGGGAGGGCCTAGGATCTGCTGGAGGATGCGCGCCAGCGCGGCGCGGATGTCCTCCGGCGTGCGCGCCGACGGCTCCCCGCGCAGGCGGTCGACGATCTCGGCGGCCAGCGCGGCGCCAACATCCGCCCGGATGAGCGCCTCCTCCAGCGCCTCGAAGGACGCCTCATCGGGCAGGGCGGCCAGCCACCCGTCGAGACGCCCGGCGAACGCCTCGCGGGTGCGCGCCAGCGATGTACGCAGCCGGGCCAGCCAGCCCGACGGTTCAGGGGTCACGGCCCGGGGATCACATCCTGTGCGCTGCCGGCCTACTCGGCCGGCAGCGCCGCCGTCTGAGCCGCCGGGGCGCCCGCCCGCGCCCGCGATCCGTCATCCGGCGGCTGCTCGCCGTTGGGGGACGGCGGCACCAGGCGGACGGACACGATGGACGAGAGGCCGGGCTCCTGCATCGTGACCCCATAGAGGACGTCGGCAGCGGCCATCGTGCCCTTGTTGTGCGTGATGATGATCACCTGCGTCTGCCGGGCCAGCTCGCGCAGCAGCGTCGTGAACCGCTTCGTGTTGACGTCGTCGAGGGCGGCTTCGACCTCGTCAAAGATGCAGAACGGGCTGGGGTGCACCCGCAACATGGCAAAGATGAGCGCGAGGGCCACCAGCACCCGTTCGCCGCCGGACAGCGCCACCAGCGGCCGGCGCTTCTTGCCGGGCAACTGGGCGATGACCTCCAGCCCGGGCTCGCCGCCCGCCTCGTCCTCCACCAGTTCCAGGGATCCTTCTCCGCCCTCGAACAACTCCACGAAGAGGCGGCCGAACTCCTGGTTCACCTGGTCGAACGTCTGGCGGAACCGCACGCGCAGGGCCGCATTGATGTGCTTGATCGCTGCCCGCAGCGCCGCCTGGGCTCTCTGGAGATCGTCCACGTGGGCCCGCAGGGCCTCCAGCCGCTCGGTCAGCGCCGCGTGTTCCTCAATCGCCCGCAGGTTCACAGCCCCCAGGTCGCGCAGGGCGCCCCGCAGTTCCTCCACGCGGCGGCGGGCGTCTTCCCGCGAGCCCTCCAGCCGTCGCGCGGCGGCGTCCTCCAGCCCGATGCCACACTCCTCCTGCAGGCGCGCCGCCGCCGCGTGGAGTTCGGCCTCAGCCTGGGCCGCGCGCAGTTCGGTCTTGTGTACCGCCGCCTGGGCCGAGCGCGCCGCCTCCACGGCGGCGGCGTGCTCGGCCTGCCGGCCGGCCATCGCCTCGCGCAGGCGCACCCGCTCGGCGGCCAGGCGTTCGACCTCGTCCCTGGTGGCCGTGTGTGCGGCGGCGTCCCGGTCGCACGCGGAGGCGGCTTCGTCACGCCGCGCCCTGATCGCAGCCAGGTCGGCCTCCAGGCGGTGCGCGGTGGCGGCCACCTCGGCGCGGCGCGCTTCCAGGTCGGACAGCGCCGCGGTCCGGTCGGACAGCCGTTCCCGCAGCGATGCCACCACCCCCTCGGCCTGGACCAGGGCCAGGCGGCGGGCGGCCACGGCCTCGGCCATGTCGTCGCGCGCCCCAGCCGTCCGGCGGACCTCGTCCTCGGCGGTTGCGACCTGGGCCTCGAGGTCGCGCAGGGCGCCCTCGAGGTACTCCAGGTCGGCCTGGGACTGCGCGATCTCGGCCTCCAGACGCCGCAGGGAGTCTGTGGCGGCCTGCGCGTCTTGCGAGGCCGCAGCTTCTTCGTCGGCCAGTCGCGCGGCCTCGGCGGCCAGGCGTCCCACGTGCTGCTCGTGCTCACCGCAAGCCGAGGCGGCGGCCTCCCGATCGGCCCGGGCCGCGCGCAGGGCCGCCTCGGCGGCCGCCAGCGCCCGGGCGGCATCCGCCTGCGCGGACTCGGCCTCCAGGTGACGCGCTTCGGCGTCGGCCAGGGCACGCTGCAACCCGGCGATCGCCTGGCCCCGGCCCAGCGGCGCTGCCTCCCCGTTGGTGGGCCCGGCCACGGAGACCACACCGTCGGGGGCGAGCACGATCCCACCCCGCGTCACGATCCTGCCCGGATGGCCCGCCGCGGCGAGCTCCCAGGCCGTGGGGAGGTCGTCCACGATCACCGCATCGCCGATCAGGGCGTCAACGACGGGGCGCAGGTCGGGATCGGTCCCCACGACCTCGGCGGCCCGAGCGACGACGGCGGGGGCAGAGGTCCTCGCCGCTGGATCGCCGCGGGGGAGGGCGTCCATCGCCACCAGCATGCCTCCGGCCCGCGCCTCCTCCGTGAGGAAGCGCACGACGTGCTCCAGCTGGGCGGCGCGCTCGACGACCAGGCAGTGGAGCCGGCGGTCGAGGGCGGCGGCGACCGCGCCTTGGAACTCCTGGGGCACGACGATCAGGTCGGCCAGGGCGCCGCGCAGCCCGGGGAAGCGCTCAGGATGGGTGCGCGCCGCGCGCAGCACTTCCCGTGCGCCGTCCTCGAAACCGACGAACTGGGCTGCGGCCTCCTCGAGGGCAACAAGCCGGCTGCGCAGGCGGTGGACCTCGAGTTCCACGGTGTGGACGCGCTCCCGGGCCGAGGTCAGGTCAGCCCGCCGCGCCTCCACCTGCGAGGTGGCGGCGACCAGGGCGTCCTCTGCGGCCCGCAGCACCGCCCGGGCCGCCTCGGCGGCGCGCGCGGCGGCCTCGCGCTCCGACGCCAGGCGCGCGGCGGCCTGACCCAGCGCGCCGACCCGCTGCGCGGCTGCCTCGACGCTCTGGGCCACCACCTCGGCCCGGCCGCGGAGTGCGGCCAGGTCGCTGCGCGTCTGGGCCAGCGTCCGCACCACCTCCATCGCCTCGTCCCGCTGGCGACCCAGATGGGCTTCCGCCTCCCGCGCCACGGCAGCGGCCTGCTCCAGGTCCGCCTCGGCGACCGCCAGGCCGTCAGCGGCGGCCTGGTGCCTGCGCACCGCGTCGGCCAAGTGCGCCGTCAGCGCGTTGGCGTCGCCGGCCAGTGCCGCCCGCTCCTCATCGAGCCGCGCCAGTTCCGCCTCCACGTGGGTGAGTTGTCCGCGCAGGCCCTCAGCCTGGGCATCCAGGGCCTGGACCTCGGCGGCCCGGGCGCGCAGTGCCTCTGCGCCATCCAGCAGGGCCTGCTGGCCCTGCTCCCACGCCGCCGTCGCGTTCGCCAAGTGCGCCTCCACCAGGGCCACATCGGCGGCAGCCTCGGCCGCGCGCCGCTCGGATGCGGCGGCCTGCTCGCGCTCGACGGCCAGTTGCGCCGCCAGGCGCCGGGTGGCACCCAGTAGCCGGCGGGCCTCGTCGGCGAACAAGGCCACCTCCAGGTCACGGAGTTCGGTGGTGTACGCCCGGTGCCTGGCGGCCGCTTCGGCCTGCACCGCCAGCGCCTGCTGCTGGCGCCCGAGTTCGTCGAGCAGGTCGCCGAGGCGGTCCAGGTAGGCCTGGGCATGATCCAGCCGGCGCTCGGCCTCGATCCGCTGGCGTTTGTGGCGGGCCAGTCCCGCCGCCTCCTCCAGCCAGTGGCGGCGCTCGACGGGCGTGGCGCGCAGCACCGCGTCCACTTCGCCCTGACCGATCAGCGCATAGGAGCGACCGCCCAGCCCGGTCCCCAGGAACAGCATCTGCACGTCGCGCAGCCGGCAGTCCACCCCGTTGATGGCGTAGGCGCCTTCGCCGCCGCGCGTGACGGTGCGCGACACGGTGACCTCGGCAAACTCCACCGGCAGTCCCCCGGCGCTGTTGTCCAGCGTCAGGGCGACCGTGGCCATCCCCAACGGCCTGCGGTGGGCGGAGCCGGAGAAGATCACATCCTCCATGCGCAGGCCGCGCAGCAGGCGCGCGTTGGTCTCCCCGAGCGCCCACCGGATCCCGTCGAAGATGTTGCTCTTGCCGCTGCCGTTGGGCCCGACGATGGCCGTGATGCCGGGATGGAATTCCAGTTCGGTGCGGTCCACAAAAGTCTTGAAGCCTGCGAGCTCAAGCCGGCGAAGCTGCACGCTGCGTCTCCTCCTCGACTCGGGCCGTCTGGCGGCCCGCCCGTCGCCTGGCCGCCACGCCGTGGCGGACCAGGCCTACTCGGGTGCTGCGACGACAGGTCTCTCGACCGCTGCCTGACGGTACAGGTCCACCAGCCTCGCCACGATCTCGCCGATGGCGTACTCCTGCGCCGCCTCCCGGCCCGCCTCTGCGCAGCGGCTGCGCAGGCCCGGATCGTCCAGCATGCGGCGGATCGCCGCGGCCAGCGCCCGCGGATCCGGATCGGCCAGCAACCCGGTGCGGCCATCCGCCACGACTTCCGCCACGCCGCCGGCGGCCACGGCCACCACCGGCAGCCCGGCCGCCATAGCCTCGACGACCACGAGCCCCTGCGTCTCCGTGGGCGACGCGAAGGCGAACAGGTCGGCGGCCGCATAGCAGTCCAGGACCCGATCGTGCTCCAGCGAGCCGGCGAACGCCACCTGCCCGCCGATCCCCAGCCTCGCGGCTGCGGCGCGCAGGCCGCTCTCCTGCGGCCCCCCGCCGACGACCAACAGGCGCGCGGGGCCGCCCCGCGCGGCCCGCGCGAAGGCATCCAGCAGCACGTCGAAGCGCTTCTCCCGGGCCAGCCGGCCCACCGTGATGATCAGCGGCGCATCCGGCGGAATGCCGTAGCGCGGCCGCACCCAGGACGGGTCCAGGCGATCCAGCCGCTCGAACTCCAGGCCCGCGGTGGGCAGGACCTCGATGCGCGTCCGCACCCCCAGCGAGGTCAGCCACGTCTTGACCGTCTGGGAGGGCGCGATGACCAGGGTGCACCGGTTGCAGTAGCGGGCCGTGTAGCGCGCCACCACCTCTCGCGAAAGGCGCTCGGAGACCAGGGGCATGTAGTGCACGTACTCGGGGTACATGGTGTGGTGCGTGAAGACCAGGGGCAGGCGCAGCCGGCGCGCCGCATACCGGCCCGCCGTTCCCATCAGGAACGGCGAGTGGGTGTGGATCACGGTGAGCCGGCGCCGCCGGAGGTCGTGGAGGAAGCGCCGGGCGAACGGAATGGCCAGGGGGAAGTCGGGCACGGTGGGCGCGCGCACCGAGGGGAACCGGACCACATCCGGATCGGCATCCCGGTAGCCCTGGTAACCCGGGGCGAAGACCGCCGCGTAGTGTCCCTGCCGTCGCAGTTCGGTCACGAAAGAGGCCACCGAGCGAACGACGCCGCTGATGCGCGGCAGATAGGAGTCCGAGAACATCCCGACGCGCACAGGGTCCCCGCCGCCCGTCATGCCGTCATGACCCCACGCCCGTCCGGCCGGCGATCGGCGCGCGTCCGGCGTCGCACATCGCCGAGTGCTTCGCGCCGTCACGGGGATTTCCTCCGGTCGGCCGCAGCGGCCAGGACCTGTTCGCTGAGCGCCCGCACGTCGGCGGCGATGGCGGGCGCCTGGGTCAACAGGAGCCGGCGCGCCTGCTCGATGCGGGGCTGCACCCAGACCGGCGCGGCCCGGGCCTCGTCGTCGTCGAGCACCTCGACGCCGCCTTCACGGGTCACGAGCACGTCGAGGGCCAGGTCCAGCCAGCGGACCTCCTCGGCGCCGATCTCGACGTCTGCGGCCGCGTTCAGGTAGACGCCCAGCGTGCGGCCGTCCCGGTCCATCCAGTGGTAGGCGGTGTACGGCCGGTCCGCCCAGAAGTACCCGACCGTCTCCGTCCCGGCGGGTAGCAGCAGGCTGCCGACCATCACCGGGGTCGCCGTCACATAGCGCAGCGCGGCCCAGCCGGTCCCGCGCGCCAGCAGGGTGCAGCGGAACCGGTGCTCGGCGCCGTCCAGGCTACGCTTGATCTCGACCGCCTCGGGTCCGCTCACGGCAACCGTCGGCTCCTCACGGTGTTTCTGCCCGTTCCCTCAGAAAGTCACAAGGCGGCGCGCTCGCGCCGCCCCGCGCGGGTCCATCGGCGTCTATAGCTATTCGGGCGGAACCAGCGGCCGCCGACCGCCCGCCGCCCTGCCCAGTGTACCGTCAGGCGCCTGGGTTGACAAGCCCGGCGATCTCCCGGATGGTGACCCAGTCGGTCCGCACCTTGTCCCATTCCTGGATCAGGAACCCGTGCTGCTCGAAGAAGGTCCGGATCTCGCCAGGCCCGTAGCCGACAATCTCCTCCAGGATCGGCACCAGCACGCTGAGGGCATCGTCGCTGATGATGGTCCGCCTCGCAACCTGGGCGATGTATCTGGCTTCAGACGCGGCAATGGTGAATCCGTCCCGCTGGTTCACGTGCAGCATCACGTGGATGTCCGAGCTCCCATCCCCCACGTAGACCGTCCGGTCCTGCGGGATCCCGAGAGTCCGTTGCAGCCCGTCGACCACTTCGACCTTGCCGTACCCGGCGGGGACCAGCACAATGGACGCGATCTCTCCCGAGACGGGATCGTAGGCGAACTGTGTCCCGACGACGCGGTCCGGCGCGAGAACATCTCGCAGCGCGGACCGGATGACGTCTTCTGGAGCCGCCGAGACCACGTAGAACTCGAAGCGATAGCCTGCGATCCCGTCTTCGAGGCATCTGACAAGCAGCGGGATGTTCCGCTTCAACCGGATCCGACGTCCGGCCTCCCAGAGGTGCTCCCGCCGGACCCGGCGGTACTCCGGGTCGTGGCGGAGCAGGTACGCGAGCTCCCCGCCCTGCTGGACGAGGTTGAGGCGCGAGAGGCCTGCCACCCGCTCCCGGAATCCTGGAATTCCAAGTATCTCGCTGAGGACCAGCCCGGAGTCGTTGAAACTCAGGGTCTGATCGAAGTCGTTCACCAGCAGGTAGTGCTTTCTCACCTGCGACTCATCTCGTCGACCGCCCGTGCAAACAGAAGACCCTGCCGCTAACCGGCGTACAGGGCCCGCTCGAAGTGTACCTCGTTTCCCGGCGCGGGTCAAATCCCGCCTGGCCCGGAGACCGCAGATCGAGGACGTTGCGTCATCGGGGCCGGGCGGGGAGCCCTGCCTGCGATAAGCGCATTGTCCTGTGCGCGGGCCATTCCTCTGTCGCCCGCCAGTCTGTGTCGGGCTCCGCTCCCTGACGGGTCACCTCTTCTGCGTCCAGGCGGACGCTACCGAATCCGAGCGGCTTCTGCGGCCGGAGTGGCGGAAGTGCCCCGGGCGAAGGCGGAGCAACCAGAGCAGAGCACCCGATTTGACAGTCGATAGAATTCGTGACGCGGATGTCGGAGCGGAAGATCGTTCCGGGCCTGACCCGACCTGGGAGGAACGGGGCTGGTTGTCTCGCCCCCTGCCACCGCTGAACGACGGTACTTTTCGAACCTGCTCCCCCTCTCGTCTGCTGCGTTCGGTCTTGCTAAAGCCGGCCTCGCGCTCCGTCAAATGCGGTCTTCGCCCCGTCCAAGGTTTCCACGTCTGAGCGGAAGAGGAGACGAGATGAGGCTCGAACGGAGCGCTTCGGATTCATCTGGCGAAATCCTTCGGCCGCGTCTCCATTGCAACCCGGACTCCCTCACCTGGTTCTACCGACGCTGCCCCTTACCCCCATGCCGAAGTCTGCGACAAAAAGATCGAGGACGCGAGGAAGACCCCACGTCCTCACCGGCGAGTCCTGGTCGGGGAGGGGGGATTTGAACCCCCGGCCTCAGCGTCCCGAACGCTGCGCGCTCAACCAAGCTGCGCCACTCCCCGACGCCGCTCCCATTGTAGCCGCGGGAGGGAAGGGGGGCAAGTCAGGCGTCGGTGGGTTCCCTGGATCCCTCGCCGGCGGGCGCGGAGGACGGCTCGCCGTCCTCCGGCCGTGGCTCCACGACCTGCCGGAGGAGTTCCCCGACCGCGTCGCCGATCGTCACCCGGCCCTCGTCCTCCTGGGCCCGCATGTACTCCTTCACACGCTTGCGCTCGGCCTCGCGCGCCACGCGGCGCAGGCTGACGATCATCCGCCGCTCGTCGGGCCGGATGTCGGTGATCATTACCTCGACCGTCTGCCCTACGGCCACCGCGTCTTCGACCTTCCCCACCCGTTTCTCGGCCATCTCCGAGATGGGCAGGAAGGCGTCGATGTCCCGCAGCCGGACGAAGGCCCCTGACGCGACGGTGCGGACGACCTTGCCCCTGACGACCTCGCCGGAGCGGTAGCGCTCGGGCACCTCGGCCCACGGGTCATCCCGGATCTGCTTGAGGCCTAGCGAGATCTTGCCGCCCTCGCGGTCCACGCGCAGCACCTGCACCTTCAGGCGCTGGTTGCGCCGCACGACCTCCGAGGGATGCCGGATGTAGGTCCAGGCCATCTCGCTGATGGGCAGCAGACCGTCGACGCCGCCCAGGTCGATGAAGGCGCCGAAGTCGGTGATGCGCTTGACCGTGCCCTCGACGATGGCGCCCTCCTGCAGCGAGGCCAGCATCTCCTCCCGTCGCGCGCGCCGGTCCTCCTCGACCGCCAGCCGGTGCGAGAGGATCACCCGTCCCTTGCCGCGGTCCACCTCGATCACCTTGAGGGGGATGGACTGGCCCACGAACCACTCGAAGCGCCGGCCCTTGGCCTGGGAGAGATCCACGTGCGACCCGGGGACGAACCCGCGGATCCCCAGGTCCACCACCAGGCCACCCTTGACCTTGTCTACCACCATGGCATGCAGGATGCTCCCCGCTTCGTGGGCGGCGATGACGCGCTCCCACGCCGTCATGAAGTCGGCCCGCTTCTTGCTGAGGATGATGTTCCCCTCTTCGCCCTCCACGCGCATCACCATCACGTTGATCCGGTCGCCCACGGCCACGGGCTCGGGCTCATCCCCGCGGCGGGCCAGTTCACGTAGCGGGATCAGCCCTTCGGACTTCGCCCCGATGTCGACCAGCACCCCCTCCGTGTCCACGCGGACGACCGTCCCCTTGACGATCTGCCGCTCCTGCAACGCAGGGACCGCGTCGGCGAGGTCAAGGGCCTCGCCCTTCACCCCCTGCTGCTCGGCCGTGACCGTCTCTTCCTCCATCCCGTTCGTCGCCCCCTCAAGGCATCCGGCACCCTGGGGCTGGATCAGTAGCCAGAGGTGTCATGTGTACTTCTCCGTCCGGTGGGGGGTTCCTCCCGACCCGCCAGCCGCCGGTCCGGGGGCCCCGGCGGCGTCACCCTCCGCAGGCCGGAGGCTCAGATCCGCCAGTGGGCCAGCAAGGCGCTTCGGACCGCCCTGATGCGGGCCCCGATGACGGTCGGCGGGGCCTCGGACGGCGCCCGCTCGGAGGGCGCACCCCAGGCGGTCCGGCCGGTCATGGCCTCCAGGGTCGCGAGCACGGACGCGCCCAGCGCCTCCAGGTCGTAGCCCCCCTCCAGCACCGCCAGCACCGGCGCCTTCTGCGCCCGGGCCGCCTCGTCGAGCAGTCCGGCCAGGCGGCCGAAGCCGCGCGAGGTCAGGACCATCCCTCCCAGCGGGTCGGCGTAGTGCGCGTCGTATCCGGCCGAGACGATCACGAAATCCGGCCGCCAGGCCGCAGCCAGCGGCATGACGATCTCGGTGAAGACATCCTGATAGCCGCCGTCTCCGGTCTCCGCCGGCAGCGGGACGTTGACCGTGAACCCCTCGCCGGGCCCCTCCCCCATCTCATCCACCGCTCCGGTGCCCGGGTACCAGTACTCCTGGTGGAGGGAGACAACGAGCACCCCGGGGTCGCGCCAGAAGACGGTCTGCGTCCCGTTGCCGTGGTGGACGTCCCAGTCCACGATCATGATCCGCTGCCGGCCCGCGCGCCGGGCGGTGGCGGCGGCGACAGCCGCGTTGTTGAACAGACAGAAGCCCATCGCGCGGTCCGGTAGCGCGTGGTGTCCTGGGGGCCGGATGGCCACGAAGGCCCTGGCTGCCAGGCCGGCGCACAGGGACCGGGCGGCGTGAGCGGCGGCGCCCGCCGCCATCATCGCGGCGGTGGGAGACTCCCGGCTGACCGGCGTGTCCGGGTCGAACCACCCCCCGCCCTCGGCCGCCAGCGCCTCCACCCGGGCGATGTACGCCCGCGTGTGGACGTCCTCCAGGACCTCGCGCTCGACGGGCTCGACATCGGCGACCTCCACCAGATGCTCGAGCCCGCTCGCCTCCACGGCGCGCCGGATCGCGCGCAGGCGCTCGGGCCGCTCAGGATGCCCTGGACCGGTGAGGTGACGCTCGCACGCCGGGTGCCAGACCAGCAGTGTCGTGCTCACGGCGCGGCCGCGGCACGCAGCGCGGCGATGGCCGCCTCGATGCCCTCGGGCGCCTGGAAGATCGCCGAGGCGGCCACGAGCACATCGGCGCCGGCGGCGACCGCGGCCGGCGCCGTCCGCACGGAGATCCCGCCGTCGACCTCGACCCGGACCGGCCGCCCGGCCAGCAGCGTCCGCAGGCGGCCGATCTTCGGCAGGACCGACGGGAGGAACGCCTGCCCCGCGTACCCCGGGTTCACGCTCATGACGACGATCAGGTCGAGCACCTCCAGGAGTTCGGCGCAGGCCTCTCCGGGCGTGCCGGGGTTGAGGGCCACGCCGGCCTGGGCGCCCAGCGCCCGGATCTCGGCCAGGGCCCGGTGCGGATGCGGGGTCGCCTCCACGTGCACGGTCAGGCTGTCGGCTCCCGCCCTGACGAAGGCTTCCAGGTGGCGTTCCGGATGGGCGACCATCAGGTGGACGTCGACCGGCAGCCGGGTGACCCGGCGCACCGCCTCGACGACCATCGGCCCCATGGTGATGGGCGGGACGAAGTGGCCGTCCATCACGTCCACGTGCACGCGGTCGGCTCCGCCGCGCTCCGCGGCCCGGATCGCCTCGCCCAACGCGGCGAAATCCGCGCTGAGGATGCTGGCGGCGATCTGCACCCTTCCCGGTCTTCCCGCGTCGGCTGTCACGGCCGGATCTCCTGGACCAGGCGGTTGCCGAGGTAGACCTGGATGATGGTGTAGCCCTGGCTGTGCACCACCTGGTCGACGCGGTCGCCGGGCCCGTGCTGCGCCCGGTAGACGGTGCGGACGCCGGTCTCGTCGATGACGACGATCCGGACTTCCTGCGCGATGCCCTCGGGCACCACGACCGCCACCCGGGTGCGCCGCG
>JAVKHQ010000026.1:0-36963 GCA_031459875.1 Candidatus Fervidifonticultor sextus | reverse complement strand
TGTGGACCTTCGCCTGACCGGCCGGCCCCGGCAGGCGCTCCCCGGTGGCCGCCGACATCTCGGCGAGGCTCTCGAACCGTCCCGTGCGCGGCGAGTAGGCGAGCAGGTGCCCGTAGCCGTTGTAGATCGTCGTGCCGATGTACACGGTCCCATCAGGGCCGGCCTGGATGGCGGTGTAGGCACCCCCGCTATGGTACTCTTCGGGGACGTAGACGACAGTCGGAGTGAGGACGCGGTCTGCTGCCGCCAGAGCCGGCGTCGCCAGCAGGGCGGAGGAGACGATCCAGGCCAGTACGCGGTGAGTGATCGACATACGTTTGCCTCCCGAAACCCAGGCTACTACCTTCTCCGCGATGATCGCACGAACGCCTCGCGCAGACTCGGGGTGAAGGCCCTGACGACGTACGACAAACCCAGGAATGCCGCGTATCGTCCTTTCGCCGTGTACGGCGCCCCCCTGACGGCCTCTGCAAGATACTCTCTGGCAGCCGCCATGGAACCCGCGGCCATCAAGGCCCGGCCCAGCCGGTAGTAGTCGCCGTGGAGGACCGAAGGCGCCATGCCGGCAGCGCGGGCGGTGGTCAGCAACCTCCTGTACCCGTCGATGATCGCTCCCAGGTCATCGCCGGTTCTGGGTCCGGAATGCGTCCGGCACCACACCAGCTCCTCGTCCACGCGCCCGAAGTGCCAGCGCTGGCTGACCCGAACGAGGAACTCGAGGTTCTCCTGAAACGCCATGTTCTCATCGAAACCGCCAACCTCCTCGATGCACGACCGCCTCACCAGCACCGTCTGGATGATGTTGTATCGGGCTCGAAAGAGGTCCTCGGTGGTCCGGATGTGGGGCATCCGTCGGACCTGCACCCGACCGCTCGTCGCTTCGATCCACAGGTGACCGCAGTAGACCACGCCCAGGCGGTCCTGGCCCGGCGGCCCGCCGTCGAACACGCGAACCTGTCGGCCCAGTTTGGAAGGCAACCACACGTCATCGTCATCGAGGAAGGCCACGAACTCCGAATCAGACGCCGCGATCCCGGTGTTGCGCGCCGCAGACGGGCCGCCGCGGCGTTCCCGCCGAACGTACCGGACGGGCCCGTCACATCGCTCGACCACCCTGATGTTTGCGCCCGGATCCTCGGATCCGTCATCTACCACAAGCACCTCGAGGTCGCGATAGTCCTGGCCCAGCACGCTGGCAACCGCTTCCTCAAGAAACGCGGGGCGGTTCCGCGTAGGAATCACGACGGCGACTCTAGGCATAGCCTGCGCCTATCCAGAGCCGCTGCGAAAATGGAGCACGTCGGGCCACCGCCTCGGCAAGCCTGGCGATCTCTCCGTGGATGCGGTCCCAAAGGTACTTCTCCCTGAACAGAGCATGGGCCGCCTCGACCATCACCCGGCGGGACTGTGGTTCCGTCAATAACCTGACACAGGCGTCAGCGAACGCGTCCGGGGTATCCTCGATGAGCAGCTCTCGACCGCTCACTGCGTCGATCCCCTCGGCTCCCTTGGACGTCGACACCACGGGAATCCGGTGAGCGAACCCCTCGAGGATCTTGATTCGCGTGCCGCCGCCATAGCGAATCGGAACGGCAATCACATCGGCGCGGGCCAGTTCCGCTCGGATGTCCGGAACGAACCCCGTCACAATCACTTCGGGCGGCCGGTGGAGGTTCTGCACGCGCTCGTTGGCCAGCCCGACCAGCCTGACCTGTACGTGCGGCACACGACGTCGCACGATGGGGGCAATCGCCCCGACGAGCCAGCAGGCCGCGTCTGCGTTGGGCGGGTAGCGGAACATTCCCGGAAGCATGATGACTGGAGGCAACCCAACCCCCTCCCGCCCTACGGGATGGGGTTGAAACGCGTATCCGTTGGGGACGACGTACACGTTGGGGGCCCCCAGGTACTGCCGATCAAGGTCGCTGCAGACCACAGCGGCTTCCACCGAGCGGGCTGCAGAGCGCTGAAGGTCTCGCCAGAGCCGGGCGTTCTTCCTGGCCTGCATGCCGACGAGGACATCCCGCCACGCCGCGAGTCCCCCGGGCGCTTGCGGGTCCCGGGCCGCGTTGAGAAGCGTCAGGCGTTCGATCAGTTTGCGGTCTTCAAGGTCGTCAAAATCCACAATGGCTGGCGCATCCACGACCGGCTTCAGCGGCACATAGGCTCTGAGTGTACTGAACCACACCACGTCGTAGCGCTCGGAAGTCCACGCCCGGAAACGTGCCTGCACCTCCCGATAGTCGCGGCCGACGAAGTGGCTGGGCAGCCGTCCTCCCAGCCACCACACGAGACGTTCAGGGAGTGCGAAACTCCCCGACGGCCGCGCCACGACGTGGAAACGCCGTACCGGCACGTCGGGAGGGATTACGGGCAACTCCCACCGGTCCTGACCGGGCACGAGAAAGACGTCGAGGTCGCCGACCCTTGCGAGGCCGCGTAGCACGTTCGCGAGACGGATGGCCAATCCTGAGACTTCCGGCCACGGGAGGACTCCTCCCACAACTAAAATCTTCATCGATCTGGCCACTGTCTGACACTGGACATCGCTATGTCTCAGGCACAGTCCCGACCGGTCGGCGGTCGCACCCTCAGGTCTGTGGGTGGCGTACGGGTCTTAGCGTCCTGCTGGCTGCGGGACAGCCGGCATTCTCCCCGCACCCCGGCGGGCAAACACCAGCGCCCCCGGAGCGCTGCATACGATGGTCGCAAGGAACCAGCCCAGGGAGAGGCCCAGCGCGTCCGCAACAGGCACGCCGGCGTTTCCGAAAAGATAGACCATCGCTCCCTCCCGCACCCCCAGACCGCCAAGGCTCACAGGGACCATGGCCGCGATGGTGGCCAGCGGGATCAGGGCAAGGTAGAGGCCGAAGGGGGCTGAGAGTCCCAGCGAGCGCCCCACCAGGAAACAGGCGAAGATGGCGAGTGCCTGAACCCCCAGGGAAATCCCGAAGACCTGCGCCAGGATTCCAGGGCGGGACCGGTACCTGACCAGCGCGCGATAGAACGCCGTGATCCCTTCCTCGAGCCGCACAAAGGCCGGACGCCCGAGCACACGCCGCGCCACCGACTTCGCAGACCGGTTGAACATCACCACGAGGCCCAACCCCAGCATGATGCTTACCCCAAGAATTGGGCCTGCGGCGACCGTCTGGGGCCCGAGGGCCAGGCTGCCCCAGGCGATGACCAGCAGGGCGGCCATTCCGCTGAGCCGCTCGACAAGAATGGAGGCCACAGCCGCCTCGTTCCGCTCCGTGTGCACGTAGACCCGATGCGCTCTGACCACATCGCCTCCGATCAGCGTCGGCAGGAACAGGTTGAGAAACATACCTTCCAGGTAGAAGACGAACAGCCTCCCGAGGGATGCGGAGATGCCTTCGGCGCGCAACAGCAGTTGCCAGCGGAGCGTGCTCACGCCCTGCGCGACCACGTAGCACATCGCTGCCGCCCCAAAGAGCACCAGATCGAGGGCGCCGATGGTCGTGGCCAGCCTGGCCCGATCGGTCCTCCAGAGGAGCGCTCCCACCAGGACCAGGCTGACGGCGAGCCGCAGGACGAGGCTTCGACGGACGCCCACCCCGGCACCCTCAGGTCGCTCTCCTGAGGATCCTGTTCACCCGATAGATCGGCTTCCCCACGCTCTCGTGGTAGAGTCTGACCAGCAACTCGCAGACCAACCCCATCCCGATAAACTGCCCGCCCAAGACGATCAGCAGCACGCTCAACAACAACAACGGACGCTGGGCGATGCTCTCGCCGAGGACGAACTTGATGTACGCGAGGTACCCTCCCACCGCCACCCCCAGGCCCCCCAAGATGAGGCCGAAGAGCCCGAATACCTGGATCGGCCGGGTGGCGAAACTCAAGAGGAACTTGACCGTGATCAGGTCCAGCACCACCTTCAGGGTGCGGCGCAGGCCGTACTTGGACACTCCCGACCGCCGCGGGTGATGCCGGACTTCCAGCTCAGTTACAGACGTGCCCATCCACGAGGCGATGGCGGGGATGTACCGGTGCATGTCGCCGTAGAGCCTCAGGCCCTCGATCACCTCGCGGCGGTAGGCCTTCAACGTGCAGCCGTAGTCGTGCAGCCGCACGCCCGTGATGCCGGAGATCAACCGGTTGGCGAGCATCGAGGGGAGCCGCCTGGTCAGGAACGGGTCCTTCCGGTCAACGCGCCACCCGCTGACGATGTCGTAGCGGGCGCTCAGTTCCAGGAGCCGGGGGATGTCCCTCGGGTCGTTCTGGAGGTCGCCGTCCAGGGTCACGATGACCTCTCCCCTGGCGTGGTCGAACCCCGCCGAGAGCGCTGCGGTCTGGCCGAAGTTGCGCCGCAAGGCGATGACGGTCCACCGGGGGTCCTCCTCATGGATCGCTTCGAGCCGCGCCAGCGTCGTGTCGGTGCTGCCGTCGTCGACCGCGATGACCTCGTAGGCGCCCTCATAGTCGGCTAGGGCCTGCACGATGGCTTGATGGAGGGGACGGATGTTCCCCTCCTCGTTGAAGAAGGGAATCACAATGGACAGGCCAATCCGGGTTCGGGCGGGACCGGGGTCCGCCGTCGTCCGTGTCTCATGCTGCACCTTCGCCATTGTCGTTGCCCCTTGTCCCGCGCGCGGTCACGGATTCCTTCCAAACAGCACCACGCGCACATCTTCGAACCGCGTCTCGCTCCTGAACGGATATCGGCTGGCCAGGAACGCCTGGATCGCGCGACTGGCCTCCTGGCGGCCCAACCCTTCCACCTCATCGTGGCTGAGCACGAGCCAGACCCGCCGGTAGCGTCGGGCCACCTCGTTCAGCAGGACGGCGTCAGGCTTCCGCTCGGTCCAGGTGGGCGCGAGCCCGATACCCGGTGCAGGCGGAGGGAACGCCACCGTCGGACCACCGCCATCCCCCCTGAGCCTATCCCGATAGTACTCGAAGGCCGGTCGCGCTTCGGCGATGTAGACGATCACCGCGTCCTGGTCCCGGGCCTGCGAGAGCACGTGCCGAGCCGCGTCCCGCCAGTTCTCCAGCGGCGGCTCCCTGTAGTACGCCACCGCGGATTGTCCCGAAACCATCACGAACACGACCGCCGCGGCGGCCACCAGTTGCCGGGAAGGCAGCGCATCCAGACCGACGGCGGCCAGCAGCACCAGCGCCGGGAGGACGATGATCAGGTAGCGCGAGATGAATACCGGCGAGTAGAACGAGACGACGAACGCCAGCGCCACCGGGACGACCAGCCACGCATAGACCACTCCCAATCGCCAGGCCCGGACTGATCCCCATTCCCCGCGCCAGGCACCTACCGCCACCCAGGTCGCCACCAGCGCCGCCGCGCCATAGACCAACAAGGGCACGGCACCACCGGTGAGGACATAGAATCGCCGCACGATGCTGAGCAGTCCGGGTTGGCGGTCGTACCAGCCCAACTCCCACACGTCCCGGATCAGCAGCACCATCCCCAGGGGCGCGGCCAGCAGGCCAACGGCGGCCGCGCTCCCCAGCGCCGATCTCCACGGGACCTCTCGGAAACGCCGGAACAGCAAGGCCGTGCCGTGGGCCACGGGGACCAGCGCCCCAAACAGGTGGCCGTACACCGCTGCTGCACTCACCACCGCGTACCAGACCCAGCGCCGCCTGGACGGCTCTTCCACCGCCCGCACGAAGCACAGCGACGAGAGCGTCACCAGCAGTACCAGCAGGCTGTAGGTGCGTGCCTCCTGGGAGTGGTTCAGGTGAAACGCGTTGAGCGCCAGCACAAGCGCGCTTATCACCCCCACCCGCGCGCCGAACAGACGCGAGCCCAGCGCGTACAACACCGGAATGGTCAGCACGGCGGGAATCACCGAGAGCAGCCGGATGGCAAACTCGCTGTCGCCGAGGTACAGCCAGAGGTGGAGCAGCGCGTAGTACAGCGGCATGCTGGGATCGTAACGGATGACGTAGCCGAGGAACGCCGGCCACGGTAGCCGGGCTTTGACCACGCTCAGGGCCTCGTCGATCCAGAGGCTGTCGCGGCCCAGATAGAGGAGCCGCAGCACCAGGGCGAGGCCCATGATGAGCCACACCAGGGCGTGGGGCGAGGAAATCAAGAGAACACCCGAGCCCCTCGGGTGATAGTGCGGACGGTCCATGGCGTCGTTCACGGACACACTCCTCGACGATGTGATGGTCATGGCTAGAGCGCGGTCCAACCGCCGTCTGCGACCACGACCGCCCCGGTCACGAACGACGACTCGTCGGAGGCCAGAAAGAGCGCTACCTGCGCGATCTCGCGGGGTTCGCCGAACCGCCCCATCGGCGTCCAGTCTATGAACTGCTGTCGTGCCACAGGGTCGTCGTAGTAGTGCGCCATCATGTCGGTATGGATCTGTCCCGGACAGATGCAGTTCACGCGCACCCCGCGGGGAGCGTACTCCAGGGCCAGGTTTCTGGTCAGCCCCACCAGAGCGGCCTTGGAGGCCACGTAGGCGTGGTTGTGCGCCCGCTGGCCGACCAGGGCGCCCACAGACGCGGTGATGATCACCGACCCCCCGCCGGACTTCACCAGTTCGGGGATCCCGTACTTGCATCCCAGGAACACGCCGGTGAGGTTCACGGCCAGGATCCGGTCCCACACGTCCAGCGTGATCTCTTCAAGGCCGACGTCGCCTCCGGGGCCGCGCCTGACCATCCCGGCGTTGTAGTAGAGGACATCAAGCCGACCGAACCGTTCCAGCGCCGTCCGGACCGAGCGGGAGTGGACCTCGGCGTCGGCGATGTCGCCCTCGACGGCAACGGCCTCCCCTCCGGACCGCCAGATGGCGTCGGCCGTCTCCTCGACGGCATCTGCCCGGATGTCAACGGCGACCACTTTGGCGCCTTCCGCCGCGAAGAGCCGCGCGCCCTCGCGGCCGATCCCGCCGCCGGCGCCGGTGATGATCGCGACCTTGCCGGCCAGGCGCATCTCAGGATCCGTGCCCGGGTCCGTCCACCGGTCCGAACGGCGTCTGGAGGAACCGGCTGAAGGTGTCCATGGTCTGCCACGTCAGGCTCTCCAGCGCCAGGGCGTCGAGGAGAATCCGGTACCCTAGACGGGGGGCGGCAATTTCCAGACGCTCGCCGTTCCGCGTGCTCACCTTGCGGATGTTGATCGTGGCGAACTCGTTGCTCAACTCGATGACCGGAGCATCGTCGCGTGGGGCCATCATCACTCCTCCACACCTGGCTTGCGGATCATCGCGCCAGCCGGACCGGTGCGTTGGTCAGCGAAGGACCAGCACGAGGTGGCCGGTCTCCTTCAGCTCCATCCAGGCCCATGGCCCGACATCGTCAGGGATGGCGGGGTCCGGCCGCGCAGCGGGATCCACCACGACGGCGTGCACACCGGCCGCCTGCAGCCTGGTCAGAAGTTCATACCGCCGGTCGTCGGTGACTTCCCAGAACTCGTGGGCTGCACCCCCGCGGATGCGGATCTCCGCCACGATGCGCATCCGCCCCAGCCTGGCCCAGTGCGCGTGCCTCGCCCGGCCCATCACGGCCACCTTGCTCCCCGGGGGAATGTCGTGACTGTGCAGAGCCTGGGCGATGCGCCAGTGCGTGGGACGGGGCGGCACCACCAGACCCTTCACCGCCACAGCGCCGACCATCACCGTGGAGATCGCAAGATGAAACACAAGAATCCCATAGACCGCTGCGGTCGCGCTCCTGGCGCGGTCGGGCCGGTCGGCAGGCCACGAGACGCAGACGATCGTGCCCATCCAGAGCAGCGGCAGGAAGGCTCCGAGGAACCGTTCCGGCAAGATGGTGAGGACCGGATACGACACGAGCGCCAGAAGGGTCGGAACGTATAATTCCGCGTACTCCTTGCAGCGGTGCCATGAGAACAGTCCCCGGCGCAGCAAGAAGGCGGCAGCGAGGATGTACGCCAGAGCCCCAAACGACCACGAGAAAGGAATCGCATGATAGCCTGAGTCGGTGCCCACGCTTTCTCGGAGACGCCAGAGGTGTCCCCTCAGGCTGAAGCGGGGCTCGATCCCCCTGTACCAGTAGGCGGGATCGTACCACGGGGGATAGGTCCCCCCCACCGGTCCATCGAACTCGTACACCGTCGGGCGTTCAAACAGCACCCGCGTGGGATGGACCGGGCGGCCGTAGGGCGGATCACCCTGCCAGTGCAAGATCGGAACGCCGTTGACGTACCAGGCATAGTTCAATCTCACCAGGTCGCTCCCGGGAAACTGCCGCTTGACCGCAAGGAGCGGAACCGCGTACACGCCGGCGACCAGGGCGAAGACTCCCAGGGCGAGCAGCGGACGCAGAGCGGTCATTCTGGCGCGCAGCCATCCCGCGGGCAGCCGCAGCAGCGCAAAGCCGAAGAATACCGCGACAAAGGCGAGGGCCGACGTCCTGGCGAGGTAGGTCAACCCCAGCGCAAATCCCAACGCCGCCCAACTCCGCCATTCATCCGGATGCATCCGAAGGCGCAGGAGGAGTCCGGTGACCAGGAACGTCAGGCCCGCGAGCGCCACATGCGGCCCCACGTGGCTCACCCTGATGGAGACCACACATCCCCACACGAAGACCGCATACCCCGTCGCGTATACAATTCGGTCCGGCAGGGATGGCTCGGTCGACCGCCCGGGACCCCCGGCCGCACGCCAGTGCCGGTAGGCCACGATCTGCCCGAGGCAGTACGCAAAGGCCGCCAGCGCGCCGAGGTACAGAAGGAAGTTGACGGCGTGGACAAGGGGAAACTCCCAGTAGCCGTCCGGCCGCAGCCCCCGCAGGAAGGGCAACAGGATCCAGGAGTAAAGGGGGCTCCAGACGCCGTTCAGCGCGTTCTGCCAGTCGCGCCGCGCATAGGCGTCGGCCATGTCCAGGTACGACACCCCGTCGGGATCCATGTCGAACCGGCCCTCCCACGCGGCCACCGCGCCGAGCACGGCGGCGGCGAGCACGCCAACCTGCGGCGGCATCCAGGCGAGAAGCGCGATCAACGGATGCAGATCCTGTTTCTCCTGCCGTTGGGTCGAAACCTCAGGGCGCACTCGCACAGCCCTCCGTCAGGCGAGCGCGGGCACACGCTCCTGGCGGCGCCCACCGGGCCGATCGTCTTGCCAAGACGAGCGCAGCCGCAAGAGCAGCACGAAGGTTATCAGACTGCCGAAGAACAGGTGGGAGCCGGCCAGGCCGAGCCAAGGGCTCCCGAACAGCAGGGCGGGCCGCTGCATGACGTTCGCCACGGCCGCATAGCCGAGCGCAAGCCACAGGCCTGTCGCGCGCCCGAACGGCCGGACGGCAATTAGCCCCGGCAGGGCCGCCGCCAGGATCGGCAGCAGCGCTCCGTAGTGATGCTCCCACGCAATGGGTGACGCCATAGTGACCCCCACCAGCACCGCCCCCAGATCACTCACGCCGCCGTCACGGCGAGGACCTCTTCTGCGAGCCCAGAGTGCGAGCATCAAGATCGTCCCAGCACTGACGATGGTGAGCGTATACACCACAGGGTGGTAGCGTGGGAGTTCTGTCCGGGAGAACTGTGCGGCGCTCCCGGTCCCGAGCAGCCGGTTCAGCAGGCCGTTGACGCTCTGGTTGGCCCAGTAGGCCTCGCCCACGCGCGAGAGTTCACGAACGACGTCGAGGTAGCCCAGGTGATCGCTCAGGCCAAACCGGACCAGCGAGACGATCAGCCCAAGGATGAGGACGCCCGCGAATCCCAGCGAGAACTGCCACTGTCGCCTCACCAGTCCCCAGAGCAGGACGAACCCATACTGCGGCTTCACCAGACAGCAGAGGCCCAGGCACCCTCCGGTCAGCATCCGCCATTCCACCAGGTAGCCCAGCACGGCGAAGGCGATCAGCGCGTTGAGGAATACCTGGATCTGTCCCAGGCTGTAGGCCTTCGTCACGGGGTAGAACATCGCCCCAAGCGCCAGTGAGAGCCCGACCCGTACCGCCGTATGGCCCGGCCGCGGAGGGCCGCCCGGCGCCTGCCGGCGCACGCCGATCTCCAGGATCGCGGCCGAGCCCAGCAGGGTCAGCGCCACCGCCGCACGCGAGAGCCACGTCCACCACCGCCGCATGTCTCCGGTGATCCGCCCGTCGACCAGGCGGGTCATCGCGCGAGGGAACAGGTCAAAGATCAGCAGCGACGCAGGGGGATACTGGAACTTGACCCCCTCGGCGAAGAACACCGCGTACAGATCGCCGCTGGGGGCCTGCGTCTTCCTCTCGTAGGCGGCGATCATTGGCCGGAGCGAGTCCACATGGGTGGCTGCAAGCAGCCGACCGGCTTCGGCGGGGGCCGTGGCCCCCGCCGCGCGCGCGAGGGGCTCTCCTGCGGCGACCAGCCCGAGCGTGATCGCCATGCTCAACAGGACGCTCAGCGAGAACGCCGCGGCGAGCCAGACCAGGACCCTGTCGTCAGAACGCCAGGGCCACATGCCGATCCTCGCCTGTTGCCTCACACGAAGATCGCGAGATTTCGGGTTCCGAGGGTGGCCTGGTCCACCATGAAGACCCGCCGGGCCAGCCGCCATGCGCCGCCAGCGCGCCGCCACACGTCCTGGCGCTCTCCGCTGATCAGGTCGAACTCCGTGGTCTCGCCCCGGTTCCGGTAAATCAGCACGCAACTGCGCACCTCGACCTCATCACCGCCGGCGGGACGGACCCGCACGTTGGAGATGAAGTGGCGGGTGCGGGAGGGAGGGTCCTCGGCCCAGGCAAACTCGGTCCGCAGCCGCTGCACCCGCAGCGCCAGCGAGGCGCGGTCGTCCCAGAAGAACTGCGTGTCGGTCGAGTAATCGTCGGAGCGCGCCCGCTCTCGCGTCAGCCGGATCGGCATCCGGTACGCGACGTCCTCGGCCAGCAGGTCTAGCCACTCGTCGAGCCGACCCTCATCCAACAGTTCCGCTTCGAGGTAGAGCACCTCCAAGAGCTCTTCGCGGATCTGCGGTGTGATTTCCATAACAATAACACTGCCTCCCCAGGAAGGGCCCTCGTCGACCGCTATGCGCCCGGACGCGGGCCGCCGTCGCGCATCAACTCCAGCCACCGTGCGTAGAAGCCGCGGGCGTTCGCCTCGTTGTACTTCCCTTCGTAAACCTGCCCGGGGCCCGGGAAATCCTGCATCGGAGCGCGGTGCAGTCCCATCTCGTAGTTGAACGCCAGGCGGCCGGCCACCGGGCCGCGGACGTTGCGGGCGATCTGGGTGAAGTTCTCGCTGTCATCCTGTGAGAGCATCCCCGAAGGGCCGAACGTAACGATGAACGCTTGGCGGGACAACTCCTTCCACCAGTCGGGCGCGTGTTTTTCAACCAGAAACCACGAGTAGGCGTCGATCCGGTGGGGCCCCTTGGGCTGCCAGAACAGCAACTCCGTGTGCGAGATGAACCGACCCTTGAAGGTCACCGCCGAAATCAGGAAGGAGAGGTTTGGAAAGACCGTGCCCGGCATGTGCGCCATCTGCCGTAGCACCGTCATCTGCGCGGGGCTGAGGCGCCGCTCGAACTCCGGGATGAGATCTTCGGCAAAAATGAACCGGCGGGTGGGGGCGCCGATCATCACGCCGTGTCCGTTGCCGGCGCTGATGTGGTAGCCGTCCTTAGCCCAGGTCACGGCCGGGGTCAGGCCGATCTCGGCGATGGAGGCGTGGGTGTGCATGGTGTGGTAGGCGTCCGAGGCGGCATTCTCAGCCGGCAATTTCCAGTTGGTCGCCATCTCGTACCGGTGGGGCGGCCCGACGACTTCCATCTCGGCCCGGCCCGCCAGCAGGTCCAGGTACCAGGTCATGGGCCCCAGGTACTGCCGCAGCGGCTCCGCCTGCTCGTCCCAGGTCGCAAAGACCAGCCCGGCATAGGACTCCACCCTGGCCCGGATCAGGCCCATCCGCTCCTTTGCCAGCACGTCACCGTAGAGTTCGCGCTCGAACGGCACCCCAATCAACTCACCGGTGTTCTTGTAGGTGAAGCCGTGGTATGGGCAGCGGAAGTGCGAGGCGTTGCCCAGATCCGCCCGGCAGATCCGCATCCCGCGGTGGCGGCAGACGTTGAGCAGGACGCGAATCACACTGTCCTCGTCGCGGGCGACGATCACCGGGTGCTCACCCATGAACCGGGTCACATAGTCGCCGGGCGATGGGATCTCCGACTCGTGCGCCACGAACAGCCAGCACCGGGTGAAGATCCGCTCCAGTTCCAACCGGTAAACCTCGGGGTCTGCGAAGATGAACGCGGGAATCTCGCCCCGATCCGGCCGAACGCCGCAGAGCCGATTCATCGTGTCCTGTCCGTCTCCCCGTTCGCTCGTGGTCTCCAGGGATGGCATGCGAGTCCCTCCTGGGCTCTACTCTCGAAAGCCGGGCGGCGGAGGCTTCTGCTGCCAGAGGTCGAACACGTGCGGATGCCGACGGGCTTCGTGGTCCTCGTCGTCGGTAATCTGCTCCATCTCACAGTAGAGCTCGACGCGAATGCGGTGGGGGTCGCGGATGTAGACCGAAATGTTGTTGCCCGTCGCGTGCCGCACCGGACCGACTTCCACCGGCGCGCCCTGCAAGGCCATCCAGTCCAGGATGACCTTGAGGTTCTCCCAGGTCCCGATGTCGTAGCCGTGGTGGTGCAGCCCGGGCCGCTCGAACTTGAACAGCGAGATCCCGTGGTGGTCGGGGTTGCAGCGCAGCGAGCCCTGCAGCCCCGGCAGCCAGTCGGAGACCCGGAACCCGACCGACTTGAAGAACGCCAGCTCCCGGTCCACGTCGGGCGTGTTGAAGGCGAAGTGCGCCTGGCGCAGGATTGGGAACGGCCCGTCGGCCACCAGGGCCGGCACCCGATCCATCGCGCGGTAGACCTCGTGCCACAGGCCGTTGGAGTCCTGGAACTGGAAGGCCATGCCGCGCCGCCCGGGCTCCGGCGGGGCCTCGCGGACCGGGACCCCGAGCCCCGCCAGGTGCGCCCGGAGCGCTTCCGTGGCCTCGTCGCTGTCGGTCTCCCACCCGGCGTGCCGCAGCCCGGGGGCTTCCGCCCGGTGCAACTCCAGGCAGTGGTGCTCGAACCTCGACCGCAGGTAGACCACACCGTCGCTCTCCTCGACGCGCACCATACGCAGGACCCGCGTGTAGTAGTCCAGCGCCAGGGGCACGTCGGGGACGGCGATGGCGACGTGACCGGGACGGCGGATGCGGCAGGGTGGGCGGGCCGTCACGGGCGATATGCTCCCTCTCTCCTCATTGGCTCCCGTCGACCAGCGACAGCGATTCCCGTTCCCAGAAGATGAGCCGGTTGCGGACAACCGCAAGGGTGCGGTCCAGCGCAAACCCGATCGCCGCGACCGCCGCCACGCCGGCGAATACCTGTGCCCTCGACAACGAGGCGGACGCGTAGGTGATGAGCCAGCCCAACCCGCGGGTCGAGCTGATCATCTCGGTCACGATGACGATGACCATGGCGATCGGCAGCGCGATGCGGAACCCGGTGAAGACCGACGGCGCCGCCGCCGGCAGGACCACCTTCAGGAACACCTGTGCGCGCGACGCGCCCATGCTCTGCGCCGACCACAGGTACAGCCGGTTGGCCGCGCGGGTGCCGTAGTACGTCTTGATGGCGATCGGATACAGGCACTCCAGGGCGACCAGCACGACCTTCGAGAGGTGCCCGATCCCGAAGAGGAAGATGCAGATCGGGTAGAGGGCCACCCGGGGCACGGGATACCCGAACGAGAACATGGGCTCCACCAGGCGGCCGAACACCTCGTAGCGGGCCATCAGGAACCCCAGCCCGACGCCCAGCACGGCCGCCGCCCCGAACCCCGCGAACACGCGGAACAGCGTGGCCGTCGCGTGCACGACCAGCATCTGGCTGGCTGCCAGTACCCAGACCTGCTCGGCGACAGCCGCCAGGCTGGGGAAGAGCCGCGGGTTGACCCATCCGGAGCGCGCCACCAGTTCCCACAGCCCCAGCACGATGAAGATGGAGTAGGTGCGGGACAGCCAGGCGCGCGGCCAGGTCAGCAAGCTAACCATGTGTGCCTCCGCCTTCCTGCTCGCCGTGCACCAGCGCCCGGCGCGCCGTCAGCAGCAGCCGGTCACAGACGAGTCCTACCATCGCGATCGCCGCGATCGCCGCGAACATCAGGTCGAAGCGGCCGCCGGCGTCGGCGGAGAGGAGCAGAAAGCCCAGCCCGGTGCGGTTGGACGACCCCATCAACTCGGACGCCAGCATCAGGATGAACGAGAGGGCCAGCGCCACCCGCAACCCGTTGAACATCTGCGCCGCGGTCGCCGGCATGACGACCCTGAAGAAGGCCTGTGACGGGCGCGCCCCCATGTTCCGCGCCGCCCAGATCCACAGGGGATCGACCGACCGGACCCCGTGGAAGGCGGCGATGAAACACGGGTAGAAACAGGAGACGGCGATCAGCAGGATCTTGGAGAGGTCGCTGATCCCGAACCAGACCACCAGCATCGGCAGGGTCGCCACCTTGGGCACGGGGTTCGTCAGCGACACCAGCGGGTCGAAGAACCCGGCCACCACAGGCGAGACCCCCGAGAGCAACCCCAGCGCCAGTCCCGACGCGGAGCCCATGGCAAACCCGACCAGCGAGCGGTAGAGGCTGGCCGACGCGTGCTCGAAGAGGTCACCGCTGGCCGCCAGGGCTGCCAGTTCCCTGGCGACGATCCTGGGGCTGACCAGGAACGCAGGCAGCGCGCCCAGGGACGCCAGGCCCTCCCAGACGGCCAGCAGGACGGCGGGCGCGGCCAGGGAGACCGCCAGGGCGCGGATCCGTCCCACCAGCCCGACCCCCGCGCCCCACCCCGGCGATCGGACGGCCGCTGCGGGCAGGACCCGCTGGGGAGAGAGGTCAGCCATCCCCGGCCGCCTGGCCCGCCTCCGCCTCCTGACGGGCCTTCAGGACCTCCTCGCGCAGCAGGTCCCAGAGCTGATTCCGGTACGCCACGAACTCCCCGCTCTTCTTGACCTCGAGGCGTCGGGGCCGCGCCAGCGCGATCGGCACCGTAGCCTTGACGCGGCCGGGCCGCGCTGAGAAGACGATCACACGGTCGGCCAGGTAGACGGCTTCCTCGATGTCGTGGGTGACGAAGAGCACGGTCTTGCCGGTCTCGAAACAGATGCGCTGCAGCTCTTCCTGCAGCAGTTCCCGCGTCTGGGCGTCGAGGGCCCCGAAAGGCTCGTCCATGAGTAGGACCGCGGGGTCGAAGGCCAGCACCCGAGCCAGCGCCACCCGTTGCTTCATCCCGCCTGAGAGTTCCCAGGGATAGGCGTGCTTGAACGGCAGCAGGCCCACCAGCGACAGGTAGCGCTCGGCGATCGCCTCACGCTCCGGCCGCGGGTACCCCTGCACTTCGAGCGCCCACACGGTGTTGCCCAACACCGTCCGCCACGGGAAGAGAGCCAGTTCCTGGAACATCACCCCCCGGTCCGGACCCGGACCGCGCACGGCCCGCCCGGCCACCCGCATGGACCCGTCGCTGGGCGGGATGAACCCGCCCAGGATGTGCAGGAAGGTGCTCTTGCCGCAGCCGCTGGGACCGACGACCGCCACGAACTCCCCCTCCTCCATGGTGAGGGTCAGGTCGCGGATGGCCTCCAGCCGGCCGCGGCCGTTGCCGTAAACCTTGGACAGGTTGGTGACCTCGAGGAGCGGCACGGGATACTCCAGTGCCAGGTTCAGGCGACCGGATGAATGGAACCTAGTAGGGTAGCAGCGAGTTGTCCACCAGTTTCCGCAGGTCCAGCGCTCTGGACTGCCAGCCCACCTTCAGGTGGAGCTCCTGGACCCTCCGCAACGCCTCCACGGTAATCCGGGCCGTCGGCTCCCGGTAGTAGTCCTGCATGTCCAGGTAGATGGCGGCCGGCGTCAGGACGAAGCGCCGGTCAATGAGCGCCTGGCGCGCCTCTCGGGGATTGGACAGATACCATCGGGTCGCCGCCACGAAGTCGCGCAGGAACGCCCGGACCGCGGCCTCGTTCCGCTGGACGAACTCGGGGCGGAAGAACAGCAGGATCAACTCCTCGTCGAACGGGACGCCGGTCTTGGATGTGAAGACCTCCACCACGCCGCCCCGGCTCCGCTCCACCGTGTAGAAGGGGTTGGGGAAGGTGCCGACGTCAATGCGCCTGGCGCGCAGCGCCTCCCCCATGGCCGGGAACGGGACGACCACGTACTGGACGTCCCGGTTGGGGTCCAGCCCGCCCGAAGCCACCGCGGTGCGTGCCCACAGGTCGGTCGCACTCTTGAAGTCCACGATGCCGATCGTCTTGCCCCGCAGGTCCCGCGGGGACCGGATGCCCGAGTCTGCCAGCGCCAGGTAGGTCGTGTTGTGCCAGTTGCCGCCCGGCACCTCGCGCGAGACGCTGGCCACCAGTTTGAGCGGCAGGCCCTGCTCCGCGGCAAACAGCGAGGTGGGACCCGAGATGGTCCCGCCGTCGAGCTGGCCGGCCTCGTAGGCGGTCAGGCGGTCGGCGCTGGCCCGGAATGCGACCAGCTTCAGGGTATAAGCCTTGCCCTGGTTGGGCGCGATGTCCGGTCGGGCGGCCATCAGCCAGAGTTGTTCTTCGGCGGCGAACCCGTGGCCCAATCGGATCTCCACCGGCCCTCCGGGTGCAGATTCGGCTGCCGATCCGATCAGGAGGAGCAGCAGCGGGACAACGGCCAGCACTCTTCGGAACATGATCGTCACACCCCCTTGAGGTCGCGCGCGTCCGGCGCAGCCAGCGGCCGGAGCACCGCGCGCACCGGCGAGGCATCGAGCCCCACCAGCCTGAGTGGCAGCGCCATCAGGTCGTACTCGCCCGGCGGCACCGCCGCCAGGTGGAGCGACTCCAGGATCGCCACACCGCCGCGGGCCAGGGTCCGGTGCGCCGCCAGCGTCTTGCTGTCGTGGGCGTCCACCGACGGCGCGTCGGTGCCAACCAGGAGCACGCCGCAGTCGGCCAGCCGTCGCGCCGCCCGCTCGGTCAGATAGGTAAACTCGGTGTCCCACCGGAACTCGGGCAATCCGCTGGCCCCGGTTTTGAAGAGGATCCGCCGGATGCGCGCCAGGTCGAGCCCGTCCAGGGTGTCGACGTCGATGGACCCGCCGGCGGCCTCCACGACGGTCGCCGGACCCACGTAGGGCTCGAGGGGCACGTCGGCAATGGCCGCCCCCTGCTCATCGAAGTGGTAGGGCGCGTCGGCATGCGTGCCGGTGTGCACGCTCATGGTCACCGCGGCCACGTTGCAGGCATCACCGGCGGCCAGGCGCATCGTCCAGCGCACCCGGAATGTCTGGTCGCCCGGCCACACGGCGATCGCCGGCGAGATCGGGCGTGAGATGTCGTAGAGCGTGCTGGCCGCCGCGCGCGCGCTCACACGCCCACCCGCCGGGTCGCAAAGCGCACGATCCGCCGGCACCCTTCCTCCAGCAACCGCGGTTCGGCGGCAAAGGAGATGCGCACGAGCCCGGCTCCGCTCTGGCCAAAAGCTTCTCCGGGTACCGTCGCCACGCGCTCCTCTTCCAGTAGTTGCGCGGCCAGGGCGAAGGAATCCATCGCGATCCGCGAGAGGTCCACCAGCGCGTAGAACGCTCCGCGGGGGACCGAGGCCAGGAGCCCTTCCGGCTCGAGGATCGCGACGACCAGGTCGCGACGGCGGCGGTAGGCCTTGCGCATGCGCTCCACCTCGGTGCGGGGTCCGGCCAGGGCCGCCTCCGCCGCCTTCTGCGCCACCGACGAGGGACAGGAGACGAACGGCTCCGCCAGCCTGGTCATCATCTCGGCGACCGCCGTGGCCGCCCGGGCGTACCCCAGGCGCCACCCCGTCATGGCATAGGTCTTGGAGAACCCGAACACGCTGATCACCCGGCCGTCGGGGTCGAACAGGGCGGGCGAGACGTGTTCGCCCTCGAAGACAAACTCTTCATAGACCTCGTCGGCGATGAGGTAGAGGTCCGACTCAGCCGCCAGGTCCGTCAGCGCCCGGACCGTCTCCCGCGGGAAGACCGCGCCGGTCGGGTTGCTGGGCGAATTGACGATCATCGCCTTGGTCCGCGCGGTCACCAGGCGACGCAGGGCCGGGAGGTCTGGCAGGTAGCCCGTTTGGCGCGGCAGGGGGTAGGGGATGATGCGCGCCCCGATCACCTGCAGGGCCGAGGTGTAGTTGGGCCACCCCGGGTCCGGCACCAGGACCTCGTCGTCCGGATCGACGGTCGCGAGCATGGCGGCGGCGAGGGCGAAGACCGAGCCGGGCGCGACGACCACCTGGTCGGCATGGGTCGGCAGCCCGTTCTGCGCGGACAACTTGCGGGCCAGCGCCTCGCGTAGCGAGGGCAGGCCCGCCGACGGCGTGTACCTGGTGAAGCCCGCGCGGGCCGCCTCCGCCGCGGCCTGGATGATGTGGTCCGGCGTGTTCGCGTCGGGCTCGCCCACTTCCAGATGGACGACGTCAGGGATCTGGCGCGCCCGCTCCATCATCTGGCGGATCCCGGACGGCCGCACGCCCTGCGCGCGGCGCGAGAGCGGCTTCACGCAGGTCCTCCGCGGCCCAGGAAGGTGCGCGCCTGCCAGAGGAGCGGGAAGAAGCGCTTGTGCAGGGTGGTCTTCAGGTAGTCCACGCCCGAGGCCAGGGCATAGCCGGCGCCGGCCACCCGCGTCACCTGCTTCTGGCCGGTCCCCGGTTTCGCCCCGATCATCCGCTCCACCATCAGCACGTGCCGCGTACGCCACTGGGCAAACAGGAGGTCGTACTCCAGCAGGCCGTCCACAAGGGCGTCCATGGCGGGGTGGCGGTCGCCCACGTGAATGGCGATGATGGCCTGGATGATCTCCTCATCGCTCTGCGCCGGATAGCCCTTGCGTTTGACCAGACCCACGAAGGCGTCCCACAGGGTCGGCTCCTGCAGCGCGGCCCGCAGCACCGCCTGGTCCTCGGGGTCGTCCTCAAAGACCCGGACGTAGCGCTCGTCCTTGAGCCCCGAGATGAACTCGATTTCGCGAAACCGCCGGCTCTGGAACCCGCTGGCCTCCTTGAGTTCACCGCGGATCTCCAAAAAGTCGGCCGGCCGCATCGTCTCCAGCAGGGGGAAGGCGGCGATCAGGATCCGGAGGATCTCGTGGGCCCGGCGCAGCAGCCGGTTGGCGCCCCGGAGGTCCCCCAGCTGCATGGCCGAGCGGATGGCCCGCAGTTCGTGCAGCAGCAGCTTGAACCAGAGTTCGAAGACCTGGTGGACCACGATGAACTGCAACTCATCGTGGGACCCGGTGCGTCCTCGCTGGAGCTCCATGAGCTCATCGAGGCAAAGATATGTTGCGTAGGTCAGTTCGTGGCCGGACACCGTCTGGCCGACCCCATCCGGAGGCGTTGGAGGCATGGCTCGACGCTCCCCTCGTATGCGATGTCAGTCCGGGTCGCTGCCCGGCTGGCCCGGAGCCTCGGCAAGCCCGGGACGGTATTGGCCCTTCAGGAAGTGTCCGATTCCCTGCTCGATCCACTGGCCGTCCTGCAACAGGGTCAGTTCTCGCACCTTGGCGTTGGCGAAGGCCAGCGCGGCGTCGCGCTCCATTCCGCGAGAGTGCCGGAACAACTCCTTGGTCAGCCGCAGCGCGTGACGGTCCTTGCCTACCAGGGCCCGGGCGACCATCAGGGTCTCCTCTCGGAGCCGGTCGCGTGGGACGGCCTTGTTGACCAGCCTGATCTCCGCCGCGCGCCGGCCGTCGAAGGGTTCGCCCAGGAGCATGTACCAGAGGGCGTCGCGCTCGTGGAGCACGTTGCCCACCGCCCAGGCGACCGGGCCGGCCGGGATGCCCCCGAAGTTGATCTCGGAGAGGCCGAAGGTGGCCTCTTCGGCGGCGAGCGCCAGGTCGCAGGAAGCCACGATCGGCAGGGCACCGCCGAAACAGTAGCCGTTCACCATGGCGATGGTCGGCGCGGGAAACAGGCGCAGTTTCCGGTCGCGCCACTCCTGCGAGATGACCCGGATGCGGTCCACCTCGTGCGGCCGGTCCTTCAGGTCGTAGAAGTACTCCTTGAGGTCCATGCCCGCGGAGAACGCCTCGCCGGCGCCGGTAAGGATCAGCACGCGAACGTCCTCCTGATCCGCCAAACGAGTCAATGCATCGTGCATCTCATGGTGTAGCGTCGGGTTCATGGCGTTGCGCTTGGCCGGCCGGTTCAGCGTCACGGTAACAATCCCGCCGTCCCGGTGGACCAGGATGGTCTCGTAGGTCATGGCGTGCGCCTCCTCACCGGATCGTCCGAGCCTCTACGTCTCCTCACCGCATCCACCGGATCAGCCGCCGCTCGATTGCATGCACGGCCCCCATGAGCACGGCGGCCAAAGCCACTACCAGCAGGATGAGGGCGTAGAGGAAATCCACGCGGAACGAACTCCCATAGTACATCAGCAGTCCGCCGATCCCCACGATGGAGATAAGCATCTCACCGAGTACCGCCCCGTTGACGGCCCGCCCGACACCCATGCGGAGCCCGGCCATCACCAGCGGCAGCGCGGCCGGCAGAATCACGCGGCGAATCAGCGTCCATTCGCCCGCGCCGAAGGAGCGGGCCATCTCCACCAACGTGGGGCTGACCTGCCGGACGCCAGTGTACACGTTGACCGTGATCACGAAGAACGCGAACAGGAACACGGTGGCCACGATGCTGCCGCGGCCCAGGCCGAAGAGCAGCACCAGGACTGGCACTTTGGCCGCCGCCGGCGTGCTCTGGAAGATATCCACGTACAGGCCGAAGACGGCCTCGGCCAGCCGGTAGCGTCCCATCAAGACGCCGACTGCCACCCCCGCGGCGACCGCCAGGCCGAATCCCACCAGCACCGCGGAGACCGTCAGGGCCAGGTCCGCCCGAAGGCTCCCGCGGCCAGCCAGGAGTAGCCCGGCCCGCGCCACATCGGTCAGCGGCGTGACGAACGCAAACAGCCGCAGCCGGCCGACGACCTCCCACAGGGCCAGCACCGGCGCCACCGAGATCGTCCACGGCGCGCGATGTAGCACCCAGTGGAAGAGGTCACGCGATCTCTTCATGGCCGTGCGAAGGCCCGCAGCGTGTCCCACACGCATTCGACGAGTTCCGCGAACTGGGCGGTCCGGCGGACCGTATGGTCGCGCGGCCGGGGCAGCGGGACCTCGACCTCGCGGGCGATCCGGCCAGGCCGCGGTCCCATCAGGAGGACCCGGTCGGAGAGGTACACCGCTTCTTCCATGTCGTGGGTGACCAGGACCACGGTCTTCCGGTGGGCCTGCCACAGGGTCAGCAGTTCGTCCTGGAGCAGGTGCCGCGTCTGCGCGTCCAGGGCGCCGAAGGGTTCGTCCATCAACAACATCTCAGGATCCACCACGAGCGCCCGCGCCAGCCCGACCCGTTGCTGCATGCCGCCGGAGAGGCTATGCGGGTAGTACGCCTCGAAGCCCGCGAGCCCCACCAGCTGGATGGCCTCCCGAGCGCGGCGCTGGCGCTCCTGAAGCGGCACACCCCGGATCTCCAGGGGAAAGGCCACGTTGTCCTCGACCGTGGCCCAGGGGAGCAGGGCGAAATCCTGGAAGACCATGGCCCGGTCTGGACCCGGGCCGGTGATCCGCTGGCCCCGAATGCGGACCTCGCCCTCATCCGGCGGGACCAGGCCGTCCAGGATCCGCAGCAGCGTGGTCTTGCCGCACCCGCTAGGGCCAATGATGCTGACGAACTCGTTCGGACGGACCGCAAACGAGACGCCCTCCAGCGCGATCAGGTCGTCCCCGGTGACGGCCCTGAAGCGCTTGCCGATGCCGACGGCCTGGATGACCACCTCACCGTTCACCGCCACCGCACGGCCCTCCGTTCGACCTCGCTCATGCCGCGGGCGACGGCCACGCCGATGGACAGGATGACGATGACCACCGCGTACAGGTTGGCCGCGTCGAAGGTCGCGCTGTACTGGCTGATCAGGCGGCCCAGCCCTACCGAGATGATGATGAGTTCCGAGACGACCATGCCGACCACGGCACGCCCGGCGGCCAGGCGCAGGCCGGCTGCGATGCCCGGCAGCGCCGCCGGGAGCACCACCCGCCGGAACACCTGGACCGGGGCGGCCCCGAACGACTCGGCCATCTGGACCAGCGACGGCGGCGTTAGCCGGACGCCGGCGGCGGTGTTGACGATCAGGATGGCGACCCCGAAGGTCACGACCGTGGCGACCCGGGCCGCCAGCCCGATGCCGAAGACGATCACGAACAGCGGTACGAGCGGCGAGGCCGGCACGGCCAGCAGGAACTGGAGATACGGGTTGACCAGGCGGCCGACCACCGGGACGCGGCCGACGATCAGGCCGGCTGGGATGCCGACGGCCATCGTCAGGGCGAAGCCTACGAACAGCGCCTGCAGCGTCACGGCCGCCGCGCTCCAGAACCGGGGGTCGGCCAGTTGCCCGGCCAGGGCCGCCGCCACCGCCGTGACCGGGGGCAAGGTGAAACTCCCCGCGGCCCGGCGCCCGGCCCCCTCCCAGGCGAGCAGGAGCACCAGGACGGAGAGCGCACGGGCCACCGGATACAGAACGGCCCGCCTCCGGAAGGCGATGCGTTTCAGGGCATCGCGCCGGGTCCGGATGGGCTCGGCGGCGGCCTGTTCAGCCGCGATCCCATTCAATGGAATACCCGCCCGCCGTCTACGACGATCATCTGCCCGCTGATGAAGGCGCCTTCGTCCGAAGCCAGGAACAGCACCGTGCCCACCAGGTCCTCGGGAACCTGGATGCGCTTGAGGCAGCGCTCTGCCGCCGCCGCCGCCTGCGCCTCCGGCGGACTGATGCGCTCGTTAGTTCCCGAGGCGGTCACGCCCGGCGCGACGGCGTTGACCCGAATGCCGTCGTCGCCCATCTCGCGGGCGAGCGCCCGCGTGAGCCCCACGACGCCCATCTTCGCGGCCACGTAGTGGGCCAGACGGTTGCGGGCCGTGAAGATGCTCGACGACGTGATGTTGATGATAGATCCGCCGCCGCGCGCCTTGAGGTAGGGGTACGCGGCCCGGCAGCACAGGAACACCCCGCGCAGGTTCACCGCCATCACCCGGTCCCATTCCTCGGGGGTGATGGCGTGGAACGGTTTGCGCTCCAGGGCCGCGAACAGCGCCGCGTTGTTCACCAGTATGTCGATCCCGCCGAAGGCCTCGGCGGTTTCCTCGCACATCCGCCGAACGGCCTCGTCGTCGGCCACGTCAACCGGGATCGGAATCGCCCGGCCGCCTCGGCCGCCGATCTCCGCCGCAACCGCCGCCGCCGCGGCAGCGTCGATATCCGCCACCGCGACCGCGGCACCTTCGCGGGCGAACCCCAGGGCGTAGGCGCGGCCGATTCCCAGGCCGCCGCCGGTAATGATCGCCACCCGGCCGCTCAGTCGCATGCAGCACCCTTCCGGTCGAGGCTCCGGGCTACTTCCGGCCAATCCTGGCCAGCACCGCCTGCAGGTGCTGCAGATCCGTATAGTCCTCGCGGTTCTCCGAAGCCGAGGCGGGCAGCATCTCCAGCGTCTTGAGGAACCGGACCATCTCCGGCGCCTTCGTCAGGCCTCCGATCCCGCCGTTGACGTCCCAGATGCCTCGGGCGGCATAGGCCCGCACCGCGGCTGCCACGAACGCCGGGTCCTGGTCGGGGAACAGGTGCAGGGTCCTGGCGACGGCCCACTCCGCGCCGGCGGTGATGCGACGATGGGTCTCCAGGAGGACCCGCACGAAGTCCTGGACTTCCGGCTGGCGACCGGCCAGCCACTCGCGCCTGGCCACCACGACCGAGTCCACCACCGGCAGGTCCTTGAAGTCCACCAGGATGTGGAAGCGGTCCGGGGCCAGCATCTGCAACCGGATGGCGTCGATCAGGAACAGAGAGGTGGCGTCAATCTCGCCCTGCAGGAGGGCCTGGGCACGGGCCGGCGACCCTGGGATGATGAGGATCTGCGGATCGGCGATTCTGTGCTTCTTGATCGCGTATTGAACCACCCCGTTGGACATGGAAGACACGCTGTGCACCGCGATCCGCCTCCGGGCCAGGGCCTGTGGGGTCGCAATGGTCTTCGGAGTGACCAGCACCCACTCGCTCAGCCCCGGCGCCGCCACCATGCTGATCTGCGCCCCCCGGGCGATGACGTTGGAGGCGGTAATGCTGTCCAGCCGCGCCAGGTCCACCTCGCCGCGAATGAGGGCCTGGGCGGCGAGTTCGGGTCTGGGGAAAAACACCGACACGGGCTCGTAGCCGCGGTCCCGGAGTCGGTCGAGGGCTATCAGCGTGGCCGTGTAGTGGAGCTGCTTGACCCCCGCAAACCCGAAGGTCAGGCGCGCCTCCCTGCTCAGCGCAGGCGCGGCCGTGCAGGCGAGGATCGCGAAGAGCGTGAACGCCACAAGACAACGCAGTCTCATCACTGTCATCCTCCTTGGGAAGGACGCGAACGTACCGTGCGACTTGCCGGATGACTCTGACGATTGGTCCTCACGCCACGTGGGCGCGGCTTTGTGCCACGATGTCAACGCCCACATATCGGCTGAACGCCTCGGTCAGACGCCGCGTCGTCGCTCCCGGCACCAGTGCCAGAGGCCGGCCGTTGACCGAGCTCACCGGCAGCAACCCCACGCTCGTTGAGGTGACGAACGCCTCCGAGGCCTCGGATATCTCCTGAAGATGAATCCGCCGGCGCACGACCGGAACCTCGAGGGTCTCGGCGAGCTCGATGACCACCTGGCGCGTGATACCTCCGAGAACGACCGCATCGGGCGGGGTCACCAGGTGGTCCCACAATACGAAGAAGATGTTACTCAAGGCGGTCTCTGTGACGTACCCGTGCACATCCGCAAAGAGCGGAATCACCGGACCCCCCTCCCTCGCCACCTGCACACCCCCGAGGGCCATCAGCAGCCGGCTCTGGCTCTTGACCCGCGGATCGATGCCTCCTGATATCGGCATCCGAACCCTCGGCGTCGCAAGTTCCACCCCATCGTCGTAGAGGCGGGCGAATCGCGCGAACTGTACGGGTCTGCAGGTGATCAGCACCGTCGGTGGCCCCGGAGGCAGCCCCTCGAAGAGCGGACCGGCCGGCCCGCGAGTGACGCGGTGCGTCAGGAGCACATCGTCGTCGGGTCCGAGGTGAATGCGATTCCGGTCGAGCACGGCATACGTCAGGTCCGCCATTTCCCCGCGGTCGAGTCCGGGGTCCAGTTCCACATACGCCAGCGACGCATAGAGCCGGTCCAGGTGCCGGTCGAGGTGAAAGGGCTGGTGCCGGTAGGTGCGTGTTACTTCGTAGACTGCATCCCCCAGCGTAAACCCGCGGTCCGCCGGCGAAATCGCGATCTCGCCGTCCTGGACAAACCGCCCATTCCAATAGGCGATCCAGTCAGCCATGGTGGAGTTCACTTCCGTCCGATCTTCTTCAGCACCCCGTCGAGCGGCCCAAGATTGGCGTAGTCTTCAGGCGCCTCCGACAAAGGCTGGTTCCTCGGCGGGACCCACATGGCCCTCACCGCTGTTCAGCGGAGGGGCCGAAGCCCCATCGGCACGCGGCGACCGTCGAATTTGACCCTGCCGCAGGCGAACGTCTCGGCCCCGGCGCTGGCAAGAGCCCCGGGATTCCCTGGTAGCACACAATTCCAGCGACTCGCGCGTACCGGCCCGCCGCAGACAATCTCGAACTCCTCCACGGAAGCACGACCGCGCCCGCAGCAGCGGACCGAACTCGGTGTCCAGGTGCCCGGTGGAGTTCATAATGGTCACGCGGGCCGTGTTCTCGTACTTGAACGTACTGCGAAGACCATCACTGAGGCCCCAACCTGTAGAGCCGGTGGTCGCCCGAGTGGAACACCAGCTGCCAGGGACCGCAGGCCTCCAGGCTTTGGCCCCTCAGCGCGACATCCGTGACGCGCTCCCGCGCCGCGAGGTCCCGTAGGATCCGACACCGCTCCCCACCGGTGGCCTTGTAGAAGGCATCCGCTTGCCGGAATCTCCGGTACCACTCCACGACGGCCCAGTCGTCGTAGGGGATGAAATCCCAGTCAATGAAGGCCGGCGCTCCGGTGGCAAGACGAAAGTTGTCCCAGTACGGTGGGATCAGGTAGAGCCCGCCCGGTGACTTCGTCTTGCGCACGTGCTCGAACAGCGCAGTCCGATGGTCGGGGGCGCCGGGCGTGAACCGGCGCCACGTCTCCTGGATGCCGGTCGCCGTCAGTACCATCAGCAGCGCCACACCGCAGCCCGCCGCCAGGCGCACGGTCCCAGGGAATCGTCGCGTCACCCGATCCATCCCCCACGAGACGAGCCCCGCCGCCGTGAGTGCGGCGGCCAGCGGCATCAGCACCACCGAGAGTCGCCAGGGGAAGAGCAGGGCCAGCCTGTCGCTCCCGGACAGCACCTGGAGCACCGTCAGGCCCACGGCACCGCCCGAGAGCGCCAGCAGGATGATGAACAGATCGCTGCGCCGGACGAGGCCCAGCGCCACCATCACCACCGCCACTTTTACGTAGACCATGGGGCCCCACCAACGTGCTGGATAGGCATGGTGCGGGAACCGATAGTGGACCAGAATCGCCTGTGCCTGTGCCACGAGGTCCGCAGAAGTCGGGCGAAAGGCGACGACCACGTAGATCAGCACCGGTAGCAGCAGCACCAGGGCCCACAGGCTCAGCCACGCCAGCGCGTGAAACCGCTGCCCACGCCGCCACAGGATGACAAGATATGAAAGAATCAGCACCGCTGCCGTCAGGATATAGGTCGGGTGGATCGTCGCGGCGAGGGCCGCCCAGATGAGCGCAGGCAGCGGCTTGCCCCGCAGGAACGCCAGGACGGAGACGAGCAGGAAGACCCCAAAGGTGCTGGGCTGGAGCATGCGGCCCAGCAGCTCCTGCAGTGCGACGCCGGAGGTCAGCTGTGCCCCGACGCTGAATCCCACCGCGGCGGTCGAGAGCTGACCGACCCAGGGGGAGTGAAGCGCCGCGAGCAGGGCAAAGAACATCACGGTCTTGGGCCAGGCACGCAAGCCGACCCATACCGAGGCGACAATCCCCCACATCGTATAGGCGTACACGCCGAGAAGGACAAAGAAATAGCCGTAGAACATCCGCACATCCAGGTACCGGTAGGTCAAGGTCACCAGCGCGCTGAAGACCGGCCAGACGTCGGCGGTGCCCGCCAGCCAGTCCCATCGCAGCAGGCCCACGCCAGCGCGCACCAGCCCGTGAAAGAAGTACTGGTTTTGCGTGTCGTGGTAGAGCGGGAACTGGGGGTAGGACAGCCCAAACAGAATCGCCAGCAGCAGGATGCCCTGCCGTCCGGCGAGGTCCTCCGGGGCGACCAACGAGGAATCGCGGTGTGGGGTCAGAATGTTGTGTCCCATGCTGGTCAGGAGGGCTCAAATGGCTGAATTCGCGCTGGCGCTGGCCGCCGTTGCCCTCAACGCCGGGGCGCAACTCCTGCTGAGAAGCGCCATGCACGGGGTCGAAGGCGGAGTGACCTCGGCGCGGCAGTTTGCATCCCTGCTGCCCGGGTTGATGACCAGCCCGCCGATTCTCGGCGGGCTCGCCTGCTACATCCTCAGCCTGGGCCTCTGGCTGGTGGTACTCTCCCGGCTGCCCGTCAGCATCGCCTATCCGCTGCAGAGCCTGGGGTATGTCATGGTGGTGCTGTCCGCCACCGTGCTGCTCGGTGAACCGCTCACGGCCAACAAACTCCTGGCCGTCGCCCTGATCGTGCTCGGGGTCTTGTTCCTGGCCCGCGGCCAGGCGTAGGGCCTGTGGACTACGGGCACGTCCTCCTGACCGGCTCCGAAGGGTTCGTGGGCGGGGCAATCGCCCGCCGCCTCAACGGCGTCATCCGCTGCGACACAAAGCTCGGTCTGCCCATCGACCGGGTGATCCATTCGCCCGACTTCGCCCGGGTCCGGACGGTGATCCACTGTGCCGCAGTCCAGCTCTTCACCCGAGGCCGCAACCTGTACGACTACGAGACGTTCCATCGGGGAAATGTCGTGGTCCTTCAAGACCTCCTCGACGCCTGCGTCAACGTCGGGGTCCGCAAGTTCATCCATATCTCCACGGATATGGTCTACGGCATCCCGGACCGCTGCCCGATCCCGGAATCCGCAGAGCTCCGACCCGTGGGGCACTACGGCCGCTCCAAGCGCCAGGCCGAGACGCTGGTCCGCGCGGCCGCCGAGCGGATTCCGGTCGTCACGATCCTCCGGCCCAGGGTCATCGGCGGACCGGGCCGCCTGGGCCTCTTCGCCACCCTGGCCAGACTGGCCCAGGCGCGGGTGCCCATCGTCCTCTTTGGTTCGGGAGACAACCTGTACCAGATGCTCCACGTGGAAGACTTCGCCGACCTCGTGGTCGAGGCGCTGCACCGCGACATCCCGGGCACCTTCAACGCCGGCTCGCTGGAGGTCTCCACGCTCCGCGAGAAGATCGCCGTGGCAGCCCGGTGCCTGGGGACCACGCCCGTCTTCGTCCCGGTACCCGAACGGCTGGCGGTCGCAGCGTGCGCGGCCCTCCACCGACTGCGCCTGGGGCCACTGCACCCCGAGCAGTACCTGACACTGGGCAGGGACTTCGTGCTCTCGCTGGAACGCACACTGGACCACTTCGCCTGGCGTCCCCGCTTCTCCGACAACCAGATCATCGCCGACTCGTTCCGGACGCTCGCCCGGTCGGCGGCCTGAGCCCGCCCTCCCTCACCTGGGCAGGAACAGCGCGTGAAAGTCGGTCTCACCGACCCGTCGCCATCCCATCGCAGCCAGTTCCCCCGGACCGACCGACGAAGGCAGCACCCGGGAGGAGGCCACCAGGACCTCGGCACCTGCGTCCGCCAGCAGGCGGGCGATCCGCGCGCGGGTCTGCCCGCTTGCGGCCCAGTAGTCGGCGGCGGCATCCACAGGGATCTCGGCGATGATTTTGGCCCGCAGAAGCCGCGCCCAATACGCGTTGAACCCGGACCCGAGCACGGCCACGCGCGCTCCAGGCCCGATGCCCATCTCGTGCAGTGCCGAGGCCACCTGCCAGTGAACATCCGTTGAGGCGGGCGTGCCCCAGACAGCCTCGACGGCGACGGCAAGGCCCCTCTTCGCGATCCCCGGAGCGGCCAGTCCGGCATGAAAAACCAGCACTGCCACCGCGAGGCCCTGCACGGTGCGCCGCGCCCACCTGGAGCTGGAGGGGTTCAAGGCGGCCATCACCCCCAGCCAGAGCAGCGGCACGAACCCGCCCACATAGCGGGGGATCAACTGGACGGGAGCGAACAGACCGAATCCGATCACGGCCGGGATCAGGAGGTACCGGTGAGCCACGAGGCCCCGCCAGGTCAGCCAGCCTCTCGCTCCCGCATAGAGCCCTGCGACGACGGCGAAGATCACGCTGGGCACCCAGTGGTCGATTGCGTCCCGGAGCGACTCGATCTGGACGCTACGCTGCAGCACCCGCACGTGCCCGACCGGGTCGAACCGGGGCTGGATCCCGGCGTACCAGTATGACGGGTCGTACCACGGCGGGTAGGTCCCGCCGACCGGCTCGCCGAACTCGTAGACGGCCGGCTTGGTCCACAGTTTCCTGGTCGGATGTCTGGGCGTGCCGCTTCCGGGGGGATCGCCCTGCCAGTGCTGGCGGGGGTAGCCGTTGACCCAGAACGCGTAGTTGATCCTCGGGAAATCCCCCAGCGGCATCTGCCCTTTCATGAAGTAGAGGGGGACGGCGTAGATCCCCGCTACAACCACAAACGCGGCGAGGGCCGCTGCAGGATCAGACAGTCTGCGCCACCCCGCAGCATGCCGCCACCCAGCCGCAGTCGCCAAACCCAACATAACCAGCGCCAGTGCGGCCATCGGCGTCCTCGCCAGGTAGGCCAGCCCCAGGACCACACCCAGGCCGAGGTGGACGCCGATGCCGGCGCGCCCCATGGCGATCCTGAGCAACAGCCCGACGGCCAGGGAGATCAGCGCCGCCACCGTGAGATGCGGCGTAACCAGGTTCACCCCGATGAGGTCGAGCGCCGACCAGACGAACACCGCGTAGCCGGCCGCCAGCAGAGCCCGGTCGGAAACCGACGCCGACACCGGGGCAGCGGACGGCACCGTTCGTCGGTAGCGCAGCAGAGAGCGCATCAAGAACCCGAAGGCCGCAACGGAGACCAGAAAAATGACGAAGTTCACGGCCTGCACGGTTGGGAACTCCGATGCCGGACCGGCCCCGAGCACCAATCGGCCCGCCGCCAGCAACCAGGCGTACAGCGGGCTCCAGACAGTGCTGATGGCATTGGGCCAGTCGCGCCACAGGTACGCGTCGGCCATGTCCAGGTAGGAGATCCCGTCGGCGTTCATCGCGTGGCGGCCGGCCCACGCGTAGAGGGCACCTGCCGCCACCGCCAAGGGGACCGCGACAGCTTCCCCTGAAACCGCCCGCCCAGGCGGCCCAGCGCGCGATCCTGCGGGGGCGGCATCCGTAGAGGTCATACCTTCTGAATCACCAGGTGCGCCAGATCAGGCCAGATGGCAGTGATGGGTATGTCAGCATACCTACCCCGGGCCCTCGAACCTGCAGAGCAGCCCGGCGGCATCCCCCATCCCGGTCAGGTTGATGACATCCGCGCCGGCGGCCCCGCCCGGCAGGCGAACTGTATAAAAACGTTCACCCACAGTCGGAATGCCCTGGCGGATCAGACGACCGGCCGTGGTGATGGCGTCGGTGGCAGCCGGACGCCCGTCCGCCTCCGGGACCCTCCTGACCAGCAGCGACAGCGAGCGCCGGTGCACCATTGGATAGAAGTCGAAGGCATGCACCCAGACACCCGGGGGCAGGAGGAGCAGCGCGACGCCCTGCACGCGGAGGAGTCCGAGCCTCCAGGCCCACGCCGCGGCGTCGGCCGTGGTGTCAATGAGGACGTCGCACGCCCCGGCATCCGGCGAACCGGGTGTGCTGTGGCGCGACGAGGCGGCCGGCATCGTCTCGGGCCACCTGCCCGCGTAGAGGCGTGCCACCTCCATGGCCAGCCCCGCGGCCACGCCGCCGCCGGAGATGACCACCCGGTCGCCCATCCTGATGCCCGCCTCCCCCACGGCCTTCAGGACCGCCGCCGCCTGGGGCAGGAGCGCCAGGTGCTCCGGTGGCATCTCCCCGGCGACGGTCCACACGCTCTCCCGCCTCACCGCGACGACCTCACCCAGAGGCCCTGTGCCGACCACCAGCGCGCCGGGGTCGGGGCCGTCGGGGGACGCGGACTCCACCACGCGCCCCAGGAACGAAGCCACCGGGACGCCAGGGACACGCGTGATCCATAGCGGCTCCAGGTCCACCACCGCGCACACGCACCGCACGAGGACCTGGTCGGCTTCCACCGTTCGCGGTGGTTCTTCCGTGACGACGAAGGCGCCGCCCCGGTCCCGTGCGCCGGTGTACCTCAAGACCCGCCGGGGCGCTCCGGCCGCCATTCCACCTTCTCGGCCCGGCCGGATTGCGCCGACCGGTACGCAGCCTCCACCACCGCCTGGGCCGCCAGCCCGTCGTCAACCGTGACGTCCTGGGGCTCGCCGCGCAGCACGCGGTCGGCGAAGCGCCGAAAGTACTCCACATCCCGCTGGGCCAGGCCGGGAGTCCCCGAGAACCTGTGCCACTGTCCCGGCCGCTTTCCGTCCACCAGGCGCAGCGAGTAGAACTGGTAGGGTGGAGTGAGCGAAAGGTGCCCGTCCCGCCCCCACAACCGAAACTCCACGATGTCGGCCCCGCGGGCGCACGAACTGGCATTCACCGTCGCCAGCGCCCCGTTAGCATAGCGGAGCCACAGCGCGGTGACATCTTCGACCTCGCCGGGGCCCTCCATGGTCGCCTGAGCCGACGACACCTCGACGAGGTCCAACCCGGGAAGATAGCGCAGCAAATCGATGAAGTGGATCAACAGGTTGATCAGGATTCCGCCGCCGCTCGTCTCGCGCCGCATCCGCCAGTCAGAACCGGCGCCGCCCAGGCGTCCCTCCCAGTAGTCCGCGAAGCGTTCCTTCTGATAGATCAGCGAGACACCGTAGAGGTCACCCAGCACGCCCGCCTCAATCAGGCTCCTGGCCTTCGCCACGTGGGGCAGGTAGCGGTACGAGAGATTGATAGAGAAGGAGACACCGGCTCCCCGGGCCGCGACGGCTACGGCGGCGGCATCCTCCAGCGAGGTCGCCAGGGGCTTCTCGACCACGACATGCTTGCCGGCCCGCACAGCGGCCAGCGACTGTGGAGCATGGAGGTGGTGCGGGGTCGAGATCACCACAGCCTCCACGTCGTCACGGGCCAGCACTTCTTCCAGGCTGGTCGTCCAAGGAACGTCAAGGCCGCGCGCGACCTCGCGTGCCCGCTGTGGGCTCGCGTCCATGACCATGACCAGACGACTGTTGCCTGTTTGCGCCACGGCCCTGCAGCACCCGGCGCCTCGCTCACCGCAGCCGATCACGGCCATCCGCAACGGGCCCGAGACGGAACGGACCGGAGGCCGCAGGGGTACCGCGACCGTCCTCACGGAGCGGCACCTTCTGCCCAGCGCGTCCCGTTCGCCGACAGCGGCGCCAGGACCAGCCGGCCACGTCGCAGCGGCGCCAGGTCGGGCGGCGTGAACACGTGCGCGCGGCGCATACCCTCGGATGCACCGAGCCGGCTCCAGTCCAGGACCGCGCCCACCGTCGCGTCGGCTCCCCCGGCCAGCCGGCGATAGAACCACTCGGCCTCAAGGGGGTGGACACGCTCGGTGATGAGCGTCGCGAGGTCGAGACGGCGGTCCTGCAGCATGGCGAAGAAGGCGTCGGCCAGCGACCGCCGCTCGGCCAAAGAGAGGCTGCTGATGTGCGCGCCGATGATCGTCACCTGCCTGTCCGCCATCAGGCCGAAGTCCACCCGCTCGGTCACCCCGCGGGTGCTGCCAGCCAGGACGATGCGCCCGCCTCGCCCCGTGCACCGCAGGGCCGCCGGGATACCGTCGGGAGCACCCGTGGCGTCGAAGGTCACCGAAGCGCCCACAGTATCGAGAACCTCGGTCCCGCCGTGCTCGATCACGATCACCCGGTCGGCCACGGCGCGCACCTGATCCGAAATGCGCCGCGTCGTGCGGGACACCGCTGTGACAGAGGAAGCGACGCTGGCGCAGCACTGCAGCAGGAGTTGCCCGATCAGCCCCAACCCCAACACCACCACGGATTCCCCGGCTCGGATTCGCGCCTTGGCCGCAGCCTGAAGCGCGATGATGCCCAGCTGTACGAACGCCGCCTCCTCAAGCGGGACCTCTGGCGGGACCGGGAACACCTGGGCGTCCGCCGCGAGCGCCAGACTGGCGTGAGGCGCCGCCAGGGCAACCCGGTCGCCTGGGCGGTGCCGGCTGCCGCGACCCACGGCGACGACTTCGCCAGCCAACGAGTAGCCTGGATAGTACGGATACGTGGGCACCGCGTTGGGCAGTCGGAGAAAGAAGGCGCGTTCGGTCCCCGGGCTGACGACGCTCGCGGCAACGCGGACCAGCACCTCCCCCGGCCCGGGCAGTGGGACGTCCTGCTCAACAGCCCAAAGCCGCCCCCCCCGGGGAGAGACGATCGCCATCCCTCTGACCAACCCGCGTCGCCGCTGGAAGGCCTTGATCCGAGCCACAGCCCAGCGGCGCAGGAACGGCAGCACGGCCGCCGGCTCGGCCTCAGGAACCAGCCGTCGCGCCATCCAGCCGAGCAGCCGGCGCACGTGCCCGGCCCCGTGGCTGCCGATTGCCGTCAGCAACGACCCCATGCGTCCTGCCAGCTACCGGGCCACGCCCCGGGCGCTGCCGCCAGCGGCTATCCGATCCTGAAGCAGCGACAGCGCCTGGGTGTGAAACGGGAGCAGTTTGCCCGACGGCGTCTCTACCGGGCGGCGCCGGACGACCCGGATGGTCTGGTCCTGAAACCACGTACCCGGCACACCGCTGAAGGGGACCTTTAGCAATTCGCTGGTGAAGCGCTCCAGGACCTTCTGCTCGTCTACCGGTCCCACCTCGGGGCTCACCACGAGAAACAGCCGCGTCACGCGCCGGTCGTCCTCAGCTTCCAGCAACTGGTAATCAACGCTGGTCCCGCCGAACTCCCGGGGGAGGACCTCTTCGATGATGCGGACGCAGTCCGTGGCCAGGACCTTCGCTCCTTCACCGGTGAGTTTCGTGAAGGACCGAACGTAGGCAAGATGGTGGTGTAGCCCCAGGTCGTCCAGCGGACAGCCGCAGCGCCTGACGGTCAACTCCCCGAAGTCGTCGCTCTCGACGTTCAGCATCACTTTGGGCGCAAAGTTCAACAGAGATGTGAACATGTAGGTGTCGAGGGACCCGACGCCCTCCATGGGCCGGCGGTGCGGGATGAGGGCAAAACTGTCGGCCATGAAGTGCATGTCGTCGGGCGCCGACGGGTTGCCGCACCCCGTACCTGCGGCACCGCCCTCCGTGAAGATGTATCGTACGTGGACTGACGCACCGGTCCGCCGGATCTCCTCGGCCTTTCCAGGCGTCAGGGGCTCGGAGCCCACCAGGATCTTGATGTTCTCCAGGGACTCCCCCAACCGGGAGGCCAGGCCCGCCACTCGAACGGCTGCGCTGGACGTCGTGATCAACGCGCACCCACCGTCGCGCCGTCTGGCGTCGATCAGGGCCTCCAGCACGGGCGAGGCATCCGACACCGGAGTGAACTCGGGCATCGGCATGCGCAGTCCGTGACGCCTGGCAATGAGCCGCGCCAGCGGCAGGATCGCACGCTGCTGCCAGCCCACGGACGGACGCCTGGGATCGTACATGGCGAACCACCGGATCGGCGGCCGGCCGATGTGGGTCAATCCCATCCAGAGGAAGAACCCTGAACCCGACGGAAAGCCCGGAAGCCAGGTGATCAACGGTCCCCGCCGCGCACCCGCCGACTCCAGCATGAGGTTGAAACAGTGGACCCGGTTCTCCGCGATGGTGTCCAGGGCCACGTGGATCGGCGCACCGGCGCTCCGCGAACCGCCGGTGAGGACCTTCAACTCGGCTCCCCGGAAGGGATTGTCGAAGTCGCGCTGCGTGAAGTGGAACGTGTGCCCGCCCCGGACGGCGGGCTTCCTGCCCTTGAACTCCTCGAAGGACACGTAGACGCCGGCGTCCCGCAGCGACGCCAGTGCGCCTTCGAGGCCCCGCTGGCGGACCATCGTTCGCAGATCGCCGAACTCGCATCCGGCCAGGCGCAGCAGCGGCAGGTAGGGGCTCCGAGGATAGCCGTAGATGTACCGCGAGACATGATCCAGGAACCGCTCCTCCCGCGTCTCCAGGCGCCGCCGGATGACGGCCTTGGTCTGATCCAGCGTGAGATGCCGGCCGAGGAAACGGTCCAGATTGGCAAACAGTCTGGGAAGAGCCAGCAGGTCAGGAATGACGATCACCCTCCCGAAGTTCGAGCCAGCGAGCGACTTGGTGCTCACGGGCACTTCCAGACGTGTCCATGTCCTTTTCGGTCGCCAGTCCGCGCAGAGAGGGGCCGCTGTCTTCCCTCCACTGGCCATCTCGTACATCCCGCCGCGACGGTCCCATCCCTGACGGGCCTACACCAGGTAGATCGCCGCCGCCGCTGCGAGGCCCCATGCCGCCACCGCAATCAGCAACGGGGCATCGGACAGCAGCAACTCATCCGGACTCCCGCCTTCGTCTCGGTGGTAGACCAGATACAGGTACCGGAAAACGCCGTAGATCACCAGCGGGCTGGTCAGCATTAGCGGGTACGGCTTGGCCGAGTCCATTGCGTACAGGAGATAGACCATAATGATCGCCGCGCTGAGCACGGCGATCAACTGGTCGAGCAACTGCGCAGGGTACTCGCTGAGGACCCCGCGGTGGCGGACCGGGTCATCCATCGAGATGAGTTCGTGCCGCCGCTTGCCCACTGCCAGGAGGAGCGAGAGCAGGGGGACACAGGCGATGAACCACAGGGACATCTGGACGCCGATGGCCTCGGCCCCGCCCACTGCGCGGAGCACGAAGCCGGCGGCGACGGCCAGGATGTCCAGCAGCACCGCGTGTCTCAGCCGCAGGCTGTAGAGCGTGCTGACGAAAAGGTAGAGGACCACGATCAGGCCCAACGCCGGGTTCACCAGGAACCCCAGACCCGCGCCCATCAGACCCAGCAGGACGGCCGCAGCAATCGCCTGTCCCGGGCTGATGATACCGGCGGCCACCGGCCGGTAGCGCTTGCGGGGGTGGAGGCGGTCTTCCGGTGCGTCCAGCGCATCGTTCAGAGAGTACACAGCCGACGATGCCAGACAGAACGCGACAAACGCCCACAAGGCGAGTTGGACCGAAGCCGCCTCGACCAGGCGACCCGAGAACAGCAGCGCGCCAAACACCAACCCGTTCTTCGTCCACTGTTTGGGCCGGCCCAGCCGCACCAAAGCCCACAGGCGGACGCGCGGCATGGGGAGAGGTTCCACATCGATCTGCCCGATGCGTTTCGGTTCTACCCCGACCCTCATCAATCACATCTCCTCTCACTCGGAAGCGCGCGCTGACCGGATTTCAACGCCGCGTGGACCTTCCTGGGATGGTTCGGGGTCGCTGTCATGGCATATTTGGTGGAAGTGGTAGGAAGTTCGCTGAAAGTCTTCATCGGCGAACCGATGCGCCAGGAAGGCCCCTCGATGGTCTGGAGTGACAACACCGAGGGTATGTGATAAAGTGAAAACAAGTCTGGAACCCTCCGACAAGCGGCAAACTCGAAGCGATTCGAGGGCGCAAAGCCACGGGTCTTGGGCAGACAGGCTCAAGACAGCCGGGCTGCCGAAGAGGGGCCTCTCCCTTTTCTGCGCACGTCCTCGTTCCTCGGGGGGCTCTGCACTGAGGAGGCACACGATGCATTCGCGCGTTGCCTGCGTCCTTGTCGCCACACTGATGCTTGTCTCTGGCTCACTCTCATCCAGTCACCTGGCCGTGGGCCAGACGGTGTTCAAGCCGGGACCCACGCCCGCCCCAACACCCGCGCCCACCCCCCCCCC
>JAVKHQ010000025.1:0-39567 GCA_031459875.1 Candidatus Fervidifonticultor sextus | reverse complement strand
CCCGAATCGAGCCGGCGAGGACTTGATGAAGACCTACGTACCCAAGCCCGCGGAGATCGAGCGCCGCTGGCACCTGGTGGACGCCGAGGGCAAGGTGCTCGGCCGGCTGGCGGCCCGAATCGCGGTCTTGCTGCGGGGCAAGCACAAACCGACCTTCACCCCGCACGCCGGCGTCGGCGACTTCGTCGTGGTCGTCAACGCCGCGGGCGTGCGGCTGACCGGGCGCAAGCTCCAGCAGAAGAAATGGGTCCGCCACTCGGGCTACCCCGGCGGCCTCAAGGAGACGTCCTACGAGGTCCTGATGCAGAAGCACCCCGAGCGCGCCCTCGTCGAGGCCGTGCGGGGGATGCTGCCCAAGACCCGGCAGGGCCGCCGCCTGCTCAAGAACCTCAAAGTCTACCGCGGGCCCACCCATCCCCACCAGGCGCAGCAGCCTGCACCGATGCGGGTGTAGGTCGGAGAGCGAGGGACTACCATGGCAGCGACGCAGGTTCTGGCCCTGGCGGCAGGCGGCAGGAAGGAGGCCGTCGCCCGGGTGCAGGTGATCCCGGGGACGGGGACGATCACCGTCAACGGCAGGCCCTTCGAGGCCTACTTCCCCACCGTGCCGCTGCAGACGCTGATCCGCGAGCCGCTGGCGGCCGCCGGGGTCGAGGGCCGGTTCGACATCGTGGTGAACGTCTCCGGCGGGGGCATCTCCGGGCAGGCCGGAGCGGTTCGCCACGGGATCGCGCGGGCTCTGCTGGAGGTCGAGGAGGGCCTCCGGGCGCCGCTGCGCAAGGGCGGGTTCCTCACCCGCGACTCCCGCGAGAAGGAACGCAAGAAGTACGGCCGCAAGCGGGCGCGCAAGGGCTTCCAGTACAGCAAGCGCTAGACACCCCTCGCTCCTGTCCCTCGGCGGCACTTCTGCGCTGGCGGCTTGTGGTGTGGGCGTGTTCCCTCCCACAAGTCCGCAGATCCGGCCGATCATTATCTGGATGGAGGGCCGGCATGGGGCTGTGCGTTGGCGCGTTGTTGATCCCAAGTCACTGCCGGGATATGATCGGCCCGGGAGGTCGGCGCCTTGGTCCAAGAACAGCGTGTTGACCGTCTGGAGCAGGCTCTGATTCGCCTGGCCGAAGCGCAGGCGCGCACAGAGCATGCCCTCTCCGTGCTCGCCGAGCGGACGGACAGGGTCGAAGCGGCGCTGGCCCGACTGGCGGAAGCCCAGGCCCGAACGGAGGAGCGGGTGGGTCGCCTGGAAGACCGGATGGACCGGGTCGAGGCCGCGCTGGCCCGTCTGGCGGAGGCCCAGGCCCGAACGGAGGAGGCGCTCGAGCGGTTGACCCGGCAGGTCGGAGGCCTGAGCGAGACGGTCGGGGGCGACATCGAGGACATCGCCTACATCGTCCTCCACGACGTCCTGCAGCGCGAGCTCGGGTGGGAGGTCGGCGTGCTGGAGCGCTCCTGGCAGATGTGGGATGGAGAGGCCGAGGAGGTCAACGTCTTTGGGCAGGCGAGGGACCCTTCGCGGCCGGGACAGGTGATCTGGATCGTGGGGGAAGCCAAGCACAACCTCACGTTGCGACAGGTCGAGAAGTTCGTCGCTCAGGTCGAGCGGGCGCGGGGGCACCTGCAGGGCGAGGTATTCGGCGTCTGCTTCTGCTACCGGGCCCGGCCGGAAGTGCGGGAAAAGATTCGCGAGGCAGGCTTGAGACTGGTGTTCTCGTACGGTCGGCTGGTGTGACCCGGCGCGGGCTGACTGGGGCTCCCCGTCCCTCGCAGAAGAAGGCGAGCCAGCGGGCCCGGCGAATCTTCGTCATTGCCGCCACCGCCCGGGCGAGCGGCTCCCGGTTGATTTCCCGGGACGCCGCCCTCGCCGCGGTCCCCGGCCTGCAGGTGGTGTGGTGACTCCCCCCACGCGCGTGGTGATCCTGGGCGCCGGCGGCCGGGATTTCCACGTCTTCAACACGTATTTCCGCCCCCGTGCCGACTTCCGGGTGGTGGCCTTCACCGCCACCCAGATCCCCCACATCGCCGGCCGGCACTACCCGCCGGACCTGGCCGGCCCGCTCTACCCCGACGGCATCCCCATCGTGGACGAGGCCGATCTGGCCGACCTGGTCCGCCGCGAGGCGGTCGACCAGGTCGTCTTCGCCTACAGCGACGTCTCCCACGAGCACGTCATGCACCTGGGCTCTGCCGCGCTGGCCGCCGGCGCCGGATTCCGGCTGCTGGGGCCGCGCGAGACCATGCTGCGCGCGCAGATCCCGGTCGTGGCCGTCTGCGCCGTGCGCACCGGCGCCGGCAAGAGCCCGACCACCCGCTACGTGGCCCGCCACCTGCACGCCCTGGGCCTGCGGATCGCGGTCGTCCGCCACCCGATGGCCTACGGCGACCTGGCGCGCCAGCGGGTCCAGCGCTTCGCCGGTTCCGCCGACCTCGACCGCTACCAGGTCACCCTGGAGGAGCGCGAAGAGTACGAGCCGCACCTGGCCCGGGGCACGCCGGTCTACGCGGGTGTGGACTACGCCGAGGTCATCGGGGCGGCACAGTCCGACGCCGACATCTTGATCTGGGACGGCGGGAACAACGACTTCCCGTTTGTCTGGCCCGACCTGCACCTGGTCCTGGTCGATCCGCACCGCGCGGGGGATGAAGTGCGCTACCATCCTGGGGAGGCGAACCTGCGCATGGCCCACGTGGCGGTCATCAGCAAGGTGGACACCGCCCCGCCCGGGGCGGTGGACGCCGTCCGGGCGACGATCCGCCGGGTCAATCCCGGCGCCACGGTGGTGGAGGTCGCCATGCCGCCCGTCGTGGACGTCCCGGAACGGCTGAGGGGCAGGCGGGCCGTCGTCATCGAGGACGGCCCGACGGTGACCCACGGAGGGATGGCCTACGGGGCGGGGTTCCTGGCCGCCCGGCGCTACGGGGCCGAGGTCGTCGACGCCAGGCCGTTCGCCGTGGGAGCCCTGCGGGAGGTTCTCGAACAGTATCCCCATCTGGGCGCGGTGCTGCCGGCCATGGGGTACGGGGAGGCGCAGCTGCGGGACCTGGAGGCGACTGTCAACCGGGCGGAGGCCGACGTCGTCGTAACCGGCACCCCGGCGGACCTGGGACGGCTGCTGTCGCTGCGGGTGCCCGTCGTACGCGTGAGTTACGAGGTCGAAGACCGGACGGCACCGACCCTGCGCGAGATCCTGACGACCTGGGCACAGACCATACAGACGAAGGAGCGACCATGACCCTGCGCGGACGCGACTACCTCTCGGTAGACGACCTGACCCCTGAGGAGTTTGCCGGGCTGATCGAGTTCGCCCGCCACCTCAAGGCCCGCTCGGCCGCCGGCGACCGGCCGCCCCTGCTGGCGGGCAAGACCCTGGCGATGGTCTTCGAGAAGCCATCGCTGCGGACCCGGGTGAGCTTCGAGGTCGGGATGTTCCAGCTGGGCGGGATGGCCATCTACCTGGGGCCGCAGGACATCCAGCTCGGCGTCCGCGAGTCCGTCGCCGATGCCGCCCGCAACCTGGAACGGATGGCCGACGGGATCATGGCCCGCACCTTCGCGCACGCCACCGTGACCGGGCTGGCTGAAGCGGCCCGCTGCCCGGTCGTCAACGGCCTCTCCGACCTGGAGCACCCCTGCCAGGCCCTGGGCGACCTGCTGACGGTGGCGGAGCGGTTCCCGCGCCTCCAGGATGTCCGGATCGCCTGGGTCGGCGACGGCAACAACGTGTGCCACTCGCTGCTGCTGGGCGCGGCCAAGCTGGGGATGACCATGACCGTGGCGACCCCGCCGGGCTACGCGCCCTCGGAGGCGATCGTCCAGCGGGCCCGGGCCATCGCCGCCGCGACCGGGGCCACCATCACTCTGGTCACCGACCCCGTCAGGGGGGTGGAGGGCGCCAACGTCGTCTACACGGATGTGTGGGCCAGCATGGGCCAGGAGGCCCAGCGGGAGGAACGGGCGCGCGTCTTCCGCCCCTACCAGGTGAACGCCATGCTGCTGGCCCGGGCGCGGCCCACCGCCGTGGTCATGCACTGCCTGCCGGCCCACCGGGGCGAGGAGATCACCGACGACGTCCTCGACGGTCCGCAGTCCATCGTCTACGATCAGGCTGAGAACCGCCTGCATGCCCAGAAGGCGCTGCTGGCGATGATCCTATAGACAGCGGACCCCGGCGGAACGCCCGATGCCCATTCGGCCCCTGGACCTGCTCGACATCGCGCTCGTGACGGCCCTGATCTATCAGGTCCTCCTGCTGCTGCGCGGCACGCGGGCCGTCCAACTGGCGATGGGGCTGGCGGTGCTCTTCGGCGTGTACACCGCCAGCCGCGTGCTCGGGTTGAACACCCTCCAGTGGGTCCTGTCCTACCTGGGCGTGGTCATCCCCATCGCGCTGCTGGTGATCTTCCAGCCCGAACTGCGTCGCATGCTGGAACAACTGGGCCGCGGCGGCGCGTTCGTCTCGGGGTTTGCGGGCGGGCTGGGCCGCGAGGAGACGATCCGGATGGTGAACGACGTGGCGCGTGCCTGCCGGATCCTGTCGGGGCGCCGCGCCGGCGCGCTGATGGTGCTGGAGCGGCGGACGGGGCTCAACGACATCATTGAGTCGGGGATCAGGATGGACGCGCTGGCCACCGTCCAGCTCCTGATCACCACGTTCTTCCCCGAGACCCCCCTGCACGACGGCGCCGTGGTCATCCGCGGCAACCGCATCATGGCAGCCCGCTGCATCCTGCCGCTCAGCGAGAACCCGCGCCTCTCGCGCACGCTGGGAACGCGGCACCGGGCGGCGGTGGGGGTCAGCGAGGTTTCCGACGCGGTCGCGGTCGTCGTCTCCGAGGAGACCGGGGGGATCTCCATCGCCCGCGACGGCCACCTCGTCCGCGGCCTCTCTGAGGAGGAACTGAAGGTCGCGCTGCTCGACCTGTTCACCCAGGGCGGCGCGCGGGGTGCATCGCTGTGGCCGTGGCGGCGCACCGAACCCGCCCCGCGAGGCTAGAGCCCCGGCATGGTCTCCGAACGCCCGCGGCTGCTATTCCTCTCGGCGCTCATCGCGGTGACCATGTGGTACTACGTGGTGGCCGTCGTCCGGCCGGCGCCGCAGGACGCCGCCGCAGCGACCATGCGGCTCCACAGCGTGCAGGTGTCCTTCACCGGCCTGCCCGAGGGGTGGAGGGCCGCCGCAGATCCGCCGGCCGTGGACATCGAGATGCGCTGGCCCGCCTCGGCCATCCTGGCGATTCGACCGGAGGACGTGCGCGCCATCGCCGATCTCTCGGCCCTGGAAGCCGGGCGCCACCGGGTCACGCTGAGGATCCAGGTGCCCGCCGGTGTCACGGCGGTCCAGGCCACGCCGCCTGCGGTCGCCGTGACGCTGTCGCGGCCGGCGCCGTAGGAGCGGGCGGCGGTGGGACGCTACTTCGGCACCGACGGCGTCCGCGGCGTGGCCAACGCCGACCTCACGCCCGAACTGGCCTTCCGCCTGGGCCGTGCCGCGGGCACGGCGCTCGGGGGACTGGGCGGGCCGTTTTTTGTAGGCCGCGATACCCGGCTCTCCGGCCCGATGCTGGAGGCAGCGCTCGCCGCGGGGATCAGTTCCACCGGCTCCGCCGTCGAACTCGGCGGGATCCTCCCGACGCCCGCGGTCGCCTACCTGGCGCGTCGGCGGGACGCGGCCTGCGGGGTGGTCATCTCGGCTTCGCACAATCCCGTGGAGGACAACGGGATCAAGTTCTTCGGCGGCGACGGCTTCAAGCTCCCGGACAGCCGCGAAGAGGCCATCGAAGCCCTGCTGGACCGCGACGACCTCCCCCGGCCCACCGGCACCGCCATCGGCACCATCCGGACCGTCCCGGAGGGCGAGGATCGCTATCTCGAGTACCTGACGGGCCTGGCGCTGGGACGGCTGGACGGCACCAGGATCGTGGTGGACTGCGCCTTCGGCGCTGCCTTCCGCCTGGCGCCCCGCCTGTGGGCGGCGCTGGGGGCGACGGTGCTGCCCCTCCACGATGAGCCCGACGGCGCGCGGATCAACGTGGCGTGCGGCTCCACGCATCTGGAGCCGTTGCGCCGCGCCGTGCTGGCCAGTGGTGCCGACCTGGGCTTCGCCCACGACGGCGACGCCGACCGCGTGCTGGCCGTCGACGAGCGCGGGGGGACCGTCGACGGCGATGCGCTGCTGGCCATCTGCGCGCTGGACCGCCACCGCCGCGGGGCGCTGGCCGGGGGGATCGTGGTGGCGACCGTCATGAGCAACCTGGGATTCGAGCAGACGCTGACCCGGGCCGGCATCCGGCTGGAGCGCACGCGGGTCGGCGACCGCTACGTGCTGGAGCGCATGCGCGCCCTCGGCGCTTGCCTCGGCGGCGAGCAGAGCGGGCATCTGATCTTCCTCGACCGCGCGACCACCGGCGACGGCCTGGTGACGGCCATCGAGATCGTCAACGTGATGCTGCGCAGCGGCCGGCGGCTCTCAGAGCTCAGCGCCGCCATCCCGCGGTTCCCCCAGGTGTTGCGCAACGTCCGGGTGCGGGACCGCCAGGGCGTGATGGAGGCCCCGGAGGTGGCCCGGGCGGTGTCCGCGGCCGGGAGCCGGCTGGCCTCGCGGGGCCGGATCCTGGTGAGGCCGTCCGGCACCGAGCCCCTGATCCGCGTGATGGTGGAAGCGGAGTCGCTGGACGAGGCCCAGGCCGTGGCCGAGGAGGTGGCGGCGGTCATCGCGCGGCGCGCGGAGCCGCCCCGATGAGCCTCGCGACCGCGACGGAGGGGCCCCTCAGGCGTGAACTGTTCGGCACGCAGGTCCACGCCCTGGGGATGGAGGGCGCCCTGGCGTGGATCCGCGCCCGCGTCGCCGCCCGGACGCCGGCCTACGTCGTGACGCTGAACGGCGCGCTGCTGGTCCAGGCAGCCCGCGACCCTGAGCTTCGCGCGGTGGTGAACGATGCCGGTCTGGTGACCGCGGACGGGATCGCCGTGATCCTGGCGGCGAGGATCCTCGGCGTGGACCTGCGGGAGCGGGTGGCCGGGATCGATCTGACCGTGGCGCTGTGCGAGGTCGCGGCCGCAGCGGGCTACCGGGTGTTTCTCTTCGGGGGCCGTCCCGGCGTCGCCGACGCCACCGCCGACGCGCTGCGCCGGATCCACCCGTCCCTGCAGGTGGTCGGCACGCACGACGGCTTCTACGATCCTGAGGACGAGGCCGCCATCGGGGCGCGCATCCGCCAGGTTCGGCCCGACATCCTCCTGGTGGCGCTGGGGGCGCCCCGGCAGGAGCGCTGGATGCGCCGGTGGCACGCCGAACTCGGCGTGCCGGTCTCGATCGGCGTCGGCGGCTCCTTCGACGTGCTGGCCGGCCGCATCCCCCGCGCGCCCCGCTGGATGCAGCAGGCCGGACTGGAGTGGCTCTACCGGGCGCTGCGCGAGCCCAGGCGGTGGGGCGTGGTCCGCACGATCCCGCCGCTGTTCCTTCTGGCGCTGTGGGAGCGCCTGCGGCGTCGGTAGCCGCCACGCCCATGCCGGCAGACGATCTCCGGCGAGCGCTTCTACCAGGTCACGGGCGTCTTCCATGTGACAGGGAACGGGGGAGGGAGCCTCGAAGAGGCCACCGTCCGACACGACAGCACGCGAGGAGGTGAGACGGTTCGTCGGTGTGCCCCAAGCGCCCGGACCCGGCGTCGATGTCGGGTTGACGAGGGAGGGGATCTCGAAGTGTTCGGCGGGTGACCCTAGGCCCGGCCCGGGCCTGCACAGCCTCAGCCAGACCACCGCGCGCTGAGGTGAAGGCCGCCCACAAACCCCGGAGGCGACTCCGGGCCAAAAGGCGGTCAGGGATCCCACGGCAAGTCTGTCAGGTCCGCTGACAGGGAAAGGAATCCCGGGGAGGCTTCCGCGTGCGCGCTGCGCGACGCGCGTCCCCTCATGGAGGTTTCGCATGTGCGGCATCATGGGCTACATCGGACCACGCCAGGCGCTGCCGATCCTCCTGGATGGGCTGCGCCGGCTGGAGTACCGCGGCTACGACTCGGCGGGCGTGGCGGTGCTGAACAACGGCCACATCGCCGTCCGGAAATCGGCCGGCAAACTCAGCGTGCTGGAGCGGCATCTGGCCGCAGCGCCGCTTCCGGGCAGCGTGGGCATCGGCCACACGCGGTGGGCCACGCACGGCAACCCGACCGATGTGAACGCCCATCCCCACGGCGACTGCACCGGCAGACTGGTCGTTATCCACAATGGGATCATCGAGAACTACCTGTCGCTAAGGGACCGGCTGCAGGCCGACGGCCACGTCTTCCGGTCCGACACCGACACGGAGGTGGTCGCCCACCTCATCGAGGCCGCGCTGGCAGCGATCCCCGCTGACCGGCCGGACCGGCTGGAGGCCGCGGTCCGCGCGGCGCTCCACAAGACGCGCGGCGCCTACGCCATCGTGGTGATGAGCGCCGACCATCCGGAGCGCATGGTGGCGGTGCGCACCATCAGCCCCCTCATCGTGGGGCTCGGCCGGGGGGAGATGCTGCTGGCGTCCGACATCCCGGCGCTGCTGCCGTACACGCGGGACGTGCTGATCGTCGGCGACGGGGAGATGGCCGTCATCGAGCCGGACCGGGTGACGCTCACCGATCTGGAGGGGCGCCGGCTTGCGCGCGAGCCCCAGCACATCACCTGGGATGCGGCCGCCGCCGAGAAGGCCGGCTACCCGCACTTCATGCTCAAGGAGATCTACGAGCAGCCCCGGGCGCTCCACGAGACCACCATGGGGCGGCTCGACCGCGACGACGCCGTCGAACTGGACGGCGTCGCCTACCCGGAGGGGTTCGTCGACCGCCTCAACAAGGTCTGGATCGTGGCGTGCGGGACCGCCTACCACGCCGGCCTGGTGGGCCGTCGGTTGATCGAGCACCTGGCGCAGCTGCCCGCCGAACCCGACCTGGCCTCGGAACTGCGCTACCGCGACCCGCTGATCGAGGGGGCGACCCTGGCGGTCGCCATCAGCCAGTCGGGCGAGACCGCCGACACCCTGGCGGCGGCGCGGGAGGCCCGCGCGCGGGGCAGCCGCCTGCTGGCCGTCACCAACGTGGTGGGCAGCACGCTCGCCCGTGAGGCCGACGACGTCCTCTACGTCCGCGCCGGCCCCGAGATTGCCGTGGCGTCGACCAAGGCGTATGTGACCATGCTCGTCGCCCTGCAGATGCTGGCCGTGGACCTGGGGCTACGGCGGGGCGTCCTGCCGCGCGACCGGGCTGCCCGTCTGATCGCGGGCCTGCGGCACCTGCCGGTCCTGGCCCAGGAGGTCCTGCGGCGCGACGAACCCGTCCGGGCCCTGGCCCGCCGTCTGGCCGGTGCCGAACACGCCTTCTTCATCGGCCGCGGATTGGACTATGCCGTGGCCATGGAGGGTTCGCTCAAACTCAAAGAGATCTCGTATCTGCACAGCGAGGCCCTCGCAGCCGGCGAGCTCAAGCACGGCACGCTGGCCCTCGTCACCCCCGAGACGCCGGTGTTCGCGCTGGTCACCCAGCGGACGGTGTACGAGAAGACCCTGGCCAACATCCAGGAGGTCCGGGCGCGCGGCGCCGAGGTCATCGCGCTGGCCTATGACGACGACGGCGAGATCGCCAAGTACGCCGAGGCGGTGCTGCGGATCCCCTCGGTGGACGACGTGCTGGCGCCGGTGCTGGCCATCATGCCCCTGCAGCTCTTCGCCTACCATGTGGCGGTGCTGCGGGGCCATGACATTGACCAGCCCAGGAACCTGGCCAAGAGCGTGACGGTGGAATAGCCTCGACGGTAGGGACCGGTCCGGTCGGAGGCGAAGCGGTGACCCGGAGGCACGCTGGGAGGCTTGAAGTGGACATCGATGAGGAGTTCCTGAAGATCCTGGCCTGTCCGGCCGACCACGCGCCGGTGGTGCGGCAGGGCGACCGGATCATCTGCACGCAGTGCGGCCGCCGGTACCCGATCCGCGACGGCATTCCGATCATGCTCATCGAGGAGGCCGAGTGGCCGGCATGACGGTGCTCGGCGTGGGCGTGGACATGGTCGAGGTAGAGCGGATCGAGCGCGCGGTGGCCCGGTGGGGTGAGGCCTTCGTCCGCCGGATCTACACGCCTGGCGAGATCGAACGGTCGGCGTCGGCGGCCCCGTCCGGCCCGCGGCTGGCGGCCCGGTTTGCGGCCAAGGAGGCGGTCATGAAGGCGCTCGGCGTGGGCTGGCGGGCGCTGGCCTGGCGTGAGATCGAGATTGCCAACGATCCCGCCGGCCGGCCCACCGTCCGCCTGCACGGCGCGGCCCGGCGCATCGCCCAGCAACGGGGCATCGTCACCGTGATGGTGGCGCTGTCCCACACCCACGAGCACGCCGTCGCCCAGGCGATCGCGCTCGGCCACTGACGCGTCTTCGATCCAGGGTGGCCCGCAGGGGTTCAGGGAGCAGCGAAGAGGGGCGCTGGCTTCCTCCGGCTTTTCACCGTCTTCGGCCGCACCGCCGGTGCCTACCGTCCGCCAGCCGTTCTCCGGAGTTACCCCCGAAGTACACTTAGCAAACTCTCGGCGTCCACGTGCGCGGCGTTTGACTCGGCTACTTCGCCGTTAGGCTCGCGCCCCTCTGACGTTACCGTATCAAGGGACCTCCAGACCGTCAATCCCCAACGGCCGTTCTGGGGATGTGGATAGTGTGGGCAATGCAAGAGGAAACCCGCTCGGCCGACAAGAACCGGTGGGCGTGTACCTTCCGACCAGCGAGGAGATGGCCTCTCTAGACCGCCGGGCGGCCGAAGAGTTCGGGGTGTCCACCCTGCTGCTCATGGAGGCCGCCGGCCGCAGCGTGGCCGAGGCCGCGCGCCGGCTCGTCGGCCGCGAGGTCGCCCGGGCCGTGGTCGTGGCCGGTAAGGGGAACAACGGCGGCGACGGGTTTGTGGCCAGCCGGGTGCTGCTCGCCTCCGGGTGGCGCGTCACCGTCGTCCTGCTGGCGCGGGACGCCGAACTGGCCGGTGATGCGGCCCTCAACCTGCGGGCGGCCCGCCGCGCCGGGGTCGAGGTGGTCAACCTGGACAGCACGGCGGTCCCGGGCCTGCGCGGGACCCTGGCCGCCGCCGACGTGGTCGTGGATGCCCTCTTCGGGACCGGGTTCCGCGGCCCGGTGGTGGGCCTGGCCGCGAAGGCCATCGAGGCGATGAACGCGTGCGGCCGACCCGTGCTGTCGGTGGACATCCCCTCTGGCGTCGTGGGCGATACCGGTGCGGTGGACGGGGTGGCCGTCCGCGCGGCGGCCACGGTCACCATGGGCCTGCCCAAGATCGGGCTCATCATGCCTCCAGGGGCGGAGCACGCCGGCCGCATCTGGCTGGCCGACGTGGGGCATCCCAGGCGTCTGCTTGAGGCGGCCGGCATCCGCACGCGGCTGGTCACGCGGGAGATGGTGGATGGCGCGATCCGCCCCCGCCGGCTGGCCGCCCACAAGGGCGACTTTGGCCGGGTGCTGGTGGTCGCGGGCTCGGTGGGGCACAGCGGGGCGGCGGTGCTGGCCGCCCAGGGCGCCCTGCGGGCGGGGGCCGGGCTGGTGACCCTGGCCGTCCCCACCGCGATCTACCCCGTCGTGGGGCCGGCGGTCATCGAAGGGATGCCGGTGCCGTTGCCGGACCGGGACGGCGCCCTGGCCGCCGAGGCGGCCGGACCGATCCTGGACCTGGCGGCCGCAGCCGACGCCATCGCCTGCGGGCCCGGCCTGTCCACGCGGCCGGGGCCTGCAGCCGTGATCCGACGGCTGGTGGCGGAGTGCGCAAAGCCCATGGTCCTGGACGCCGACGCATTGAACCTCATGGCGGGCTCCAGCGACTGGCCGGCCGCCCGCGGCGCCCTCGTGCTGACCCCTCACCCCGGCGAGATGGCCCGCCTGCTGCAGGCGAAGACGGAGGAGGTCCAGCGACACCGGCTGCAGGTGGCGCGGGTCGCCGCCGAGCGCCTGGGCGCCGTCGTGGTCCTCAAGGGGGCCCGGACCGTGGTGGCCGAGCCCGCCGGCGATGTGTTCGTGGTCCCGACGGGCAATCCCGCCATGGCCACCGGCGGCATGGGTGACGTGCTGGCGGGGGTGATCGCCGCCCTGATCGGACAGGACGTGACCCCGTTGGCGGCGGCCTGGGCGGGCGCGTACCTCCACGGCCTGGCCGGCGACCAGGTGGCGGCGGCGCGCGGGCCGGCCGGCATCCTGGCCCGGGAGGTCGCCGATGCCCTGCCCGCGGCGCTGGCCGCTGTGCGGACGGGCTCGTATGCTGAACTCGTGACGCCGCTCCTCCCGCCGTGACCTCGCCGCTCTCAGGCCTGGCCCTCGCCACGTCCCGGACCCGGGCCGAGGTGGATCTGGGGGCCGTCGCGCACAACGGGCATGGGGCGCCTACGGCGCCACGACCGGGCGCCGCGGCCGACGACTATCGTCACGGTCCCGGTGGGCTATGCGGACGGGCTCCCCGCGCACTGAGCAACGTGGGGACGATGCTGGTCGGCGCCACCCGCCACCGCGTGCCGGGCGCGTCTGCGTGGACTACACCATGCTCGACGTCAGCGGGGCGCCCGTGCGCGAGGGCGATGAGGTGACGGTGTTCGGCCCCGGCCTCGGGGCGGATCAGGTGGCACAGGCGGCCGGGACGGTCCCGTACGAATTGTCCGGCAGGGTCAGCCGGCGCGTTCCCCGTATCTACCTGTGCGACGGCCGTCCGGTGGCCATCGCCGCGACGGTGCCCGCGGCCGTGCGCCCCACGGGGATCGAGGTGCGATGATGCGCGTGGCGTTCCAGGGCGAGCGGGGGGCCTACAGCGAGGCGGCCGCCCTCGCGTACTTCGGCGCCATCGACCCGCTGCCGTGCCGGACGCTGTCGGCGGTCTTCGACGCCGTGGAGCGCGGAGAGGCGGAGCGCGGCATGGTGCCGGCGGAGAACTCCCAGGCCGGCAGCATCAACGAGACCTACGACCTGCTGGCCCGCCGCTCGCTGCACATCGTGGGGGAGCGCAACCAGCGCATCGAGCACTGCCTGCTGGCCCTGCCCGAGGACAGCCTGGAGACGATCCGCACGGTGTTGTCGCATCCGCAGGCGCTGGCCCAGTGCGACGTCTTCCTGGCCCGCGGCGGGTGGGAGACCATCGCCACCTACGACACCGCCGGTAGCGCTCAGATCATCGCCACCGAGCGCCGGCGCGGTGTCGCGGCCATCGCCGGCCGGCACGCGGCCGAGATCTACGGCCTGAAGGTCCTGGCCGAGGGCATCGAGACCAGCCCCATCAACTACACGCGGTTCCTCGTGCTGGCCGTCAACGCGGCGCCGCGAACCGAGCCGGCCAAGACCTCCATCGTGTTCACCACTCCCAACGTGCCCGGTGCGCTGTATCGAGCGCTGGGAGCCTTCGCCACGAGGGGGATCAACCTGACGAAGTTGGAATCGCGGCCCAGGCGCGACCGCCCCTGGGAGTACATGTTCTACGTGGACTTCGAAGCGCACCAGGACAGCCCCGAGGGTCGGGCCGCGCTGGCCGACCTGGCCGGGTTGACTGCGTTCCTGCGCGTGCTCGGTTCGTACCCCCGGGCCTCGGAGTGAACGGCGTTCGACCGCACCTTCGGCCCGCAGGTGACCGCGGGATCCTGGTGGAGTACCCGCTGGAGGTCTCGCCGGAGACCTGCGCGCTGGTCCTCGGCGCCGACGCCGCGCTGGCCGGCCTGCCGGGCGTCGTCGAGACCGTGCCGGCGTTCCGGTCGGTGCTCGTGGTCTACGATCCGCGGGCGGTCTCGTTCGACGACCTGGCCGACCGCGCCGAAGGGGCGACGCGTCGGGCCACGCCGGTGGCGCTGGAGTCCGGGAGGCTCGTCGAGGTGCCGGTGGTCTACGGGGGGGCGGCCGGCCCGGACCTGGAGGCGGTGGCATCGGCGTGCGGCCTCCGGCCCGATGACGTGATCCGGCTCCACAGCGAGCCCACCTATCTGGTCTACATGCTCGGCTTCGCACCGGGCTACCCGTACCTGGGGCTGCTGCCCGCGCCGCTGCGCCTGCCCCGCCGGGCCGCGCCTCGGCTCCGCGTCCCGGCCGGGAGCGTGGCCATCGCCGACCAGTTCTCAGGCATCTACCCACAGGAAACCGCCGGCGGCTGGCACCTAGTGGGCCGCACCCCGCTGGTCCTGTTCGATCCTGCCCGTACCCCGCCGTTCCTGCTGCGGCCCGGGGACCGGGTCCGCTTCGTGCCGGTGCGGGATGCGGCCCCCCAAGCCGCCCCGGCCCGCTCTCCGGTGCGGCCGCACCGGCCCACCTTCGAGGTGCTCCAGCCCGGCCTGATGAGCACCGTGCAGGACCTGGGCCGCGCGGGATGGCGGCGCTTCGGGGTGCCCTCGTCTGGTGCCCTCGACCGCGCGGCCCTGGTCGGGGCCAACGCCGCACTGGGCAACCCGCCCGATGCCGCCGCGCTGGAACTGACGTTTCCCGGCCCCACCCTCCGCGTGCTCGAGGCGGCAGAGATCGCCGTCGCCGGCGCCGACCTCGAGGCCTGCCTCAACGGGTCCCCGCTCGATCTGGAAGACCCGGTGGTGGTGCGGCCGGGCGATGTCGTCACCTTCGAGGCGCCCCGGCGCGGCCAGTGGGCGTACCTGGCGGTGGCGGGCGGCATAGACGTGCCGCCGGTGTGTGGGAGCCGGGCCACCTACGCGCGGGGTGGACTGGGCGGCGTCGCGGGACGCCCGCTTCGGGCAGGAGATGTTCTCGGCAGAGGCGAAGGAGCGACCGGTCCGCGCAGGAGGGGACGTTCGGTCGCTGCACCGCCCCCATCCGCGCCGGTTCGGGTGATCATGGGGCCACAGGCCGGCGAGTTTTCGATCCAGGCCGAGGCCGCACTGCTCAGCCAGCCGTTCGAGGCGACCGTCCACCGCGACCGGAGCGGCATGCGACTGCGCGGCCCGGTCCTGGGACACCGCGACAGGGCCGAGATCCTCTCTGACGCGCTGCTTCCCGGCGCGATCCAGGTGCCTGCGGAGGGCCAGCCGATTGTCATCCTCGCCGACGGGCCGACGACTGGGGGCTATGCAAAGATCGCGTTCGTGATCGACGCGGACCTGGATCGGGTCGCGCAGATCACCCCGGGCGGGACGGTCCGTTTCCAGGCGGTCACGGTCGCCGCAGCCCATGAAGCCTCTCGGGCGTCTGCGGCCCGATGGAACCCGTAGGATGGGACCGAACGGAAGGTGCTGCGGTGCAACTCGGACGGCTCCCGCGCCTTAAGCTCGCCGCCCTGCCCACGCCGCTGGAGGAGGCCCCGTCGCTGTCGGCCTACCTGGGGGGTCCGCGCATCATGTTCAAGCGCGACGACATCACGGGGCTCGCGTTCGGGGGCAACGAGGTCCGCAAGATCGAATACCTGATGGGCGAGGCCGTCGACCGCGGGTGCGACGTGGTGCTGACCGTCGGCGCAGTCCAGTCGAATCACGCCCGCGTGACCGCCGCCGCCGCCAGGCGCCTGGGGCTGGACGCCGTGGTCGTGCTGAGCGGCGAGGATACCCCGCAGCGTCAGGGCAACCTCCTGCTGGACGCGATCTTCGGCGCTGATGTCCGCATCGTCAACACCGACGACGAGTTCGTGCTCATGGGGGTCGTGGAGGATGTGGCCCGCGACCTGCGGCGCCAGGGGCGCCACCCGTACGTCATCCCGCGGGGAGGCGCCTCGGCGCTGGGCGCCGCCGGGTTCGTGAACGCCGGCCTGGAGCTGCTGGACCAACTCAACGGCCGCGGCATCCGAGCCGACGCCGTCGTGCATGCCACCAGTTCCGGCGGGACCCAGGCCGGGCTGTACACGACGATGAAGGTCACCCAGTCGGGCATTCAGGTCCTGGGCATAAGTGCCGGGCCGCCCCGCGACGTGGTGACCAGCCGTGTGCGGGGACTCGTCGACGACCTGATCCGGCTGCTGGGGCTTGACTGGCGGGTCCATCCGGATGATATCGTCGTGACCGACGAGTACGTCGGTGAGCGCTACGGGCTCCCCACGCCGGCGTGCCTGGACGCCATCCGCCTCGTGGCGCGCACCGAAGGGATCCTGCTCGATCCGGTCTACACGGGCAAGGCCATGGCGGCGTTGATCGACATGGTGCGCCGGGGGCAGTTCGCGCCTGACCAGACCGTGGTATTCTGGCATACGGGAGGACAGCCGGCCCTGTTCGCCTACGCGGACTGGCTGGCCGAGGGGTGAGGGATGCGCGGGCTTACCCGTAGGGGCCTTTGGGCGCTGGGCGCCGTCGTCCTGGCGGCGTGGCCGGCCGCGGCCGACGAGGCGCTGCTGCGCAGGGCGCTGGGGGCCTTCGTGCGGGCCGCGGAGGAATTCCGCCTCGAGGCGATCCCCGATCTCTACGAGGGCGGCTACGCCCGCATCAGCGTCCAGGCGCGGCGGGTCGTCCTCACCGAGGGGATGCGCGTGGACGAAGTGGCCATCCGGCTCGTGGGGGTCAGCCTGGATGTCGAGGCCCTGCGGGCGGGGACCCTGCGGGTGCTGGACTTCCGCGACAGCGCCATGCAGGTCCGGGTGCTGCTGCGCAGCCTCCAGGAGTACTTCAACGCGAGCAGTCCTTTTGGGGACATCCGCCTGTGGGCCGAGAACGGATACCTGCACGGGACGGGAACCGTGCTGTTCAACGGCCGGCCCACGGCGATGCGCATGAAGGGATTCTTCGCTGCGTCCGGGGCCACCGACGTGTATTTCTACTTCGACTACCTCCACGCCAACGGCTGGCCGCTTCCGACGTCGGTGATCCGCGACCTGGAGCGCGCCATCAACCCGATCCTCCACCAGCGCCAGTGGCCGGTGACCTTCAAGATCCGGACGGTGCGGCTGGACGCGGCGGCGCTCACGGTCAGCACCCAGGCCGACGGCACGTGCGCGGCGTGCGGCGGGGGTCCGGTCCCGAGCTATGCGCCCTGACGGCCGGCCCCGCATTCTCCTCACGGCGCGTCGCCTCACGTCCGCGACCCCTCCGGCCGCAGTGGAGCGCCTGGCCAGGTCCCTGGCCTATTACGTCGAAGCGATCCGCGCCGCAGGCGGCGAACCGTGCATCGTCCGGCCCGGGGATCCGATCCCGGAGGACTACGACGGCGTCGTGTTCTCCGGCGGCCCCGACGTGCATCCCCGGCACTACGGCCAGGAGGTCGACCGGGCCGTGCGGACGACGCTGACCACCGACGAGGACCGCGACGCGGCCGAACTGGCGCTGGCGCGGTCGGCGCTGGCGGACGACCGGCCCATCCTCTGCATCTGCCGCGGGGTCCAGCTGCTCAATGTCGCCGCGGGGGGCACCCTGTGGCAGGACCTCTCGCTCGCCGGGGTCGATCCCGCCGTCCACGATCGGGACGGCCGGGGATCCTCCGCGGACCTCGTCCACGCCGTGACGGTGAGGCCGGGCAGTGCCCTGGCCGGCATCCTCGGCCAGGGCGAAGTCGGCGTGAACAGTTTCCACCACCAGGCCGTCGCGGCAGCCGCGCCGGGATTCCGCATCACCGCCCGCGCGCCGGACGGCGTGGTGGAGGGGCTGGAGAGCCGCGAACACCGGTTCGTCGTGGGGGTGCAGTGGCATCCCGAGCGCCTGGTGCGACGGCATCCGCTACACCGCCGGCTGTTCGCTGCGCTCGTGGAGGCGGCGCGACCGTGACCCGCTTGGGGCCGGGCGGATTCGTCCTGCTGCTGGGGCTGCTGGCCGTCCCGGCCTTCGCTGCACCGCCCCCTGTGCCCTCGCCCGCGGTCGTGCAGCGGATCACCATAGACGGCGTCATCGGCCCGGCGACCGCCCGATTCATCCTCCGCGCCCTGCACGAGGCGGAGGCGCAGAACGTCGAGGCGATGGTCATCCAGCTCGACACGCCCGGCGGGCTGCTGAAGTCCACCGACGACATGACCAAGGCCATCCTCAACGCCAGGGTGCCGGTGGTCGTCTACATCGCGCCGCGCGGGGCGCGGGCCGCCTCGGCGGGCGTCTTCATCACGTACGCGGCCCACATCGCCGCCATGGCGCCGGCCACCCACATGGGGGCTGCCACCCCCGTCGCCATCAGTACCGGCCAGGAGGGCGAGCGGCAGCCCGACCGGGCCATGATGGAGAAGGTCACCAGCGACGCGGTGGCCAACATCCGCGCCATGGCGCGGCGTCACGGCCGGAACGCCGACTGGGCCGAAGAGGCGGTGCGCAAGGCGGTGTCCGTCACCGAGGACGAAGCGGTGAAGCTCAACGTCGTCAACTTCGTCGCCGAGGACTTCACCGACCTGCTCCGCAAACTGGACGGCCGGACCGTGGAGACCGACCGCGGACGCCGCACGCTGCGCACCGCCCGGGCGCGCGTGGTGGACTTCGACATGGACATCACCGAGCGGTTCCTGACGCTCCTGTCCGACCCCAACATCGGCTTCATCCTCATGAACATCGGCATCCTGGGCGTCCTGGTCGAACTCTACAACCCCGGCGCCATCCTGCCCGGGGTGGTGGGCGGGATCGCCCTGATCTTGGGCCTGGCCTCCTTCGCCATCCTGCAGGTGAACGTGGCCGGGCTGCTGTTGATCGCGTTCGCCATCCTGCTCTTCATCGCCGACATCAAGATTCCCGGCCACGGCATCCTCACCGTGGGCGGGGTGGTGTCGTTCATCTTCGGGGCGATCCTGCTGACCGAGCGCCAGGCGCCGGTCCTCCAGATCTCCATCCGCCTGATCATCGCGGTGGCCGCGCTCATGGCCGGGTTCTTCTTCTTCGCCGTCAGCGCCGGCGTCCGCGCCCAGAAGGCGGCGCCGCGCAGCGGCGGTGAGCGCCTGATCGGCGCGGTGGGCGTGGCGCGGTCGACGCTGGATCCCGAGGGGCAGGTCTACGTCCAGGGTGAGATGTGGAGCGCCGTGGCGGTGGGCGGGCCCATCGCAGACGGCCAGCCGGTACGCGTCGTCGGCCTGGACGGGCTGCGCGTGCGCGTGAAGCCGGAACCCCCCCGACCGTCCTAGCGCCCACGGCGCATGCCGGCGGGAGCCCTCTCTGCGGTGCGCGTGGTGATCGCCACCCATTCGCCCGAGGCCACGGAAGCCCTGGGGCGTCGGGTGGGGGCCAGGCTGCGCCGGGGCGATGTCGTGGCCCTGGTGGGGCCGTTGGGGTCGGGCAAGACGGTGCTGGCCCGGGGCCTGGCCCTGGGCGCTGGCGCCTCCGGCTACATCGCCAGCCCCTCCTTCGTGGTCATCCGTGAATACCGGGGGCCGCTGCGCGTCTACCACGTCGACCTCTACCGGCTCGAACGTCCCCAGGAGATCGAAGACCTGGGCCTCGACGAGCTGGCCGACGAGGGGATCCTCATCGTGGAGTGGGCGGACCGCGCCTCCGGCCTCCTTCCGCCCGACCACCTGCGCATCCAGTGCGGCTTCGGCCAGGGGGACCAGGACCGGCAGTTCGTCATGGAGATCCCCTCCCGGTGGGCCGACCGGATGGCCGGCGCGGCAGAGGCGTAGCCGTATGCTCGTTCTGGCCATTGAGACGGCGACCGCGTGGGGCAGCGTCGCCGTGGTGGGGCCTCAGGGCCTCCTGGTCGAGCGGGCGGCGCACGTGCCCGGCGGTCACCTCGAATGGCTCCTCCCGGCCATCGACGCGGCGCTGGCCGACGCGGGGTTGCGGCGAGAGGCGATCGAGGGGCTGGTCGTCTCCCGCGGCCCCGGCGGCTTCAGCGGGCTGCGGATCGGGATCGCCACCGCCGCCGCCTGGGCCCATGCGGCCGGGCGGCCGCTGGTCGCCGTGTCGACCCTCGAGGTGATGGCCGAAGGCGCCTCCGCGTCCGGGCTCGTGCTGGCCGCCCTGGACGCCCGCCGCGGAGAGATCGCCGGAGCGGTGTTCCGCCGGGGCGGCGCCATCCAGCGGGTGACGCCGGACTTCATCGCACCGCCCGCGGCGCTGCGCGACTGCCTGGGCGCATCGTCGGAGCCGGTGGCTGTCACCGGCGACGCCCTCGAGCGTCACGCGGCGGCGATCGTCGAGGCGCTGGGTCCCCGGGCCCGCCTGCTCCCGCGGGCGGAATGGTTTCCGCGGGCTTCCGTGGCCGGCGCCCTCGGCCGGGCCCGGCTCGTGCGGGGGGAGCGGGACGATCCGCTGGGGCTGGTCCCGATCTACGTGCGGTCGCAGGCGGTTCAGCCATATCCGGCATGAAGGAAGCGCGGCCTCCAGTCCAGAAGCGGAGTGCCGTCGGCGGCCGACGCTGCCCCTGCCTGCGATGAGGCAGATCACCCGCGTCCGCATCGAACCGATGACGGTGGCCGATCTCCCCCGCGTGCGGGAGGTGGAGCAGGCAAGTTTTGCCGTCCCGTGGCCGCGGGATGCCTACCGCGCGGAACTGGAAGAGAACCGGGTGGCCTGCTACCTGGTGGCCCGGGACGAGGACGGCGTGGTCGCCGGATTCGCCGGCATGTGGGTCGTCTTCGACGAGGCCCACGTGACCACCATCGCCGTCGACCCGCGCCGCCGCGGGCAGGGGATCGGTACGCGGCTGCTCCTGGCGCTGATCGACCACGCCCTGGCGCGCGACGCCCGCTGGATGACGCTGGAGGTCCGGCCGTCGAACGCCGCCGCCCTCGCCCTCTACCGCAGGTTCGGGTTCCGCGACGTCGCGCTGCGCAAGCGCTACTACAGCGACAACGGCGAGGACGCCATCGTCATGTGGAGCGGGAACCTCCGCGATCCGGAGGCCCAGGCCCGCCTCGAGGCGATTCGCCGGAGCCTGGAGGGGTAGCGCGGCGCCGGCATGCGCACGCTGGGCATCGAGACCTCCTGTGACGAGACCGCGGCGGCCGTCGTCGAGGACGGCATCCGCCTGCGCAGTAACGTCGTGGCGTCCCAGGCCGACCTCCACGGCCGCTTCGGGGGCGTGGTCCCGGAACTGGCCTCGCGCCGGCACCTGGAGTGGCTTCTCCCGGTCGTGGACCTGGCGCTCGAGGAGGCCGGCGTGGCCTGGCCCCAGATCGACGGGATCGCCGTCACGTGCGGGCCGGGCCTGGTCGGCGCCCTGGCCGTGGGGGTGGCCGCGGCCAAGACCCTGGCTTTCGTCCGCGGGCTCCCGCTGGTCGGGGTCAACCACCTGGAAGGACACCTCTTCGCCTGCACCATCGGTCGCGGGCCGCTGCCCCACCCGGCGCTCGGGCTGATCGTCTCGGGCGCGCACACCGACCTGGTGCTCGTCGAAGGCCCGCACCAGTATGTGATGCTCGGCCGCACCCGCGACGACGCCGCCGGCGAGGCGTTCGACAAGGTGGCCCGCGCTATGGGCCTGCCGTATCCCGGGGGACCGCACCTGGACCGCCTGGGTCGAACCGGGGACCCGCGGGCCGTTCCGCTTCCGGTCCCCATGGCCGACCGGCATGGCCGCGGTTACGACTTCAGCTTCAGCGGCCTCAAGACCGCCGCCCTGCGGGCCATGGATGCCGGGCCGGCGGGCGATCCGGTCTTCCAAGCCGACCTCGCGGCGTCGCTCCAGCGCGTGGTCGCCGAAGCGCTGGTCGGGACCGTGGCCCGGGCGGCCGGCGAGTTCGCGCCGGTCGCGATCCTCCTTGCCGGCGGGGTGGCGGCCAACTCGGTGCTCAGGCGGCGGCTGGAGACCGAGGCCGGGCGGCTCGGCGTCCCGGTATCCATTCCCCCACCCGCGCTGTGCACGGACAACGCCGCCATGATCGCCGCGTGCGGCGCCTCCCGCCTGGCCCGGGGAGAGCGGGCCGACTGGACCCTCTCGGTGGCTTCCGACCTGCCGCTGTAACGCTTCCCCGCCCCTCAGCGTGGAAGGGACTTGATCGCGGCCGGGCCGCCCGATATGATGGGGGGTGGCTAGCACTCTCAAGGCGAGAGTGCTAATCCCCAACCCAAAATCCTACAGCCAAGGAGGGACGCACGCATGAAACTCAAGCCCCTCGGCGACCGCGTGGTCGTCAAGCCCCTGGAGGAGGAGGAGCGCACCAAGGGCGGCATCGTCCTGCCGGACACCGCCAAGGAGAAGCCCCAGCACGGGGAGGTCGTGGCCGTCGGCCCTGGCGAGTGGGACGAGGAAGGCAAGCGCCGGATCGCCCCGGATGTGAAGCCGGGCGACCGCGTGTTGTTCGCGAAGTACGCCGGCACCGAGGTCAAGACCGACGAGGGTGAGCTGCTCATCCTGCGGGCCAACGACATCCTGGCCATCGTCGAGAAGACTCCCGAACCGGCCAAGGCCTAGGCAGGGCAGAGGAGGGCAGGCATGCCAAAGATTCTCGCCTACGATGAAGAGGCGCGCCGGGCCATGGAGCGCGGCGTCTCCAGGCTCGCCGACGCCGTGCGCATCACGCTGGGGCCCAAAGGCCGCAACGTGGTCCTGGAAAAGAAATTCGGCTCGCCCACGATCACCCACGACGGGGTGACGGTGGCCAAAGAGGTGGAGCTGGACGATCCCTTCGAGAACGCCGGGGCCCAGCTGGTCCGCGAGGTGGCCACGAAGACCGAGGACGTGGCCGGAGACGGCACGACCACAGCCACGATCCTGGCCGCGGCCATCGCCCGGGACGGCATGAAGATGGTGGCGGCCGGCGCCAACCCCATGGCCCTCAAGCGGGGCATCGACAAGGCCGTCGCCGCCGTGGTCGAGGAGATCCGGGCCCTGGCCAAGCCCGTCGAGACCAAGGAGGCCATCGAGAGCGTCGCCAGCATCGCCGCCAACGACCCCACCATCGGCAAGCTCATCGCAGACGCCATGGACAAGGTGGGCAAGGACGGCGTGATCACGGTGGAGGAGTCCAAGGGGATCGAGACGACCGTCGAGGTCGTTGAGGGGATGATGTTCGACAAGGGGTACATCTCCCCGTACTTCATCACCGACCCCGAGAAGATGGAGGCCGTCCTCGACGACGCCCTGCTGCTGATTACGGACAAGAAGATCAGCGCCGTCAAGGACCTCCTGCCGGTGCTCGAGCGCGTGGTGCAGATGGGCCGCCCGCTGGTGGTTATCGCCGAGGATGTGGAGGGCGAGGCCCTGGCGACCCTGGTGGTCAACAAGCTGCGCGGGACGCTACAGGTGGCCGCCGTCAAGGCGCCGGCGTTCGGCGAGCGGCGCAAGGCCATCCTGGAAGACATCGCCATCCTGACCGGCGGCCAGGTCGTCAGCGAAGAGGTCGGGCTCAAGCTGGAGAACGCCGAGGTGCGTCACCTGGGCCGCGCGGGCCAGGTGAAGATCCGCAAGGAGGAGACCATCATCGTCAAGGGCGCCGGGGACCGGGCGGCCATTGACAGGCGGATCCAGCAGCTCCGCAAGCAGATCGAGGAGACGGAGTCCGACTACGACCGCGAGAAACTGCAGGAGCGCCTGGGCAAGCTCTCCGGCGGCGTGGCCGTCATCAGGGTCGGCGCCCCCAGCGAGGCCGAACTGAAGTACCGCAAGACCCGCACCGAGGACGCCCTGCGCGCGACCCGCTCCGCAGTGGAGGAGGGCATCGTGGCCGGCGGGGGCTCGGCGTTGGTGGTCGCCGGGCGCGCGATCGAGAAACTGACCCTGGACGGCGACGAGAAGACCGGGGCCGGCATCGTGGCCCGCGCCCTGGCCGAGCCGGCCAAGCAGCTGGCCGTCAACGCCGGCCAGGAAGGTTCGATCATCGTGGAGCGTCTCAAGGAGCAGAAGCCCGGCTGGGGCTACGACGTCATGACCGGCCAGTTCGTGGACATGTTCAAGGCCGGCATCGTCGATCCGGCGAAGGTGGTGCGCTCGGCCCTGCAGAACGCGGCGAGCGTGGCCGGGTTGCTGCTGACGACCGAGGCCATGGTGGTCGAGAAGCCCGAGGAGGAGAAGCCGGCGGCGACGCCGCCGATGCCGCCGATGTAGCGCGGCGGCCGGCGCTCCGCGGACGCGGGAGCCCGGTGGCCGCTTCCCGCGCCACCGGGCTCCCGCCGTGATAAGCGGCGAAGCGACGGTCGCATCGCGCCGACGATCTGACGGGGGGGGAGCTATGGGACGCGTCACCGTTGTGCTGTGCGCCATCGCGCTGGTCGGGACCACGGCGGGGTCCCCGGTCAGGGGAGCCGCTCCCACCCCTGCCGCACTGCTGCGCTTCGTCATCGTGCCGGCCGAGTCCAGCGTCACCTACCGGGTGGCGGAGGTCTTCCTCAACGAGGGGAACCGGTTGAACATCGCGGTCGGGGTCACCAGCGCGGTCCGCGGCGAGATTCTGGTCGACCGGGCGCGTCCGGCGAACAGCCGGATCGGGGTCATCACCGTGGACATCAGCCAGTTCCGGTCCGACAGCGCCCGCCGGGACAACGCGATCCGGACGCGCTGGCTGGAGTCCGCCCGATTCCCCCTCGCCGAGTTCACGCCGACCTCGATTCAGGGTCTACCGGAGACCTATCAGGACGGCCGTGAACTCTCCCTGCAGGTCGTGGGCAACCTCAAGGTCCGCGACGTGACCCGTCCGACCACCTTCGCCGTGACGCTCAAACTCGACGGTGAGACGCTGACCGGAACCGCCACCACCACCATCAGGATGACCGACTTCGGCTTCGACCCGCCCTCCATCCTGGGGATCCTCCGGGCCGAGAATGAAGCGCGCCTGGAATTCCGATTCACCGCCCGCCCGGCTTCCGGGACCTCGTAGGCTTCCCTCCGCTTCGCTTCCTGCCGGACTTGCTAATGTCCGGTATCTGTGCTACTGTAGTCGCTGCAAAGGGGCGGTTTCGCCTCTATTTTAGCGATTATTACGAACAATATATGGCATATTACCACACTTTGTTCGTCGTAGGAGGCGGTGGCAGGGAACACGCCCTGGCCTGGCACCTCCGCAGGTGCTACCCGCATGCCCGTCTGTACTGCGCTCCGGGCAACCCCGGGATTGCCCGGGGCGCCACATGTCTTCCAATTCCCCCGCACGACCTGACGGCGCTGGCGGATGCCGCCGCTGCGCTGGCAGCCGACCTGACGATCGTCGGCCCTGAAGCCCCCCTGGTGGCGGGACTGGCCGACCTCTTCAAGGCGCGCGGCCTGCCCGTGCTGGGGCCAGGCGCCGCCGCCGCCGCGCTGGAGGGCAGCAAGGCGTTTGCCAAAGCCCTCATGGAGCGGCACGGGATCCCCACGGCGCGCTACGGCGTCTTCGACGGGGCGGGCGCGGCGCTGGCCTACATCGAGCAGGCTCCCGGTCCGCTGGTCGTCAAGGCCGACGGCCTGGCCGCCGGCAAGGGCGTCGTGGTCTGCGATGAGCCGGATCAGGCGCGTGCTGCAGCCCGGGCGATGCTCGCCGGCGCCTTCGGCCAGGCCGGTCGGCGCATCGTGATCGAGGAGCGCCTGGAGGGCGACGAGGTCAGCGTCTTCGCCCTGGTGGACGGCGAGGCTGCGGCCCTGCTGCCCGCGGCCCAGGACCACAAACGCCTCGGCGACGGCGACTGCGGCCCCAACACCGGCGGCATGGGGGCCGCCGCACCCTACCCCCTCTCCGAGGCGCTCCGCAGGCGGATCCTGCGCGAGATCATCGAGCCGGTGGCCCGCGCGATGTGCGCGGAAGGGCATCCCTACCGCGGTGTGCTCTTTGCGGGCCTGATGCTCACACGGGACGGTCCGAAGGTGCTGGAGTTCAACTGCCGGCTCGGCGACCCCGAAGCGCAGGTGATCCTCCCGCTGCTTCGGATCGGCCTGCCCGATGCCGTCGATGCGCTGCACGCCGGGCGGCTGGGCCCACACGATCTCGCGACCCCCGAAGGGGCGGCCGTGGGGGTCGTGCTGGCGGCCCGGGGGTATCCGGGCGCCCCGGAGGTTGGTGTCATGGTGGAGGGCCTTGAGGCCGCCGCAAGAGAAGCGCTGGTCTTCCACAGCGGGACCGCAGAGCGCGACGGCCGGGTGGTCACCGCCGGCGGCCGCGTGGTGACCGTCGTCGGATGCGACGCCACGCCGCGGGCGGCCCGGGAGCGCGCCTATCGCGCGGTGGCGTCCGTGGCCTTTGCCGGCATGCAGTACCGCCGTGACATCGGCGCCAGGCTGCTGGCCGCACCGGTCGCCGGGAGGGCGTAGGCGATGCCGGTCACTGCGGTCGTGGGAGGACATTGGGGGGACGAGGGCAAGGGCAAGGTGGTGGATGCCCTGGCGGGCGAGGCCGATCTCGTGATCCGCTACAACGGCGGGTCGAATGCCGGCCACACTGTTGTGGATGCGCGGGGGATCTTCCGCCTCCACTTGGTCCCGTGCGGGGTCCTGCACCCTGCGGTGACCTGCCTGATCGGCCCGGGGGTCGTCGTGAACCCGGATGTCCTGATCGAGGAACTGGCGGCACTGGAGAGCCAGGGCATCTCCACGCACAACGTGGTGGTCTCCAGCCGGGCGCATCTGGTCTTTTCCCACCACATCGCCCTCGACATCCACGAGGAAGAACTGCGGGGAGCCGGACGACACGGGACCACGAAGCAGGGAATCTGGCCGGCCTACGCCGATAAGGTCGGCCGCGTCGGCGTCCGCGTGGGGGATCTGCTGCACCCCGAGGTCCTGGCCGCGCAGGTGCGCCATCAGGTGGCCCGCACCAACCGCATGCTGGCCGAGGCCGGCGGCGCCGGACCGATCGACCCCGATGCGGTCCTGGAGCAGTGCCGGCGGTGGCGCGAGGTCCTGGGGCCTCGGATCGTGGATAGCCACCTCGTGGTGCAGAAGGCGCTGCGCGCCGACCAGCGGATCCTCCTGGAAGGGCACCTGGGCGTGATGCGCGACCTGGACTGGGGTGTCTACCCGTACGTGACGTCGTCCACCTGCCTGCCCGGGGGCGCGGCCGCGGGCGCCGGCATTCCGGCCGGTCGAATCACCCGCGTGGTCGGGGTCGTGAAGGCCTACACGACGGCGGTGGGCTCGGGCCCCATGCCCACCGAACTCCACGACGAGACCGCCCGACGCATCCGCGAGGTCGGCGGCGAGTTCGGCACGACCACGGGCCGGCCGCGGCGCTGCGGATGGTTCGACGCCGTGGCCGCCCGGTTTGCCGCCGAGGTGGCCGGGTTCACCGAACTGGCCGTGATGAAACTCGACGTGCTGGACGGCATGGATCACGTGAAGATCTGCACGGCCTACCGCCACCGCGGTGCCCTGCTCGAGGCGATGCCGGACACCCCGGTGCTCTTCGAGGTCGAGCCGGTCTACGAGACCCTGCCGGGCTGGCGGCTGCCGGAACGCGTGGAGCACGTGGACGAGCTGCCGGCGGCGGCCCGGCGGTTCCTCGACCGCCTGGCCGCGTTCTGCGGGGTGCCGGTGACGATGGTCGGGCTGGGCCGCGGCCGGGAGGACCTGCTGCGCATCGCTCACCCGGCCGGCTCGGAGGTCCGGCGGTGATCGACCGCTATGCCACGCCCGAGATGCGCGCCCTGTGGGCCCCCGAGGCGAGGTTCGCGCTGTGGCTCGAGATCGAACTCCTCACCGTGGAGGCCCAGGCAGAGCGGGGGATGGTGCCCCGCCAGGTCGCCGAGCGCCTCAGGCGGCAGGCGCGCTGTGGGACGCCCGAGCGCATCGACGAGATCGAGCGGACCCAGACCCAGCACGAGGTGGTGGCGTTCCTGCGCTCGGTGGCGGAGCTGACCGGCCCCGACGCGTCGTACCTGCACCGGGGATTGGGCTCCTCGGATGTGGTGGACACCGCGCAGTCGGTCCTCCTGGTGCGCGCCGCCGACCTGATCCTCGAAGCCCTGGACGGGGTCCGCCGCGCCACCGCCGAACTCGCCGACCGGCACCGGTACACGGTGATGGCCGGCCGCACCCACGGCATCCAGGCCGAGCCCATCACCTTCGGCGTGAAGGTGGCCGTCTGGCACGCGGAACTGGGCCGCGCCGAGGCGCGGGTGCGGGCAGCGCGGGAGGCCGTGCGGGTCGGAAAACTGTCGGGCGAGGTGGGGACGTTCGCCCACAACCCGCCCGAGGTCGAGGCCGCGGTGTGCGCGCGGCTCGGGCTCACCCCGGCGCCGGCCAGCACGCAGATCCTCCAGCGCGACCGCCACGCCGAGTACGTGGCCGCGCTGGCCATCCTGGCCGGGACCATCGAGAAGATCGCCACCGAGATCCGCGCCCTGCAGCGGTCGGAGATCCGCGAGGTGGAGGAGCCCTTCGCGGCGGGCCAGACCGGCTCGTCCGCGATGCCGCACAAGCGCAACCCCATTCTCTGCGAGCGGCTGGCGGGCTTAGCGCGCCTCGTGCGGGGCGCGGCCCTGGCGGCGATGGAGAACCAGGCCCTGTGGGGCGAGCGGGACATCAGCCACTCGTCCGCCGAGCGCGTGATCTTCCCCCAGGCGACCGGGCTGGTCCACTACATGCTGAAGACCCTGCACCGCGTCCTGACCGGGCTCCGCGTCTACCCCGAGGCGATGCGGCGCAACCTGGACGCGGGAGGCGGCCTCGTCTTCAGCCACCGGGTGCTGCTGGCCCTGATCGAAAAGGGCCGGCCCCGCGAGGAGGCCTACCGTCTCGTCCAGGAGGCGGCCGCGGCGGCGCAGGAGGGCCGGGGGCGCTTTAGGGACCTCATCGGCGCCTCCGGCCTGCTGTCGCCCGCCGAACTCGACGCCTGCTTCGACCTGACCCCTTACCTCGAGCACGTGGACGCGATCCTGGAGCGCGCCGGGATCCCGCGCGGGGTGCCCTCGGCATCTCCGCCAGCGGCCCTGGGCGGTCGGGGGACAGGCCGGTGAGCCGGCCGGTCGCCGCCGCGGTCGCGACGACCGACCTGCCATTCCCGTCGTTCGCCCGCGGCAAGGTCCGCGACGTCTACGAGGTCGCCGGTGCCCTGCTGATCGTGGCGACAGACCGCATCTCGGCCTTCGACCACGTCCTGCCGACGCCGGTGCCGGACAAGGGCCGGATCCTCTCGCAGCTCTCGGCGTTCTGGTTCGACCAGACGCGGGGCATCGTGGGAAACCACGTGATCGAAGCGGACGTGGCCCGCATGCCCGATGCCGTGCGGGCCCACGCCGCGGTGCTCGACGGCCGGGCGATGCTGGTGCGGCGCGCGCGGCGGATCGACGTCGAGTGCGTCGTGCGGGGGTACCTGGCGGGATCGGGATGGAAGGACTACCGGCGCGACGGCGCCATCTGCGGGGTGCGCCTGCCGCCGGGGCTGACCGAAGGGTCAGTGCTGCCCCACCCGGTCTTCACGCCGGCGACCAAGGCGGCCTCGGGCCACGACCAGAACATCGGGTTCGACGACGTCGTGCGTCTCGTCGGCGGAGTCCTGGCCGACCGGCTCCGCAGCGTCAGCCTGGCGCTGTACCGGCACGCCAGCCGGCATGCGGCCGCCCGCGGCCTGATCCTGGCGGATACCAAGTTCGAGTTCGGGTTGATCGATGGACCCGACGGCCACGAAGTGATCCTCATCGATGAGGCCCTGACGCCCGACTCCTCCCGCTACTGGGACGCCCGGGCGTATGCCGAAGGCACGCTGGTTTCGTTCGACAAGCAGTTCGTGCGCAACTACCTGCTGGAAATCGGGTGGGACCGGGAGCCGCCGGCGCCGCCCCTGCCGCCCGGCGTCGTCGCCGCCACACGCGAGCGCTACCTGGAGACCTACCGGCGCCTGACCGGAGGGGAGCTCGCCTGATGCCGACCGTCCGCATCACGATCATGCTCAAGCCGGGGGTGCTGGACGCGCCGGGGCAGGCCGTCCAGCAGGGACTGCGGGCGTTGGGCTACGAGGTCGAAGGCGTCCGCATGGGCAAGGTGGTGGAGCTCACCGTGCCCGACCCGATGCAGGGAAGGCTCGACGAGATGTGCCGCCGCTTTCTGGCCAACCCCCTGATCGAGACCTGGCAGATCGAGGACCTGGAGGCCGTGCGGTGAGCGGCAAGACGACGTGGGGGGTGGTGACCTTCCCGGGATCGAACTGTGACCGGGACTGCCAGTACGTCCTGCGCGAAATCCTCGGGCAGACCGTGGTGGAGGTCTGGCACCAGGACCGGTCGCTGGACGGCATCGACGCCCTGGTCCTGCCCGGTGGGTTTTCCTACGGCGACTACCTGCGCAGCGGCGCGGTGGCGGCCACCGCGCCGGTCATGGGAGCCGTGCGGGCCTTCGCCGCCTCCGGCCGGCCGGTGCTGGGAATCTGCAACGGCTTCCAGGTCCTGACCGAGGCGGGGCTGCTGCCAGGGACGCTGGTGCGCAACCTCGGTGGGCGCTTCCGGTGCGCTGCGGCCTGGGTGCGCGTCGAGTCCACCGAGACGCCGTTCACCGCCGGCCTCCGCGTGGGACAGATCCTGCAGATGCCGATCGCCCACGGCGACGGAGCGTACCTGGCCGCCCCGGAAGCGATTGCGGCCCTGGACGCCCAGCGCCGCGTCGTGTTCCGCTACTGCGATCGGAGCGGCCGGGACGCCCCGGCAGCGAATCCCAACGGCTCTCTCGCCCACATTGCCGGGATCGCCAGCCCGGCCGGCAACGTGGTGGGCCTCATGCCCCATCCCGAGCGGGCCAGCGAACTCCTGCTGGGCTCCACCGACGGCCGGGCGCTCTTCGAGTCGGCCGTGACCTGGCTGCTGGGGCGCTGCCAGCCGGCGGCGGGGGGCATGCGGTGACCCAGCTGGGCACAGCCGATCCGACCGCAGGCTCGGGACTGTCCGAGCCGGACTACCGGGAGCTCTGCCGCCGCCTGGGCCGCGAGCCCAATCCCATCGAGGCCCGCATGGTCGGCGTGATGTGGTCGGAGCACTGCGGCTACAGGCACTCCAAGAAGGCGCTGCGCCGGCTCCCGGCGTCCTCGCCGCGGGTCCTGGGCGGGCCCGGTGAGCACGCCGGGGTCGTCGCCATCACGGCCGACTGGGCGATCGCGTTCAAGATGGAGAGCCACAACCACCCCAGCGCCGTCGACCCACACAACGGAGCCGCCACCGGCGTGGGGGGGATCGTCCGCGACGTGCTGGCCATGGGCGCGCGCCCCATCGCCCTGCTGGACTCGCTGCGGTTCGGCCCGCTGGCAGAGGCCCGTACGCGCCGCCTCTGCGGCGGGGTGATCGCCGGCATCGCCGGCTACGGCAATGCGATCGGCGTGCCGACAGTCGGCGGAGAACTGCTGACCGATCCCTGGTACCGGGACACCCCCCTGGTCAACGTGGCGTGCCTGGGCCTGGTCCGCGTCGGCGCCGTGGCCCATGCCAGGGCGTCTGGGCCCGGCAACGCGGTCCTCTACGTCGGCGCGCGCACCGGCCGCGACGGGATCGGCGGCGCATCCTTCGCGTCGGCGGATCTGGACGGGGGCCGGGAGGCGGAAGACCGCGCCTCCGTGCAGATGGGCGATCCCTTCACCGGCAAGCTGCTCATCGAAGCCACGCTGGAGGCGCTGGCCGAGGGGACGGTCGTCGCCGTGCAGGACATGGGCGCGGCCGGCCTGACCTGCGCGGCCAGCGAGATGGCCGCGCGCGGCGGCGTGGGCATGACCATCGACCTGGACCGGGTGCCGCTGCGCGAAGCCTGCATGCGGCCCGAGGAGATCCTGCTGTCCGAGTCCCAGGAACGGATGCTGCTGGTCGTCCCGCAGGCTGCCGTGGACCGCGTGACCGCGATCTACCGCAAGTGGGGCCTGGCCGCCGAGGTGATCGGCACCGTGACGGCCTCATCGCGGCTGCACGTGCGCGCCGGCGGGAGGACCGTGGCAGATCTCCCGCCCGAGGTCCTGGCCGACGCACCCGCCTACGATCCCGCGGCGCAGGCCCCACACGATCTTGAAGCGCGCTGGCGCCTGCAGGCGGCGTCGGTGCCCGCGACCGATCCGGCCGGGGCCCTGCTGGCCCTCCTCGGCCATCCCGATGTCGCCTCCAAGCGCGCGGTCTTCGAACAGTACGACCACATGGTCGGCATCCGCACGGTGACGCCGCCCGGCGCGGATGCGGCGGTGCTGCGCCTCCTGGAGGCGCCGCCCCTGGGGCTGGCGCTGACGGCGGACGGGAACGGGCGCTGGTGTGCCGCCGATCCCCGACGCGGCGCGGCGCTGTCGGTGCTGGAGGCCGCCAGCAACCTGGCCTGCGTGGGGGCACAGCCGCTGGCGGTCACCGACTGCCTGAACTTCGGCAACCCACAGCGCCCGCAGGTCTTCTGGGCGTTCTGCGAAGCGATCGACGGGATCGCCGAGGCGTGCCGGGCTCTGGACGTTCCGGTCATCGGCGGCAACGTGTCGTTCTACAACGAGGCCGAAGGCCCGGACGCCGGCGAGGGGCTTCCCCCCACGCCCGTGATCGGGATGGTGGGACTGGTGGACGATGTGGGTCGCCTCCCCCCTCCGGGGTTTCGGGGTGACGGCGATCTCGTCGTGCTGCTGGGAGGCAGCCGGGCGGGTCTGGGAGCCAGTCTGTACGTGCGCCACTTTGGCGGCCGCTCCCAGGGCCGACCCGCCGACCCCGCGTTCCGGGAGTCGGTGGCGGCGATTCGGTGCGCGGCCGACGCGGTCCGCGCGGGCCTGGTCGCCTCGATGCACGACTGCAGCGACGGCGGCCTGCTGGTCGCGCTCGCCGAGGCCTGCGTGCTCGGCGGCCGTGGCGCCTCGGTCGCGCTCCCGACAGATCCTGACGACTGGTTCGGCGAGGGGCCCGCGCGGTTCGTCGCCTCGGTGAGCCCGGACCGGCTGAAGGCGCTGGAGACGCTGGCCCGCCGGCACGGCGTCCCGTGCGCCGTCATCGGCCGGGTCGGTGGGGAGGTCCTGCGCGTCAGCCCGAGCGGGGATGCGGGGACGTCTGTTGAGATCGCGGTCGAGACCCTGGCCGCGGCCTGGACGAGCCTGGAGGTCTAGCGGATGACTGCGCCTGCAGGCATCTGGAAAGAAGAATGCGGCGTCAGCGGGGTGTGCTGCACCGACGGCCAGTCTGCCGCGGCCCTGGTCCACGTGGCGCTCTATGCGCTCCAGCACCGGGGCCAGGAGTCGGCCGGCATCGCCGCCTGGGACGGCGAGGTCCTGCGCCACCACCGCGGGATGGGGCTCGTCGCCACCGTGTTCGACCACGACCGGATCGCCGCGCTGCCCGGTGAGGTGGCCATCGGCCATGTGCGCTATGCCACCATGGGCTCCGCGCGGATCGAGAACGCCCAGCCCTTCGTCGTCGCATCCCCGTGGGGCCCGGTGGCCACCTCCCACAACGGCAACCTCATTAACGCGCCGGCCCTGCGCCGCGAACTCGAAGCCGGAGGCGTCTGCTTCCAGTCGACCACCGACAGCGAGATGATCGCGCACCTGATCGCCCGCGCGCCGGCAAAGAGCGCCGAGGACGCCGTCGCCTACTGCATGACCCGCATCGAGGGGGCCTATACCGTGGCCGCGATCGTCGAGGGTCGCCTCTACGGCTTTTCCGACGACCGCGCGATCCGCCCCCTGGTGGTGGGACGGGGGCCCGGGTTCTGGACCCTGGCGTCGGAGTCCTGCGCGCTCGACCACCTGGGCGCCGCGCCGGTCTGTGAGGTGGCTCCCGGGCAACTCGTGATCCTGGACGGTGCGGGCCTGCGCACGCGGCAGGTGCTCCCAGTGACGCATCCGGCGCACTGCGTCTTCGAGTACATCTACTTCGCCCGTCCGGACACCGTGCTGCGCGGGCGGAACGTGCACCAGGTCCGGCGCCGCATGGGCCGCATCTTGGCCCGCGAGCATCCGGCCGACGCCGACGTCGTGATCGCGGTGCCCGACTCCGGGACCTCGGCGGCCATGGGCTTCGCCGAGGTCGCCCGACTGCCGTTCGAGGTCGGCCTCATCAAGAACCGGTACATCGGCCGCACCTTCATTCAACCGGACCAGGCCACCCGCGACTTCGGCGTGCGACTGAAACTCAACCCCAACGTGGAGGTCGTCGTCGGCCGGCGGGTGGTCCTGGTGGACGACTCCATCGTGCGGGGCACCACCTCCGGCCGGATCGTCAGGCTGCTGCGGGCGGCCGGTGCCCGCGAGGTCCACGTGCGGATCTCCTCGCCGCCCATCAGGCACGCGTGCTACTACGGCATCGACACCAGTACCCGGGGCGAACTCATCGCTGCTCGCATCGACGTGGAGGCGATCCGGCGGATGATCGACGCCGATTCGCTGGGCTATCTGAGCCAGGAGGGGCTCGTGGAGGCCGTGGGCCTGCCGGGCGAAATGCTCTGCATGGCCTGCCTGGACGGCCGCTATCCGACGAGGGTGCCGACCGAGCAGGAGGCCGGCCGCGCGGCCCTCGAGGCCTTCGTCCCGGCGTCCGTGGGGAGCGTCCGGCCGTGACCCGCGACGCCGCAGACCGCCCGGCTCCCGGGCTCACCTACCGGGAGGCCGGCGTGGACATCGAGGCCAAGGCCCGGTTGCTGGCCGATCTCGCCCCGGTGATCGCGGCCACACAGACTGACGCGGTCGTCGCCGGCCTCGGCGCGTTTGCCGGGGCGCTGCGGGTGTCCCCTACCGATGCCGGCTACCTGGTGGCTACGACCGACGGCGTCGGCACCAAGGCGCTCCTGGCCCGCCGGATGCGTCGGGACCGCGTGGTCGGCGCGGACATCGTGGCGCACTGCGCCAACGACCTGGTCGCGGTGGGGGCCCGCCCGGTGGCGTTCCTCGACTACATCGCCATGGCCCGGCTCGACCCGGCGGTCGTCCGGGCGCTCCTGGACGCCATGGCCGGTGCCTGTCGCGCGCTGGGGGTGGTCCTGCTGGGGGGTGAGACCGCCGAGATGCCGGGGGTCTACCGGGATGACGCCTGCGACGTCGTCGGCACGATGATCGGGCTCGCGCCCGCCGACGGGCTGGTCACCGGATCGGCGATCCGTCCCGGCGACCGGCTGGTGGGCCTGGCATCCACGGGCCTGCACACCAACGGCTACTCGCTGGCCCGCCGGGTCCTCGAACAGGCCGGCCTCTCGCCGGACGACTCCGTTCAGGACCTGGGGGCCACGGTCGGCGACGCGCTGCTGGCGCCCCACCGGTGCTACGTGCCCGCGGTGCTCCCGCTGCTCTCACAGGGCGTCGTCCACGGCATCGCCCACATTACCGGCGGCGGGCTCCCGGACAACCTGAGCCGCATCCTGCCCGCGCGGTGCCGCGTGCGACTGGTGCCGGGATGGCCGCAGCCGGCGGTCTTCAGATGGCTGCAGCGGGTCGGCGGCATCCCCGACGAGGAGATGGTCAGGACGTTCAACCTGGGGATCGGCATGGTGGTAATCGTCTCGCCCCATGCAGCGCAGCCCGTGATCCGCCACTTCCAGCGCCAGGACATCCCGGCGTTCGAGATCGGCGCCGTCGGGGAAGGGCCGCGGGGCGTCGAGTTGGCATGACCCGCCTGGTGGTCCTGGCCTCGGGCCGGGGCAGCACGCTGCAGGCCCTGCTGGAGGCCTTCCCGCCGAAAGGCTCTCCGGAGGGGATCGCCGTCGTCGCGGTGATCTCCAACACCCCCGGGGCCGCGGCGCTGGAGCGGGGCCGTCGCGCCGGCATTCCCTCCCTGCTGGTGGACCATCGGCGGCGGAGCGTCGAGGCGTTTGAAGCGGACCTGGCTGCGGCGATCGACGCGCAGCGGCCCGATCTGGTCTGCCTGGCGGGATTCCTGCGGATCCTGTCGCCGGCCTTCGTCCACCGTTACCGGGGCCGGATCCTCAATACCCATCCGGCCCTGCTACCCGCGTTTGGGGGCAGGGGGATGTACGGCGAGCGGGTCCACCGCGCCGTCCTGGCATCCGGGACCGCCCTCACCGGGTGTACGATACACATAGTGGACGAGACGCCGGACGGAGGCCCGATCGTCGCCCAGATGGCCGTGCCGGTCCTGTCGGGCGACACTCCCGACACGCTGGCCGCGCGGCTGCAGGCCGAGGAGCGCCGCCTCTACGTCGACGCCATCCGATGGTGGGCGGCCGGCCGCCTGGCACTGGACGGCGGGCAGGTCCGGTGGAGGCCGCCAGGAGGAGGCGTGTGACGCAGATCGGACGGGCGCTGCTCAGCGCCAGCGACAAGACCGGGATCGTCGCGCTGGCCCAGGCCCTGCAGGAGGCCGGCATCGAGGTGGTCTCGACGGGCGGCACCGCCGCCCACCTGCGGGCCGCTGGCGTGCGGGTGCAGCCCCTCGAGCGGATCACGGGCTTCCCCGAACTGCTGGGCGGCCGGGTGAAGACGCTCCACCCGGCGGTGGCCGCCGGGCTGCTGGCCCGCGACGACCCAGGCGATCTCGCCGAGGTGGCGCGCCACGCCATCGGCCTGATCGGTCTCGTGGCCGTGACCCTCTACCCGTTTGAGGAGGCCGCCGCGCACGGCCTTGAGATGGGCCGGGCCGTCGAGGAGATCGACATCGGAGGGGTCACGCTGCTGCGCGCCGGGGCCAAGAACTGGTCGCGGGTGGTCGTGCTCAGCGATCCCCGGCAGTACGGCGAGGTCATCGAAACGATCCGGGCCGGCAGGGGCGTTTCAGAGGTAACGCGCCTGCGGCTGGCTGCCGAGGCGTTCGCGCGGGTCGCCGCCTACGACGCCGCGATCGCGGCGTACTTCCAGCGGGCCGCCGGCCAGGACCCGTTCCCCGAGCGCCTGACGCTGACGTTTCGCCGGCAGGCCGAGTTGCGCTACGGGGAGAACCCCCACCAGCGTGCGGCCCTGTACGCGGCTACGGTCCCGGTCTGCGGCGAGGTGATCTCGGCGCAGGTCCAGGGCGGCCGGGCGCTTTCATACAACAACATCGCCGACCTGGAGGCGGCGTGGGCCCTGGTCCGAGACCTGCCGCCGCCCTCCGCAGCCATCATCAAGCACGCCAACCCCTGCGGTGCCGCCACGGCCGGGACGGTGCGGGACGCGTTCGTGCGCGCCCGGGAGGGCGACCCGGTCTCAGCCTTCGGGGGGATCGCCGCCGTCAACGCGCCGGTTGATCGGGCGGCGGCCCAGGAGATGGCCGATCTGTTCCTCGAGGCGATCGTCGCGCCGTCGTTCGAGCCGGACGCGCTGGCGGTGCTGCGGGCGAAGAAGTCCCTCCGGCTCCTGGCGGCCGGACACGCAGGAGCCGGTCCGGTCGCCGCGTGGCCCTGGGGCCTGGAGGTGCGGAGCCTGCGCGGGGGCCTGCTGGCGCAGGAGGCCGACGTCCTCGGCCGGGACGAGTCCCGGTGGGTGGTGGCTACAGACCGCGCCCCCGATGCGGCGGAGTGGGAGGACCTGCGGTTCGCCTGGGCGGTCTGCGCGCACGTCAAGTCCAACGCCATCGTGCTGGCCAGGGACCGTCAGGTCGTCGGCGTGGGCGCCGGCCAGATGAGTCGGGTGGACAGCGTCCGGCTGGCGGCGGCCAAGGCTGGCGACCGCGCCCGCGGCGCGGTCGCGGCGTCCGACGCCTTCTTCCCGTTTCCCGACGGCATCGAAGCCGCATCCGCCGCCGGCGTGACCGCCATCATCCAGCCCGGCGGCTCGGTGCGCGACGCCGAGGTGATCGCATCGGCCAACCGCCTGGGCCTGGCCATGGTCTTCACCGGCGAGCGCCACTTCCGGCACTGACGGGGGATCCTGTGAACCGACCTGCCGTCTCCCTGCCGGTGGTGTTCTGCCTCCTGGCCGCGTCGTCGGGCGTGCTGGCGCGCGCCAGCCCTGCGCTACCGCCGCAGGTGGCCGCCACCGAACAGGTGGACCGCGGCCGGACGGTCTTCCGGTCCAGCTGCGCCAAGTGCCACGGTCCTGAGGGCCAGGGGGGCGAGGGCCCGACCCTGATCGGCCCCGCCAGCGTGGTCCGGAGCTACCGCACGGCGCAGACCCTCTTTGACTTTGTCAGCGCCAACATGCCCTTTGACGCGCCCGGGAGTCTGAAGGCCGAGGACTACTGGGACATCCTGGCGTTTGTGCTGGACGCGAACGGCCTGCTGCCGCCAGATGTCGTCCTGGGGCCCGAGACGGCCCCGAACATCCGGATCAGTCCCTAGGCGGCCCGATGCGCCCGGGGCCGACCGAGCCTACGACCACAGCAATGCCAGCGCTGCGGTGGCCAGCGCCCCGGCTGCCGTCGCGAAGAGGTTGACCACGGAGTTGGTGATCCAGCCCACCCCGCGGATCCGCACGGTGTCCGGGCCGGGTTCCTCGGTCAGTATTCCGTCCCGCCGGAAAACTGCCTGCACCGTTGCGCCGAGGAGGCTGTCGATGAACATGGCCGCCACCCCCGCCGCGCAGATGAACCAGAACAGCCTCCACCCCCCACCGGTTGCCCACACGCCGACCGCGGCCATCAGCGCCGACGCGGCTGCGCCCGCAGCCGTGCCCGGCAGCGTCACGCCGCCGGAAGTCCCCGGGGGGACGGGGCGTCCGCTCGTGAGCAGACGAGGTGGCGTCGGGCTGAGCAGCCCGAGTTCCGTCGCCCACGTGTCCGCGGCGGCCGCCGCCAGGGCGCCGAAGAACGCCGGGGGCAACAGCGGCCGCAGGGCATCCCACGTCACGGTCCCCCAGAGCACGCTGACCAGGGCCGCGACCCCTCCAGTCCCCAGCACCTGAGCGGCCGTCCGGCCGCGACCGCGGTGCTCGGGCTGCGTCTTGCGTGCCCGTCCTGCCAGTGTGAGCAGGCTTCCCGACGCAAAGAACACCACCAGCGCCGCCGCCCAGCGCACACCGCCGAATTCGAGGACGGCCGCGCCCGCCAGAGCCGCGGCGAGGGCGCCGTCGGCCGTCAACCACCGCCACCGCCAGCCCGCGGCCGCCACCACGGCGGCGAGCAAAAGACTTTGCATGGCGGGACTATTCCGCCACGGCGTCGCAGCCCCCTGGTCTGACCACCTCGTCAGGCTTGCAGAGGCCGGCCCGTGGTATAATACAAGTGCCGGGGCGTGCTGTCCCGGTCGCAGTGGGCCTTGACAGCCGCAGGGGCGATTGCTATAAGAGAAAATGCTCTGCGAGACAATCGCATCTCGCCCCGCACCTTGACAACCGCATAGTGGCAAGGAGCCGCACGCAAGGTCTGCCGAATCCTTTGAGTTCGAGGATTCAACGGAGAGTTTGATCCTGGCTCAGGACGAACGCTGGCGGTGTGCCTCAAACATGCAAGTCGAGGGAGGGTTGGCGCCTAGCCAACTGGGCGTTTCAACTCTACCGGCGAACGGGTGAGTAACACGTGGGTAACCTGCCCTGAAGACGGGGACAACCTCGGGAAACCGGGGCTAATACCCGATATCCTCCCCGGGGGGCATCCTCTGGGGAGGAAAGATCGCAAGATCGCTTTAGGATGGGCCCGCGGCCTATCAGCTAGTTGGTGGGGTAACGGCCTACCAAGGCGATGACGGGTAGCTGGTCTGAGAGGACGATCAGCCACACTGGGACTGAGACACGGCCCAGACTCCTACGGGAGGCAGCAGTTGGGAATCTTGGGCAATGGGCGCAAGCCTGACCCAGCGACACCGCGTGGGGGACGAAGGCCTTCGGGTTGTAAACCCCTGTCAGGAGGGACGAAGCCGCAAGGTGACGGTACCTCCAGAGGAAGCCCCGGCTAACTACGTGCCAGCAGCCGCGGTAAGACGTAGGGGGCGAGCGTTGTCCGGAATTACTGGGCGTAAAGCGCGTGCAGGCGGTCCGCTAAGTCTCGTGTGAAATCCTCCGGCCCAACCGGAGAACGCCGCGGGATACTGGCGGGCTTGAGGGCGGTAGAGGGTGATGGAATTCCCGGTGTAGCGGTGAAATG
>JAVKHQ010000024.1:0-40302 GCA_031459875.1 Candidatus Fervidifonticultor sextus | reverse complement strand
CGAGACCGGAGGAAGGGTGACGGTATGACCGGCAAACCGCGGATCGCGCACTTCTCAGGACCCAACGCCACCATTCAGAACAGCCCGCCTCTGGTCACCAGCAACAAAGCTCGCGAGAAGTACGGACTGCCCCTGCTGACGAATCCGGACGGCTCCCGGCCGCGCTTCGACGTGCTGCGCCCCCAGCGGCTCGCCGCTCCGGTGACGGTCTACGTCGAGCAGTTCAGCGCCCACCCCCTGGAGCGGGATGCCGCAGAGTTGTACGCCCCTCCCGACGGGTACCTCGACCGCCAGGGGGGCTTCCACCGGGAGCGCCAGAGCCCGGAGGACGTTCCCGTCTATGAAGTCGTCTTACGGCCTGAGGACGGCCTCTACCCTCTGCCCTACATGGCCCGCCAGGCCGACGGCAGGCCGTGGGAGGAAGAGTGCGCCTACCCGGGCGCTCCTCCACACCTAGCCCGCCAGCCCTACTATCCCGACGGGTCCCGGACCTTTGAGGAGATCGACCGGCTCGGGATCGGCGAGAAGGGGTTGGGCAACCTGCTTTCGTCGCGGGTCGAGGTGGACTTCTTCCGGGTCCTGCCTCCCGCAGGATATACAAAGGGCCTGCCTGCCGCCTTCCGGACCGACGTGGGCGAGGGCGACATTCCTCCCGAACGGCTGGGACGTGACTTCTTTCCCTATCGTCCGTACCACTTCGGCGCCTCCCCTCCGCGGCGCTCGCTGGCTCGGGTGACCAACACCGTGCAGCAGGTCCTCGCTACCGGCCGATACCTGGGCGCCATCTGGACCCAGGGCAGCCCGCGCATTGAGGAGATGGTGTACTGGTTCAATCTGCTTTTGGACATCACGGTGCCCCTCGCCGGGTGCGCAGCCCAGCGCACGCACGGCCAGCTCGGCAACGACGGAGACAGGAACATCGTGGACTCGGTCGAGTACATCGTCTCGAGGATCTGGGCAGACGAAGCCGGCAGGAACCGGGCCGGCGTGGTGCTCATCCAGGAGCAGCGGATCTTCGCTGCTCGGGATGTCCAGAAGGCGGACGCCCGCCCGGGGGGCTATGTGGCCACCGGCGGCCACGGCGGGATCATCGGCGGCGTGGGGCACGCGGCCCGACCGACGCTGACATACCTGCCGGCGAGGCGCCACACGTATCTCTCCGAGGTCAACCTGGCCCGACTCCCGCGCCAGGTTCCCGGAGTCGTGGGAACCATGCCGGCCCCGCAGGCCGTCATGGTGCCTGTCAAGGACGCCGACGGAGCCCTCCTGGAAACCGCCATCCCCCGGGTCACGGTGATCAAGGACGTCGGCTTCCTCGACGAGGACTACGAGGGCGACCCCGCCCGTGAGACAGAACTCCTCGCCGAAATCGATCGAAACCTGCGCACCGCGCCGCTGGCCGGGTTCGTCGCCGAGGGGTTGGCGCCCTACGGCCTGCTGAGCTCCAACGCCCGAGAGGGCGTCCTGCACCTGGCGGTCCGGAGGGGCATGCCGGTGGTGTGCGTGGGGCGGGGGAACAACGAGGGCTTCACGCCACCCCGCGGGCTGTTCATCGGCGGCGGGAACCTGACGGCGACCAAGGCGCGCATCCTCCTGATGGCGTGTCTGCTCCGATTCGGAGCCCTGCCGCCCCCCGCAGATCCCGATCGGCCCACCGATGCCGAACTGGAGGCCATCCGGCTCAAGGTCGCCGAGTACCAGGCCGTCTTCGACACACACTGAGGAAGGGAGACGCACATGCCCACGGTGATCAACGATCTTCGCACCGTCGAGGACCTCTGTACCGGGCTGGCGTTCTTCGGCACCGGTGGGGGCGGCCGGGTCGAAGCCGGTCTGGGGCTGCTCGCACCGGCGATCCGGGCCGGGCGGTCCATCACCCTGGTCAGTCCCGATGAACTGCCAGCCGACGCCTGGACGTGCTGGGCGATCATCGTCGGCGGCAAGGATCCCGATGAGCCGCCGCCGGCGGAGGAGCTGGCCCCATTCGGCCTCGTCGAAGAGCGCTATGGGCTCGTGGAGCGGCTCGTCACCGCGGCCCGCGAGCTGGCCGCATTCGCCGGGGTGAACCTCGGTGCCCTCGTGTCCATGGAACTGTCCAGCGCGGCCACGGCGGCGACGATTGTGACCGGTCTCGAACTCGGCGTCCCGACGCTGGACGGCGACTACGTGGGCCGCGCGATTCCGGAGTTGAACCTCTCCAAGATGGAACTGCTCGGCCGGCCCCCGACCCCGGTGGTCATGGTTGACCGCTGGGGCAACATCACCATCGTCAAGTCGGCGGTCGGGGCGGCCATGGTGGACCGGCTGGGGCGGATGGTGAGCCGCGCGGCGTACGGACGGGGCATCGGGACCACCGGTCACCTCGTCCAGGTCCGCGACGCCAGGCCGGCGCTGGTCCGCGGCAGCCTGTTGCAGGCCATTCGGGCGGGTGCGGCGCTGCGGGCGGGCATCGGCTCACCCGACCCTCTGCGGCCGCTCATCGAACTGACCGGCGGACGGGTTCTCTGCGAAGCCGAGGCGGTGGCGACGGAGTGGCGGAACACAGAACCGTACACCTTCCGCGAACTCACCTACCGGCTCCGCGGCGTCGGGGCCTCTGCAGGGGCCGACTACCGTATCTGGGTCAAGAATGAGCACCATGCCGTCTGGCGTGATGAGTCGGTCATCGCCACCAGCCCGGACGTGATCGCCGTCCTGGACGCCGACACGCTCCGGCCCCTGACGACCCTCGGGGACGTCACCCCGGGGCGGCGGGTGGTGGTCTTTGCCATGAGGGCGCTCGATCCGGTGTGGCATACGCCTGCTGGCCTGGCCCTGCTGGGTCCCCGGCACTTCGGGCTCGATTTCGACTACGTACCCTTCGACCGGGATCCAGATCCATAGGAGCGCCCACCCGCTTCGACGCCGCCGTTCGTGGGGGCCGGACGGGTGCGCCCTGCGCCTCCCCCGCCGCTGCAGGAAATGGGCATAGGGGCTAGTAGGAGTACCCGATGCCGGGCCCGGCGCCGGCCATCTTCGAGCCACGGAGCGCGCCATGGAGCCGAAGGCGCAGGCTGCCGAGCGGGTCCTGCGGGGGCTGGGCGTGGCGGTCAAGACGTTCGCCCTCTACCCCCCGCCGCACCCTGTCATCACCAGGGCCATTGAGAAGCTGATCACGGCGCTGCGCGCCTACGGGGATGCCTACGGACCGTTTGCGGTCCGCGTCACCAAGCACGCCCTCATCGTCGACGGCATGCCCTTCAAGACCGGCCCTCAGGCGAACCTGGCCTTCTACCTGTTCACCCGCAAGATCACCTACTTCAAGATCATGCCGGCCGTCAGCGATCAGGCGCTGACCACCTTTGTCTCGGCGCTGAGCATGGACCGCGGGGGCCTGGAGACCGCCGGTGGGGTCCGCACCCTGCTGCGGCAGGCGGGCGCCGGCAACATCCAGGTTGCGGAGTTGGCGTCGCAGGATGAGGAGGAAGACCTCGACCTGGACCTGGCCGGCATCCTCGAGATGCTGCGCCGCGGGCGCCCTGCCCCCCAGGAGCGCGAGCGGGTCATCGAGATCCTGCGGGCGGGGCCCGAGCAGACGAAGGCGCTGCTGGAAGGCATCGCGTCCATGTCCGGCGACCTCAGCAGCACTCTCGCCGACGAGGGCGAACACCTCTACCTGGCCTTGCGCAACCTGGACCGCATGATGCTCGACGAGCCCTTCGAGGAGCAGGCGCGGCTCTACGCCCATGTGGCCGGCGCCCACCTCATGGTGCGCGAGCCGGTCCGGCTCGCGCTCATGCGCGCCCTGGTCCGGCACGCCGCCGGCGACGGGGCGGTGCGGCTGCTGGGCCAGCACCTCTCGGCCGACCAGCTCGCTCAGGTGATCCACGAGTCCGTCAGCGGCAAGGACGTCGAGAAGCAGGTGACCATGTTCCTGCGGGCCCTGTGCGCCGACAGCCAGAAGGCGCGGGCCGTGCTGACGATGCTGGATGCGAAGCTTCGACCGCCCGACCGCGGGCCGAACTGGCTGACCGACAGGGTCTGGCCAGAGCTCCAGCCACCACGCCGGGCGGCCGCGTTGCCCCCGGAGTTCGAGTTCGACGGCGCGGCCCCGGGCGTCGACCTGGCGGGCGTGGCCCCCGGATTCGCCGCCAACGTGGATGAACCGTCGGTCATGCGGGAGGTCTCCACGACCCTGGTGGACATTTTGCGGGACGCCGACGAGAAGCACCGGAAGGAAATCGCCGACGTCGCCGACGCCCTGATGGCCCACCTGACCTGGCTCGCCGACCAGCGGGAGTATCCCCTGCTGGCCAGCCTGCTGGCGGGATTGAAGGAGATCGCCGCCTCGGAGACCGGCATCCTGCGCACGACCGCCGCCGACATCCTGAGGAAGACGGCCGACGGCCCGCTGGTGGAGGAGCTGCTGGCCGCCCTGTGGGCCAGCCGCGACACCCCTACCGAGCGGCAGATCCGCGCCATCCTGGCGGCGCTGGCCGATCACCTGGTGGCACCGATGGTCCGGGCCCTCGGCACCGAGTCGCGGGGCGGGGCCCGCGCGATGCTGTGCGACCTGATCGTGGAATTCCACCGGGGCCGCATCGACGACCTGGGGCAGTTCGTCGGCGACGCGCGCTGGTATCTGGTCCGCAACATCGCCAGCATCCTCGGACGCCTCCGTTCTGCGCGCGCCGTGCCCTATCTGGGTCGGCTGGTCGATCACCCCGACTATCGCGTGCGCCGCGAGACCCTGGATGCACTGGCCGCGATCGGGACCGAGGAGGCCCAGGCCACCCTCGGTGCGTTCCTCGACGATCCCGACGAGCGTCTCCGGCTCCGGGCCCTGGAGTCGCTCGATACCTGGCAGGCGTGGCAGGCCATGCCCAGGATCCTGGCGATCCTGGAGCGGCCCGATCCCTTCCACCGACAGTTCGCGCTGAAGCGTGCCGCCCTGGAGGCCCTGGCCCGCCTGGGCGCCAAGCAGAGCCTGCCGGTCGTCCGGAAGATCGCCCGCTCGTGGTTCCTGTGGGGGACGCGAGGCCGGGAACTGCGCCGTCTGGCGGCGGCGACCGCGTCCGTCATCGAGGGCGGCGCGCCTCAGCCCCAACGCCGCCACGCCGCCGGCGGCCCCCACCCCGGGCCGTGACCGAACACGCCGCCCCCGGAGCAGCGCCCGGGCCTGGCGCGGAGGCCCTCGCCGCGGTCCTCGGGGGTGCCCGGCGCAGACGCCCGGGCGAGCTCCTCCACACCCTGGCCCGGGCCCGGCGCACGGCCACCCTCTACGGATTCGAGCATCCCGTCACGGCCAGGACCATCGCCGAGCTGCACCGCGAGATCACAGAGCTCAGCGCGGGACGGTCGCTGTTGCGCGTGCTCATCCACGAGGACATGTTCCACGTGGGCCGGACCATCCTGCTGGAGGAGAGCCTGCGGCTCGCGACCCTGCTCTCCGAACTGGCCGAGCGGGAGGTCGGATCCATCGAGTTCCACGCCGGCGTCGAGGCGTGGGAGGTCGGGCACCTGGTCGAGATCCTCAACCTGCGGCCGCCCGAACTGAAGGCCCACGGCGGCCCGCAGAAACTCCTGGAGCAGCGGGAGGTCCGTCACATCGTGGTGACCGGCCCCCGGCCGCTGTCGCCGGAAGAGCAGGTGGAGTTCCGGGTGGACGCCCGGGACGTCTACCGCGCCGGGCTGCGGGTCGTGGACGACCTGTACTACCAGGCTTCCCGGGAACTGCCCCTCGACCTGCGCAAGGCCACCATGATCGTGACCTCGCTGATCGACCTCATGACCGAGAACCGGGCGGCGCTGCTGGGGATCGCGGCGCTGAAGCACTACGACCAGGAGACGGCGCACCATTCGGTGAACGTGGCGATCCTCTCGCTGCTGACGGGCCTGCACCTGGAGGTGCCCAGACCCCTGACGGTGACGTTGGGCCTGGCCGCCCTGCTGCACGACCTCGGGAAGGTCCGGCTCCCCCAGGAGGTGTTGACAAAGTCCGGGCCGCTCTCCCAGGACGAGCGCGCCCAGGTGAGGCGCCACGCGTTCTACGGGGCGCACCTGTTGCGCAACCTGCCCGGGCTGTCGCGGCTGGCGATGGTGGTCGCCTTCGAGCACCACGTCAACCTCAACCGCTCCGGCTATCCGCGGCTGGTGATGCGACAGGCCCCGCATCCCCTGACGCGCCTGGTGGCCGTGGCAGACTTCTACGACGCCGCGACGTCCTCGACGCGTCCCGACGGAGGCGCCATGCTGCCCCATGAGGCGATACAGTTCATGGAAGACGGGGCGGGCCGGCTCTTCGATCCCCTGATGGTCCGCGGGTTCGTCAGCGCCATGGGCCGCTATCCCGTGGGCACGGCAGTTGCGCTGGCCGGCGGCGAAGCAGGCGTGGTCGTCCGACCCGGTGAGCGCGACACGGAGCGTCCCGTGGTCAAGATCCTCACCGACAGCCTGGGGCGGCCCGTGCCTCCGCAGACGGTGCGCCTGGAGGAGGAACCGCACCTGCGCATCGCCCGCGCGCTCCACCCCTCAGAGGTGCCGGTGGACCTCTCGGCCCACCTGGAGTGACCGTGGCGCGGTCCCGGTCGCCCATGCGGCGCGGCTTCCGCCTCCTCCTGACCGTTGCGGGGGTGATCGTGCTGGCGGCGGTGGCGCTCTCCGGCGCGGTGGCCCTCGGCCTGCACCGGCCCGTGCTGACCGCCGTCGGCCGGTTCCTCGTCGTCGAGGATCCCCTCGAACGCGCCGACGCCATCGTCGTCCTCTCCGGGGGCCGACGCGACGAGCGCGTGCGCCAGGGCGCCGACCTCTACAAGGCCGGATACGCGCCGCTGGTCGTGCTGTCGGGAGGCGAACAGTGGGCCGGTGCCCCCATCGCGGACCTGCTCAGGCACCAGGCGCTCGCCCACGGGATCCCCGCCCGGGCACTGCGCATCGAGTCGCGGTCGACCAGCACCGCAGAGCAGGCCCGCTACCTCCGTCCTATGCTCGAGGCCCTCGGAATCCGGCGGGCCATCGTCGTGACGTCGTCCTACCACACGCGCCGGACGCGGTACCTGTTCCGCAAAGCCTTCGCCGGTTCATCGGTGGAGGTCCGGATCTACCCGGTCCAGAGGGACCTCTTCGATCCAGGTCAGTGGTGGCGGCGGGCGCAGGACACGGAGAGCGTGGTGCTGGAGTACATCAAGCTGGCGCTGGCGGTCCTGCGGTAGGTGCCACCTGCTCTCACCCGATTCACTTGAAGAGGTCAGGCCGTCGAAGAGGAAACCACGAGGCGCATCTAGGCCTTCGAGGCGCGCGCGGCTGCCGACGCGCTGAAGCGAGAGGCGCACCCGCTGATCGCCGAAGTCCTATCGGAGGGGCTACCCCTTGGCGTAGGGCCGGCCCAGCGCCTCGGGTTTCGCCAGCCCCCACCGGGTCCGGAACCAGGACGTGGAGATGATGACCAGGATCGGGATCGTGATGGCAAAGGGCACGGCCCGCCACACGTACCGGGAGAGGACCCCCGGCAGGACGAGTTCCGGGCTGAGCGACAGCTGCCACATCACCCCGAACAACGAGGCCCCCGCCAGCAAGATCCAGGGGTTCCACATGGAGAAGAACACCAGGGCCAGGCTCACGAACCCCCAGCCCATGAGGAAGTTGTAGGTCCACACGGGGTTGTACGACAGCGTGTAGGTGGCCCCCGCGAGGCCGGCCAGCACGCCGCCGAACGCAACACACAGGTAGCGGATCGCGACGACGGGGATGCCTGAGGCTTCTGCGGCGGCCGGATTCTCGCCGGCGGACCGGATCGCCAGCCCCAGGCCCGTCCTGAAGAGCACCAGCCAGGTGGTCGCCACCAGCGCGACCCCCAGCAGGAAGAACGGCGAGAGACCCAGGACGCTGGGGATGCGTCCCAGACCCAGGGGGCCCGTGTAGGGGCTACCGAGGAAGGTGGTGAGACCGAAACTGAGAATCCACAGGCCCATGCCGCTCACCACCTGATCGCCCCGCAGCGTGATGGAAAAGAAGCCGTGGGCCCCTCCCAGCAGCCCTCCGATGGTCAGGGCCCCGACGAAGCCCAGCAGGAAACTGCCCGTCGTCTGGGTCAGGATGAAGGCCGCGGTGCCACCGAACAGCATCAGGCCTTCGAGCCCCACGTTGAGGACGCCCGAGCGTTGATTGACCAGCTCCCCCAGCGCCGCCAGCAGGAAGATGGCGGACGCGTCCAGGCTTCGGGCCAGCAGCTCCCACATCGCTCCTCATCCCTCGGGCAGCTCGGTCGGGACGGGTTGCACGGCCTCGGAGGGAATCCGCCGCCAGGTCAGGCGGAAGCTGTAGAGCACGTGGGAGGCGACGAAGGTCATCATGAGCAGGCCGAGCAGGGCGTAGTCGACCCCGAACGGCAGTCGCAGCGCGCCCTGGGCAAATCGAGCCCCCAGCGACAGGCCACCGAAGAGCACGGCGATGGGCACGGCGCCGAGGGCGGACCGACGCGCGATCAGCGCCGAGATGATCCCGTAGAAACTCAGGTCGCCGTAGAAGCCGTAGTTCCCGGGAATCTTGTAGATGCCGGGGATCGCCGTGAAGGTGTGGTACCCGGCCACCCCCGCGAAGGCGCCGCCCAGGAGGAAGACCAGCAGGGACAGCGCCGCGGGATTGATGCCGCCGTAGCGCGCGGCGGCGGGGTTCTCGCCCAGGGCCCGAATGCGATATCCCAGCGCCGTCTTCGCAAAGAGGACATCCAGGAAGACCGCCGCACCCAGCGCCAGCAAGGCCGTAAAGGGCACACCTCCCCACAGGGGCGCGTACAACGGGGCTGGGAGGCTGAAGCTCTCACCCTCCGCCGTCTCACCCATGAACGGACCGCCCTCCTTGATCATGTAGGCGACCAGCCAGAAGAGGATCGAGTTGAGCATCATCGTGACGAGGATCTCGTTGACCTGGAGCCTGGCGCGCAGCGTGCCGGCGAAGCCGCCGACCGCCGCGCCTGCGGCCGCGGCGGCGGCGACCATGAGCCCGATGAGCATCCACGGCGCCAGGACGCCCTGGGGGCTGCGCCCGAGGAAGAAGGGGACGGCAAACGCCCCCAGGCCTCCGGCAAACACCTGGCCCGGCAGGCCGATGTTCCAGAGGCCCGCCCGGAGGGGGACGAGGAAGGCATAGGTGCAGAACAGCAGGTAGATGGACCGCTGGACCGTGGCCAGGAGGCCGTGGGGGTTGAAGAAGGCGTACGAGAACACCGTTCGATAGGCGCCGAGCAGTGTGGTCTCGGCCGAGAGGAAGAGCACGCTGGAGAGGACCAGGGCCAGCAGGATGGCCGCCACCGCGGTCAGGACGGTGTAGATGGTCGGAGGGTCTGGCCGTGGCTCCAGGCTGACCTCGTAGCGTCCCAGCCTCACCGGACGGCCCCGTTCCCGAGCAGCCCCGCCATCATCGCACCGACCCGCTCCGCGTCGGCGTCCGCGCGCGGGAGGACGGCCACGAAGCGGCCTTCGTAGATGGGGGCCACCCAGTCGCTGAGCGACAGGATCTCGTCCAGGTCCTCGGAGATCAGCACGACGGCCGTCCCCTCCGCCTTGGCGTCCAGGAGTCTGGCGCGGACGAATGCGGTGGCTTCCACGTCCAGGCCCTGGGTGGGGAGCTGCGCGATGAGGAGCCGGGGGGCGCGGGAGAGCACCCGGCCCAGGATGAGCCGCTGCAGGTTGCCTCCCGACAGATGTTGCGCCCGGGCGTACTCATTGGGGGCCTTCACGTGGAAGGTGGACAGGATGTGCCGGGTGAGCCGCCGGAGACCCGCGTCGTCGAGCAGGCCGCGACGGGTGAACGCGGCGTCGAAGTGGTAGTTGAGGGCCGTGTTCTCCGTCAGGTAGAAGGCGGCGATGGACGCCACCTCGGCGCGCTCGGCCGGGATGTAGCCGATCCCGAGCCGCCATCGGTCCAGGGGCGAGAGGCGGGTTACGTCGCGGCCGTCATAGTGGACCCTGCCCGAAGCCGCGGGACGCAGGCCGGCCAGGACCTGGGCGAGTTCCTCCTGGCCGTTGCCGGTGACCCCGGCTATGCCCAGGATGTCGCCCTCCCGGAGGGAGAAGGAGACCCCGCGCAGGGCGGGCAGGCCCTTGTCGTTGAAGGCGGAAAGCCGCTCCACGTGGAGCAGCGGGCGGCCCGATGCCGCCGGGCGGTCCGGCATGCGGAAGGCGACGTCGCGGCCGACCATGTGCTGGACCAGGGCCTCCTCGGTGGCCTCCGCAGTCCGCAGGCACGCCGCCACCTTCCCAGACCGGAGGACCGTCACCCTGTGGCTCGCGGCCTTCACAATGGGCAGTTTGTGGGTGACGAGGAGGACGGTGACTCCCTGGTCGCGGACCAGCGCCTGCAGGCCCGCCAGAAGGGTCTTCACCTCCGGCGGGGTGAGCACCGAGGTGGGCTCGTCCAGGATCAAGATCTTCGCGCCGCGGTAGAGGGCTTTGAGGATCTCCACCCACTGCCGTTCCCCTTCGGACAACTGCCACACCCTGGCGCCGAGGTCCACGGTGAAGCCGTACCGGGCGCACAGCGCCTCCACCTCGGCGCGCGCGCCGCCCAGGCGGAGGAAGCCGCGCACGCGGGGGTGGCCCAACACGATGTTCTCCAGCACCGTGTGCGCCGACACGAGTCTCCGGGTCTGGTGGACCATGCCGATCCCCTGTGCGAGCGCATCGTGGGGAGACCGGAAATGGACCCGCTGCCCCCGCAGGTACAGGGTGCCCTCGTCGGGCTGCACCAGGCCGAACAGGATGTTCATCAGGGTGGTCTTGCCGGCCCCGTTCTGGCCCAGGATCGCATGGACCTCGCCGGCCCCGACGTCCAGGTCCACGTGGTCGCAAGCAACCACCCCGGGGAAACGCTTCGTGATGCCCCGGGCCGCGAGGATGGGTTCCACGGAAGGTCAGGTCACTGCAGGACCCCGCCGCCGGCTGATGCCCCCACCCGCCTCACTTGAGGATGGTCAGTCCGTTGAGGTCGAAGTTGAACTTCCCCAGGAGCCACGTGTCCGCCGGCATCTCTCCGGCTTTCTTCACCACCGTCCCTTTGGCGGGAATCGGGGTATCTTTGAGCGCCAGCCCGGTCCCGTTGCTCACGAAGGCGTGTTCCTGGAAGGGATCCCACTGACCCTTCATCATCTGCTCCCGGCGCTGGGCCACCAGCCTGAGGATCGAGGCGGGGATGAGCGGCCGGGCCTTGGGGCTGATGGCGTCGATGCCCACCTTCTTGTTGTTCATGATGTCCACGGCGGCGACCACCGTGCCGTCCGCCAGGGTCATGGTGTCCTTCATGCCAAGATAGAGGAACGTGCGCGGGTTCTGGTTGCCGGCCAGCCACTCCCTGACCATGCGGTCGTAGAGCACCTCCCAGCGCGTGTCGAACGAGACGGCCACCGTGTCGGGGCTGGACCAGCCGTAGAACCCGACCACGTCCATGTCCTTGCCGACGAACCAGATCTTCTTCTCCCCGGCCACGTCCAGCGGGGAGCCGGAGTCGGTCTGCTGGGTGAGCACGTCCACCTTCTGCTGGCTCACGAGGGTGGCGGCCACCTCCCGCTCTTCCGCGGGCTTGTACCAGTCGCCGACGTACTTCACGTAGACCGTCACGCGCTTGTTGAGGGCCTTGGCCCCATCCTGCACGCCCAGGAAGAAGCCGGCCTGACGGCGGATCACCTGGACGTTGGGAAAGGCGGAGACGATCCCGATGTTGCCGGTGCGGGTCAGGGCGGCCGCAATCAGTCCCTCGAGGTAGAGGGCCTGGTACTGCCTGGGGAAGAAGCGGATGAAGTTCCGTTTGGTGGTGACATCGCTGGCGACGACCGACCCGAAGTAGACGGTGGGGTGCTTGTCCGCGATGTCCTTCAAGGGCAGCCCCATGAACTCCGCGTTCCCTACCACGATGTTGGCCCCCTGTCGGATGAGCTCTTCGGCGTAGGGGACCGTGAGGTCGGGGCCGACTTCCTCGCGGAAGACGTACTTCACGTTCGGGTACTTCTGGGCGATGCGCTTGCCGGCGCGGTCGTGAGCGCCGGACCAGGTGGTGCCCTTGATCACGCTGAAGTGCAGGATCGCCAGCGTGGCGCTCGGGGCCGCCGCCCTGGCCTGGAAGGCCGGCCCGCCTCCCCACCCCGCCAGGAGCGCGGCCACCACCACCAACGGGACCACGATCTGGAATGGAGCCACCCTCACACGTCGCCGGACTCCCCGCTCCATGTCGGCCTCCCCTCCGTCCCTCCTGAAGTGGGTGCGTTCGTAGAGGTCCTGGTAGACGTTCCTTGGATCTCCCTCGATGCCTGCCCGTTCTACAGCCTGGATGGTTTTCCCTTTCGGGGAGGGGGACGCGGGTACGGACGGGGATGGCGTCGTGACAGGAAGCCTCCGTGGAGCATGCGGCCGGACTCCTCTCTGGCCGACCTCGCCGGGTGCCAACAGCTCCTCCGCCGTGGCGGAAGCTTGCCGTCCTGTTTCGGCGGGTGACGTACAACTGGCCAAGCGCTTGGGGCGTCCATCCGCGGCCATGATCCGAGAGGCGGTGCAGCGGTGCGTGTCGGTTGAAAAGTGACCGACGCCCGAGTTTGGAGGGGCAGGCTACGACCCGAACCTGTCCGGGCGGAAGAGTGAAGCCTGGTTGCGTGCCCGGTGGGCACGGCGCCGGTGATGCTGACGCTGGACGCGTCCGCCGAGATTCCTGGGTCCTGTCCGCCAAGCAGGCAGGCAGTCCCGCGAGCCCTCCTCCGGAGCATCGAGGAGGAAGAGGATCTGGACAAGCATGCCCGATCTGCTCGACGTTAGCGTGTGGCTGCCTCTGAGCGCGCCCGACCACGTTCACTACCAGCGCGCCCGGCGCTACTGGGATGTGGAAGCCGGCGAGCAGCTTGCCTTCTGCCGCGTCACGGCCCTCGCCCTGCTGCGTCACCCGACGAACCCGCGCGTCCTCGGCGAGGTCACGCTCGACGGCGCGGCGGCCTGGCGTGCGCTGGCGACTTGGTTGTCCACCCCGCGGATCGTCTTTCTGGCCGAGCCGGCCGGACTGGACGAGTGGCTGGCGCGGTGGAGCGGCACGCTCGACGTGCGCGGCGGGCAGTGGACGGACGCCTACCTCGCCGCATTCGCCGCAGCCAGCGGCTCCCGGCTCGTGGCGTTCGACGCCGACTTCCGACGCTACACCGGTATTGCGTTCCTGCACTTGAGAGGCTGAAGGCGCCGAAGCACGCCCTGGGGAACCGCTTCCGCGGGCCCGCGCCGTTTCCCCATCGGCCGGCAGCCGCACGCCGTCTCCCGGTTACGTCACGTCCGGCATGCGGCACCTCCACTTCGTTGTGGGGAGAAGTTACCGCAGCGTCAGGAATGCCCGCTGGAGCCTGTCCAGCGCCCGGCGGTCGCGGGACTTGCCCCTGACTTCATCCCGCACGCACTGCTCCAGTCCCGCCCTCAGCAACTCCAGTGCCACGCCGTCGAGGGCCGATCGGACCGCGGCCGTCTGCTGGATTACCTCGGCGCAGTCCCGGCCCTCCGCCAGCATGCGCTGCAGCCCTTTGACCTGGCCCTCGATACGCCGCAACCGCGCCTGGACCGACTCAAGGACATCATCGCTGACCTTCACCGAAGGCGACATAAAAGGATTCCTCCTCAGTCCGGACCTACGCGCGCGATTCGACTCCCTGGCGGCTGGAATGCTCCGCGTACCCCCCATCGGGGTCGGGCCCGACGGCCTGGAGCACGTAGGACAGGAACGCCGGCTCGGGAACGGCGCCCTCGAAGCTCACCACGTCATTGATCACGATCTTCGGGACACCGTAGACTTCATAGCGTTCGGCCAACGCGGAGAACTCGTTCGCCTCGACGACGTCCGCCCGCACCCGCGGGGACGCTGCGGCCATCGCATAGGCCAGGTGCGCCGCCCGGGGGCAGTAGGGGCAGGTGGGGGTCACAAAGACCTGCAGGTGCACATCCTTCGTCAGTGCCCTCAGGGCCTGGCGCGTCTGCGGGCTCAGGTCGCCATCTGTACGGGACGCAGCGACCAGGCCATCGACCAGCACGCTAAACTCAAAGCCGGCCGGAATCCCATAGTAGCGGATGCGTGCGTCCCCGTTGCGGCCGATCAGGATGGCAGGGATCCTCTCCACATCGGCGGCCCGCGCGGCACCGCGCTCGGTGACGATGCTGCGGATCACCAGGGTGAGGCGAGGATCCAGCGCCGCGACCTCCTCCAATAACTGCTGGGTCGTCCCGCAGTACCGGCAGTCCACCCCGGGCACGGTCAGGCCGCCAGCCGATGAGGTGAACAAGGTGATCGTCACAGGATGCATCAGGTCCCGGGCGAACCGCGCGCGCAAGGCCTGTATATCCGCCGGCTTCAGCAGCGCCATGGACTCAGCCACCCTCCTCCCAAAATGTTACACTACCAGGTAGAGTATAGCTTTCTGAAGGGATGGCTGTCAAGCGGGGGCAGCGTCCCTCTTGACTTACCCTGGGGGGTAGGGTATGATCTGGGCGAGATCTGCACATCCGAAGCACAGGAGGGAATGACGATGCGTCTGGTACCGGTTCGGTCCGCGATCCATACGTGGAATCCGTGGAAAGAGATGGAGGACCTGCGCCGTGAGGTGGACCGCTGGGTCGAGCGGGGGATCGTCCCCCGGCGGCTGCGCAGGGCAGAGGACTCCGTCGTGGTTCCCGACGCAGACCTCTTTGACGCCGGGGACCACCTGGAGGCCAGGATCGACCTCCCCGGTGTCAGCCAGGAGGACATCCAGATCACTCTGGAAGGAACCGTGCTCACCGTCAGGGGGCAGCGCAAGGCGGAGGACGTCGCCGAGGAGCGCTACCTGTGCCGAGAGCGGCCGGTGGGGCGGTTTGCGGCGACGTTCGACCTGCCCATGGAGGTGGACGGGGACAAGGTCAAGGCGACGTTCCGCCAGGGCGTGCTGGCGATCACGCTACCCAAGAGCCCTGCGGTGATGCCGAAGAAGGTCACCGTATCAGTTCAGTAATGGCGCCTGGCGGTGGGCGGGCTGAGGACCATGCGGCAGCGCAGGTCGAAGAGTCCCGCTCACCGCCTGCGGGGGCTCCGATCGGGGCCCGTGGCGGCGGACAACAAAGGGGGAATGGGCCCGAAGGGTGGGAGGTCAAGTGGAGGAGATGCAGGCGACGGTCCGGCTGACCCAGCACGAAGGGTACCGCTTCGCCGTGGAGATGGAGCAGCCCCATTGGGCGCTCACGGTCGATGAAGCCCCGCCCATCGGCCGCGGCCAGGGTCCCAACCCGGCCCGGATGCTGGCGGTGGCCGTCGGGCATTGCCTGTCGAGCAGCCTGCAGTTCTGCCTGCAGAAATCGCGCGTGGAAGGCGCCCGCATCACCACAGAAGTCACGGCCTCAATCCGGCGCAACGACCGCGGGCGGTGGCGGGTGGCCGGCCTCAACGTCGAGATTGACGTCAGCGGGGTCGATCCTGCCCAGCAGGGGTCGGTAGAGCGGTGCCGCCAGCTCTTTGAGGACTTCTGCATCGTTACCGAGAGCGTCCGGCACGGCGTGCCCGTAGACGTCGCTGTCAGGGTTGGGGAGGCCGGCGATGCCCCAACAGCAAGACCACCGGCACCGGTTCCCTGAGCCCGGCACATCACGACCGGGGGATCGCACCATGAAGCCAATCGTATGGCAGGGACGCGAGATCGAGCCGACGGATAGCTGCTACCGTTGCGGTCTGCGGCGAGCAACGATCACGGCGGAGGAGCAAGGCGTCTCGCTCCGCCTGTGCGACGAATGCTATTGGGGCAAGGCATTCGTGGAAACGACGGAAAGCAGGCTGTCGCGCGCCGATTGATCGGACCAAGTTGGGAGAACCCGCTCTGGATGTGGGCTGGAGCGGGCGACGGGATTTGAACCCGCGACCCTCGGCTTGGGAAGCCGATGCTCTACCGCTGAGCTACACCCGCTCGCTATCTCGAATTATACCACCCTATTCTTCCTCGAACAGCCGGTCTCCTCCAGGGCGCGCACCGTACCTCACGGCAGCGGCTTCCCGCAGCGGCTACAGAAGCGGTCCCCGGACCTGGCGCGGGCCCCGCAGGCGGCGCAGTGCACGCGCACCGGGCCGCCCCGGCGCCGCTTCTCCTTCGAATGCGCCCCTACGGCCGGGGCGGGCCGCGCCCCCTGGGCCCGGCCGGGTGTCCGCTGTCCCCCTCGCCTCCACCAGCCCAGACGAACTCCCACGACCGCCACGCCGACGACGCCCAGCAGGGCGGCCGCGCCCCACAGCCAGCCCGACACCGTCCCAGGCGACGGCGTGACGGCCGCAGGTCCACCAGGCGCAGGACCGGGGGCGGCCACGGCGCGCGGCACCGAAGGGGTGGCGTCCGGCTTCCGGTAGGTCGCCCTCACGCTCCAGGTCCTGCCGGCAGGCCAGGGCCCCACCGCGTAGAGGTGATGCAACAACCCCGCGGCGGTCGCCGTCGAGCCGTCCGCCGCCGGGGCCAGCACAAATGCCGACGACCGCAGCGGCTCTTCGACGGAGACTCGGAGGTCGTCTGCCGGAAGCGGGAAGACCAGGCTCACCGAGAACGACCGCTGCGGCAGCCCGCTGATCGCGTCCACATAGTACTCGAACTGGAACCCGCGCTCGGGGATGGTCATGGTCACCTGGAGGCGGTCGCCGTCCTGCCGGTATTGATACGGGACCGAATAGAGCTGGCCGTCTGCGGCGCGGTAGGCGGCGGCGTTCACCTGGCCCGAGGTGGGGATGTCAAAGGTCAGGGCATAGGGCAGGCTGACGGCGCTGTTCAGCGTGCCGCGGTAGATCACCAGCACCCTGGGATCGTCGTGCTCGGGCCAGATGTCCACGTGCAGGGAGGCGAAGCCGGGCTGCGCCGCAACGGCCGCGGCCGCGAGCACGGCCATCTTCGTCAGACCAGTCCAGAGGGCCAGCGCGCTCACCGGTAATCGGATTCGCGCCGCGCCGGCACCTCCCATCCCTCCTCCAGCGCGGCCTGGATCTCGCCGGCCACTGCGGGATCGCACTCGGTGCGGCGCGCGGCCTCCAGGGCATCCCGCGCGGCCCGGCCCCCGATGCGGCCCAGCGCCCAGGCCGCGTGCCCCCGCACCACCGGGTCGGCGGGATCGCCCAGCGCGGCGGTCAGCCCGGGGACCGCGCGCTCATCGCCGAGGTTGCCCAGCGCGACGGCCACGTTGCGGCGCAGCCCGCTGCGGCCGGCCCGCTTGACCGCGCTGCGGCGGAAGAGACGGTGATAGTCTGCCTCGGAAAGGTTCAGCAGGGGCAGCAGCCTGGGATGCGTGCCGATCTCGGGCCGCGGACGGAACTCGGGATGCGCCGTGGGCCTGGCCAGCCGGTTGAACGGGCAGGCCTCCTGGCAGAGGTCGCAGCCGAAGATCATGTCCTGGAGCGCGGGCCGCACCTCGCGGGGGATCCAGCCGCGGTGCTCGATGGTCCAGTAGGAGATGCACCTGCGCGCGTCCACGACCCCGGGGGCGACGATGGCGCCGGTCGGGCAGGCTTCGGACCCGTGCATGCAGTTCCAGCACAATCCGCAGTCGCCCTCAGCCGGGGGGTCGGGCCGGAGCGCCAGGTCGGTGAGGATCTCGCCCAGCACGACCCAGGTGCCATAGGATTTCGTGATCAGGCAACTGTGGCGGCCGCACCAGCCCAACCCCGCGCGCTGGGCGATGGCGCGGTCGAGGGTCGGACCGGTATCCACGTAGTAGTGGGCCAGCGTCGCGCCCTGCGCCACGAGGAACCCGCTCAGCGCGCGCAACCGCGTCTCCATCACCCGGTGGTAGTCGTCTCCCCAGGCGTACCGGGCGATCCGGCCGCGCAGTTCCCCGTCCTGCGGCGGGGAGGGCTCGCCGGCGTAGTAGTTCATCGCCACGGCCACAATGGATCGGGCGCCGGGCCGCGCGCGGCGCGGGGAGCCCACACGGTCGCGGTGGGCCGCCATGTACGCCATGCCCGCGTGCATGCCGGCCTCGATCCATCGCTGGTAGGCGGCGTCGGCCTCGGGGAACGGATCCGCCGTGGTGATCCCGACAAGATCGAAGCCGATCTCGACGGCCCGCGCTTTGACCGCTTCCTCGAGCGTCACGGCTCTCCGGCCTCCGGGGGGTCGGCGGCCGGTCGCGCGTCCGCCGGCAGGGATGCCGCGCTCCCCGTTCCCCGCAAGAGCGCCACCCCCAGGGTGATGGCGAGCCCCGCAGAGAGATACAGCGGCAACGCCGGGTCGGCGCGGTAGGCGAACCCGCCGACGAAGGACCCGAACGCCGCGAGCAGCGCCGAGAGCATCCCGGCGATCGAGAAGGTCCGGCCGACGATGGCCGAGGGCGCCCGCGCCCCGATCATCGCCTGGGCCAGAGCGTTGAGCGGCGCGCGGCAGCGGAGCACGGCGAACAGGGGCAGCAATGCGGCCGGGCCGAGGACCGTCAGGAGGATCCCCATAGCGAACACCACCAGTTGCCCGGCGAGCACCGGCGCCGTCCCGAAGCGGTCGCCGAGCCGGCCGGCAACCGGGGTCAGCGCCACCGCGCCCACCGCCACCATGGAGCCGAGGACGCCGATCTCGGCCAGCGAGAGCCTGCGCACCTCGCGCAGGAACGGCGCCAGGAACGGGACCGTGAGGTAGACGACGAGTTGCGTGCCCGCGTAAAACGCCAGCACCGGCAGCAACGGCCGGACGTCCTGCCACGACAGCCGTGCGGATCCTGCGGCCGGCATGGTGCCCGGCCCGCTGTGCTGCACCCTGAAGATCAGGATCGCAGACAGCAGGAAGAGCACGGACGCGACCACCAGGACGGTGGGAATGCCCCACCGGTCGGCCATCGCCCCGCCAGCGGTCGGCGAGACCAGGAAGCCGACCGAGGTGATCGTCCCCATGATGCCGTAAGCCGAGGCCCGCTCGCCGGCCGGTACGCGGTCGGCGACGTACGCCTGGATCGCGGGCAGCCCGAAGTAGGTCAGTTCATATAGCAGCAGCCCCGGCAGCAACCAGAGGTACGTGGGCGCGGCGGCCAGCATGAGCGGCACTGGTACGCCCAGCAGCCACGAGGCGACCATGAGCGTGCGCCGGGACAGCCGGTCGACCACCGCCCATCCGATCAGGAAGCCGACGGCCAGGCCCAGGTGGCGCAGCGTGAACAGCGTGCCGAGTTCGACCGCCGAGGCACCGAGGTTGCGGGCGTGGATGGGGATGAGGTGCTCGTAGAGGGCGATGCCGAACATCCAGAGCAGAAGCGAGGCGAAGAGGAGGTGCAGGTTGCGGTCGGTGCGCAGCGCCATGCCGGCCAGGTCGCCTACCCCACAGCCCGCACCCGCAGCCCCCGCGGGGCGATCCGCACCCGCAGCACGGGGAAGCCGGCATTGCGCAGGCCGGCCTCGCACCGCCCCTTGTGGCCCGCGCGGACGACGATGAGCACGCAGCCGCCGCCGCCGGCGCCGCAGGCCTTGCCGGCGAGCCCGCCGTGCCGGCGTGCCACGGCCAGTGCCCGCTCGATCACCGGGGTGGAGACGCCCGAGGCCAGTTCGCGCCGGTACGCCCACTCCTGCGCGACCAGGTCGCCCAGGGCATCCAAGTCGCGGGCGCGCAGGGCGTCCCGCATCTCACGGGCGACCCGGGCGATGTGCCGCAACCGGTTCACGGTGCCGGGCACCCCGTCCAGGTAGGCGCGGACGACGCCCCAGTTGGTCAGGCCGGAGGTATGCGGTCGGCCGGTGTAGGCGACGACGAGGCGTCCCTGCAGGGCCCGGCGGGCAGACGCCGCGGGCAGCAGCGGCTCGACATGGTCGCCGTCGACCCCAAAGCGGATGGCATTCACGCCGCCGCGCACGGCGGCCAGGTAGTCCTGCCGGCCCGTGAGCGTCCGCAGCGACTGCGCCTCCAGGCGCCAGGCCAGCGCGACGAGGTCGGCGAGGCTGCGGCGCCGGCGCGAGGCGCGGTCGAGGGCCGCCAGCAGCGCCACCAGCAGCGCCGACGACGCGCCCAGGCCCGAGCCCGGCGGCGCAGAGGATTCGAGCGTGGCCACGAGCCCCCGATGGGGCGCGGCGGCCCTGAGGGCCCGGCAGGCCAGGTCCAGCGGCCCGCCGGTGGGCAGGTGGGCCACCGACTCCGCCGCGACGCGGTGGCCGAGATCCCTCGACGCGACAACGAACCCCAAGCGCGCCGGAGTCAGGCGCACGCGCACCGGGATCTCCACCGCGGCGTTGACCGTCCAGGCGTCATCCTCCAGCAGGTACAAAGGATGGATGTCAAGGGTGCCGCCGGCCAGGTCGATGCGGGTGGGCGCGCGCGCTTCGACGATCACGGCGCTGCCTGCGCCTCGCAACCCCCGGACACCGGCGGCGTCACGGCGCCAGCGCCTCCAGGGCGCGGCGGAACGCCTCGGTGGCCCGGCCGAGGCCGCGGGCCGTCCGTCCGGCCACCACGGCGCCGATCATGACCGCCCAGACCTGCGGGATGGCGAAGTAGCGGCTCACGTCCTCGGGCCGGATCCGCCGCTGGGTCGGCACAATGAGCCGGCGACGGGAGATCGCCCCCAGGCGCGCCAGCGCCACCAGGTCGTCGGCGACCGGATCCAGACCGTACCCCTCCGGCGGGACCAGCGCCGCCTCCAACCACTCGCCGGGCAGCGCGCCCAGCGAGCCCAGCGCTTCGGCCGGATAGTCGTGCGGAATCGCCGGGATCACCGGGACGCCCACGTCGTAGAGGAAGAGCGGAAGCCGGGTCACGAACGCGTCGAGAAAGGCGAACCGCCGCAGGCGCGGGACCTGGTCCGGGGTCACCATCGCTTCTTCGCCGGGCACCAGGCCCGTCGGGAGCCCGACCTCCAGGACCCGGGCGATCGCGTCCTCCTCGTCGTCGAGGGACCCAAACCGCGTGCCAGACGCCCGGTGGCGGACGTTAACGTGCACCTTGAGCAGGTCCGCGCCGGCAGCGGCCGCAGCCCGCGCCAGGGCCACATCGTTGCGCGGGAGGCTGACGATCAACAGGCCGCGCCGGGAGAGGGGATCAGCCATCGCCGATCACCGACGGGACACGATGCAGGCGCACGGGGAGCACACTTCGTGGGCACCGCGGCCGGCTCCTGGGGGTTGCCGCGGGCCTGCCCGGGGCAACGAGCGGTGGCGGGCCCCCTGCCGCACCCGCCAGCATGGGGGGTTGAAAACGAGGCCCAGCCAGCCGAGAGATAGACGGGAAGTGACGGCGCCGCCGCATGATAGAATTCCCCTGAGGAGTCTGTGATGGCCGTCAATCCGCTCGAGGTCCGCATGGCGCACCTCGAAGGCGCCTACGAGCAGATCAGCGAGCGCCTGGGGAGCATTGAGGCTCGCCTCGATCACCTCGACGCAAGGCTCAGCAGCAGGATCGACGGCGTCGAGTCCAGGCTCACCGGAAGGATTGACCAGCAGATTGGAGGGCTTGGGAGAGAGCTTGTGTCCCGAATGGATCGGCAGTTCTACTGGATCCTCACCCTCGTCGTCATCGCGATCCTGGTCCCCATCTTCCTGCGGTTCATGGGCGAATAGTGAGACCCCTGTCGTCCGCGCGGTGGTGCCGACGACGCGGACCTACACGAACGCGCCCCGCTCCCGCAGGACCTGCCTGAGGACTTGCGGGTCGATCGCCCGGGGTCGGATCCCGGCCCGCGCCGCCATCGCCGCCGCTGTCCCGGCCGCCTGCGCGATGGCCATGACGATGGCCGAGACCCGGAAGGCCGCAAACGCCTCGTGGGTGGCCGAGATGCAGCGCCCGGCCGTCAGCCAGTTCTCCCCTCCGCGGGGGAGCAGGCATCGGTACGGGATCGTGTAGTACTCGCCCGGCGGCAGGCGGCGGGTCACCAGCCGGTCCGAGGCCGGGTCGTGGATGTCGATGGGGTAGGCGCCGCACGCGATGGCGTCGTCGAACTTCCGGGCGGCCAGGATGTCCTCGGCGGTCAGCACGTAGTCTCCCACGATGCGCCGCGTCTCGCGCACGCCGATCTGGGCCGGCGTCTCGAGCAGGTAGGCCCCGGCGAATCCCGGCACGCGGCGGCGCAGCAGGTCCACCACCTGATAGGCCTGCTGCCGGCCCTCGACCTCGGCACGGGCCAGGTCGTCGCCCCGGATGCCCAGGCGGCCCAGCACCCGCGTGGTGTTCACGACGGCTTCTCCGGCCCGCACGCCCTCGAAGACCAGCAGCCGGTCGCGGGGAACCGTCCACTCCCCGCGCTGGCGGGCCTCGCGCACGAGCGCGCCGAATCCGGCAAACCCGCGGGTGGGCAGCCCCTTCAACCACGAGACCTCGATGCGCCCGTGGATCCCCTGCCCGTGCTGGATCTCGTCGGGGTGGCGCCCGATGTAGTCCATCACGGCGTCCCAGTCCACGCCGCCCAGGCGGATCATCAGGGTCATCGGCTGCGGGCGGTGGTCTTCGGGCCGTCCGATCTCGGCCTGCGCGCCGGCGGCCACCGAGAGGTCGCCGTCGCCGGAGGCGTCCACGAACACCGGCGCACGGATCTCCTTCTCCCCGTCCTTCTGCCAGACGCGGACGGCCTGGACGGTACCGGCAGCGACGCGGGCGTCCAGGAAGACGGTGTGGAGCCACAACTCGACGCCGGCCTCCACGGCCAGCTCCAACAGGACGCGCTTGAGTCCCTCGTAGTCGAACGGGGTCACCGAATCGCAGAAGTCAATCGGATCGGGCACGTGCCCGGGCGAGGCGCCGATGGCCACCAGCCGGTCCACGATCTCGCCGGGGATGCCGCGGACCACCTGCTGGCTCCCGGCGTGGAACCCCATCATGGGCGCCACCATGGCGACCGTCAGCGTTCCGCCCAGGAAGCCGTAGCGTTCGACGAGCACGACGCGCGCACCCTCCCGTGCCGCGGCGATGGCGGCCACGCTGCCCGCCGGCCCGCCGCCGATCACCGCCACGTCACATGCCCTGCGGCTCATCGGAAAACCGGACCTCGACTTCGAACAGACGGTCCCAGGGAAACGCCAGGTCCGCAAAGCCGGCCGGCCCGAGGGCCCGCTCCACCGGCGGCAGGATCTCCTCGTGGAACCGGCGCAATGCCACCTCGCGCACCGCCGGCGCGGCCGGCCCCAGGCGGGTCGCATCGGCGCCCAACGCCCCCACCACCTCGTCGGCCAGGTAGGGCCGCACGACCGTCTGGTACCCCCAGTCGTCGAGCAGCCGCCGGGTCAGGTAGCGCCGGCGGATCTGCCGGAAGCGCGCCTCACCCAGGTGGGACTGCGCGCCGTAGGCCAGGATCACCTGTGCCAGGACGGTACCCAGGCTGTTGCTGCAGGTGTTCCACCCCGCGTACCCGGCCAGGCCCGCCAGGTCCTCCCGCGCCAGCAGCGACCGCACCAGCGCGTCGTCGGCGCCGTTGGCGAACCGCACGTCGGCGCACCCGCACACGATGCCCCGCGAAGCCGCCTCGGCCAGGGCGGCGGCCACCGTCCGGACCGGCGCCGGCGGCGCGCCGCGCTGGTCCCGCGATTCCCGCTGCTGGGCGCCGGCGAAGTTGTGCACCCACAGCAGGATCTCGGCGTCGCCGGCCGCGACGGTGCACCCCGCGGCCTCCAGGTGGCCGGCCACCGTGTCCTCGAGGGGGAACGGCTCGTAGCGCGGCACGCTGCGCCTGGCCTCCGGGAAGGTGTACCGGACGGCCACGCGCGGCGAGCGGCCGGAGGCGTCCACCGCCAGCCGCGCCAGCAACCGGGCTCCCAGTTCGTCGGCGCCGACCGAGACGCAGGCACGGCCGGCCCCGCAGCGTTCGCGGAACCGTTGGAGTACTGCGAGATCGGCGCGCGGGAATCCGTGGGGTTCGGCGTCGTCCTGACCGATCAGCAGCGCGGCCAGGCGGCTCTGGGCTGCCAGCAGGATGAGTTCCAGGTTGACCAGCAGCTGCCGGCGTCGGCGGCGGAGGAAGTCGTCGACGACGGCGGCCGGCACGCCGTCGAGGGCCTCCAGCGCGCGGCGCACGCGCGCGTCGTCGCCCGCCAGCGCCCCGGCGTCCAGGTGCGTCGAGTACGCGCGCAGCCGGTCGCCGTACTCGGCCCAGTAGCCCGGCTCCTCGTCGGCGCCGCCGGCCGGGATGCGGGGGTTGGTCGCGGACAGATACGTGGGCACCCGGCCGGCCAGCCGCACCAGGCGGTCGAGCCGTCGCCACAGCACCTCCAGGGGATCCACGGAGAGCCGCGAGGGGACCAGCCCGCCGTGGACGAACACCTCGGCGGGGGCGATCAGAGCGTCGGCGCTTTCGGCCTCGCGCTCCGCCCAGCGGAAGAGGGCGTCCAGGTCTGCCGGCCTCCGGCGGTGGCCGAGCAGGTCCTTCGGCGGTGTGTCCCACGCGGCGCCGAGCAGCGGCAGCAGGTCCAGCACCGTCACGCGCGTGGCCGGCCGATCGTCGAGCGGGATGAAGAGCACCCGCCTCATCGCCGCCCCCGCGACGACTGCGGGGGCCTCACCGGACCGCCCCCAGCGTCAGCCCGCGCACGAAGTAGCGCTGGGTGAACAGGAACACGACCAGGATCGGCAGCGTCATCAATACCGCGCCGGCTGCCACCGCCCGGGTGTTGTGGGCGAACAGGCCCGACAGGTAAAGCAATCCGACGGCCAGCGGGTACTTCTCCGGCGACTTCAGCACGATGAGCGGCCACAGGAACGAGTTCCAGACTGCGACGAACTCGAACAGGGCCAGCGCCGCCAGCGACGGTGAAATCACCGGCACCATCACCCGCCACCAGATGGTCCACTCGGAGGCGCCGTCGATGCGCGCCGCGTCCTCCAGGTCGTGCGGCACGGTCAGGAAGGCCTGCCGGAGCAGGAAGATCCCGAAGACGGACACCGCGCCGGGCAGCAGCACGCCGGCATAGGTGTCGACCAGACGCAGCCGCAGCAGCGTCACGAAGTTCACGATCAGGCCCACGTGGCCGGGCAGCATCAGGGTGGACAGCAGCAGCGCGAAGACTAGCCGGCGGCCGGGAAACTCCATCCGGGCCAGCGGGTAGGCGGCCATCGAGCAGAAGATCAGGTTCAGGGCCACGGCGGCGCCGCACAGGAGCAGGGTGTTGAGGAAGAACCGGGGCAGGGGCATCGTGTGCCACACGGCTGCGAAGTTGGCCAGCGATGGCGGCCACGGCACGAGCGACGGGGGGAAGCCGAAGACGGCGCCGGTGGTGCGCAGCGCCACCGACGCCAGCCACAGCAGCGGGAAGGTGGTGAAGGCGGCCAGTGCCACCAGCATCGCGTAGCGGGCGGCTACTGCCGCGGCGCCTGGACGACCCGGCAGTCGGGACTCAGTCATACGTCCACCCTCCCTGCCGGAAGATCCGGAAGTTGACCGCCGACAGCGCCATCACGGCCGCGGCCAGCACGACCGCGATGGCTGCGGCGTAGCCCAGGTCCAGCTGCTGGAAGCCCTTGTCGAAGATGTAGAAGAACATCGTGTAGGTCCGGAACATGGGCCCGCCGCCGGTCATCACGTAGATCTCCTCGAAGACCTTGAGGGCCGCGATCGCCGAGATCGTGGACGCCAGCAGGATCGAGGGCCGCAGCAAGGGCATCGTGACCCACCGGAAGACCTGCCAGCGCGAGGCGCCGTCGGTGACCGCCGCCTCCTCCACCTCCGGTGGGATGGCCTGGAGCCCGGCCAGGTAGATCACCATGTAGTAGCCCAGGCCCTTCCACAGCGTCACGAACATCACGGCGTACAGCGCCAGGTCCGGGTGCCCCAGCCAGGCCACCGGCCGCTCGAGCACCCCGAGGCGCAGCAGGGCGAAGTTGACGACCCCGTCCTGCTCCAGCAGCCAGCGCCACATGAGCCCCGCGACGACCATGGACGTCACCACCGGCAGGTAGTAGGCGGCGCGGAACCACCGGATGCCGCGCAGCGGCCGGTTGACGGCCACCGCCAGGCCGATGGAGCAGGCCTGCAGCACCGGGACCACCAGGAGGAATTTCACCGAGTTGGCCAGCGCGATCCACAGGTACCGATCGGCCCACAGCGCGCGGAAGTGGTCCAGCCCCACGAAGCGGGGCGGGGAGATGACATCGTAGTCGAAGAGGCTGAGCGCGGTCCCAAACGCCACGGGGTAGAACGTGAACAGGCTCAGCAGCAGCAGCGCCGGGAGCAGGAACAGGTAGGCGACCAGGGTGGTCTGCCACTGCCGGCGGGAGAGCCCGAACAGCCCGACCGGGCGGGCGGCGGAGGCGGGGGCCGGGACCTCAGCCGCCATGGGGTCCGGCCAGCGCGTGGCAGAGCCGGCGCAGGGATTCCACGTAGCGGTAGTTGATGGACGTGTGGTCGTCGTCGAACTCGACGTACTCATGCCGGATCCCCAGCCGCTCCAGCCGCTGGTGGAGCAACCGGGCGCCCAGATGGAGGTGGTACTGGTCACGGGCGCCGCACTCGAAGTAGAGCAGCCGGAGCGCGCGCAGCGCGTCCGCGTGGCGCCCGGCCATCCGGACCGGATCCCAGGCCAGCCAGCGTGCCCAGGTCTGTTCGTCGAGTTCTCCGGTGTGGGGATCGAAGGGCAGGTCGAAGAAGTACGGCGGCCGGTTCGGATTGGGCGAATACGCCATGGCCATGGCCGCGATGTTGACGGCGGTCAGCGCCTCGGGGGTCTTCTTGGGCATCTCCAGGAAGGCGCGCAGGAATCCCTCCACCCCTCCGTGCCTGGCCACGATGGTGCAGAACTTCCAGAAGTCGGGCATGTAGCAGACCTCGAAGTACATGTCGGCGGAGTGCGCGGCCGCGGCGCCGAACACATCGGGGTGGCGCATGGCCAGCACCAGCGCGCCGTAGCCGCCGCTGGACTTGCCGTCCACCCCCCGGTGCGCCGCGTCGGCCAGGGTCCGGTACCGGCCGTCGATGTACGGCACCAGGTCAGCGACGATGAAGTCTTCGTAGCGCCCGGTGGCCTCGGAGTTCAGGTACTGGCTGCCGCCGAACTTCGTGAAGCCATCGGCCATGACCAGGATGGCCGGGGGCGCGCCGGCGGCGATGACCCGGTCCATGCACTCGGGCAACGACGGCACCCACGGGTTCGCGTTGATGGCCGACAGCCCGATGCCGGTGAAGCCGTGCAGCCAGTAGATCGTGGGGTAGGCCGCGGTGCCGGCCTCGTAGCCGGGTGGCAGGTAGACGGGAATCTGACGGACGTGCGGGTCGCCCAGCGGGTTGCCCCGCAGCGCCTGGCTCTCGACCTGCTCCACGACGAGGCGCCCGGCCAGGTGCATCACGGCGACGCCGGCGCAGGCGCCTGGACCACGAGCGGGTCGCCAGGGCGGATGCGGCCCTCGCCCACCACCTCGATGACCTTCGCCAGGACGCCCCGCCGGCCCACCAGGGCGTCCCGGAGCGCATACGGATCGGCCACGGCGTTGATCCTGCCGATCACCTCGCACGGGTGGCAGGCACCGGTGACCTCCAGGACCGCCTCGCCGACGGTGAGGCGGACCCCGGGCGGCAGGCTGTCCAGACCCGGCAGGTCCACGGTCAGCTGCTCCCGCAGCGCGCCGGGCTCGAAGCCCAGCGCCTCCAGGGTCCGGCGGTCGACCAGCAGCACCTGACGCGCACTCCCGGGGCGGTGCTTGCCGTGGCAGTCACCCTCCAGGCCAAAGCCCACCAGCGCCCGCGCCTGGCCGACAGAGCGCGGCGGCTGCCCCCTGGCTGGCTGCAGGTGGATGGCGAGCACGACGCCGCGGTCTTTCACGCGGTTGCCTCCTATCGCCTCACGGATGTGCCGGCCCGCGTGGCCGCTCCAGCGCCGTGATGGCGAAGATCGCCGGGGCGGACTCGGCGCCTGCGGCCTCCAGGTCGATGGTTAGGATGGGACGCTGCGGGTCGGGGTTCGTCCAGCACAGCATGGACAGCCGGACAGGCACGCCGGATCTCGTCCGGCCGGTCCAGACGATCTCGTGATCGATCGAGGCGGGGTCTTCCAGCCAGGTGCCGATGTTCTGCCGGTAGCGGACCGGGATGGCCGCGACGCCGTCGTCTGCGAACCGCACCCGGTAGGTGGCCACCACCTGCCCGAACTGCGACGCGGGGTACGGGAGCGCGTGGAGGAAACACAGCCCGGCGGCGGCGAACCCGGCGCCGATGCGCACCCGGTCGGGCAGGTCGGAGGCCGGCGGGCGGCTCCCCCGCAGCATGACGATGCTCCGACCGTCCCGCTCCAGGGGGTCGAGGATCAGGAAGGGGACCCCGCCGAACCGCTGCAGCCCCATCGGGAGACCCCGGAGGTCGTAGGCGGGTCCCTTCCCCAGCCAGCCAGACCCGTCGTCCGTGTGGCTGCGGTTCGCCACCGCCCGCAGGTCCAGGGGACGGCCGGAGGCCGGCTGCGGGTTCTCGCGCACCTGGTGCCAGTCGGCCCGGAAGCGGGCGGCCGCCGCGATCTCGTCCATGGACGGGTCGGCCCGGCCGGCATGCCAGAAGTGATCCGCCGCCACGAGATAACTGTAGAGCTGCTGGTACTGGGACTGGAGGGCCGCACGGTTTCCGAAGAACCCCGTCCAGGTCGTCCGGACCAACCCCGCGGCTCCCGCCCGCAGGGCGTCGCGCGCCAGCGCCGCGTTGTTGGCAAAGCCGTGCCAGGTCGCCCCCAGCACCGGGAACCCCAGGGCCCGCAGCCGGTCCAGGCTCGGATAGCGCGCCGCGGCCTGGTACTGCCAGTCGACCATCAGGATATCGCGCGGCAGCCGCGCCCACTCGGGCACGTACTCGCTGGACAGCAGGACGTCGGCCCACATCATCGTGCCGACGCCGCGCGATGCCAGGTGCTCGTAGAGCCGCAGGACGTCGCGGACGAAGAGCTCGCCGAAGCCCAGGCGGCGGCCTTCCTCCGACCAGGGGAAGGGGACCACGTTGCGCACCTCGTCGTGGCCGATGTGGAGGTAGCGCGGCCGGAACAGCGCGACCGCTTCGTCGAGGATCGGCAGGATGACCTGGTAGACGCGCGGGTTCAACGGATGGTAGACGAACCTCGCCGGGGCGGCCTCCGCCGGCATCTCCAGCAGGTCGAGGTTCTGGTCGTTGGCAAACAGCCAGCCCACGTGGCCGAGGGTAGGGATCAGCGGGACCGGGTCCATGAGGTGGGCGCGGGCCGCCGCCACGACCGCCGCCGCCTGCGCCTTCGTCGCGCCGCCGGGATGCCAGAGATTCCGCGCGCTGTCCCACCGCACGTAGTCGGCCTGGGCAATCAGCATGTTGAACTTGTAGCGGCTGAAAATGCGCTCGATCATGGCCGTGTGAAAGACGTCGGAGGCGTCGTCCAGCAGCACGTGGACGGCGCGGATCCGGTGGTCGGGCCAGTCCCGGATGGCGGCCCCCTGGAAGACGAGGCGGCCGTCGGCGCGGCCCAGCAGTTGCCGCAGCGTCTGAACCGCGTAGTAGGTTCCCCGGCGGTCGGCGCCGCTGGCGACGACGTACCCGGGTGTCACGAGCAGCACATAGCCCTCGGGTCCCGGATCCCCGGGAGCGACCCGCAGACCGTCGCGGGCCAGCAGGTCCGCTGCCAGCGGGTTGAGGGAGGGTTCCCCGATGACGATCGTCCCGGCGGGCACGCTGCCGGCGACGGCGCGCACGACCTCCAGGGGGGGCGCGCCCCAGGCCGCCAGCTCCCGGTTCAGGTCGCGCGCGGCGTAGAGGTCTTCGGGCTGGGCCGCTGCGCCCACGAGGATCCGTCCGGCGGGTGTGACCTCAAACGCCCCGTCCAGCCAGCGCAGCGACTTCGGCAGAGGGATGATGCGGGTCTCGCGCGGGGCCGGTCGGAGCCGGTCGACGGAGCGATCCTGCCCGGCCCGCGCCGGCGCGGCCCCAGCCTGCGCCACGGCGGCCGCGAGCGCCAGCGCCAGGGCGACCCTCACAGGCGCGCATTCCACTGTGCCACCGCCCAGTCCAGCGCCTCCCTGGGGGTCCGCTTCCCGTAGAACGCGCTCTCGACCGCCTCGCGGAACACGCGGAACAGGTCTCCGGCGTGGGGCACGATCACGCTGAGGTCGCGGGCGTACGGGAGATCGGCCGCGGCTACCTTGCGGGCGACGTCCTCGGGCGCGGCGCCGCCCTGCCGGAAGAAGGGGTCGCTGGCGGCCTGGCGGGTCGAGGGGAAGACGACCACCTGCCGGCTGAACGCCAGCTGATTCTCGTCATTGGTGACGAACAGCGCAAAGTCCACCGCGGCTTCCGTGTTCCGGCTGGCGCGCGGCACGGCCACCGTCATGGTCGCCAGATGGAGGGTATTCCCCTTCCCCCTGGGATACGGCGCCACGAACGTCTGCGCGTACACCTCCGGGTTGTCCCGCTTCACGCGCAGGAGGAACTGCGGGCCGGTGATCAACATGCCGAGCTGCCCGGCGCTGTACCGCTCGGTGGCGCCCAGGTAACCGCGCCGGAGGGTGTCCTCGGGGAAGTAGTCCTGCCTGAAGAGGTCGACATAGCGGCTCAGGTACTCCACGTGGGCGGGGGAGTTGAACACCGCGCGCTTGCCGTCGGGGCTGAGGACCGGCAGACCGTTCTCCTGGAACCGGTGCAGCATCCGCACGCCGTCCACGTTGGGCATGAACCCGTAGACCCTGGCGCGGTCTTTGATGGTCCGGGCGTGCTGGATCATCTCCTCTTCGGTCTGGGGCGGCTGCGAGGGGTTCAAGCCCGCCCGCCGGTAGAGGGCCGTGTTGTAGGCGATGACGTTGGGCACGACGTACCAGGGGATGCCGTAGGTCCGGCCCCGCACCTGCGTCGAGCGCCACAGGCCGTCGAAGTAGCGGCCGCGGGCCGCTGCGGGGACTGCGGCGTCCATGTCCACCAGCGCGCTCCGCTCGGCCAAACGGACCGTCATCTCGGTATTCAGGTTGACGACGTCGGGGGCGACCCCGCCGGCCAGCGCCGCCAGCAGTTTTTGCTCGATGGCCCCGAACTGGACGTCCACCCAGCGGATCCTCACCCCGGGATGGGCCCGCTCGTAGGCCGCGACCATCCCGTTGATGTAGTCGGTGAAGAACGGCTGCAGCGAGATCGTCCAGAACTCAATGCTGATCGACGGCGCCCCGATGCCGCGGCCGGGCGCCAGCGGGAGGACCAGGAGCGTGACGAAGAGGGCGATGCGACGTCCCACCATCGGCTCGCAGGTTCGGGCGGGTGCGGCGGGAATCCTGCCGGCTACCAGGCGCGCAGGAGCCACCGGCGCCATCCTACAGCGCCACGGCGTCGAGCACGTGGAAGGTATGGAGCCGGCCGTCTGCGCTCGGGTGCCACTCCACCTCGATCGGGTGCGCGAAGTCGGGCGCCAGGCGGCCGTGCTCGATCCAGTACCGGCCGGCAGCATCGCCGGCCAGTGCCGGCCCGATCCTGACGACCAGCCGGACCGGCCCCTCCACGAAGCGGACCTCGTCTAAGACCGGCAGCTCGCGCAGGGCTCCCCACACGGCGGCCTTCACCTCTTCGGGCGGCTGCGGTCGGACGTTGACCAGCCCGATGTTCCGGCGCAGCGGGCCGACGATCTTCACGTTGGCCACCTCGGCGGCAAACCGGGCTTCGGCCAGCACACGCAGCAGCACCTCGTTGGCCTCGGCCACCGCGCGGCCGTGGTAGTCGGGGTTGACCAGGGGCTTGAGCAGGTGCTTGAGGGTGCAGCCCTCGCGGCCCCAGTGCTCGCCGATCCGCGGGATCCGCAGGCCGAGTTCGTCGGCGATGGCGCGGATCTGCGGCTTGTCCAGGTCGATCAGGGGGGAGTAGTAGCCGTTGCTGAGCTTGACCCCCATCTGGCCCCAGGTGTCGCTGCGGTTGGACCCGGTGAGCACCAGCCGGCCGCGGGCTGCCGCCTTCACCATCCCCAGTTTGATCTGGCGGGTGCAGCGGTTGCAGGCGGGGCCGCTGCGCTGAACGACGTGCTGCGCCTGCTGTCCCAGCAGGCAGCGCTGCTGCAGCCCGAGCTGCTCGGCCATCTCCAATACGATCTCGTTGCCGCGTCGGTAGGCGTACTGGCCCATGTTCACGGTAACCAGGAGCACGTGGGGCGCGCCCAGGGCTTCTCTGGCCAGCGCGGCCACGGTCGAGGAGTCGAGCCCCCCGGAAAACGCCACCACGACAGGCGCTCCCCCGGTCACCTCGCGGATCTCGGAGACCAGCGCCTCCACCCGGGCCGAACGGACTGTCGTGGCGGACATCGTGCTTCCATTATAAGCGGCGGCTCCGGCCAAGGAGGAACTTCACCGGCGGATTCGAAGGAAGTAACGTTCCGCGGCGTTACCAGCCGCAACGAGGAGGGAGCGCATGAGCAGCCAGCCCACGTCCGAGCAGTCGAACAAACTCCTGGCCGCCCTGGCCTATCCCATCTGGATCATCGCCCTGATCATCGTGCTCACCGACATGAAGAAGGAAGCCTTCATGCGGCACCACGGGTGGACGGCGTTGTTCTGGGGCATCGCGTGGGTGATCATCTACGTCGGCCTGATGATCCTCGGCAACATCCCCTTCCTGGGCTGGCTTTTGGTGATCGTGACCGGGCCGATCCTGTGGATCGCGTGGCTGATCCTTTCCATCTATTGGGCCGTTCAGGCGTACAACGGCAAGGAGGTCTCCATCCCGGTCGTCAGCGACTGGGCCAGGAAGTACGCCGCGTAGGGTCCGACTAGCCTCCAGGGGACGGCGATGCCGGCGGGGAGGCAGGCGGCGGTGACGCCGGTGGGGGCACCGGCGGCCCGGCTGGCGACGGCGGCCCGGCTGGCGACGGCGGGAGCGCCGGTTGCGTGACCGCCGGCCGCGCGTCCAGCGCAGGGTCCGCCCACACGACCGACAGATCCCGCGTGTGCAGCGGGTCGTACCCGCGGACGATCATCTCGAGTTGCAGGACACCGGCAACGTCGAGGTCCAGGGCGTCGGGGACGTCCCCGGCCCGCTTGGGGTGACCCTCGAACAGGGCGGTGCCGTCCGCGCGGACTTCGAAGGTCGCGGTGAACTCCGGGGGGGACCCGTCCTCCACCCCCGCGAGCGCGCGGAATCGCGAGAACCGCCTCTGGAGGTTGTAGACGACCCTCCACTCCCGCTCGATCGAGCGTCGCCCCCGCCACCAGTTGCGCCGTTCGACCAGCGCGTGCCGGTAGATCACCCCGAACAACTGGATCTGCCGGGGACGGTTGTCCACCGTCACGCCGGCGGCGGCGGGGAGGCTCACCAGATAAACCAGGCCGGGCGGCGTGGGGGCCGGAGACGGAGCCGCCAGGGGAGTCGGGGTCGGCCTCCGCACCGCAGGCCGCTGCAGCCTGGCGATCCACTGCCTGGCGATTCGGGCATCCTCGCTTCCGGGCGCCAGGGCGATCACGCGGTTGAACGCCGCCACCGCCTCGCGGGTCCGACCCAGCGTCGCATAGCAGAATCCCATCCAGGAGTACGCCCGCACGTACCTGGGCGCGGCCGCCACTGCTTTGGTGAGGAGCACGATGGCCCTGCCGCATTCGCCCCTGTTGTAGAGGATGATGGCCTGCTCCAGGTACGCCTGGGCCGAAGGCCCGGCGAGCGCATCGCCCGTGCTGTGCAAGGCGGTCGCCGCGATCACGCTCAGCACGACCAGCCCCCACACGCTGCCCGGTCGGCTGTGATCCCTCACCCGTCGACGAGCCACGGCGCTGGCCTCCGGGGATCCCCGATCACGGCGGCGGGGGTGGCGGTGGGGGCGTCGCCCTGACCCGCCGCGGTGCCGGCGGGGGCGCCGGGGTCAGGGTGAGGTCGAGGATGACCCTCTCGCCGTCTGCGATCTCCACCTCGCGGCTGACCGAGCGGAAGCCGGCCCTGCTGACCCTGACCGCGTGCCTCCCGGGCTTCACCTCCGCCAGGGTCAACGGCGTGATGCCGACCGGGGTGCCGTCCAACTCAACGCGGGCGCCAGCCGGAGCGGTGCCGATCTGGAGGATGCCCACCGCCGGCTTCGGGGTGGGCGTGGGACTGACCGGAACCGGCGACGGCGCGACGGCCGGTTGCGCCTGGTCCGTGCCCCCAACCTGGGGCGATGGAACCGGAGCCCTGGGCGGCGCTAGGGCGTCTCGTCCCCGCACGTCGGTTTGCTGACGAACGACCAGCGCGCCGGCGATGGCCACAACGAACAAGGCGACGACGGCCCACGAGGGAAGACCGGGCGGTGCGGCCTTGCCCGGCCGGGAGGCGGGGCGCCCCTCCTTCTGGGGCTGATGCGGCGGGGGCGGCTCCGCAGGCGCAGGCTGTGCCTCCGGGACGGGTTCTGCCGGAACGACCTCCTCCAGGGAGGGGATTTCGACGAGGGGTCCCTCAGCAACGGGCTTCTCGATGACGGGTTCCTCGGCGACGGGTTCCTCGACAGGAGGTTCTCCGGCAGCTTGGGCTTCAGCGGCACGGACTTCAGCGGCAGGGGCTTCGGCGGTAGGGACTTCAGCGATCGGCGTCCCGAGCGGCGCCGCGGCCTCGGGGCCTGCATGGGTCTCCCCCACAGGAAGTGCCTCCGGCGCCATCCCGGGCTCAGAGGCGGCCAGGTCCTTCCCGCAGTGCTCGCAATACCTGGCGCCCGCCCGGGAGGACTGTCGGCCGCAGCTCGGGCAGGTCGGCCCGTGGAGGTATCCCCAGCAGCGGCCGCAAAACTGTGCTGCAGCCGGGTTTTCCACGCCGCAGCGCGGGCAGGTGACAACAGCGAGCGGTCCCAATGGGCGCTCCTCTCCGACTAGTGGGTGCCCCAAGAGGGCGCGGGTCAGACTTCCTGCGCCAGCGCGGCAATCGGGCGGTCGGGGCGGGGGATTGGCGGAGAGGGTGGGATTCGAACCCACGAGGGCTTGCCGCCCTAACGGATTTCAAGTCCGCCGCCTTCAACCGGGCTCAGCCACCTCTCCGGGGCTCATTATACCAGGGGGATTGACCCGCATCCGGCCACATCAGCCAAGAGGAGGCACACAGCGTGCACGATCTGGCGTTCGTCGGCGGGCGGCTGCTGGATCCCGCCAACCACATCGATGGTCCGGCCGACCTGGCCATCCGCGATGGTCGGGTGGCCGAGGTGGGTCGGATTACCACAGGCGCCCGGCGCACCATCGATGTAGCCGGACAGGTCGTCATCCCGGGAGTCATTGATGTCCATACCCATCTCTCGCGCCACTTCGGCGCCTCCCAAGGCCATCGGATGGTCGCGGAGACCGGAGTGGTCACGGCGCTGGACCTGGCGGGCGCCTTCGATGACCTGGCCGATGCGCTATCGGCCGGCGGAGCCGGGCTCAACGTCGCGTTCCTATACCCGCTCGTCCCTGGCGCGACGGTCTCGTCCCGCGACCCGTCGGCCGTCGAACTGGCGGACGCCGTCGATCGGGCTCTGGCCTCGGGAGCCATCGGCGTCAAGATCCTCGGCGGCCACTACCCCCTCACGCCGGCGGCCACCGAGCGCGCCATCGCTGCGGCGGCGGCGCGACGGTGCTACGTGGCCTTCCACGTGGGCACCACGCAGACGGGCTCGGACATCCGGGGCCTGGCCGAGGCGCTGGACCTGGCGGGCGGGCGGCGCGTCCACATCGCACACATCAACTCGTACTGCCGGGGCCAGGCGACCGGCGACCCGGTCGCCGAGGCGCAGCGGGCGTTGGACCTCCTGACGGCGTATTCCGAGGCCGTCAGCGACTCGTACCTATCGGTGTACAACGGGACGTCGGCGCGCTGTAGCGGCGGCGTCCCCATCAGCGAGGTCACCAGGACCTGCCTGCGGCTGGGCGGTTACGAACCCACCGAGCGGGGACTGGAGGATGCCATCGCCGCAGGCTACGCGAGGATCCACCACCTCGCGGACGGGACGGTCGTCCTGGCGGACCCGGAGACCGGTCTCGCGGCCTGGCGGGCCAGGGGGACTGACGCGGGGGTGTCGTTTCCGGTCAACCACATCCCCTCCGCCATCCTCCTGGCCGCCGCCCGGCGCGGGGGCCGGTTCGTAGTCGACAGCCTGAGCACCGACGGCGGCGCCATCCCGCGCAACGTCCTGGTCCGCCACGGGCTGATGCTGGTCGAGTTGGGCGTCTGGACGCTGCGGGACTTCGTGGTCAAGGCCTGCCTCAACCCCGCCAGGGTGCTGGGCGTGTCCTCGAAGGGACACCTGGGGGTCGGTGCCGACGCCGACGTCACGGTCCTGGACCTGGCCGCCGGCCGGGCCACCTGGTCGGCCGCCGCCGGACGGATCGTGCTGGGCGACGGACGGGTCGAGGGGCGGCGCGGTATGCTATTGGTGACGCCACAAGGAGAGTCGGCGGCACGAGCAAAACAACTTCGGTATTCGGTCGTCCACAGGGAGGGATGGACATGACGCGGTGGGCCGCACACGTCGCGATCGCCACAGCCGTCGCCCTGGCCCTGATCGCCGGCCTGGCCCCGACCAACTTCGCCCAGGGCCGTCCGGTCACCATCGCCATCACGGGTGACGCGGAGACCATGGACCCCATGCTGAGCGCCATCAGCACGACGTTCAGCGTCCAGCGCCACATCATGGAGCCGCTGGTCGACAACGATCCGGACGCCAGATTGGTCCCGGTCCTGGCCACCTCGTGGCGGGCGCTGGACGCCCTGACCTGGGAGTTCAAGCTCCGACCCGGGGTGCGGTTCCACAACGGTGAGCCCTTCAACGCCGAGTCGGTCAAGTTCAGCATCGAGCGCAGCCGGGACCACCCGAGGTCGCTGCTGAAGGCGTACGTGAGCCTCATCAAGGAGGTCAGGGTGGTCGACGACCTGACCGTGCGGCTCGTCACGTCGGAGCCGTCGCCCGACCTCGTCGCCAACCTGGCCAACAACGTCTACATGCTGCCGCCCCCGCCACGCGCGCGAGGTCGGGGACGAGGGGCTGGCGCGCCGGCCGGTCGGCACCGGCCCCTTCCGGTTCGTCGAATGGGTCCGCGACGACCGGATCGTGCTGGAGGCCAACCCCACCTACTGGGGCCCAAAGCCGCAGGCGACGCGCGTGACCATCAAGCCCATCCCCGAGGGTGCGACCCGCGTGGCGGCCCTGCTGGCCGGCGAAGTGGACGTCATCGAGAGCGTACCCATCCCGGACATCCCCCGGGTGACCAGGAGCGGTGGCCACCGGGTCCTGCGCAAGCAGGGGCCGCGCCTGATCTTCCTGGCCATGGACGTCCACCGCGATCGGGGCGGGCGGCACCCGGCCGGGAGTCCGGGCCTGCCCGACGGCGCCCCCAACCCGTTCAAGGACGTCCGCGTGCGCCAGGCGATCTACCACGCCGTCAACACCAAGGAGATCGTCGAGCAGGTCATGGGTGGCGCGGCGACGCCGGCGGAGCAGATCCTGCCGCCGTTCATGTTCGGCTACAACCCGAAGGTGCGCCGGCCCATCTACGACCCCTCGCGGGCCAAGCGCCTGCTGGCCGAGGCCGGGTATCCCAACGGGTTCTCGGTGCGCCTGGACGTGACCACCGACCGCTACGTCAACGACCGCGAGGTGGGCCTGGCCCTGGTCGGGATGCTCAAGCGGGTCGGCATCGACGTGGCCCTCAACGGGATGCCGCGGTTGATCTACTTCCCGCGGATGCGCGCCTTCGACACCAGCTTCCAGATGAGCGGGTGGCTGACGCTGATCTCCAGTTCCAACTGGGCCGCGCTGCTGGGCTGCGTGGATCCCAAGACCGGCTACGGCCGGGCCAACTACGGGCGCTACTGCAATCCTGAACTCGACAAGCTCATCGACATCATGCGCACCGAGATGGACGAGAAGAAGCGGCTGGAGGCGTTTCACAAGGCGGCCGAGTTGACCCGCCAGGATGTGGGGAAGATCCCCCTCTACTTCGAGGAGCTGACCCGCGGGGTCAAGGCCGGGATCGAGATGCCGGTGCGGGTCGACGAGTACGTCCTGGCCGCCGACATCAAGTTCAGGTAGTCCATGACCCGATTCCTCGTCAACCGCCTGCTGCAGATGGTCGGGGTGTTCCTGATCATCTCCATGATCGTGTTCATGCTGCTGGTGCTGACGGGGGATCCCATCGAGTTGCTCCTGCCGCCCGCGGCCGACATCAACCAGGTGGAGGCGCTGCGCACGCAACTGGGCCTGGACCAGCCCTGGTACGTCCAGTACGCCAAGTTCGTGCGCAGCGCCCTGCGCGGCGATCTGGGCACGTCGTTCTACTTCCACGAGCCGGCCGTCCGGCTCGTGCTCCAGCGGCTGCCTGCCTCGCTGGAGCTGGTCGTCTGGACGATGGTCGTCTCCACCCTGCTGGCGATCCCCCTGGGTGTCCTGGCCGCCACCCGCCGCGGCACGTGGCTGGACCGAGGCGTGCTGGTCGGGTCCCTGGTGGGCATCTCGGCCCCGACCTTCTGGATCGGCATCGTGCTCATCGCCTTCTTCGTTGTGGCACTGGGGTGGCTGCCCTCCTCGGGCCGGGGGAGCTGGGAGCACCTGGTGCTGCCGGTGGCGACGCTGGCGTTCTACCGGGTGGCCCTCTTCATCCGCCTGATCCGCGCCGGCATGCTGGACGTGCTCGGCCAGGACTACATCCGCACCGCCCGCGCCAAGGGGCTCTTCGAGCGGTTGGTCGTCTACCGACACGCGCTGAAAAATACCCTGATCCCCTTTGTGACCATCAGCGGTCTCCAGATGGGCGGCCTGATTGCGTTCGCCATCGTGACCGAAAAGATCTTTGCCTGGCCGGGGATGGGCCGGCTGTTGCTCATCTCCATCGAGCGGCTGGACTACCCCGTCGTGGTGGCCTACGCGATCGTGACGGCGGCGCTCTTCGTGGTGATCAACCTGACCGTGGATCTGCTCTACGCCCTGATCGACCCGCGGATCCGGTACGAGTAGGGGAGCATGGCGCGCGTCCTGGCCCGATCCACGGCGGAAGCCGTCGCCGCCGCCCCACGGCTGACCCGGCCCGGGGCGTGGGCCTGGCGGGCGTTTTGCTCGAGCCCGACGGCCGTGGCCGGCGGCGTCCTGCTGGGCGTGATGATCGTCCTGGCGGCCCTGGCGCCCGTGTTCGCCCCATGGGATCCGCAGGCGCAGGACCTCGGCCGGCGCCTGGCGGCGCCCACCTGGCTGCGCGGCCCGCACCCGCTGGGAACCGACGCCGTCGGCCGGGACCTGCTCAGCAACATCCTATTCGGCCTGCGTATCTCCATCGTCTTCGGCGTACTCAGCATCGCCCTCTCGGTCGCCTTGGGGGTCACCGCGGGCGTGACGTCGGGCTACTATCGCGGCCGCGTGGACGCGTTCTTCATGCGCGCCGCCGACATGCAGCTCTCGCTGCCGTTCCTGCTGGTGGCGCTCGCCATCGCGGCCATCTGGGGTCGGGGCCTGTACAAGCTCATCATCGTGGTCGGTGTCGTGGGGTGGGCCGAGTTTGCCCGGACGGTGCGGGGGAGCACGCTGGCGATCCGCGAGAAGGAGTTTGTCGAGGCGGCCCGGGCGCTGGGCGCCGTCGACCGGCGCATCATGGCCCGCCACATCCTGCCCAACGTCCTGACACCGGTGATCGTTCTGATCTCCGTGGCGATGCCGCGCGTGATCGTGACCGAAGCCACCCTCTCGTTCCTCGGAGTGGGCATGCCACTTACCACTCCCTCGCTGGGCCTGCTCATCGACAACGGATACAAGTACCTGTTCTCCGGCGCCTGGTGGCCGTCCATCATGCCGGGGATGGCGCTGATGGTGCTGGTGGTGGGGATCAACCTGGTAGGCGACTGGCTGCGGGATGCGCTGGACCCGCGGCTGCACAGGCGCGCATAACGCGGACTGCCATCTTCGCCCCCGGGGTCGGGTGACCTCTCGAGGAGTTCACACCCGTGCGTCTCGAGGCTCTGTTCCGCCAGGGCCTGCTTCGCCCCCTGGGCGAGCGCCGCCTCCTCCTGGTGATTCTGCGCCGCCTAACGGCAAGCATGAGCGGCGGGGCGGGTATTACAAGCACGCCCGAATCATGGTAGCAGGGCGGAACCGTTCGCTCCATGCAGTGTCGGGTGGCCTCTTCGAGATCGGTCGCCGTCAGCCTGTTGAGATCCAAACCACCCCGCCTGTTTTGACCTCGCCCACTGCAAGCGGCTATTGCTTGCGGGTGGAAAGACCGAACGGCAGATACGTCGGGCAAAAGCCAACCACGCTGGTAACGATGAAGGCGACGGCCAGAATGCCCAGAATGATAGCCGCCAGTCCAGAAAGATTGCCGGTGAAGTACAAGACAGCGATCACGGCGGCAACCACCAGCCGGATGATGCGGTCTAGCGTTCCCATGTTCTTGCTGAGTTTCATTGACAGGAGTTACGCACGGGCTCCAGGAACGGCCTGAAGCGCTGACCTGAAAAAGAGTTGGGACACCACCCGACGAAGGCTTTGTGTGACGCACAG
>JAVKHQ010000023.1:0-41894 GCA_031459875.1 Candidatus Fervidifonticultor sextus | reverse complement strand
CCCACCGCGGAGATAACCGAGGAGGCTGGGATGGCAGCAAGCTCGTGCATCAACATGCGTTCTTCAGCATCCTGCTAGGGGTGGATGGGCGGGAGCCGGTGCACGGTCACCAAGCCCGGAGGCGCGGCCAGCACCTGCGGGATGGCGTTCACCGCGATCGCGCAGGTGGCGACGTCGCCGTGGACCCCGCCGGCGATGGCCATCGAGATCGGCGGGTCACCCTCGATGACGACGGCGTCGCGCGGATTCGGAGCGCCCAGCGCCATGGTCAGGTCCAGCGTGATCACCGGCCGGCCGTCCCGCACCCCCACGGCCACCTGGTGCAGGCCGCGGACGGCGGCACCGTCCCGGACCGGCTCGATGGTCTCGGTGATCGCCTCCAGCGGCCAGCCCAGCGCATCCGCGATCATCGCCACGGACTCCGGGAGGCCGATGTGGCCGATGCGACCGGCGGCGACGCCCGCCTCGAACGCCTCCGGATCGAGCCCGGCGCCGACCTTCCGCTGGAGCGGGAGGCGGCGGAGTCCGGCGTCGACGACGCGTGTGACGTGGACCGCCCGCACGGTCCGGCAGGGGGCCATCAGCGCGATGGGCAGCAGGTCCATCACAAAGCCCGGGTTGACGCCCACGCCGACGACCGCGACCCCCCTGGCCTTGGCGGCGTCGTCAATGCGCCGGGCGTCGCCAGGGTGCTGGCGCCAGGGGAAGGCGAGTTCCTCGCAGGTGGAGATCACGCACGCGCCGGCCTCGACGCACTCCATGATCTGGGGAAGCACCTGTGCCAGACGGGACTGGGTCGAGTGCAGCACCACCCGAGCACCAGAGGCCAGCGCCGCCCGGGCCTCTGCGGTCACGGTCACGCCCAGCGGCGACCGCCCGAGCAGCGTGCCCAGATCGCGGCCGGCTTTCTGGGGGTCGATGTCGACGGCCCCGGCAGGACGGTATCCACGGTCCAGGGCGACGCCGGCGATGCCCAGGCCGATGGGGCCCAATCCATAGTGCACGGTCGCCGTCGGTGTCATCGTTGAGGGTCACCTCACGCGGACAGTTATCCGCGGACGCTGCCCATTCTAGCAGAGGGGCTCCAGGGCGGCCAATCCGGTTCCAGCCGGAGGGGACGGCGTCCACGGCCCGCAGGGAGGGAAGGACGGCCTGCAGAAGCCCTCCCCGGAATGGACGTGACCGAGGACGCCATCGCAGGCCGATGGAGAACGCAGTGAGGGAGGAGCGGGCTGTGGAACTGGAGCTGGCAGCACGGATGGGCACGCTGGGCACGGAGACGGCGTTCGAGGTGCTGGCGCGGGCCAGGCAGCTGGAAGCGCAGGGACGCCACATCATCCACCTCGAGATCGGGGAGCCCGACTTCGACACCCCGCCCCACATCGTGGAGGCGGCGATCCGGGCGATGCGGGAGGGGTACACTCACTACACGCCCGCGGCCGGCCTGATGGAGGCCCGGCGGGCGGTGGCCGAGTACATGAGTCGGACGCGCGGCATCAAGGTCGAGCCCTCGAACATTGTGATCGTGCCGGGATCCAAGAACGTCCTGCTGTTTACCCTGTTGGCCCTGGTGAATCCCGGCGATGAGGTCATCTACCCTGACCCCGGCTATCCCATCTACGAGTCGCTGGCCCGCTTTGTCGGTGCGACCCTGCGTCCGATCCGGCTGCGGGAGGAGCAGGAGTTCCGGTTCGACCTGGACGAGTTCCGCTCGATGCTGTCGCCGCGCACGCGCCTGGTGGTGCTCAACTCGCCCCACAACCCGTGCGGGTCGATGCTGGACCGCGCCGACCTGGAGGCCATCGCCGAGGCGGTGCTCCCGACGCGCGCCTACGTCCTCGCCGACGAGATCTACGGCCGCATCGTCTACGAAGGCGGCATGCAGTTCAGCATCGCCAGCCTGCCCGGGATGCAGGACCGCACCATCATCCTGGACGGGTTGTCCAAGACCTATGCCATGACGGGGTGGCGGATCGGGTTCGGGGTGGCGCGGGCCGATCTGGTGGAGCGGATGGCCCAGTTGATGATCAACACCAGTTCCTGCGCGGCGGCGTTCTCGCAGATGGCCGCCATCGCAGCGCTGGCGGGGCCCCAGGATGCCGTGGACCGAATGGTCGCCGAGTTCCGCGCCCGGCGGGACCTCATCACCTCGGAACTCAACCGGATCGACGGCGTCCGGTGCCTGGTCCCCCGCGGGGCCTTCTACGTCTTCCCGAACGTGTCGGCCATCGATGGCGACGCCAGGCGGCTGGCGGCGTTCCTGCTGGAGGAGGCCGGCGTGGCCTGTCTGTCCGGGACCGCCTTCGGGGAGTATGGACAGGGCTACCTGCGGTTCTCCTACGCCAACAGCCAGGAGAACATCCGCGAGGGAATGCGACGCATCCGCGAGGCGCTGCCGAAGTACCGGCCCGCCGTGCGGGCCTAGCCTAGGGCAGGCCGCGCGTCAGCGAGGCGCGCCATGCGAGCGCGGTTCTCTTCCGCCGCGGCCATCGAACAGGGCCTGGCCACGATCCAGCGGATCTGGGTCGCGGAGGTGGTGAGTGCCGCGACAGTCCTGTGGATCTTACCTCGGCTGGTGCGACCCCTGGGAGGGCGGCTGGAATCAGGCACGCTGTTCATCGCGCTCTTCTACCTCATCAGTCTGTCGGATCTGGCCCTGGGCCGGTGGTTCAAATCCCGGGCCATGGCCCAGGCGCCCCGAACGCCGGCCTCCTCTGTGGAAGAAGCCGTCGGCCGTCTCGTGGGACCATTGCTTCTCGCGGTGCTCCTGGCTGTGACGCCGTTACCGCTGGCCGTCGTGCTCTACCTCTTGACCGGTCACCTCGCGGCCTTCGCCTGGCTGTGCGCGCTGAGCCTGATCGGCCTGCTGATCCTCCGGCCCCGCCTTGAGGAATGGCAGGAGGTCGCTATGCGCACCCCGATCCATGCGGATCGAGCTCCTTGAGAGAGACCGGACCGCCGTCACCCGCCGCTAGTGTGAACTGTTTCGGTTTAGTGTTGACACCAAAGGAGGGTCATATGACGTATCCTTCCCGTTGGACACCACCCCTGCATGGGGAGACGGGGAGGACCGCCTATGACCCTCGAAGCCAGTGTACACGCCTTCCGCCTGCGGGTGATAGCCCGGGCGCAGGCCTTGGGGAACGTCAGCCAGGCCTGCCGGGAGTTTGGGATCTCCCGGACGCTCTTCTATCGCTGGCGACGGCGCTACCTGGCCTATGGACCCGACGGGGTCTACCCCCGGCGGCGCGGACCTGGACGCGGTCGGCCCTCGGGCCTGGGGGCCGAAACCGAACGGGCGATCCTGGCCCTGGCCCTGGCGTGGCCGACCTGGGGGCCGGCCCGGTTGGCCGCGCAGCTGGCCCGGCCCGAGCACGGCAGCCGGCGCTTGGCCCCAGTCACGATCTATCGGTTCCTGCGCCGGATGGGCCTGCAGACCGGCTGGCGGTGTTGGAAGTCCACAGCGCCCAGAGCGCGGGGCTGTTGACCGAGCGGACGCGCCGAGCCCTGGCGCGGGTCCAGCGCCGGCGGCCACCCCACCTGGCCGCCGAGCAGCCGGGCGAGCTGGTCTGCCTGGACACGTTCTACATCGGCAAACTCAAGGGCGTGGGCAAGGTCTGGCAGTACACCGCCTGCGACGCGGCCTGTTCGTACGCCATTGCCGAAGTCGGCACAGAGTTTTCGGCCGAGGCGGCGGCCCGCTTCCTCACCACCCGGGTGGTGCCGGCCTACCGGGCGGCAGGCTGGCCGATCCGCCGGGTGCTGACCGACCAGGGCAGCGAGTACCGCGGAGCGTTCGATCAGGCGTGCGCCGCCTGGGGAATCCGCCACACCCGCACCCGACCGCGGCACGCCTGGACCAACGGGTTCGTGGAGCGCCTGCAGGGCACTGTTCTCAGCGAGCTCTGGCGGGTGGAGTTCCGCCGTCGGTTCTTCACCCACGTGCGGTTCCTGCAGGCGGCCCTGGATCGGTACCTCGAGTTCTACAACTACCGCCGGCCGCACCTGGGCTACCGCACCCACGGTCGGCCACCCGCCGAGATGTTCTGGGGCGTCGCCGGGAGGGAAGACCGTGACCACCTCGCTCATGCCTGATGTGTGCACACCCTTCCGAAACTGGACACGCTAGTGCCGGGCGGTCGAGGAGTGCGCGTTCCGGCACGCGCGGGGGGCCGGCGCCCGGGTCTTCGGCGGGCCCAATGACACCGTGAGCCGATCTATGTGCGCCTCAGGTTGAAGGACGGGCGCGGTCCCGGCCCCGCGTGGAACGTGGACGGCCTGCTCTCGGCCCGGGGATTCCTGCTCCTCCTCGCCCTGCTCGCCTCCTGTGCGCCGCTGGCCTTCTTCCCGGTCGAGATCGGCCGGTGGGCGGCTGGCCGGCTGCGAGGGGGCGGTCAGCCCGAGGTCCTGTGGGCGCTGGCCGAGACGGTCCACCGCCGGCGCACGGCCGTCCGGTGGGCGTTGGGCGGCCTGGTTGTCGTCCTGGGTGGCCTGGCCGCCGCCCTGCTCGCGCTTGTGAGGGAACGATTCTTCTCGCAGGTCCCTGATGCGGGGCTGGTGCTGGCGGTGCTGGCCCTGGTGGGTGTGGTCGCCGCCCTGTCGCAACTCCGGGCCAGCGGCCTGGGGACCCCCGGGTTCCGGGCAGTGGACGATCCAGACCTGATCGGACGCGCGCGGCGCGCCGTCGAGGGTGTGGCGCTTGCCGCAGGGATCGCCGCGCCCGCCTTCCTGGTCGTGGCCCACCCGAGGCCGACCGCATTCGTGATGATCCGGCGATCCTCGCCGGTGGTGGTCTTTACGAGCGCAATGGTCACGCTGGCCCCTTTCGAAGAACTGGAGGCGGTGGCCGCCCACGAGGTCGGCCACATCGCCAGCGGCGGCGTCGTCGAGAGTCAGACGGTCGAAGCGCTCCTGGACGCCGTCCGGCTGCTGGGGACGGCGTGCCTGTGGCCCGCCCTGGTCCTCTGGGCGCAGCCGCTGGCGCCGGTCCTCGTGGCGCTCACGTTGCTGCCGGCGGTCGTCAGCCTGCGGGTGTTCGCGGCCTCCGAACAGGCAGACTGGGCCCGGGTCCCCGCTCGGCTGGTCGACGGGCTGCTCCTGATGGTGAACCCGCCGATGGCGGCCGCAAACCTGCTGGCCCAGACGCTGTACTTCGCCGTGGGGGAGGGTGAGGATCTGCTGGCCGACCTCCGGGCCGTGGAGTTCACGAGGCACCCTGAGGCGCTGCATGCGGTGCTGCGTCGCCTGCGCGATACGGGGGTCGTGGGACCGGCAATGCCGGTCGGGTATCACTTCCGGTATTTCACTGCCGAGGGCACGCTGCCCGAGGGGTTCCCATCCGCGCAGGCCCCGATCGCCGCCCGGCTGGCGCTGCTCGAGCGGCTGGCTCCCCCGCTGCGAGCCGCGCCGGCGGCCCGACCGCGCGCGGCGGCGTGCCCGGACTGCGGCCGCCCGCTGGCCCGGCACGTGGTGGCCTCTCACTACGGCGCGCCGATCCACGTGGACCGGTGCGCCGCCTGCGGCGGCACCTGGTTCGATGACCTGGAACTCTACCTGGCCGGTGCGCGGGAACTCATCGAGGTCGCGGCCCGTTCGACGGGGGCGGTTCCTGCCCGTGGCTCCCCCGTCTTCGGTTCCGTCGAATGCCCCCGCTGCCGCGTGCCGCTCCGCCGGATGCCGCCGCTGGGGATGCCTGCCGACATCTCCATCTGGGAGTGCGGGGTCTGCGGCGGAGCGTGGGTGCGCCCCACCGACCTGGCCCGGTTCGGCGCTTTCCGCACGGCCCGCCGGGGGCGGACTACCCGCCGGTAGCGCCGGGAAAAGTCCCTTCGCGCCCTGGATCGAGGGCGCTGCCGAGAGGGGGTGAGCTCGTGGATGCTGCACGCCGGTGGAAGACGGCCGGAGGTGTGGCCGCCTGGGGTACGGCGGTCCTCCTCGCCGGCCAGGTGGCCCTGGCCACGCCGGCGGCGGTGGCCACCTATTTCCCGCTGGCGGAAGGGATCCTATGGGTCTACCGTACGAACGCCGGCGAGGTGGTGATCCGGGTCGGGAGGACGATGCCGGTGGGTGGGCACGTCTGCCGGGCGATCGAGACCGTGGTGGGAGGGACGGCGAGGCAGGTCGAATGCTACCGGGTGGGGCCCGACGGCGTGTACGCGCACCAGCGCAGTTACGCCGCCGGGACCGTGGTCCTGGATCCTCCGCAGCGGGTCCTGGCCGCCCCGGTCCGGGCGGGAAACCGTTGGGAGTGGACCGGTCGGATGGGCGACCAGGGGGTCGTGATCCATTACACGTGGGCCCGGCGTGAGACCGTCGCCGTGCCGGCCGGGACCTACGAGGCGATGCAGCTGTACTTCACCGGGGTCCTGGGACAGGACACGCGCGTCCAGTCCTGGCGGTGGTATGCGCCGGGGGTCGGCATGATCAAGGAGGATTCGCTGATCTCCAGGGGACCACAGTCGCTGCGCACCTACGCAGAACTCGTGCGGATGACGCGGCCGCAGTGATGCCGGCGGGCATGCGGCGGCTGATCGTCGCCTCGTTCCTGGTCCTCCTGCCGTGGGTGGCACGTCCCGTCGCCCCGGCTGTCGCCAAGTCCTTCACCTTCGGGCGCGTCGCCATCGAAGCCGTGGTCTCGCGTGAGGGGGATCTGGCCGTCACCGAGGCGCGGACGTACCGGTTCGACGGGGACTTCTCGTGGGCGACCTACCGGCTCCCGCTCGTGGGGGCGTCCCGCATCCGCGACATCCGCATCGCAGATGAACGTGGACCGCTCCGGCGGGCCGGCACCGCCGGCCCCGGCACGTACCAGGTCTCTCGGGACGGCGACGCGGTGGTGATTCGCTGGGGATTGGCGGCGTCGAATGAGTCCCGCACCTTCGTGATTTCCTATGTGCTGGACGACGTCGTGACGGTCTACGACGACATCGCGGAACTCTACTGGAAGTTCATCGGCAGCGGCTGGGATCGGCCCAGCGAGGACGTGGCCATCACCGTCCGGCTACCGGACGGGCTGCGCCCCGACCAGATCAGGGTCTGGGGACACGGCCCCCTGCATGGCGAGGCGCGGCCGGCCCCAGGCGGCGCTGTCCTGACCGTGCAAAATCTCCCGGCGTTCTCGATGGTGGAGGCCCGCGTGGTGTTTCCGAAGGAGGCCGTCCCCCTGGCGCGCAGGCGTCTGGCAGAAGTCGCCCTGCCCCGCATCCTGCGTGAAGAGGGCGTCTGGGCCCGGCAGGCCAACCGTCGTCGGACCATGCAGCGGCTCCTGTTCGGCTCGCTGGCCGGGCTCCCCGTCCTCACGCTCGGGCTGTGGGCCTTCCTGTACCTGCGCTTCGGCCGGGAGCCCCGGCCCCGGGGGATGGAGGGATACTACCGCGAACTCCCGGGCTCCTACCCGCCTGCGGTGCTGGGGGCGCTGTGGCGGTTCGGCTCCGTGCAGCCGGCCGACTTCGCCGCCACCGTCCTGGACCTGGTCCGGCGCGGGTATCTGTCGGTCGAGACCGAGGCGGCAGGCCGCAGCGAGTCCTACACCCTGATCCGCACGGCGAAGACCGAGGGCCTGCACCCCTTCGAAGCCGATGCGCTGGCGATGCTGTTCGGCCGCCCCCACGCCGAGGGCCAGCGGGTCACGATCGACCGCCGCACGGGCCCGCCCGCGGAGACCAGGCGTCGCATCGGCGAGCAGTTCTCAAGATGGGCGGCGAAGGTCTCGAAGGACGCCTCGGCGCGAGGTTTCTTCGATCCGGCGAGCATGACCCTGAGCACGGTCTGCCTGGTCGCCGGCATCCTCCTGATGATCCTTGGGGGAGCCGTCGCCGCAGGCGTGCAGGCCATCCTGGGCATCGCCGCCGCGCTCTCCGGCCTCGTGCTGGCCGCCGGCAGCGGTGCGGTCAGGCGGCGCTCGCAGCCGGGCGCGGACGACCTCCTCCGCTGGCAGGGGTTCAGGCAGTTCCTCCTGGATTTCTCGGAGATGCCGCGCGCCGGGCTCCCCTCGCTGGCGATCTGGGAGCACTACCTCGTGTACGCGGTGCCGCTCGGGGTGGCCGATCGCGTCATCCGCCAGCTCCGATCGCTTTATCCCGCGGAAGAACTCGCGGCCTCGCCGGGATTGCGTTCCTGGGCCGGGGCATCGTCCGCCCGTGGGGCCGATCCGCTGGCATCGCTGGGCGCCTTCACCACGGCGCTGGCCGCGGCCACCTCTTCGGCGAGTTCGGGGAGCGGTCGGGGAGGAGGCTTCTCCGGTGGGGGCGGCGGAGGCGGCGGGGGATCCGGCGGGTCGGCCGGCTAGCCTGGCCCCTCGGACCGGACGTGCTCACTCACACTAGGACGCTCGGTGCAGCAGGTGGCGGGCCAATTGCAGCAGTGCCCGCCGGTCCTCGGGCCGCAGCCGGCGGCCGATCACCAGCAGTTCGCTGAGGGCCAGGTCGCCCGCCTCCGGCGTTGCGGGAAGGCCCCGTTGCCTGCGCCTGGCCCGCGGCGAGCCTGCGGTCTCCGAATCAGCCGAGAAGAGCGGCAGCGCTCTCCCGCGTTTGAGGGGGAGTTGCACCGCGCGCGAGGGGGCCGGCTCCCCTGGCAGCGGCGCCGACAGCTCCTCCACATACTGCAGGAAGGCACTTCCCCTCATGCCGAAGGCGCGGGCGATCTTCGCGACAATGTCGGCGGAGGGACGCTTGAGGCCGCGCTCGATCTCCGACAGGTACGAGTGGGAGATCCCGGCGAGGGCGGCAGCCTCTTCGCGGGAGAGGCCCTTCGATGCCCGCAGGGTCTCGATGGCCCTGCCGAAGTCCAGTCGGCTCCGCATGATGCGTCCTCCGGAGTGCTGCGGCAGCAAGATCCGCGATCGTGGCGGAGGATTCGCCATCGCAGCACCCGGCTCCCCCCAGCCCGGACGGCGGTGCGGCCATCGGCCGAGGGAACGCGCGCAGGAACGAGGTGCCGCTACCGGAGCGTCAGGCGGCGGTCCGCGTCCTCGGGCTGACCCGGCCGGGCCCCGTCGGGCCCGGTTCGGGCCAGGTCGGCGTGCACCGCAGCCCAGGTGTCCCGGGCCCGCTGCAGGGCCTGACGGATCCACTCCTTGTCACCCTCGTTGAGAGGCAGGCCGGCGCCGACTTTTGCCCAGATCGTCGTGTGGTAGAAGCGCAGGGCGGTCGCCGCCACCCAGACCTCGCTGCGGACGCTGCCGTCCCCATTGGGGATGAAGATATCGCAGATGTTGTCCGTGCCGATCCGGACCGCCACGCCCGCGGCCATCATCTCCAGCAGGCGGGCGATGGAGTTGTGAATCGGCGCCAGGATCGGCCGCTGCTGGAACATCGAGAGCGCGGCTGTCGGGCAGCAGATCACCCCGACGTTGTACCGGATCAGGTTGTCGACCAGGCGCTGGAAGCGCTCTTCATCGTAGCACGACGGCGAGATGGCGTGGACCGCCCACACCGTGGGGCCGTCTGCGCCCGGCACCTCCGGCGCCCCCAGCCACCGGACCGCCTGCACCAGCTGTTCGGTTTCCTCTTCGCGGGGATCGTTGTCCTGGTCCACCTGCAGGTGCACCGGCTTGCGCAGCGCCTTGCCGAGTTCGAGGAGGAGGCGGACATGCCCGTCGAATCCCACCCGGCCCTCGGCGCGGTCTTTCGAGGGGAGCCCGCCGAGCACGTCGGCGATCTCGGCCGCCTGCCGGTAGGTGTCCCACCGGTCGGGGTTCGCACGGGGGTTCTTGAAGCCGAAGATCGGCGAGACCGCGATCTTGAGGGCGAGCCGTCCGCGGAACTCGTCCCGAAGCCGGGCGGCCTGCTCGATGGCGACGAGGCCGATGTCCGGCGTCGCGTCGATGAACGAGACCACCTCGCGGGTTCCCATGGCCGCCATGCGCTCCAACTCAGCACGCATGCGCCAGTAGAGATTGTCGGGGCGATAGGCCAGGCCCTTGTGCAGTTCACCGACCAGGATCTGCTTCACCGGCAGGGAAAGGCCGGCCGCGCCGATCGGGTCGATGTTGGCGTGGTGGAGGTACTCGGGCGCAAAGGTGTTGGCGCGATCGAGGTGCGTGTGGGCGTTCAGCCACCCTCCGAAGTCCCGGACCGCCTGTTCGAGGGCCCGGTCCCACAGGCTGCCTCCCGCGCCGTCGGCGACCGGATCCATGGGGTTCACCTCGCTCCGCCGCAGTCCAGACAGCGGCTCGGCTCCACCGGGGGACGGGGAGACGACGCGGGGACAAACGAAAACGCCCGCCGCACGGGCGGGGCAGGCCTGCACAGGTAGGTCATGATGCCCTCCTTGTCCGTCTCGCCGGACGGCTCTTAAAGGAGTCCACTCCCGGCCGACGATAGCACGTTCCGGCGGCGGCGTCAACAGAGGCATACGCAGGTATACGCGACTGCTCCGTAGTAACGTGCATCCTGTGAAGTGGTTGAGACGCTGGCTGACCCCGCCCGGGCGAGGAGACGCGGGACGTCCGACCGCCTTCCTGCTGGACGTACGCTGCGGCACGTGCGGCGAGGTCATCACGGTGCGCGTCGACCCCCACTATGAACTGCGGCAGGACCTGGAGGATGGCCAGGACGTGCGGATCCTCGACAAGGACGTCATGGGCAGTCGGTGCTTCGCGCTGCTCCACGTCCGCGCCGTGATGGCGCCGGACCTGACCCTGCGCGCGCATGAGGTGAGCGGCGGCGAGCTGGTTGGCCTCCGGCGGGCCGATGCGGGTTGATGCGCGGTTCTGCCAGCCCCCGTGCCCGCGGCTACGGGGAAGACGGGATGTGACGAGGGGTCGGTCGCCAGGGCGGCACCGCCGGAGGGCTGGGCGGCGTCACGGGTGGGAGGCGACGGTTGCGGAGGGCCACTTCGCTCTGGAGCGTGATGGGCGTGCCCCGGGGAGGGACCGCCGTGAGGGTGATGCGGAGACGGACCACCGCCGCGGGGTCGGTGGCCGGACTGCCGGCGGCGTCGAGGTAGGCGACCTCCAGGCGCTCGATGAGCGAGGCCAGGTTGTTCACCCCGCGTCCCACGCGACGCTCGGCCTCGCGCTGTCGCGGGTTGTGCTGGAACGTGACCTCATAGCCCTGGTCCTGCCGGTACGGGTTGCCAGACGGGATTCGGACACTGACGCGGTCCGCGCACAGGCCGCTCGGACACAGCGCGCTCGGAACCACGGCCTCGCCCCAGCGCAGTTCCTCGACCATGCGGTCCATGGCCCGGCGCGCGTGCTGCTGGGCGTCCAGGCGGCCCTCGGTCAGCACGGCGGCATGCGTGGCAACCCGCACCAGGCCCAGGACGCCGACCGCTGCGGTGGCGCCCAGGCTGAGCGCGATCAACAACTCGAGGAGCGTGAACCCCAGGCGCCGCCGCCCGCGTGCCGACTGCAGCCAGACCCGATCCACGATGGACCTCCCCTCGCCGTCTCCCTCTCACCGAAGCCATCGGCAGCGCCCGCCGGCCTCTGCGGGGGGTTGACGGCTTCGGGGTGATGCGTGACCGGAGAACTGGCCGCCCTGGCCGCGGCGGTGTCATTTGGGATGAGCATTGTGCTCGCGCGGCGCTTCATGGTCGCCGTGCCCCCGGAGGCCGGCGTCCTGGTCAGCATCGCCGTCAACGTCGTGGTCTTCACCGCCCTCCTGATCGGCGCGGGCCTGACCGGCAGACTGCCGCCGATCCACCCGTGGTCTGTGGGCCTCTTCGTCGTGGGCGGCCTCGCCGGCACGCTGGTAGGGCGGAACCTCAGCTACGCCAGCATCGGCAGGTTGGGGGCGTCGCTGGCGACGACCGTCAGGTTGAGCAACAGCATCTTCACGCTGCTGACCGGCTTCCTGCTCCTGCAGGAACTCCCCCGCCCCCAGCAACTGGCGGGGCTGGTGGCCGTCACGCTGGGGCTCTGGATCAGCCTGCGACCGAGCGGCACGGAGGGTGCCCCCCACCGCTCCGCCGACCTGCGCGGCGTGGCCATGGCGCTGGGCGGCGCGGCCGCGTTCGCTCTGGGCGACACCGCGCGGCGCGCCGGGCTGCAGCTCACCCCGGCGCCCGTGCTCGGGGCGGCGGTGGGCGCGTGCACCGCGCTGGCAGCACACCTGGTGTGGTCGGTGTTCCACCGGCCGGCGCGCTGGCCCCAAGCGGCGCTCCTGTGGCGGTTCGATCTGCTCGGCAGCGCCGTCATGAACACCGCGGCGATCCTGCTGCTCTACGTCGGATTGCGGTACGCCCCGGTGGCCATCGTGTCGGTGCTCTACAACCTCCAGGTGCTCGTCGTCTTGCTGGCCAGTCCGCTGCTGCTGCGAGGACGGGAGCGGATCACGGCCTGGCTGGTCCTGGGGGCGCTGGTGGCGCTGGGGGGGACTGCCCTCATCCTGATGGGGTGAGGGTTGGCGCGCCTGCGCCACCCGCAGGTGGACCCGCCCGTGGGGGGTGGGTACACTCTCGACATGAGGTCATCCCTATGACGGATTCTGCCGCCCCGATCGACCTGCGCTCCGACACCGTCACCCGGCCCTCGCCGGGGATGCGGGCCGCCATGGCCGCCGCGGCGGTCGGCGACGACCAGTTTGGCGAAGATCCCACGGTCAACTGTCTCCAGGACCGGGTGGCCGCGTTGCTGGGCAAGGAGGCCGCGCTCTGGCTGCCGACGGGGACGATGGCCAATCAGGTGGCGCTGCGGGTGCTGACCAGGCCGGGCGACGATGTCATCGTGAGCCGCGAGTGCCATGCGGTCTGGCACGAGAGCGGCGGGTCGGCGGCCAATGCGGGCGTCCAGTTCACCGAGATCGGGAGCCGGGGCCTCTTCACCGCCGAGGAGTTCCTGGCCGCCCGCAAGCCGCGCGGCCACCTCACCTATCCTCCGACGACGCTGGTCGAGGTCGAGAACACCCACAACCGTGCCGGCGGGGTGATCTTCCCGCAGGATGAGGCGGTCCGGATCTGCGCCGCCGCGCGCGAGTGGGGTGTGGCCACCTATCTGGACGGCGCGCGGCTGTGGAACGCCGCGGTCGCCAGCGGCCGGCCGCCCGACGACCTCGCCGCGCCCTTCGACCTCGTGGCGGTGGCCTTCTCCAAGGGGCTCGGCGCGCCCGGCGGCTCCCTGCTGGCCGGCCCGCGGGAGGTGATCGAGCGGGCCGTCCGGCACCGGCGGATGCTGGGCGGCGCGATGCGCCAGGTGGGGATCTTCGCCGCCGCCGCCCTCTACGCGCTCGACCACAACCTCGGGCGTCTGGCCGACGACCACGCCAAGGCCCGGCGCATCGCCGAGCGGCTCGCCCAGAGTCGCCGCATCGTCCTGGACTTGGCCACCGTCCAGACGAACATCGTCGTCTTCGGCCTCGCGCCCGATGCGCCCGACGCGCCCACGGTCGTCGCCCGTGCACGGGAGCGCGGCGTCCTGGTCTTTGCCTTCGGCCCGAGGACGATCCGCGCCGTCACCCACCTGGACGTCTCGCGCGAGCAGTGTGACCGGGCGGCGGGCCTTCTGGTCGAGATCGCCGAGGCCTGAGATCCCCGGCAGGGCATCTCTGCCCGGCGCCGAAGCAAGGTCTGTCACGCAGGCCGTTCGCCTGGCGCAGGCGGATGAGGTGTCCACAGTGTCTCCCTGGCTCTATCTGGTGCTGGCCCACCTGGTGGCCGATTTCATCTTCCAACCCTACGAGCTGGTCAGGCTCAAGCAGCGGCCCATCGGGCTCGCCCTCCACGCCGGAATTCACGGCGTCTTCACGGCGCTGATGGCGGCGCCGATCTTCCCCCGGTGGTGGCTGATCGTCCCCATCCTGAGCGTCACGCACTATGTTGTCGACCACATGAAGGTGACCGCCGGGAAGCATGATGGGCCGGCGTCGGTCGTCCTGTTCCTGGGGGACCAGGCGATCCACCTGGCTGTGCTGGCCGCAGCGGTGCGGGTGGCCGGCCTGCCGCTGGGCGGGGAGATCCCCATCGGCTCCCCGGCGCTGACCGCCGTCCTCTACTATGCGATTCCCTACGTGGCCGTCACCTTCGCGGGTGCCATCCTGACCTACCAGGTGTCGCTCGCCTACCGCACTCGCTCCAGCCCGGAGGAGTTCCTGGCCCCGCGCCTGCGGGTGGCGGGCTATGCCGAGCGGGGCCTCCTGCTGACGGTCGTGCTGTTCCTGGCCCCGGCCTTCTGGTTGCTCGGGGCGGCCTGGTACCTGTTGCGGTTCGGCCTGGACCGGCACCGGCCGGGCGCGCGGGTGGAGGTCGGGACGAGCCTGGCGCTCACGCTGGTTCTGGGGCTGCTCTTCCGGCAGGGGTGAGGTCGTGGGTGTGCACGACGCAGGTCAGGGTGGCGAGCGGCGCGTGGTGCTGGCCATGCACCGGGCCCTGCGGGATCGCGACGCATGGGTTACGCGCCTGATGGGACAGCCGGTGCGCCTGCGCGTCGGCCTCCGGGTGTTCGAGGACCTCGGAGCCGTCTGGCACGCGGCCAGGGTGGATGAGGCACTCGCCCGGGCAGGAGCGGTGTCGTCATCCGAGTAGTGACCGCTTGGGGGAGGGGCAGGAGACGCGATGGTAGAGCGTGACGACATTGTTGAGATCATGGCGGGACTGGCGCTGTTCGCCGACCTGACGCGGCCGCAGCTCCAGGCCGTGGCGCACACTTTCGAGGAGGAGTGGTTCGAAGAAGGGCAGCGGATCCTCCGCCAGGGGTTTTCGGGATCGAATTTCTACGTGATCCTCGACGGCGAGGCGGCGGTGCGCATCGACGGCCAGACCCGGGCCACCCTGGGCCGCGGCGACTTCTTCGGGGAGGTCTCCGTGCTGCTGGGCGAGCCGCCGACCGCCGACGTGGTGGCGCTGAGGCCGCTGAGGTGCATCGCGCTGGCCGGCCCGGAGACCGAACACTTCCTCATCTCGCACCCGCGGGTGATGTTCCGCATGCTGCAGGCCCAGGCCAGACGGTTGCGCAACGCCAACCGGTGGCGCAGTTGAACGGCCGGCCCCACCCGCCCGGCCGCTATCCGGTGGTCGTCGTGGGCAGCGGTCCCGGCGGCCTGCAGATTTCCTACTTCCTCCAGCGCCTGGGGGTGCCCCACGCCACGCTCTCCGCCGACGCCGGGCCGGGCGGGATGTTCCTGCGCTACCCGCTCTTCCAGCGGCTGAACACCTGGTCGAAGCCCTATGCGCCGGCCGAGCGGGGCACCCGGCCCTACGAGTGGTACGACTGGAACAGCCTGGTGGGCGACGTGCCCGAGCATCGCTCGCTGGTCTCGGCGGCCATGGACGGCACGTCGTACTTCCCCTCGCGGGAGGAGATGGCGCGCGGCCTGGCGGCGTTCGCCGAGCGGGCCGGGGTCGTGGTGCGGTACACCTGCCGGTGGGAGGCCACGCGGCGCGAGGGCGATGCGTTCGTGCTCGCCACGTCCGACGGCGAATATCGATGCCGCTATGCGGTCTTCGCGGTGGGCATGGCGGAGCCGTGGAAGCCGCCGCAGATCCCCGGGATCGAGGCGGCGCCCCACTACGTGGAGATCGGGCCGGCCCGGACGTATGCGGGCCGGCGCGTGTTCATCATCGGCAAGCGCAACTCCGGCTTCGAGATCGCCGACGCGCTGCTGCCGTGGGCCAGGCAGATCATCCTGGGTTCCCCGCGGCCGCCGCTGCTGTCGGTGTTGAGTTCGGGCGCCGGCGTCCGGGCCAAGTACCTGGTCCCCTATGAGGATCACGTCATCGGCGGCGGCGTCTTCGTCCTCGACGCCGCCATCGACCGCGTCGAGCGCAGTGGAGCGACCTGGCGCGTGGTGACCTCGGGCATGGAGGGTGGAACCCGGAGTTTCGAGGTGGACGAGGTCTTCGTGGCCACCGGCTTTACGGTGCCACTGGGCGATCTCCCATCCCTGGGGGTGGCGACGTTCAACCAGGGGCGCCTGCCGCGGATGAACGACTACTGGGAGAGCACCTCGGTGCCGGGGATCTACTTCGCCGGCACGATCACCCAGGGCTCCGTGGGCCTGCGCAAGTACGGCGGCGCCGGGAACTCGGCTGCCGTCGGAGGGTTCCGGCACAACGCGCGGGTGCTGGCCGTGCGCCTGGCGCGGTTGCTGGGCATCGAGGTCCCGCGGCCGCGGCTGCGGCCCGAGGAGGTGGTGCCCTATCTGCTCTCGGAGGCCACGCGCGCGCCGGAACTGCTGAACCAGAAGGCCTACCTGGCCCGCGTGGTGAGCTTCGACCGCGATCAGGGGATCCTCGATGAAGGCATCGTGCCGCTGGCCGCCTTCGTGGACGAGCCCGGTCCCGACGCCGCGGGTATCGTCGTGGAGGTGGACAGGGATGGCCAGCATCATCCTGCGGTTTACCTGCGGCACCGGGGCCACGTCAGCGAGCACGCGCTGCCGCCGGACCCGCTGCTGAACTTCGAGGGGCGGGAACACCAGGCGCAACTGGCGGCGCTGCTGGCGGGGGTGATCTAGCCGGTTACCTGCCCTCTGGGCCCTTCGCCGAGGCCCTTTCGGCTTGCGTGGCCAGCGCGCGCTCCAGGTTTGCGGCGAACTGCTTGACCACATCGTCGGCGCGTCGCTTGATGGTGCTGTAGCCCAGCGCCCCCAGCCGGCCACTGAGCACGGTCTCAACCGCGATCACAAGCGCCGTCCCGTTCGCGTCCGGCGACAGGGTCAGGTGCAGCGTGGAGGTCAACACGCTGCCGATGCGCGTGTCCTTGCCGCGCACCGTGGCCTGGATGGACGTGGGGGCCTGGGCCCGATCGACCTGGATGGTCACCGGAAACTGGACGTGGAAGGGTCCGACGCGATCCGTCAGCACTGCCTCATAGGTGCGACGCGGCTCGATGACCCGGACACCCCGGCAACCCGGCAGGCAGGCGGCCACCTGCTCCACCTGCCACAGAAACTCCCACAGCTCCTGCGGGGGGGCGGAGATCTGGAGGCTGTGTTCGAATCGCATGGGCACCCCTCAGGATCTGGGACGTCCAGTCGCCGCCCGGCTCGGGGGCGAACGGCGGTCCTTGACCGCGCGCGCCTCCTCATGATAGAGTTGCCGCAAAGTTTCAGTCAACAAGATTTGGTTTCATCCTGTGAAACCAGCCCTCGTTTCCAGAGAACCGGCCGCCGCGGCCGGCGCCCGCAACGCCTACGAGATGCGCACGCTGTTCCGCGGACTCCAGGTGCTGGCGTGCTTCACCCCCGAGCAGCCGGAGTTGACCCTCACCGACATTGCCCGGAGGGTCGGCATGCCCAAGGGCACCGTCCATCGCTTTGTGGCGGCGCTGGAGCGGCACGGCTACCTGGTCCGGGGAGCCAACGGCAGGGGCTACATCCTCGGCCTGAGGATCCTGGCGCTGGGCCACGCCAGCCTGCGCGGGCTGAGGGCGCCGGAGATCGCGTTGCCCTACCTGGAGCGTCTGGCGCAGGAGACGGATGAGTCGGCCAGCATGGCGATCCTGGATGGTACGGAGATCGTCTACGTAGCCCGTGCCCAACGCAAGCGTCTGATGAGCACCACCCTCACCGTCGGCAGCCGCCTGCCCGTCTACTGCACATCCATCGGCAAGGTCATCCTGGCTTTCCGCGACGAAGCCGAAGTGGATGCGCTGCTGGACCGCATCGAGTTCCGGCGGTTCACGCCGTACACCATCACCACCCGACAGGAACTTAAGAAGGCGCTGGGAGAGGTCCGACGCCTTGGCTACGCCATCAACAACCAGGAACTGGAACTGGCCCTGCGTTCGGCCGCAGCCCCGATCTGGTCGCGCGGCCATCAGGTGGTGGCTGGGATCAGCCTGGCCATGCCGGTGCAGCGGGGACCGATGAGCACGCTGCGGCGGCTGTTCATCCCAAAGCTCTTGCAGACCGCGCAGGAGATCACCGACGCCCTGCGCCACGTGGACATCCGCTGGTGACTCGCGGCCCGTGCCCGAGGAGCACCGGCCTGAAGGGAGGGACTCATGCTGGAGGTCTCAGACAAGACGAAGAAGCAGGTGCTGGAGAACATCCGCGAGGACGACCTGATCGAGTTGTCGCGGGCGCTCATCCGCATCCCCAGCGAGACAGGCAACGAACGGGAGTGCAGCGAGTTCCTCATTGGGCACCTCCAGGGACTGGGGTTCGAAGCCCGCGGCTATGAGGCGGAACCCGGTCGCCCCAATGCGGTGGGCCGGTGGCGGGGGACCGGCGGTGGCCCCACCTTCATGCTCTCGGCGCACCTGGACACCGTGCCGCCCGGCGACCTGAGCAAGTGGATCACCGATCCGTACGGCGGGGAGGTGATCGACGGCAAGATCTACGGCCGCGGCTCCATGGACAGCAAGGGCGGGGGGATCGCCTCGGCGGTGGTCGCGGTTCAGGCCATCCAGCGGGCAGGGCTGCGGCTGCGGGGGGATGTCTTGATCGTCGGCACTGTGGACGAGGAGGTATTCGGGCCCGCCGGGATGCGCTACCTCGTCGGGCGCGACATCCTCAACCCGGACCTGTGCCTGTACTGCGTGCACTCCGACCTGGAGATCAAGGCCTACTTCAAGGGAGCCCTGTGGACCAAACTCACGGTCCGCGGCCAGACAGCCCACGGCAGCATGCCGCACCGCGGGATCAACGCCATCACGCGCGCCGCCCGCTTCGTCTCGGCGCTGGACCAGCGCGCCATCCCTTACCAGAAGCATCCGGTGTTGGGCGACTTCACCCGCAACTTCGGCTGGATCCACGCGGGCCCGGAGCGGAAGTACAACATGGTGGCCGACCTGTGCGAGGTGGGCGTGGACATGCGGCTGGTCCCGGGCCAGACCCCCCAGGGGGTCTTTCAGGAGATCCAGCGCCTGGTAGACGAACTGCGGGCCGCCGACCCCCAGTTCGACGCCTCGCTGGAACTCGTCCTCGCCGACGACCCCGCCCAGGTGGCCGAGGACGCGCCGATCCTCCAGGCCGTCCGGCGGGCCGGCCGCGAGGTCCTGGGCCGCGACGTGCCCGTAGGCGGCACGATCGCCACCGGCGACCTGGGCCCCATCTTTCGCAAGGGCAAGACGGGAGTGGGGTTCGGCCCGGGTGACCTGGAGCGTGGGAACGCGCACAAGGAGAACGAGTTTCTGGAGATCGACCAGTTGGTGGCGGCCAGCAAGATCTACGCGCTCGTCGTGATGGAGACGGTGGGGCTGGCCGGCTAGGGGCGGGATCAACGGCACGTTCTTCAGCGGCGGACTGACGGGAGGGCCTGCGGCATTTTGGCCTGGCGGCCCGGGCGCTCTCGACCCCGTCGGGGTTCGTCGCCTTAAGGATGGCGGTCGCCGGGCCCGGGATCGTGCCGTTCCTGCGGCGATGCGCCGTTGTGGGCACCGCCTCGATGGCTTGAGGAGGTCGGGATGACCATGCTCGGGGACACGCAGCGGCGAGTGTGCGACGTACTGGTGATCGGGTCCGGAGCCGCCGGATGCCGCGCCGCCATCGAGGCCGCCGAGTACGGAGCCCGGGTCATCCTGACCAGCAAAGGCGTCTTCGGGAAGTCGGGTACCACGAACCTGGCCTGCGTCGTGTACGATGCCGCGGTGGGCCACGCCGATCCCCGGGACAGCCCGCAGGTGCAGTTTGAGGACACGGTGATCTACGGCCGCTTCCTCAACAACCAGGACCTCGCCAAGCGGTTTGCGGACGAGGCGATCAAGAGCGTCTACGATCTAGAACGCTACGGCATGGAGTGGTGGAAGACCGAGGACGGACGGTTCCTCCAGTTGACCTCGCCGGGGCTGCGCTACCCCCGCGGGCTCCACAACAACGAGGAGACCGGCAAGAAGATGCAGCAGGCCCTTGTCCGAGAGATCCGCCGGTCCACGCGACGCACCATTGAGGTGATCGAGGACCTTTTCATCGCCGATCTGGTGCGGGCGGACGGACGGGTGATCGGCGCCATCGGGATCGACTACAAGTCCGGTGCCCTGGTGGCGATCGAGGCGCGCAACGTCATTCTGGCGACGGGCGGTCTGGGGATGATGTACAGCGTCACCGACATGGAGGCCGGCGCGACCGGGGAGGGAATCGCCATGGCCTACCGCGTCGGAGCCGAGTTGGTCGATATGGAGATGCACCAGTTCTTTCCGACCGCATTCGTCCACCCCGAGTCGCTGCGCGGCATCATCGTCACCAGCAGCGCCCTGTGGGTGTTGGGGCTGAAACTGTACAACGCGGCCGGGGAGCGGTTCATGGAGAAGTACTATCCGGAGGAAAAGGAGAACGTTCCCCGCGACATCCTGTCACGGCACATCTTCCTGGAGATCGCGGAGGGGCGGGGAACGGAACACGGCGGGGTGTGGATCGACACCCGCGACATCCCCAACTTTGATGTGATCCGGAAGGAACGGCCCCGCACCTACCTCTGGAAGGATCGCTTCGGGGTGAAGACCGACCGGTTCGAGGTCGCGCCCACTTATCACTACACCCTGGGAGGGATCCGCATCGACGTGGACGGGCGGACCACCGTGGCGGGGCTGTACGCGGCGGGGGAGTGCACGGGCGGGGTGCACGGTGCCAACCGCCTGGCGGGCAACGCCCTGCCGGACTGCATGGCCTTCGGCCGGGTGGCGGGCCGGCATGCTGCCCTGCATCCCGGCCCGCAGGTGCCCATCGATGACCAGGAACTGGCGCGCGCGCGGCGGCGCATCCTGGCGCTGGTGGGTGACGCCGTGCCCGTGGAGCGGGTGAATCGGCGCCTGAGGGAGCTGATGTACCGCCATGTGGGGATCATCCGATCCGGCGAGGGACTTGCCGCCGCGCGGGAAGAGATCCGGACACTGCGCCACCAGGCGACGCAGATGCGGACGCCCCAGGCGGCCTCGCCGACCTTTGGGCTGCTGCGGGCGCTGGAGACGGAGGCGATGGTGGAACTGGCGGAGGTGATCGTGGAGTCGGCCCTGCTGCGCACCGAGAGCCGCGGGGCGCACTACCGCACCGACTACCCCGCCGCCGACAACGTCAACTGGTTGCGCAACGTCGTCGCCCGGCGTACCCCGGAGGGGCCGTCGCTGACTACGGTGCCCGTCGACCTCAAGTACCTGCGCGCGGAGGTGGTAGCCATTGAAGCTCAGAGTGCGCGTCTTTAGGTATGATCCCCGCGTCGATGCGGCACCTCGCTATCAGGTCTACGAGGTCGACCGGACCGGGAAGTTGCGGGTCCTGGACGTGATGGAGCACCTCTGCGATGAGGTGGACCCCACCCTCAACTACCGGCGCTACCTGTGCCGGGACACGATGTGCAACACCTGCTTCGCCAAGGTGAACGGCAAGCAGCGGCTGACATGCCTGGAGAAGGTGCCGGAGGGTGAGGAGATGACCATCGAACCCATCGATGGCTACAGGCTCATCCGCGACCTGGTGGTGGACTTCTCCGCGCCCATCCCGCGCAGGCGCCGGTTGACCGTGGGTGAGGGATAGGGACCGAGCGGGTGAGGCGAGGATAGCCGAGCGAGGAGGATGGAGATGAGGACCCGTCGCTGGACGGTGTCGCTGGGGCTGATGACGGCCCTGGTCTTGGGCGGACTGGTCGGGCCGGGCGCCGGGCAGACCCCGGCCGATACCCTGGTGTTCGTCCAGGGTGCCGATGTCGTGTCGTTTGATCCCCACCGGACTGTGGAGCTGGTCTCCGGCAACGTCAACGACAAGATCTACGAGCGTCTGGTGGTGCTGGACGAGAAGGGCGGCGTCCAGCCCCGGCTGGCCACGCAGTGGGCGGTGTCGCCCGACGGGCGGACCTGGACGTTCGAGTTGCGCCGGAACGTGGTCTTCCACGACGGGACGCCGTTCAACGCCGAGGCGGTCCGGGTTAACTTCGAGCGGATGCTTGATCCCGGCCTGCGCCTGCCCACCGCGGTGCTGCTGGGCGGCGTGTCCCGGGTGCGCGCGGCGAGCAGCCATACCGTTGTGCTGGAGACTCGGGAACCGTTCGGACCGTTGCTCTACAATCTGACCCACTACTCGATCGCCTTCATCAGTCCCAGGGCGTTGCGGGAAGGGGTGGATGTGGCGCGCCAGCCAGTGGGCACCGGCCCCTATCGCTTCGTGTCCTGGATCCCGAAAGAGGCCGTCGTTCTGGAGGCGCACCCGCGGTACTGGGGGGAGCAGCCGACCCTGCGTCGGGCGATCTTCCGCGCCGTGCCGGACGGGACCACACGCACGGTCATGCTGGAGACGGGGGAGGCGGACATCGTGGCCAATCTGCCGGTCCAGGATGTCGACCGACTGCGCCGGCGTGCCGACCTCCAGGTCGTGGTCCATCCGTTCAACCGGGTGGTCTGGCTGATGATCAATACCCAGAGGGGACCGCTTCGGGACGTGCGCATTCGGCAGGCGCTCAACTACGCGGTCAACAAGCAGGCCATTGCCCGGGCCATCCTGCGCGGGTTTGCCGAGGTGCCCTGTTCCGTGGTGGCCAGGGCCACCTTCGGGTATGCGAAGAGCGAGTGCTACTCCTACAATCCCAGCAAGGCCAAAGCGCTGCTGGCGGAAGCGGGGTATCCGAACGGATTCGAGGTCAGACTGTTCTCCACCAGCGGGCGCTACCTGATGGATCGCGAAACGGTGGAGGCGGTTCAAGGGCAGCTGGCCGGAGTCGGTGTTCAGGTGAGGCTGAACCTTATGGAATGGGCTGCGTTTTTGAGCAGTACGCGGAGGCCGCCGGACCAGGCCGAGCACGACCTGGCGCTGTGGGCATTTGGTCCGGCCACGAACGACAGTGACTTCGTCCTGGCGACGAACTTCCATTCGTCGGCGTGGCCGCCGGCCGGGAACAACCGGGCCTACTACCGGAACGAGCAGGTGGACCAGCTCATCATGGAGGCGCGCGCGACGGTGGACGACTCGAAGCGAAAGGCGATGTACGGCCGGCTCATCCCCATGATCATGCACGACGCGCCGGCGATCTTTCTGCACGAGCTGAAGCAGATCTATGGGGTGCGTGCGAGTACCGGGGGGCTGACGTTCTACCCCATCGAGATCGTCGGGATTACGGGTGCCAGAAAGATGCGGTGATCCGGGTGGTTGAGTTCGTCGCCCGACGGCTGGCGGCCACGATCCTGGTCCTGCTCGGCTTGAGCCTGCTGGTCTTTCTGATGCTGCGCCTGGTGCCCGGGGATCCCATCCAGGTGTACCTGGGGGTGGAAGTGGCCGATCCCACGCTGGAACAGCGGCTCCGCCAGTCACTGGGCCTCGACCGGCCCGTGCTGGTCCAGTATGCGCGGTACGTGGGCCGCATCGTCACGGGGGATTTGGGCCGCTCCATCCTCACCCAGCGGCGCGTGGGAGAAGATCTCCTGCCCAAGGCGCTTAACACAGCGCAGTTGGCCACCGTCAGCCTGATGATGGCCGTCACCGCCGGCCTGTCGCTGGGCACGCTGGCCGCAGCCCGGCGGTTCACCCTGTGGGACCACGTCGGGCTGCTGGCCTCGCTGGCCGGGATCTCGCTGCCGGTGTTCTGGATTGGGCTGCTGTTGCAGTGGACGGTCAGCGTGCAACTGGGTCTCCTGCCCTCGGCCGGCAAAGGCGGGCTGGAACGGCTGATTCTGCCGGCGTTGACCCTCAGCGCGCCGTCGGTCGCCCTGATCTCCCGTGTTGCCCGCGCCTCCATGCTGGAGGTGTTCCGGCAGGACTACATCCGCGTCGCACGGGCCAAGGGATTGGCGGAGCGTCGGGTGATGGTGCGCCACATCCTGCCCAACGGCATCCTGCCCATCCTCACCGTCGTCGGGCTGCAGTTCGGGTACATGCTGGCCGGCGCCGTGCTGACGGAGACGGTGTTCGCCTGGCCGGGACTCGGCCGGTTGATCGTGGACGCCATCAAAGACCGCGACTATCCCGTCGTCCAGGGCGCCGTGCTCCTGGTCGGCGCGGTGTTCGTCCTCCTCAACCTGACCGTTGATCTCATCTACGTCGCCGTGGACCCACGGCTCCGACGGAGTGCACGATGAGGGCGGCCTCGTCCCTCCTGGCGGAGGCGGCGGCTCCCGCAATGGCGCCGCCGAGGCGGCGCGGTGCGTGGCGTCGCCTGCTGCACAACCGTCTATCTGCCCTGGGCCTGGGGCTGGTGGCCTTCTTCTCTGTGGTTGCCGCCGCAGGCCCGCATCTGATCCCGTACTCCCCGGTAACCCAGGACCTCGAGCGCACGCTGCAGCCGCCGGGGGCGCCCCACCTCCTGGGGACCGATGAGTTCGGGCGCGACGTCCTCAGCCGGGCCGTGCACGGCGCACGCCTGACGCTGGCCATCGGCCTGGCCGTGATCTCGGCCAGCTTTCTGATCGGGTTCCTGGCCGGGGTGGGGGCGGCGGTCCACGGCGGGGTCACCGATGAGGTGATCATGCGGGTCATGGACGTCCTGCTGGCGCTGCCGGGCATGTTGCTGGCCATCGTTGTCGTGGCGGCGTTGGGACCGGGCACCGCCAGCCTGATCCTGGCCATGACGGTGTATAACGTCCCGCAGTTCGCGCGGATGAGCCGTGCGGCGGCCCTGGGGGTCGCCCACCAGAGCTACATCGAGGCCGCCGGCGCGCTGGGCGCGTCGCCGGGGCGCATCCTCTTCCGCCACGTGGTGCCCAACTGCCTGGGCCCCGTCCTGGTGTTCGCGATGATCCGGTTCTCCCTGACGCTGCTCACGGCCGCCGGCCTCAGCTTCCTGGGACTGGGCATCCAGCCCCCTACGCCGGAGTTTGGCGCCATGCTGCATGCCAGCCGGGCGTACCTGTGGGAGGCGCCGCACCTGATGCTCGTCTACGGCGGCGCGGTGAGCCTGATGGTGCTGGGACTCAACGCGATGGCCGAGGGATTCCGCGACGTACTGGATCCGGCCTCGGGCTAACCAGAGGCCCGCCCCGTCGCGGGGCGGGGGAGAGGAGCACCGCCGCATGGACAGCAGCATCCTCAATGCGATCGGCAAGACGCCGCTGGTCCGACTCCGCCGTGTCCTCGACGGGCTGGACGCTGAGGTCTGGGCGAAGGTGGAATACCTGAACCCCAGCGGCAGCATCAAGGATCGCATCGCGCTGTCCATGATCACGGCGGCGGAGAGCGAGGGGAAGTTGCGGCCGGGCGGCACGATCGTGGAGGCGAGCACCGGCAACACCGCCATCGCCCTGGCGTTCGTCGCGGCGGTGAAAGGCTACCGGGTGATGATCTTCATGCCGGCCGAGGTCGCCAGCGGAGAACGGGTGAAGCTCATGCGCGCGTTCGGCGCGGAGATCCAGACCGTGGACGCCCGTGCGGAGGGGATGGCCATGGACCCGACCCTGCACGGGGGGATCCTGGAGATCCTCCCCCGCATGAAGTGCCGCGACCTGGAGGCCTCCACCCCCGGGGTGTGGTGGGCGCGGCAGTTCAGCAACCCGGAGAACGTGCGCGCCCACCGAGAGACGACGGGACGGGAAATCGTAGCCCAGGCGGTAGGTCGCATGGATGGCTTTGCCGCGTCCGTGGGAACTGGCGGCACGCTGCTCGGGGTGGCTCAGGCCCTGCGGGAGGCGTGGCCGGACATCCGGGTGATGTCGGTGGAGCCCACCGGGCTGCCGATGCTGGGCAAGGAGGCACGGCACCGCATGCCGATCGTCCCGGGGATCACCGACGGCATCCTGGTGGAGATCGACCGCTCTGGCCTCGTGCACGACACCACGGCGATCTCTGACGATGAAGCCGTGGCCATGACCCACCGGCTGGCGACTGAGGAGGGCTTGGCGTGCGGGGTGTCTGCCGGCGCCAATGTGGTGGCGGCCATTCGACTGGCGCGCCAGCTGGGGCCGCGGTCGCGGGTGGTGACGGTGCTGCCCGACCGTCGCGACCGGTATCTCACCGTCGAGAAGTACATCACGTGAGGTGGGGCAGGCGGGGCGCGCAAGGGTTCAATGATGCGGCCGCTGGTTGAGGAGCTCGCAGAGTGGAGCGCCGCAGTCAGCGCGGACGATCTGCCGCCGGCCGTGGTGGCGGCGACGCGGCGACTGCTCCTGGACGCCCTGGGCAACGCCGTGGCCGGCCAGCGGGCGCCGGCCCTGCCGGCGCTGGTCACAGAGATGGCATCGTGGGCCGGCAGTGGCCGCGCCACGGTGACCGGATGGCGGGGATCGCTGCCTGCGCCGCTGGCCGCCGCGGCCAACGGCGCAATGATCCACGCCTGGGAGTTTGACGACGTCTACGACGCCGGCGTCGTACACTGCACCGCCCCTGTCGTGCCGGCGGTGCTGGCCGCCGCCGAGCAGGCAGGCGGCGCGGCCGGCCGCGAGATGCTGGCCGCCACCGCCGTCGGCGTGGAGGTGGTGGCCCGGTTGGGCCTGGCCCTGGGCCCGCTGGTGGGGTTTGAGCGCTCGGCGCTGTGCGGCGCCTTCGGGGCAGCCGCGGCGGCCTCCCGAGTGCTGTGCCTGGGCCCGGCGGCCACCGCCTCCGCCCTGGGCCTGGCCTACAGCCGGTGCGCCGGGCACCGCCTGGGCATCGCCGAAGCGGTGTGGACCAAGCGCTGGCAGATGGGGCTGGCGGCGGAAGGGGGCGTGACGGCGGCCCTGCTGGCAGCCCGGGGCCAGGCGGCTGCGCGCCGGGTGCTGGAAGGCCCATTTGGGCTGTTTGACGCCTACGCCCGGGGTCGGGCGCGGCCCGAGGTGCTGCTCGCCGACCTCGGCCGGCGATGGGAGACGACGCGGGTTAGCCTCAAGCCCTACCCGTGCTGCCGCTTCGTGCACCCTGCGGTGGAGGCCGCCATGGAAGTGGCGCAGCGGCTGAACGGCCGGCGGATCAAGAAGGTCTCGGTGGAGATCCCTCGTGCGGAGATGCTCACTTTGATCGCGGCGCGCCCGCCGGCAACCGGCGAGCCGCTCGTCCGACGGCAGTTTTCCCTGGCGTGGTGCGTGGCGGCGGCGCTGCAGACGAGGGAGTTCACCCTGGACCTGCTGGCCCGCGAGGAGCCCAATGGCGGCACCGAGGCCCTCGCCAATTCCGTGGAGGTCGTCTACGGACCGCCGCCTGCGACGCCTCTGGATTTCGTGCCGATGCGGGTGGCGGTCTGCCTGGACGACGACGGGGTCCTGGAAGCCCGGTGTGATCTGCCGCCGGGCGACCCTGCCCGGCCGATCTCCCCCCAGGCTCTGCGGCAGAAGGTGCAGCGGTCTGTGGCATTTGCGGGTAGGAGCCCGGCGGATGCGGACTCCCTCGCCGGCCTGGTCGAAGGCCTGGAGGCCCTTCCGGACATCCGCGTCCTCAGCGCCTGGTTGGCGGGGCCCGAAGGGGAGGATCGCCGTGGGGTACCGTGAGATGCTTGCCGGCCTCCGGGAGGCCGGGGTGGGCCTGCTGGTGTCTGTGCCAGACACCTGGATGTCCGGCCTGCTCGCCGCAGCCGACGCCGTCCCGTGGATCCGCCACATCCGGGCGGCGCGCGAGGAAGAGGCCGTGGGAATCTGCGCCGGGTACGCCTTCGCGGGAGCCCGGCCCGCGCTGATCGTGCAGAACGGCGGCCTGCTCGGGTGCGGGTCCGAGTTGGTCCTGCTGACCAAGGGCTATCGCCTTCCCATGCTCCTGCTGGTCAGCCACCGCGGCTCGGCGGGCGACCCGTACTGGCTGCACGTGCCCAAGGCCGTCCACGTGGTCCCGTTTCTGAGTGCGCTCGCGGTGCCGCACTACACCGTGGCCGAACTGGGCGGTCTCCCGCGGGCGGTGGTGAGGGCCATGGAGTACGCCGAGGCGGCAGAGACCGGCGTCGCGCTGCTGTTGGGGAAGGACGATCTGGCATGAGCACCTCCCGGTACGCCTACCTCGAGGCGCTGAGCCAAGTGGTCGAGGAGGAGATCGTGGTCACCTGTCTGGGCGCGCCGACCAAGCTGTGGCACCGCCTGCGACCACGCGACCAGGACATCTACATCTATGACGCCATGGGGATGGCCATCCCGGTGGCCCTGGGGCTCGCCGCAGCGGTGTGGCCGCGCCGGGTCCTGGCGATGGAGGGGGACGGCGCGCTGTTGATGAATCTTGGCAGCCTCCTGACGGTCGTGGGCGCGGGGATGTCCAATCTGACCATCCTGCTCTTCAACAACGGCGTCTACGAATCTTCAGGAGGTCAGCCCCTGCCCTGCCGAGGGGTGGACTTCGCGGCCCTGGCACGGGCTGCCGGCATTCCCACCGCGGTGCGGGTGGACTCTGCCGCGGCGCTGGTGGAGGCGGTACGGCGCGCCGCGCGAAGTGGCATGCTGTCGTTCATCGATGCGCTGACCGTGCCGGAGGTTGGGCCGCCGGAACCCTACGTGGGCCGTCCGCCGCAGGTCCGGCCGCGGTTCCTGCGTTGGTGGCGCGGCGCACGGGAGACGACGGCGTGAGGCCGTTTGACCTACACGAACCCCGCTCGGTGGCCGAGGCATCGGTCCTTCTCCGCCAGTTGGGGGAGCGTGGCAAGGTCTACGCCGGCGGGACCGAGTTGCTGCTGATCCTCAAGCAGGGGCTGGCCTCCTACGAGGCGCTGGTCAACATCAAGCGGATTCCCGGCCTGGCCGGGATTGCCTACAACCCATCGGCGGGACACCTGGAGATCGGGGCGCTGGCGACCCACTGGGACCTGGAATGGTCGCCGGTTCTGCGGGAACGCCTGCCGCTGCTGGCCCGGGTGGAGCGCCAGGTGGCCAACCCCCGTGTGCGCAGCGTCGGCACCATCGGCGGGAACCTGGCGTTTGGCGACCCCCACGCCGACCCCCCCACGTTCCTCCTGGCGCTGGACGCCCTGTTGCATGTGGAGAGCGACCGCGGGACGCGGACGGTGCCTGTGGCAGGGTTCTACCAAGACGCCTACACGACCGCCCTCCGCCATGATGAAATCCTTACCCGCGTGGTGATCCCACTGCCGACGCCAGGCACCAGGCTGGGCTACCGGCGCTTCGGCTACCTGGAGCGGCCATCGCTGGGGGTGGCAGTGGCCATGACGTTCGGCGACGGCGTGGTCCAACGCTGCCGGATCGCCATCGGCTGCGTGGGACCGGTGCCCCTTCGGGTGCCGGCCGCCGAGGAGGTGCTGACCGGGCTTGCGCATCACGAGGTCCACCGTCGGGCCGCCCAGGCCGCCGAAGCGGCGGCGGCTGCTGTGGACCCCGTGGACGATCTCCACGGATCGGCAGAGTACAAGCGGTCGTTGGTAGAGGTGATGACCCGCCGGACGATCTGGGACTGCCTCTCGGAGGTCGGGGGAAGGAGTGACCGATGCGCATCGAGTTCGTCTTGAATGGCGAGCCGTGTTCCCTGGAGGTCGCTCCGCACGAATGGTTGCTGGACGTGCTCCGGGATCGTCTGCAACTCACCGGGACCAAGCGCTCCTGCGACGTCGAGGTGTGCGGGGCCTGCACGGTGCTGGTGGACGGCCGACCGGTCAGCGCCTGTACCTACCTGGCTTTTGAGGCGCGCGGGCGCGAAGTGCGGACGGTCGAGGGGCTGGCGTCCGGACCGCACCTGCATCCTTTGCAGGAGGCTTTCATCCGGCACGGGGCGCTGCAGTGCGGATTCTGCACCCCAGGCTTTCTCATGATGGCCTTGGCGCTGCTCGCCGCGCAGCCCACCCCTGCTGAAGACGAGGTGCGCCGCTGGCTGCACGGCAACATCTGCCGCTGCACGGGGTACAAGCGCATCGTCGGGGCCGTGCTGGAGGCGGCCAGGGCGACGGCGGCGATTGCCGGGAGGCCGGCGCCGTGACCACTTACATCCTGGGGCGCCTGAGCGCGATGCCGGTCACCCTGCTGCTCGTGACCCTGACGGTGTTCCTGTTGATCTTCGCAGGCGGGGATCCGGCGGTCGTCTTGGGGGGCGACGAGGCCGACCGGGCCACGCTGCAGCAGATCCGCGCCGAGTTTGGGCTCGACCGACCCGTGGTCGTTCAGTACGCAGATTGGCTCTTGCGGGTTGTGCGGGGCGATCTGGGCCGGTCGATGCGCACGCACCAGCTGGTGAGCGTGGAGATCGGCAGGCGCATGGTCCCCACCCTGCAACTCGGCGTGCTGGCAGTGGCGATCTCCCTGGCGATCGCCGTGCCTGCCGGGATCATCTCGGCCGTCCGGCGCAACACGATTCCCGACTACGCCAGCCGGCTCCTGGCGATCCTGGGCATCTCGCTGCCCAACTTCTGGCTGGGCATTCTCCTCGTGCTGGGGCTGGCGGTACTGTTGCCGTGGCTCCCGGCCGGCGGCTACATCGACCCGTTCACCGACCCCCTGGAGGGGCTGAAGACGCTGCTGCTTCCCGTGGTGACCCTCGGCATGGGCATGGCGGGTGTCCTGACGCGCATGATTCGCAGCAGCATGCTGGACGTGTTGGGCGAAGACTACGTGCGCACCGCGCGCAGCAAGGGGCTGGTGGAGTCGGTGGTGGTCCTGCGCCACGCCATGCGGAACGCGTTGATTCCCGTGGTGACGGTCCTGGGGTTGCAGGTCCGCACCATCATCGGCGGGACCATCGTGATCGAGACGCTGTTTGCGCTGCCGGGCGTGGGCCGGATGCTGGTGGACGGGTTCTTTGCGCGGGATTTCCCGCTGGTGCAGGGGGTGATCCTCGTTATTGCGTTGTCGGTGGTCCTGGCCAACCTGGTCGTGGACGTGGCGTACGCGTATCTCGACCCACGGATCCGGTACGCATGAGTTAGGAGCGTCTGGGCATGGAGACGACGGTGCACCTGGCGGAGCGCGTGGCCCGCTATCCCAGTCGGGCAGCCCGAGCCTCCTGGCTGATCCGCTTTCTGCGCCGCAACCCCGTGGTGCTGGCCGCGGCCGGCACCCTGGCCGTGATCACCGCGGCCGGCATCCTGGCGCCGCACCTGGCGCCCCACGACCCGGCGGCGCAGGACTACTCGGCGCTGCTGACCTCACCGGGGCAGCGGCATCTGTTCGGCACGGATCATCTGGGAAGAGACCTGCTCAGCCGGATGCTGTTCGGCATCCGTGTCTCGCTCCTGGCCGGTCTGGCCTCGGTGCTGATCGCCGCGGCGGTGGGGCTGACCGTGGGCGCTGTGGCCGGATTCTGGATGGGATGGTGGGACACAGCGATCATGCGGGTCGTCGACGCCCTGCAGGCGTTTCCCATTCTCGTGCTGGCCACAGCCCTCAACGCGGTCCTGGGGCCCGGTCTGGGCAACACGATCATGGCGGTGGGCGTCGTGTATGCACCATCATTCGCCCGGTTGACGCGGGGACAGGTGTTGTCGCTGCGGCACCGGGAGTTCGTCGAAGCCGCGCGGGCGCTCGGCATGGCAGAGGGTCGCGTCCTCGTCCGCCACGTGCTGCCCAACATCTTGGGCCCGCTGATCGTGTTCGCCAGCGTCAGCATGGCCACCGCCATTCAGATCGAGGCCAGCCTGAGCTTTCTTGGGCTGGGGGTGCAGCCGCCCACGCCCAGCCTGGGCGCGATGCTGCGGGAGGGGTATCCGTATCTGGAATCGGCTTCGTGGTGGCCGCTGCTCACCGGGACTTTGCTCGCGGGGTTGATCCTCTGCCTGAACTTCTTCGCGGACGGGCTGCGGGATCTTTTGGATCCGCGCCTGCAAGGACGGCGCTAGCGGGGTGTGGGCCTGATGTGGTGGCTAGCTCGAAAGAAGAAGGGGGTGCGATACAGGTGAGGAGGCTCCTGTTGGTGTGCGCGGTGGTGCTCCTGCTGGTGGTGGCGACGGTGGGTGGGGTGGGGCACGGCGCGCCGGCGGTCCAGCGTGGCGGGCGGCTGACCTTTGCGCTGCGCGGGGACGCGGTGACGCTGGACTTCCTGCTGTCTACCTCACCTGAGGACCGCATCATCTACCGAGCGGTCTACGATCCGCTCTTCGAGATCGACGAGAACCTCAACGTGGTGCCCTGGCTGGTGGAGCGCTGGGAGGTATCCCCCGACGGCAAGGTCTACACCTTCAGCCTGCGGCGCGGTGTGAGGTTCCACGACGGGACGGACTTCAACGCCGAGGCCGTGAAGATCAACTTCGACCGCATCCTCAACCCCGCCAACCGGTCTCCGCTGCGGGCCGATATGGCGTCGGTGCAGCGCGTGGACGTGGTGGACAGCCACACCGTGCGTGTGACCCTCTCGGAGCCGTTTGCGCCGTTCCTCAGTATCCTCACAGATCGCAACGGCTACATCGTGTCCCCTGCGGCCATCGAGCGATACGGGCGGGACCTCAGCCGCAACCCCGTGGGCACCGGGCCGTTTCAATTCGTGGAGTGGGTGAAGGACGATCGCGTCACCTTCCGGCGGAACGCCGCCTACTGGCGGCGGGGCGAGCCGTTCCTGGACGAACTCGTCTTCCGCGTGGTTCCCGACGATACGGTGCGGCTCACCATGCTGCGCACGGGGCAGGTCGACCTGGCCGACTGGGTCGATCCGCGAGACGTGCGGAAGGTAAAGGCCAGCCCCCACCTGGCGATCTACGAGGTCGAGTCGTTTGGCTTCGACATGATCCGGCTGAATACCAGCCGACCTCCCTTCGACAACAAGCTGGTGCGCCAGGCGTTCGCCTGGGCGGTGGATCGGGAGGCACTCCGGACAGCGGCCTACCGGGGGACCGGATCGGCGGCGGTGGGCCCGATCCCACCCCGCATGTGGGCGTTCGACAGCACCCTGCGTGCCTACTCGTATGACTCCAACCGCGCCCGGGCGCTGCTACAGCAAGCCGGCCTGGCCGGCGGCGTGTCCTTTACCCTCCAGGTGCGCAACGTCCCCCTGGACCAGACGCGTGCCCAGTTGGTGCAGCAGCAGATTGCGGCCGCCGGGTTGCGGGCCTCCATTCAGCTCGTGGACATCGGCACGCTGCTGGGGAACCTTCGCACCGGCGCCTTCGAGGCCAGCCAGTCGTTCTGGAGCGGGCGCGTCGACCCCGACGGCAACATGTTTCGCCATTTCCACACCTCGGCTATCCAGGGTGGCACCAACTTCATGCGGTACTCCAACACCCAGGTGGACCGGTTGCTGGACCGGGCGCGGGAGATCACCGACGTCAACGAACGCCGTCGCCTGTACGCCGAGGCGCAGCGGCTCATCGTAGACGACGCCCCGATGATCTTCACCAACTACTTCCCGGTGCTGAAGGCGGCCAGCAAGCGGGTGCAGGGATTGAAGGTCCTGCCCGACCCGAGCATCCTGTCGTACCGGGAGATCTGGCTCCAGCGGTAGGTAGCACCGGATCGGAGGCGGGCATGCGGCTCGATGCGGAACACAAGGTCACCGGCGCAGCCCGGTTCACGGCGGATCTACCCGTGCCGGAGGCGCTCGCCGCCAGGGTGGTGCGCAGCCCCTACCCCCACGCCCTTGTCGAGTGGGTGGACGTCTCGCGGGCCGCTGCGCTGCCCGGTGTGGTGGCCGTGCTGACCCGCGATGACCTCCCGCCCGCCCCCTACTTCGGCGTGGCCTACCGGGACCAGCCCATCGTGGCGACGGATCGCGTGCGCTTCGTCGGCGAACCGGTCGCTGCGGTGGCGGCCGTGGACACGTCGACCGCCGACGCCGCCTGCCAACTGATTGACGTGGAGTACAGGCCGCTTTCAGACCTGCCCACCGTCGAAGCGGCGATCGCCCCGGGAGCGCCGTTGCTCCACGAGACGCTGGAGCCCTCGGGTCTGTTCGGTGATCTGGCCAACCTGCGTCCGGTGCCACAGACCAACATCTGCCACCACGCACAGTTCGTGCAGGGCGACGTCGAGCAAGGTCTGGCCGAAGCCGACTTGGTCTTCGAGGACCGCTTCCTGGTGCCGGCCGTGGCGCCCCTTCCGCTGGAGCCGCACGCGGTGGTCGCGCACTGGATGGATGACGGCGTGGTGGTGTGGTCGTCCACCCAGCACCCGTTTCCCGTCGCCTGGGACCTCGCCCGGCTGTTCGGGCTGCCGCTCAGCCGCGTGCGGGTCATGGCGCCGTGGGTCGGCGGCGGATTCGGGATGAAGGCCTACTCGAAGCTGGAGCCGCTGACCGTAGCCCTGGCGCGCAAGGCGGGGAGGCCGGTGCGGCTGATCCTGGACGGGGAGGAGGTGTTTCAGCTCCTGACGCGTCACGCGGCCGTCTGCACGGTCAAGGTCGGGGTGCGCCGGGACGGCACCCTGGTGGCGCGTCAGTACACCGTCTACCTGGACACGGGCGCCTATGCCGACACCGGGCCACGGGTGGCCAACAAGGTGGCGCTGCGGGCGCTGGGGCCGTACCGGACGCCGCACGCCCGGGTGGACGTGTACTGTGTCTACACGACGAAGGTTCCGGCAGGCTCGATGCGCGGGTTTGGCGGCCCCCAGGTGGCGTGGGCCACAGAACGGCAGATGGACCTCGTGGCTCACCGCCTGGGACTGGATCCGCTGGAGGTGCGGCGGCGCAACGTGGTGCGCCGCGGCGAGGTCGTGCGGCCGGGGAAGCCGCCGATGGACTGCGAGCCGCTGGAGATGCTGGAGCGAGCCGCCGAGCTGATCGGGTGGGGGAAACCGCTACCGCGCGGCCGCGGCCGGGGGATCGCTTTCGGGTTCAAGGACGGCGGCGGGAGCAGGACGGTGTCTACGGCTGTGGTGCGGCTGCACGCCGACGGCAGCGCTACGGTCAGCAGCGGCAGCGTGGAGATCGGGCAGGGGGCCTCGACCATCCTCCGGCAGATTGTGTCGCTTGAGCTGGGTGTGCCGCTGCAGCAGGTGATGCTCTCCCCGCCAGACACTGCGGCCGTCCCCTACGATCAGGCCACCAGCATGAGCCGCACAACGGTGTCGATGGGGCTGGCGGTGCAGGAGGCGGCACGGGACGTGCTGGCGCAGGTGCGGGAGTTTGCGGCGGAGTGGTGGGGGGTGCCGGTCGAGGCGGTGGAGGCCGGCGGCGGAGAAGTCCGGGCGGGCGCGCGACGGGCGACATACGCGGAGGTCGTGGCGGGGGCGTTTGGAATGCCGGCGGGCGAGGTGATCGGGCGAGGGTATGTCAGGTCGCGGCCGGGCGAGCATGACCGGTCGTTCTGGGAAATGGGGGTCGGGGCGGCGGAGGTGGAGGTGGACCCAGAGACGGGAGCGGTGCGGGTGGTGCGGTACGTGTCGGTGGTGGACGCGGGAAAGGCGATCAACCGGGACCTGTGCGAAGGGCAGGACGAGGGGGCGGTAGTGCAGGGGCTGGGGCACGCGCTATTCGAGGCGCTGCGGTTCGAAGGGGGGCACCTGCTGAACGGGAGCCTGTTGGAGTACCGGGTGCCGCTGGCGGAGGACGTACCGGAAGAGTTTCGCAGCGAGGTCGTGGAGCACGGTGGTGGGCCGGGACCGTACGGCGCCAAGGGGGTGGCCGAAGGCGGCATTGTGGCCGTGGCCCCTGCGGTGGGCAACGCCGTCCAGGCGGCCACCGGTGTGGCGGTGACGGAACTCCCCATCACACCCGAGCACCTCTGGCGGATGATGGGAGCCCGACCCGCGCAGACCGCGCATGGGACCGTCGAGGCCCCTCCGAGGCCTCAATCGTGCGCCTGATCCGTCGCCGCGCGCAGCCGGCGGGCCAGGGTCCGCAGCAGCCCCAGGGCAATCTTCGGGTTCTTCTCCAGCAGTTCCGTGAAGTCCCAGGACGCCAGAGCCAGGCAGGTCGTGGGTTCCTCCGCCAGGACATGCGCCACCCTCGGTGACTGGTCGAGGACCGAGAGTTCCCCGAAGAACTCGCCCGGCCCCAGCCGGGCTAGGATCTGACCGCCGCGCACCACACGGACCCGTCCGCTGACAACGAGGTAGAACCCCGTGCCGACCTGACCCTGACGCACGATGTACTGACCCGGCTCGAAGGCCACCTCGACGGTCTTATCCGCGATCAGTCCCAGCGCCCGCGCCGGGACGCCGGAGAACAACTCGACACGGCGCAGCAGGTCGGCCTTCTGGGTTCGCGTCATCGCCATGGGCGGGTTCCTCCCTCAGTAGGCCAGGTCTCCCGGCTGGAACGAGCGGAGCACGGCCTCGCAGAGTTTCTGGCGCTCGCGCCAGGCCTCGAGTGGCGCGGCGCAGACCGCGTAGTGCAGCCGCCTCGGCCCCGTGACCAGGAGGCCGAGCGACGCCCACTCGCGGCCGCGGGTGGACCCGGTGAGTTCGAAGCGGTACCAGGCCACCCGCTCGGTGCTCTCCGGTGTGCGCTGAAAGCCCGAGACCCCGTGCATCGGCAGCAGGGTCATGGCCAGGCGGCGGACCTCGAACTCCGGCAACGGTCCGTCGGCGGTCCGCGTCATGACCACGATGAACTCGGTGGCTTGCGCCTCGGGCACCTCACCCGCTGGGGGCGGCTTCGGCAAAAACCAGATCCGCTGGCCTTCCTCGGTCTCCACCAGATGCCAGGAGGTAGGGCGCGAGACCACAAACCCGTGGGGCGCGCTGACATACGGCTGCAGCGGGAGGCCCGCCGACCGGGTACACCCCGCCGCCAGACACAGCCCGCAGACCGCCGGGATCCAGCGCGCCATACCTCCCACTACGCCGTCAGAGGGTCCGGCGCCTGCCGCGATGTCCTTGCGGAGGGATATCGGCTGCGGCATGATGGCGGCGGAGGATCGCCCGGGGGCCTGAGAGAGGGGGAGACCGCGTGACCGAGGTGAGGATCGACCCAGCCGTGGCGCCATACCTGCGCCTGGGGGTCGTCGAGGCGGAGGCGGTGACGGTGCGGGATCATGATCCCGGGGTGTGGGCCGAGATCGAGGCCGTCTCGGCGCGGCTGCGGGAGGCATACACGGGCCGCGAACCCTCCGGCATCGATGGCCTGCGGCCGGCGCGCGAGCTCTACCACCGCATTGGCGTCGACCCGACCAAACTCCGCCCCTCGTCGGAGGCGCTGCTGCGCCGGGTCCTGCGCAGAAGGGGTCTGCCCCGCATCAACTCGCTGGTGGACATCTGCAACCTCTGCTCGCTGGAGTTCCTCCTGCCGATCGGGCTGCACGACCTGGACCGCACGACCGGGGGGATCGTGGTGCGCCGGGGCCTCCCCGGGGAGGGCTACGAGGCGATCGGCAAGGGGTGGTACGCCGCAGACGGCCGCCTGGTGGCTGCCGATTCCGTTGGGCCGTGTGGGAGCCCGACCAGCGATTCGCAGCGGACCATGATCACCGACGCCACCCGCCGGTGCCTGATGCTGATCTACGCGCCGTCTTCGTACGAGCCCGCGCGCCTGGCCGCGCACGTGGCCGCGACCGCCCAGCGCCTGGCGCGCTTCGCCGGCGGCCGCATCGTCCAGGCCGGCGTGCGCTGAGCCGGCCATGCGCGCCGTCCGCCTGCAGGCACCCGCGCCCATCGAGACGACGCCCCTGCGCCTGGAGTCGGCCGAACCCCCGGAGCCCGGGCCCGGCGACGTCCGCATCCGCGTGGCGGCGTGCGGAGTCTGCCACACCGACCTCCACGTCGCGGAAGGCGACCTGCCGCTGCGGCGGTCGCCGCTGATCCTGGGGCATCAGATCGTAGGCGTCGTGGACCGGGTCGGGCCGGAGGTGGACGCCTCAGCCGTAGGCGCCCGCGTTGGGGTGACCTGGCTGGCCTGGGCGGATGGGGTGTGCCCGGCGTGCCGGCGCGGGGAGGAGAATCTGTGCGAGCGGGCGCGCTTCACCGGCTACGACACCGACGGCGGGTACGCCGACTACGCCGTGGCCAAGGCGGCGTTTGTGGTGCCGGTGCCGGAGGTCTTCGACCCGGCGCACGCCGCGCCGCTCCTGTGTGCCGGGGCCATCGGCTTCCGGGCGCTGCGGGTCGCCGGCGTACAGCCCGGCGAACGGGTGGGCCTCTTCGGATTTGGCGCCTCGGCCCACCTGGCTATCCAGGTGGCGCGGACCTGGGGCTGTGAGGTCGGGGTCGTCACGCGCGGCGCCGGACACCGGGCGCTCGCCGAAGCCCTGGGCGCCTCCTGGATCGGCGAACCCGGTACCCGCCCACCGCGTCCCTTCGACCGAGCCATCGTCTTTGCGCCCGCCGGCGAGGTGGTCGCCGCGGCGCTGGAGGCCGTCCGGCCGGGAGGTACGGTGACCGTCAACGCCGTGACGATGGACCGCATCCCCGAGATGCCCTATACGAGGCTGTACGGGGAGCGGGTCCTGCGCACCGTCAGCAACCTGACCCGCGCCGACGCCCGCGACTTCCTGGCCCAAGCGGCCGCGACCTCTGTGCGCGTGGAGGCCGAGGTCTTCCCGCTGGAGGCGGCCAACGACGTGCTGCTGCGGCTCAAGCGCCGCGCGCTGCGAGCGGCCGCGGTCCTGGACCTCAGCCGCTGACAGGTCGGTCGGTCAGCCCTTCCACTTGATCGTGCAGCCCCGGGGCGGTGTCGCCGTCACCTCTGGCTCGCGGCCGGCCAGCAGGGCGTCGATGGCATCGCGCAGGTAGGGCGCGGTCACGGCCGCCGGGTCCTCATAGTTGTCGTCCGGGGCGCCGTGGTAGCGCAGGACCCGATCCCGATCGAACAGGAAGATCTCCGGCGTCCGGGTCGCCCCGTAGCGGCGCGCGATCTCCTGGGATTCGTCGAAGAGGTAGGGGAACGGGTAGGCCTTCTCCCGCGCGCGTGCCCGCATGGCTTCCAACGAATCCTCAGGGTACTTCACGGGATCGTTGGCGTTGACCAGCAGGAACTGCACCCCCCGGCCCGCGTACTCGCGCTGGAGAGCGATCACCCGGTCTTCCCACGCCTTCACGTAGGGGCAGTGGTTGCACCAGAAGATCACGGCGAGGATCGGTCGGTCGCCGTACTGGTCGGTGGAGACGACGGTGCCGTCCGTGGCAGGCAGCGAGAATGGGATAAGACGTTCACGCAGGGCCAGCGGCATGGGGAACCTCCTTGTCGTGCTGGCGGCGCGCCTGCAGCGCCCTCCGGATCATGGTGGCGGTCGGCAGCGGTGAGAGCCGGCCGGCCTCGGTGAGGTACGTACGGCAGGTGAGCATGGCCTGGCCCTGGGCGCCCTCGGGCTGCAGGTCGACGCCGTCGATGCGGATCGTCGGCGAGCCGGGGAAGCGGTGGCGCTCCGCGTCGGCCTGCGTGTCGATGCGGATCACCTCGACCGCATCGGGCAGGCCTTCCTCCGCCAGCACCTGGCGCAGCCGTGCCAGTGCCTCTTCGTGCGAAGGACAATCCTCCCAGTAGAGGAATTCAATACGCATGGGACGGGTTCTCCGACCTCCGCGCCTATTGTAGCAGAGAGGGTTTCGCCTATCGCGACGGTCCGTCAGGTCCTGCTGTGGGCCGAAGTCACGACGGCCCACCGCCCCCGCACCGACGTGGAACGCTGGCAGCTCCAGGATCGGCTGGTCAGCCGCCTCCGCCAGCTGGGGTGCGACGCGTCCCCCCGCTTCTTCGAACAGTCGGGCGGGCAGCTGGCGTTCCGGATCCGGATCGGGTGGCGGCCGCCTCCGGGCCTGCTGCGCGGGCTGCAGAAGATCGACGAGATCCCCCCGGTCTCCCGGTGATGGCGGGACGGACCCTCCTGACGGATCGGTCCGGGGGCGAAGGCCCCAGCCTACCGCGCCGGGCAGTTCAGGCAGTGGTTGCTGACCTGGAGGACCATCCGGCCGTCCACACGCCCCATCCCCGAGACCTCCGAGGAGGTGTGGCTGACGACCTCGCGCCAGAACGGCCGCCCGCCCACCACCACGAATGTGATGCGGTTGCCAACCTGCCCCCAGTCGTAGAAGAGCCGCAACTCGTGGACGAGGCCCGACTCGTCCACCACCGCCTCGAGCATGTACGGGCCCGGTCCGGCGCGCACGATGGTCCCCCGCTGGCCGGGCGACCACAGCCACCTGGCGATGGCCCGCCGGGCGGCGGGGTCCCGGAGCAGCGCCTGCTGCCCGTACTTCGTCATCACGTCGTTGACGATGTCGGTCCGGACCCCGCCCAGCAGGTAGCGGCCGCCGCCACGCTCCTCGGCGACGAAGACATCCTGGACGGGCAGGAACTCCGAGGGCCTCTGTTCGACTTCGATGAGATCCGTGACGACCTTCCGGATCGCGTTGTGGAAGGGGCGCAGCAGCAGCGGCACGTCCAGTCGGGTCACCGTCGCCTTCCGCCGTCTCGGCTCGCCGGGCGCCACCCGCGATTCGAGGATGGTCCCCCCGGCGTGGACCGTGACGACCCCCGTCGGCGTCCTGAGGGTGAAGTCGGCCGCGAAGTCGGCCGTCATGGCATACGGCTGGGGATTGGGTTCGTTGGCGATGCGTTCCAGCAGGGTGTCAACGCTGACCCCCTGGGCCCCGCCCGGTCCGGCCGAGGCGGCGATCACGACCAGGGCGGTCAGCACCGCAGCGGCCGGCATCCGGCGTGGCGGCCACAGGGTCATGACGCCTGCATTATACCGGGTGGCCCCGGCCCGGGGAAGCCATGGCGCGCCTGGGTACGTTATAATGGGCGGAAAGTCCAGACCTCCGCAACGCCTGGCGCGCACGAGGAGGGAGCGGAGTTGCGGTTCACCGAGACCGACCTTCGGTGGCTGGCCCGGGTGGTGGCAGGCGACGATGAACGGGCGGCCGAAGCGCTCCGCCACGCCTGGGAGGCCGATCCCGACCAGCTGGCCGAACACATCGAGGACGATCGGGTGCTCCGCCGGCTCCAGGCGGATGACCGGGCGGTCATCGAGCTCTCGCCTCGGTTCCTCTTCACGGTGCTCCTGGCCCGAATCCGCCGCGACCTGGCGGAGGTCCCCTATACGGTGGAGCGCGTGGACGCGGATGGCCGCGTCGTGGTGTTCGACGCCCGCGCGGCCCACGAGTTGCTGCGGTCGCACGAGATGTTTGCGTACCTGGTGGACCTGCTCGTTTCGTTCGAACGGGCAGAGACCATGACGATCCGCCGCCGGACGCCGGGTACCAAGGTCTGGTGCCTGAACACGCTCAACATCGATGACATGATGCAGCTCGCGAACCTGGTGGCGCCGGGGCTGCGTCCGATGGTCTTCCGGCGCATCGGCGACATCGCGCTGTTCACCACGGGCATCTTCCCCGAGGCTGTGGTGCGGGGTCCGCGGCGACCCCTCGGGATCGCGGATACGGCGGCGCCCCTGCGCCGGCGGCTGCGGCTGGAGGACTATGAGGCCGAAGGTCGCCGTTTCTACCGGCTGGCGGCTGACCGGCTGATCGCCTCCCAGCCGGTGCTGGCGCAGGTTCTGACGCGGCTGGCCGAGGAGTTCACCGCCGCGCGCAAGCCGTTGAACGTGCTGGCCGAGCGCTACGTGGCCTGGTCACGCCCCCACTGGAGGCAGTTGCCTTCCTAGCCGCCGCCGGCGGGGGCCTGGCGCCCCGGCGCGGGGAAGCCGCGGTTCCCGTAGCGTTCCCAGTGCACCAGGTCGTCCAGCGGCCGGCGGCCGCGGCCCGCCAGGATGCCAAGCGCGAGCCGCTCGATTCGTCCGCGGCCGCGGGGGTGCGGATAGCCCAGGGCGACTGCGGTCGCCATCACCCGTCCCTCCGGCACGCCGAGGACTTCCCGGGCCTGCGCTTCGTGGTGGAGGGTGGCGGGACAGGACGCAATCCCCAGGCACCACGCGCCCAGCATGAGGGACTGGGCGCAGCGGCCCGCGTCAAACAGGTCGCGCGCGGATTCCACCACAATGACGACGACCACGGCCGCCGCAGCCAGGTGGCTGGCGAACCGGCCGCAGCGGGCCAGGCGAGCCAGGGTCTTGGGGTCGGTGGCGACGACGAACTCCCATGGCTGGCGGTTGCGGGCGCTGCCGCTGCGGCGCCCGGCCTCGAGGATCTTGACCAGCACATCGCGCGGGATGGGCCGGTTGGTGTAGGTACGCAGGTCGCGCTTGGTGACGATGCGGCGGTAGGCGTCCACACCGAGATCTTCGCGCCGCGCCGGAGCGCGCCTGCTGCCCCGGGCCGCGGCGGAGGGATGCGGGCCTGTCATCCCGATGGTACGATGACGGCCGGGGTACGCATGCTCAAGAAGGGCGACGAAGTGCACGTGGCGGTGGACCGCCTGGCCTACGGCGGCCGCGGGGTCGGCCGGGTCGACGGCCTCGTCGTCTTCGTGGCCGGTGGGGCGCCGGGCGACCTCGTCCGGGCCCGGGTGGCC
>JAVKHQ010000022.1:0-45938 GCA_031459875.1 Candidatus Fervidifonticultor sextus | reverse complement strand
CCGACTTGAACTCGATGCAGGTCTCGGGGTCGATGACGACCACCTGGGGTACGGCCTGGGGGAAGGGGATGTAGATGGGCTTCCGCCTCCCCAGGCCCAGGTTGAACTCGTCGGGCACCCTGGCCTCCTTGTAGACGCAGGCCTGGATGCACTCGAGGCAGCCCACGCAGAGATCTTCGTCCACGTAGCGGGGCCGGCGCCTGACCGTGACCGTGTAGTTGCCCACGAACCCGTCCACCTTCTCGACCTCGGAGTAGGTCCACAGCGTGATGTTGGGGTGGGCTTTGACCGCCGTCATCTTGGGCGTCAGGATGCAGGCGGCGCAGTCGAGGGTCGGGAAGGTCTTGTCGAACTTGGCCATGTGCCCGCCGATGGTGGGCTCGCGCTCGACGAGGTAGACGTGCCTGCCGGCGTTGGCCAGGGTGAGCGCGGCGTGGATGCCGGCGATGCCCCCGCCGACCACCAGCACGTTGGGGTTGATGGGCACGCGGCGTCGCTCCAGCGGCTCGTGGAACAGCACCCGCTGCACGGCCGCCCGGACCAGGTCCTGCGCCTTGCGCGTGGCCGCCTCGGGGTCGTCGTGGACCCACGAGTCGAGTTCGCGCACGCTGACCATCTGGACGTAGAAGGGATTCAGGCCGCCTGCGGCCGCAGCCGCCCGGAACGTGTGCTCGTGCAGCAGCGGCGAGCAGGCCGCGACCACGATCCGGGTGAGCCGGTGTTCTGCGATGTCCTTCTTGATCAGCTCCTGCCCGGGATCGGAGCACATGTACTTGTAGTCCCGGGCGATAACCACATGGGCTAGTCTGGCCGCGTATGCCGTCACGCGCTTGACGTCCACCATCCCAGCGATGTTGGTGCCGCAGTGGCACACGTACACGCCGACATGCGGTCCGCCGTTGGGGGCACAAGCGTCAGGCATGCGCGGACACCTCCATGGTCATCGTCGCTTCCACCAGCTCGGCCAAATCTCTGACCTCCAGACGGCCTTCCAGCCCGCTGGTCTTGATCGCGTCGCGGAACATCGAGAACTCCTTGGGGCACGCCACGACCAGGGTCGCGACGCCGGTCAGGCCGGCCGCCTCGCGGACGCGGCTCTCGGCCGGCCGCTCGTGGACGCCCGGGGCATCCTCCATCCAGATCCGCCCGCCCCCGGCGCCGCAGCAGAAGGCGGCCTTCCGCGTGCGCGGCATTTCGACCAAGTCTGCGCCGAGCGCCTGCAGCACCCGGCGCGGCGCATCGTAGATCCCGTTGTAGCGACCCAGGTAGCACGGGTCATGATAGGTGACGCGCGCGGCCAGGGATCTGGCCGGACGCAGGCGGCCGGTTCGCAGTAAGTCGTTCAAAAGCTCCGCATGATGCACCACCGGCCACGTCCCACCGAACTGCGGGTACTCGTTCTTGAGCGTGTTGTAGGTATGCGGGTCGGTGGTCAGGATCGCCCTGAACCGGCACCTGCGCATGGCCGCCAGATTCTTCTCGACCAGCATCTCAAACAGGCCTTCCTCACCGACGCGGCGCACATCGTTCCCGCTGTTCTGCTCGGCGTCGTAGAGGATACCGAAGTCCACCCCAGCCCGGTGCAGCAGGCGCGCGGTGGCCCGTGTGGCCTCCCGTGCTGCGGGGTCGAACGAGGCGTAGTCGCCGACGAACCAGAGGTACTCAGCGGGCTCCTTCCGGATGTCCTTGACCGGGACCTCCAGGCTCTGCGTCCAGCGCCCCCGTGCCTTTGGCGACTGCCCGAAGCCGTTGCCGTAGCGTGAAAGCCCCGTCAGGGCGTCCTGGAGCCGCGTGCTCACTTCGCCCTTTGCCACCAGGGCGCGGCGCATCCGCACGATGAGCGGAATGTGCTCGTTCATCACCGGGCACCGCTCCATGCACGCATAGCACGTTGTGCACGCCCACAGCTCGTCCGGCGAGACGACGCCACCGATCAGGTCGCGGTAGTGCCCGTTCTGCGGAAGACCCTTGAGGAGAAAGGAGCCCGCCTCGAAGAGGTGTTCCTTGATGTGGCGTACCATCGTCTGCGGCGACAGGGCGAAGCCGCTGAGGTGCGCGGGGCAGACTCGATCGCAGCGCCCGCACTCGGCACAGGCGAAGGGATTCAGCAACTCCCGCCAGGTGAAGCCTCGCGCGTCGAGGGTCGCCGAACCGTTGCCCGAGGCGTCGGCCGGGCGCAGCCGCCCCCGGGGGCCCACGTGCGTCAGGAACACGCTGAACGGCGACGCGAGCAGGTGTATGTGCTTGGAGTGGGGGAGGTATGCCAGGAATCCGAGGACCAGCCCGACGTGCGCCCACCACATCGCCAGGGCCAGAGTGTGCCCGCCGACCTTGTCGAGGCCGAGGGCGGCAAACCCTCCGCCCAGCAGGGTCCCGATGGGGCTCCAGGACGTCTGCCTGCCCCCCTCGGCCACGGCGCGCGCCGCGGCTCCCACCAGGGTGGTCACCATCAGGCTGCCGATCAGCGTGAGGATGATGGCGGCGTCGCGGCTCTGCTCCAGGCGTGGGGGGCGCAGCACGTAGCGCCGGTAGGCCGCCACCAACACCGCCCCGATCACGATGACTCCGAACGCCTCCATCGCGAGCCTGACGGGTCCGATCTCCTCGGGCATCGGATAGGGGAGGAATGGGAGCAGGCCCTTGAGGACCGTGAAGCCGAAGCTGGCGGCATACACCACGAAGCCCCAGAAGATTGCCAGGTGGGCCACGCCGAATGGCTCGCGCAGCAGGCGGCGCTGGGCCAGGACCTCGGCCACCACATAGCCCAGCCTCCTCCCGATGTCCCCCAGCCTGTGCTCGGGCTTCCCGAGCCGCAGCAGCCGCAGCAGATACCCCACACGGGCGGCGAACAGCCCGCTGGCCACCACAACGCCAATCCACAGGAAGACGTACCCCGGGACCGAGGCGTACTCGAGGAGGGCCGGGTTCACGCTCGTCCTCCTAGGCGGCGGATGCGCATCCTGCCTTGAGCTCTTCCACCAGGGCGGGAACCACTTCGAGCAGGTCGGCTTCGGCCCCGTAGTCCGCCACGTCGAAGATGGGAGCCTTCGCGTCGGTATTGATGGCGATGATCAGATCCGAGTCTTTCATGCCTTCGACATGCTCGGGCGCGCCGCTGATCCCCAGGGCCACGTACAGCTTGGGCCGCACGACCATCCCCGACTTCCCGACCTGTCGGTTCAGAGGCAGCCACCCCTGGTCGATGACGGGCCGCGAGGCACACACCGTTCCGCCCAGCAGCCCGGCGAGTTCCTCGGCCAGGGCCAGGTTCTCCTTGCGCTGGATCCCGCGGCCGACGCCCACGAGGACCTCGGCCTTGGTGATGTCGACGTCGCCCGGTTCGGGTTCCAGCAGGCGGCGCATCTTCGAGCTCATGCCCTCCAGCGGTGTGGGGAGGGGGATCGCCTCGACCGGCGGCGTCCGGTCAGACATGCCGGGTTGCACGGGGAAGGCGCCAGCAAGGACGGTGAGAATCGCCGCACCCCCGATCTCAACCTCGGCCAGGAGCTTGCCTCCGCACATCTGACTGATGGCCACCACGCGGCCGTCTTCGAGCCGGACGTCCTTGCAGTTGACCACCAGTGGGAGCCCAAGCCGCGCGGAGAGCAGCGTGGCCAGATCCATGCCCACGGATGTCGCGCCGAAGGCCACCAGGCGCGGGGCGCGGGCCTCGGCGAGCGCCCGCAGGACCGCTACGCCGGCCTCGGGAACGGCCGGGTTGAAGGCGGGGGCATCCACACACAGGACGCTGTCGGCGGCGCCCAGGGTGGCCACCAGCGGCCGGGCGCCTTCGCCGAGCACGACCGCAACGACCCGGCCGCCAAGGCCCGCCGCGATTTCGCGCCCCTTGCCAAGCAACTCGTAGGTGTGCGCGGCCACGGTGCCGCGCAGGTGCTCGACGTAGATCCAGACGTCCCTGCTCGTTGCGCTCATCGCACCAGCCCCCGCTGCCGCAGAAGCGCGGCGATCTGTCTGGCGACCTCCTCGGGCGAGCCCTCGAGCATGGTGGCGCGCTCGGCGGGCTCGGGCTTGAACAGCCTCCGGATCGTCACGCCGTCGGGTTGGACGGGAGCGGTCACGCGCTCGACCAACGCGCGGGACTTGCGCGTCTCGCGGATCTTGGCGACCGGCACGTAGCGCGGCGGCTGCGGAGCAGAGAGCACGCCCAGCACTGCCGGGAGTCCGACTTCGATCTCGACGGCGGCACCGCCGGGCAACTCCTTCTGCACCACCACGTGGCCGTCGGCCGGCTCCACCGACCGGGTGACGCCCACGAACGGGAGACCCATCATGCCTGCCAGCAGGCCTGCCACGTGGCCATCCAGATCGTCGATGGCATAGACCCCGGTCAGGATGAGATCGGACGGCATATTCTTCAGGGCTTCCTTGAACGTGGCCGCGAGCGCGCGCTTGCTGTGACCGGGGGACACCCCGGTGATCTTGACCGCCTCATCGGCCCCCTTGGCGAGCGACGAGAAGAGCGCCTCTTCCGCATCGCCCGACTCCAGTGCCAGCACCGTGACGCGGGCACCGAGGCGGCCTTTGAGCAGCAGCGCTTGCTCCAGGGCGTGCTCGTCACTCTCGCTGAGGACGTAGCGCATCCACTGGGTGTCCAGCGCCGTCCCCGAAGCGTCGATCTCCAGGTCTTCGACCAGGTCGGGGACCATATTCAGCAGCACGGCAATGTTCATGCCGGAGTGCCTCCTTGCATCGACCGGTCCAGCAACTCCAGGATGTCCCGGACGACCATCCGACCCTCGTGGCCGGTGGACTTCAGGCTGTCTTCGAAGCGCGAGGTCTCGAAGGGGCAGGAGACCGCCAGGATGTCCGCGCCGGTGGCCAGGGCATGGCCGATGCGCCGGTCGGAGAGCCGTTCGCCAGCCGCCTGCCAGATCACGCCGTCCAGCCACATGCCCCCGCCTCCGCCGCCGCAGCACAGGGCGTTCTCCCGGCTGAAGGCCATCTCTACCAGGCTGACGCCCGGGATCGCCCGCAGCAGCGCCCGCGGCGCGTCGTAGAGCCCGCACATGCGCCCCAGGCAGCAGTTGTCGTGGTAGGTCACGCGGGCGTCGATCCGGTGAGTCAACAGGGGCTTCAGCGCGTCGAGTCGCCTGGCAAAGAACTCAACGTAGTGGCGGATCGGGTAGGTTCGCCCGGTGATCGTCGGATAGATCCGGGTCAGGGCATTGTAGGCGTGGGGGTCCCCCGTGACGAGGACGTCGTACTCGTACTTGTCGAGCAACGAGGTGTTGTACTCGACCAGACTCTCGAACAGCCCTCGCTCGCCGGCCAGGCGCTCGCAGTCCCCGACGCAGTGCTCCTCCGGTCCCAGGATGGCGAAGTCCACGCCCATGGCGTGGAGCAGCCGCGCCATGGCCTGGGCCTGCACCTGGTTGCGGAGGTGGTAGGAGGGATAGCATTCCACCAGCCACAGGACCTCGACCCGCCGGCGCACCTGCGAGATGACCGGGACGGGGACGCCTGCGCCTTTGGTCCACTCCAGGCGCTTGCGGGGCCCTTCGCCCAGGGAGTTCCCGTAGCGGTACGTGTTGTCCAGCGCCCTCTTGAACTCTCCGGGGAGCTGCAGCCCGGCGTTGATGGCCGCATCCCGCAGGGCCGGGAACAGGACGTCGGTGATCTTCAGGCCGGTGGGGCAGCGCGCCGTGCAGGTGTAGCAGGAGACGCACAGCCACAGCGTGTTGCTTTGGAGGACCCTGTCCAGCAGGCCTTCTCTGGCCAGGTGGATGGCGCGGCGCGGGGTGTAGTCCATCGCATGGGCCAGCGGACAGGCGCCGCCGCACAGCCCGCACTGGATGCAGGGGTCAAACGCGCGCCGCCAGTCTTCGTGGGGGTCGAACAAGAGTGCAGGATGTACCTGGGCTGCTGACGCGGCACCACGCAGGTCGCCGGTCTCCATGGCGCGCGCCTCCCCGAGAGCGTCCCGTTGCACGGGTGTCCCCGCGCCCCTACGGAGACCCCCTCATCCCCATTTCAGGCCGCGCGGGCGGAATTGGTAATCCGGTTGGCGGACGATTCTCCCCGTGGAGGAAATACTGATCCGGCCTGCACGAACGGTTCAGGCCCGGTCGGTTGCCGCCCCTAGGGTCGCCGCCCGAGAGGAGGCGCCTGCCGCCTCCCGGTGCTGATCGCGATCTCCTATGCCCCCTTGGCCGCTGCCGCGGCCGTCGCCAGCCAGGCGGTCACCTCCCGGACCTCGGGGACGCGGCCGGTGCACTTGAGCTCGCCATTGATGCGGACGGCCGGCGTGAGAAGCACCCGGTGCCTGGCCATCTCCGTGGGGTCGCCGACGTGGGTCACGGTCGCCTCGATGTCGAGCATCCGCACGGCTTGACGGACTGCCGCCAGGGTCGCCTCGCACCGGTGGCATCCCGGACCGAACACCTCGATGGTGATCATGCGAATCGCCTCCCTTACGTAAAGATAAATGTCCCGGCGAACCAGCCGCCGATGGTGCCCAGGATGATGATCGTGCCGACGTAGACTGCGGCTTTCTTGGCGCCAAACACCCGCCCGATGGCCAGCCAGTTGGGCAGGCTCAGCCCGGGCCCGGTGAGCAGGAGCGCCAGCGCCGGCCCCTTGCCCATGCCGAGCCCCAGCAGCGTGTGGACGAACGGGGCCTCGGTCATGGTGGCAAAGTAGCTGACGGCCCCCAGCACGGTGGCGAAGAACGAAGCCAGCAGCCCTGAGCCCCCGAGGTAGGCCTCGATCCAGGCCCGGGGCACGGCCGCCCCGATCACTCCCACGAGGAAGACGCCCAGCAGGAGCAGAGGGAAGATGATCCGGACGAACCACCAGGTTTCCTGGAGCCAGCGGCGGATCTCTCGGTCAGTCTTCCTCCACCGCGCATAGGCCACGACCAGGACCATCGCGGCGGCCCAGACCAGCACCTTCTGGCTGTAGGGACCGCCGCGGACCAGGTAGTTGGGCGCCAGCAGCGAGACGACCAGCAGGCCCATGAGGGTCAGGTCGGTGGGGCTCAGGATGCGCGATGTGGGGCCGTTGGAGAAGGCGCTCATCCGCTGCATTTCTTCGCGGCTGAACGCCAGGGTCATCACCCATCCCACCACGAAGGCCATGGCCAGGGCCGTCAGGACCCGCACCCAGGCCATCTCGACGCCCAAGATGCTCGCCGTGTAGATCAAGGAGAGCAGGTTGGACGCCGGGGCGACCCACAGCAGGATGAACGCGGGTCCGATGCCAGCCCCCCCGTAGTAGAGGCCGCTGGAGACCGGGATCACGGTGCACGAGCAGGCCGCGAGGAAGAAGCTGGCCCCCGCGGCGGTCGAGAAGCTGGCGGTCCTGGACGCCGCTTGGCCCAGGCGCTGCACGACGGCTTCTTTGGAGACGAAGGTGACGATGGCCCCGGCCAGCAGGAAGGCGGGGGCGAGGCAGGTCACGACGTGCAGGGCGATGTACTCCCTCACGGCCTGGAACCCCGCGAGCAGCAGGGTGGCGATCACCGACCGGCTCCCCTGACCAATCGGCCCTCCTGGCTGCACTGAGGGCACGCACAGCCCGCGAGCCGACCGGTCGCGGAGAGGGCGGGGACCGGCCGACGTCCGTGAATCCTGCGGGCAAGGTCCACCAGGCCCAGGACGCCGTGGTCCCGCAGCGCGTAGTAGGTGTATGCGCCGTCCCGACGGTTGACGATCAGGCCGGCCTTCCGGAGGATCGCCAGTTGCTGCGAGACGTAGGCCTGTCGGTGTTCAAGCGCCGCCGTGAGATGGCAGACGCAGGCGGGACGGTGACGGAGGATCTCCAGGATCGCCAGCCACGCGGGATGGGCCAGGATGCGAAGCAGACGCGCTTCCTGTGTGAAGGGCAGTCTCATGTGCCCAAAACGGCTCCGCATGCAGGTTCCCGCATCCATCTTGACTGTAGGTCCTGGCAGGAACTCTGCCTATCCGGTCTGGGCCCGATCGGCGCATCGTCGTTTTCGCGGCGGACTCATCGCCCATATTCCGTGGTCGGAATACCAATGTGAGGGGGCTCACATAAGGCTCGCGGGGACTTCGTAGCCGGCGCCCAGGAGGCCTTCCACCAGCCGGACGCGCTTGGACTCGTACTGCCCCGAGAACAGCGGCCGACAGGCACTGACCTCGACCGCCTGCGCCACGACCTTCAGCGCAAACGCCAGGCAGGTGGCCTCGCCGCACTCCCCGCAGTTGGTACCCGGCAGGAGTTTGTAGACGTCCAGCGGCTTGAGCGCGTCGCAACTCTTGTAACTGGGGGTGATCGTGTCCCGAGCCTCGTAGGTCTGGTTGATGAAGTCACGCAGCCACGCCAGGGTGCGCCGGGCATCGGCATCGTCGATGACCTTCGTGATGGCGGCCCGGCGGGGGAAGAGCGTGATGAACTTCCCCTCGCGGCGAAAACTCAGGATGCCGGCGTCCGGTCGGTAGACGGCGCCCTTCAGAACGGCGTTGAGGTACGGGAACGCCGCCGACACATCGTCGGAGAAGGCGGCCAGGCAGTTGAGCGTCTCCGCGCCCGGATGGCACTCGGGAGCGAAGAGCTGGTACTTGAACTCGCGCAGCAACACCGCACTCGCCTCTGCCCCCCAGGGACAGCATAGCACATGCCGGCGGGCGCCTCGGACCGCCCTGCTGCACCAGGGGCACCGCCGCGGCCCGTCGAAGTTCCCTCATGGTCTCATGTCGTCTACCCGCGATCTTTCGCCCTTCGTCCGCCCATCGACCATCGCCGTCATCGGCGCGTCCCGTGACCCGTCCAAGGTCGGGCACGCCATCTTCCGCAACCTCCTCGCCGGCGGGTTCCAGGGGGCGGTCCACCCGGTGAATCCCGCGGCGCGAGCCGTCGGCGGAGTCCGAGCCTATCCGTCGGTGCTGGAGGTCCCCGACCCCGTGGACCTGGCGGTCGTGATCACCCCGGCCCGGCTCGTCCCCGGGGTCCTGGACGAGTGCGGGCAGCGCGGGGTACGGGGCGTGGTGGTCGTCTCGGGCGGCTTCCGCGAGGTGGGGGAGGAGGGACGCCGGCGCGAGGCCGAGGTGCGCGAGCGCGTCGCCCGCTGGGGGTTTGCGCTCATCGGTCCCAACTGCCTGGGCGTGATCAACACCGCACCAGACGTCCGGCTCAACGCGACCTTCGCGGCCCAGATCCCGTACGCCGGCAACATCGGCTTCATCTCGCAGTCGGGGGCGCTGACGGCCGCCGCGTTGGACTACGCGTGGACCAAGCGCATCGGGTTCTCCAAGGTCTTCAACCTGGGGAACAAGGCCGACGTCACCGAACTGGAACTCCTCGACCTCCTGGCGGCCGATCCGGACACCGGGGTCATCCTGCTCTACGTCGAGCAGCTCTCGGAGGGTCGCCGCTTCCTTGAGGCGGCGCGCGAGATCAGCGAACAGCACCCGCCCAAGCCCATCCTGGTGCTGAAGGCCGGCCGCACGCCGGCGGGCGCGCGGGCGGTCTCCAGCCACACGGGGTCGCTGGCCGGCGCCGACGAGGTCTACGACGCCATCTTCGCGCAGGGCGGCGTGCTGCGCGTCCAGAGCGTCGAAGAACTCTTCGACTACGCGGCGGCGTTCTCGCGCCAGCCGATCCCGAGCGAGCGGCGGGTCGCCATCGTGACCAACGCGGGCGGGCCGGGCATCCTGGCCACCGATGCCTGCATCCGGGAAGGGCTGGAGCTCGCCAGGTTCGCCGATGAGACGACGGCCGCCCTGCGCCGCGCCACCACGCCCGAGGCGAGTCTGGCGAATCCCGTGGACATCATCGGCGACGCCGACGACCGGCGCTACGACGCGGTCCTGCAGGCTGTCCTGGCCGACCCCGCAGTCGACGCAGTGATCGTGCTGGTCACGCGCCAGGCGACCATCGATGTCGAGGCTACCGCCCAGGCCGTGGTCCGCCGCGCCCGCGAGGCCGGGAAGCCGGTCCTGGCCTCCTTCGTGGGTGCCCTGGCGGTGGAGGCCGGGGTGGCGCGCCTGGAGGAAGGTGGGATCCCGCACTACCCCTTCCCCGAGGCCATCGCGCGGACGCTGGCGGCCATGGCCCGCTACCGGCGGTGGATCACCCGGCCGCGCACGGGCTACCGGACGTTCGACGATGTGGATCGCGCTCGCGCACGGGCCATCATCGCCGGCGCGGTGCCGGGATTCCTCGTCGAGTCGCTGGCGATGGAACTGCTGGAGGCCTACCGCCTGCCGCTCCTGCCGTGGGCGACGGCCTCGAACCCCTGCGAGGCGGCGGAGCGGGCGGCCGCCATCGGGTTTCCGGTGGCGGTGAAGATCGTCGCTCCGGAGATCATCCACAAGGTAGATGTGGACGGCGTGCGCCTCAACCTGACCTCACAGGCGGAGGTCGTCGCCGCGTGCGAGGCGATGCTCGACTCCGTCCGCCGCCACCGCCCGGACGCCCGGCTCCAGGGCTTCCTCGTCCAGGCCATGGCCCGCCGCGGGCACGAGGTGATCCTGGGCCTCACCCACGATCCGCAGTTCGGGCCCGTGCTGCTGTTTGGGCTGGGCGGCATCTACGTGGAGGTGCTCAAGGATGTGACGTTCCGCCTGGCACCGATCCGCGAGTACAGCGCGCTGCGCATGGTCGAGGAGACCAAGACCGCGGCCATCCTCAGGGGCGCGCGGGGCGAGCCGCCGTCGGACATCGAGACGATCACGACCTGCCTGCTGCGCCTCTCGCAGATGGCCGTCGAGTGCCCTGAGATCGCCGAACTCGACATCAACCCCATGTTCGTCTACCCGCAGGGCCAGGGCGGGGCGGTGGCCGACGTGAGGATTCGGATCGCGCCGCCTTCCGCCTAGGCAGGGGCTCCGGCAGCCGCCGCACCCATACGTCCCCCGCCCGATGGCCGCCGTGCCACCCGGCCGGTAGGGTGAAATCGGATGGAACGAGAGGTCGTCGGCACCCGAGCGGATGCGAGCGCTCCTGGCGGCACGCTCACCGGGGTGCTCCGGTGGCTGGCGCGCGTCCCACTGCTGTACAAGATCCTCGGCGCCAACGCGCTCGTCGTGGCCCTGGGAGCCGTGGCGGGGACGGCGATCGCCGTCGGCCACGGCGCGCGGCATCCCGAGGCCCCGCACTACGACCTCATGGCGATGTTCGCGCTCGCCGGCGTGGCCGTCAGTCTGGTGGCGAACTTCCTCGTGCTGCGGGCCGTCCTGAGGCCGCTGGACCACCTGCAGCGGGCCGTGGATGCGGTGCGGGCCGGCCAGAGGGGAGTGCGGGTCGCCCGGACGGGCCCCTCGGACGAGCGTTTCGACCACCTGGCCGACACCTTCAACCAGATGCTCGCCGCCCTGGAAGATCACACCGAGCGGCTGCGGCGCCTGCCCGGCCAGATCCTGCGCGCGCAGGAGGAGGAGCGCCGGCGGATCGCCCGCGAACTGCACGATGAGGCCGCGCAGTCCATCACCTCGCTGCTGGTCCGGTTGCGGCTGCTGGAGCAGGCCCACGGTCCGGATGAGGTGCGGCAGCGGCTGGCCGAACTCCGCGACCTGACGGCGCGCGCGCTGGAGGACGTGCGGCGGATTGCCCTGGAACTCCGCCCGTCGATGCTCGACGACCTGGGGCTGGTCGATGCCCTGCACGCCCACGTCGACAGCCTCACCGCCGCGGGGCCCACGCGGATGACGCTCACGGTCGACGGTCTGGACGGCCGTCTGCCCCGCGAGGTGGAACTTGCCCTCTACCGCGTCGCCCAGGAGGCCCTGACCAACGTGCGCCGTCACGCCGGAGCCCGGCAGGCCTGGGTCCGGCTGCATCGAGCCGGATCGCGCGTGGTTCTGGAGGTGGAAGACGACGGGAGCGGCTTCGATCCCGCCCGGGCGCGAAGCGGCACCGGCGGACTGGGCCTGGCCGGGATGCGCGAGCGCATAGCGCTGGTCGGCGGACGTCTGGACGTGCGGTCGGCCCCGGGAGGGGGCACCACGATCGTCGCGCAGGTCGATCTTGCCGGCGAGGGGCAGACGACATGACCAAGCGCATCCGCGTGCTGCTGGCCGACGACCACCCGGTCCTGCGGACCGGCCTGCGGGCCCTGCTGGAGCAGGAGCCCGACATGAGCGTAGTCGGCGAGGCCGGGGACGGGCGCGAGGCCGTGGCTCTGGCGCAGCGCCTGCGGCCGGACGTGATCATCATGGACATCAGCATGCCCGGCCAGGACGGCCTGGAGGCCACGCGGCAGATCCGCAGGCTGGATCTGCCCTCCCAGGTCCTCATCCTCACCGTCCATGCCCAGGAGCGCTACCTGTTCCCGGTCCTCAAGGCCGGAGCCGCCGGTTACCTCAACAAGACCGCCGCCGATACCGAACTGGTGGAAGCCGTGCGCACGGTAGCCTCAGGGGGTGCGTTCCTGCAACCGGGGGCCGCCCGCCGCCTGCTCGAAGACTTCGTCGCGCGCGTCCAGTCCGGCGAGGAGCAGGACGGCTATGATCGGCTGAGCGAGCGCGAACGCGAGGTGCTGAGGCTGGTGGCCTCGGGCTACACCGCACGCGAAATCGCCGCGCAGCTCAGCCTCAGCCCCAAGAGCGTCGAGACCTACCGCGCCCGCATCATGGAGAAGCTGGAACTGTCCACGCGGGCCGACCTGGTGCGCTACGCGCTGCGCCGGGGGCTGCTGAGCGAGGACGTGTAGCCCGGCCCGCCCCGGTCCATCCCGGTTCGGTTGCCGACCCGAGGCCCTGTCGGGGAATTCCTCCCGAAGGTCTCAGAGACCTCCCGATTCCGCTCCCGGCGCCGCCGCGCCACGATGGACGTGGTGACGGCCGCATGGCGTTTCGGGTGTTGGTGGCGGCAGCCGACCCAGGATTCCGCAGTGCGCTCAGAGACCTGGCTGAGGCGACCCGCGCCCTGCTGCCCGTCCCGATCGAAGTCGAAGACGCCGCAACCCTGGCCCAGGCGCGCGACCGGCTCGCCGCCTGGTCGCCCGATGTCCTGCTGCTGGACTGGCATCTGGTCCCCTCCGGATTGCTGGGCGCGCTGGAGGGGCTAGCGGTCGAGCACCCGGGCCTGCGCCTGCTGGTGCTGCTGCCGGAGTCCAGCCGCGAGTACCGGGCGGCCGCCTGGCAGGCGGGGGCGTGTGCCTGCGTGCCGCGCGACCGCATCGATCCCGAGTGGCTGCAGGCGATCCTGTGTGTGATGCACCGCGCCAAGGAACGCGAGGCGCAAATCCGGAGGCAGGTGGCGTGATGCGCCCGACGCCGACGCGAACTGCGCGGATCGGCTGGCTGACCCCCCTGGCCGCCACGGTGGCCGTCGTGGCCCTGCTGCTGGGGGCTGCCGCACCGCCGGCGCCGTCGGGCCAGGCTCGCAACGGGTGCGTGGCCTGCCACACGGACCGGGCGCGGTTGGAGCCGCTGGTCCCGCCCCTGCCGCCGCCGCCAGCCGAGGGTGAAGGGTGAGCGGCCCCCCTGCCCCCGTCGGGGGCGCCCGTCGAACGCAAACTGGTCTCACCGGCGTTCTTGAACTCCACCCACGGTCAGCTCGGCTGCACCACCTGCCACGCCGGGCAGCCCCAGACCCTCGATATCAAGAGCGCGCACAGCGGGCTGATCCGCCGGCCGTCGGCGAACCCGGTGCAGACCTGTGGGGGGTGCCACGCCGAGATCGCGAGCCGGTTTGCGAAGAGCCTGCACTTCACGACGCGGGGATTGGAGAACGGGCTGCGCGCGTTGGTGGGAACCGTGCGCTGGACGGCAGCCAGACCCGTCTATCGGCGGTCGTGCCAGAGCTGCCACGCGACCTGCGGGGACTGCCACGTCAGCCGGCCGCCCTATCAGCCGGCGCCGCCTGCCATCCTGGGCGGGCTCTTGAAAGGGCACGAGTTCGTGAAATCGCCGCCGGTGGAACAGACGTGCCACGGCTGCCACTCGGGCCGGGTGGCCGCCGAGTTCACCGGGACCTACGAAGGCTTCCCCGCCGACGTGCACTTCTCCAAGGCGAAGATGACCTGCACCTCCTGCCACAGCGCCACGCAACTGCACGGGGACGGCAGCGCACCGCCCACCCGCCGCGCCGTGAGGGCCAAGCCGGCGTGCACCGACTGCCATCCCACGGCGGCGCCCGGGAAGAGCCGGCTGCAGGCCCACAACGTCCACGGCGGCAAGTTGCACTGCGCGGTCTGCCACGGCGGGATCATCAAGAGCTGCGACGGCTGCCATGCGGGGGAAGGCTCGACCTCGCGGCCGACCCTCAAGATCGGCCGCAACACGAGTCGCGACCTGCCCTATGTCTACATGCTGCTGCGCCACGTGCCGACCACGCCGGACATGATCGACCGGCTGACCCGGCTGCCCAACACGCTGGCCAACTTCGACAGGATCCCCACGTGGAAACCCGCCACGCCCCACAACATCCAGCGGGTCACGGCGCGCAGCCGGACGTGCGACGCCTGTCACAACAACCCGAACCTGTTCCTGCGGCTCCAGGACCTCAATCCCGGGGACTCGCAGGCCAACGGTCAGGTGGTCACCGCGCCGCCCAGACCGATTCCACCACGATGAGGGAGGAGGAATGACGCGATGAAAAGGTTGTTGACCGTCGCCCTGCTGGTCGCGCTCGCGGCCGCCCCGACCGCGGTGGCGCAGACCTCACCGGTTCAGGAAGCGCTGTTCGGGTTCCTCGCGAACCTGCCCGCCGACTACCACAGCATCATGCCCCCGGCGCTCAAGGCCCGGCTGGATGCCGGCGAGAGGCCGTTCCTGCTCGACGTGCGGGAGGCGGCGGAGTTCGAGGCCGGCCGCATCCAGGGCGCCGTGAACGTCCCGATCCGGACCCTGCCCAGGAATCTGGACAGGCTGCCGGCCGACAAGAACGCCGAGATCGTTGTGATCTGCGTCTCGGGCCTGCGGGCGAGCTACGTGACCATGACGCTGCGGCTGCTGGGCTACACCAACGCGAAGACCATGGCGCTGGGCATGCGGGAGTGGACGGCCCAGAACTTCCCGGTAGTGAAGTAACGTACACTGATCCTTGCACAAGCAGGCGCCCGCGAGCCTCTCCGGGCCCGCGGGCGCCGCCCGCATCCGTCCGTCGCCCGATAGACCCCGAGGGGAAACCCCGATACGCTGACGGCACACGCCACAGGCTCCGGCAGTGGTGGTGGAGCGGCCGGAGGCCTGTCCCGGCAGGGGGGACGCCGACGCACAGGCGTTTCAGTTTGCGGCTCCGGATCCTGGCGGCCGTGGCCGTCGGTCTCACCGCCGTTATGGTGGTCCTCGGCTTCTCCGGCGTCCAGATGCTCCAGGAGAGCAAACAGCGCCTGCTCGAGGAGCGCCTGATCACGGCGCGCGCCCTAGCCGAGCGGCTGGATGATGCCCTGCTGCGTACGGTGCAGCACCTGGCCGGCATGGCGGCGTCCCTCGACCTGCACCGGCTCTCCGACCCCGGCGCCGCGGCGCGATGGGACGGCTTGGCCGCGCAGGAACCCCTGGCCTCCTACAGCCTCTACCTGCTCGACGCCCGGGGCACCGTCGTGCAGGCCGGCCGCCGGCGGCAGTCCGACCGTGGGGTCTCCCTGGCAGACGTGGAAGCCGTCCGGAAGGTCCTGGCAGGGAGCCGGATGGCCATCTCGGACCTGGTGGCGGCACCCCGGACAGCGGTGCCGATCGTCCTGGTGTGCGTGGCGGCGGACCCCGGGGCCCTGTGTGCGGCCGCAGACCTGTCCCGGCTGCCGCTTGACCGTTACATCGGCGGGGTCCAGCTCGGCCGGACCGGCCACGCGGTCATCGTCGACGCCCGGGGGATGATCCTGGCGTCCACCGATGCCGACGACCGCTTCGGCGCCGACGAGCACCCCGACTTCCACGCTGCCCTGATCGCCCGCCGCGAGGCGAGGGTGGGGCCGGCAGCGTACTACAGGAACCACGTCCCCATCGAGCAGCACATCATGGCGTTTGCGCCCTCGCGCGTCGCCCCCTGGGGTGTGAGCTTCGGTGAGACCGAAGCCGAGACGCTGGCCCCGGTGGCCCGGATGCGCACGCGCATGGTCGGCTTCGGGATCGTCGCCTTGCTGGTCGCGCTGGCCTTCGCCTGGTGGGACACCGGGATGGTCATCCGGCCGCTGCGGTGTCTGGCGACGCAGACGCGCCGGATCGCGGCAGGGGACCTGGAGGGCACCGTCCCGGTCGAACGCCGCGACGAGATCGGTGAGCTGGCGGAGAGTTTCGACGCCATGCGCGAGCGGCTGCGGGCGCTGCTGGACGATCTCACCCGACGCGAGGCCGAGGCGCACGCCCTCTACGAGGTCAGCCGGGAGGTGCTGGCCCGTCCGGACCTCGGCGGCGTGCTCCAGGCGGTCGCCGACCACGCGCGCCGGCTGCTTGGTGCAGAGGTGGCCGTGGTGTGTCTGGCCGGCGAGCGGTGGCGCGGGACGGCGGCGGCCGTCAGCGGCGCCGCAGACGCCGTCATCCCCGGCGCGGCCCCGCTGTGTGCCGGGCCGAACAGGCTGCGGTTGCCCAGGACCGCAGGGGGCGGATGTCCGGTGCTGCGCCCGGCCTACCAGCGGTCGCACGCGGTGGCGCCCCTGGTCCTCGACGGCGTGGTCCAGGGCGCGCTGTGCGTCGGCTCGCGCGGGCAGGTCGGGCTCGATGCCCGCGCCGGCAGCCTGCTGGCAGGCCTGGCCAACCTGGCGGCCATCGCGATGCGCAGCGCCGACCTCCACGAGCAGCTTCATCACCTGGCGGTACTCGAAGAGCGCGAACGGATCGGGCGGGACCTGCACGACAGCACCCTGCAGTCCCTCTACGGCATCGCGCTGGCGCTGGAGGCGGCCCGGTCGGCCGTCCTGGCAGACCCTGCGGCAGCATCCGAACGCATGGGGCAATGCCTGGCGGCCATGGCAAAGGTGACGGACGAGATCCGGGCGTTCGTCCGGGGTCTCCATCGGCGCAAGGAGACCGACCGTCCCCTGATCGAGGCCCTGGAGGCCCTGGTCGGCGAGGTGAGCGCCACCGCGCCGTTCATCGTCCGCATCCAGGCGCAGGACCGGACGGTCGACCTGCCCGAGGGCGACCGCGCGCAGGTGCTCATGATCGTGCGCGAGGCCCTGGCGAACGCCGTCAGGCACAGCCGGGCGAGCCAGGCCGAGGTGCGCCTGGAGGGTGACGGGGCGCACCTCCGCCTGGAGGTGCGCGATGACGGGTGCGGTTTCGACCCGGACGCCCCGCGCGCGGGCGGCGAGGGACTGGGGAACATGCAGGCGCGCGCGGCCTGGATCGGTGGCCGCCTGGCCGTCCGCAGTGCGCCTGGCCGAGGGACGACCGTGGCCGTCGAGGTGCCCCGCAGTGGTGGGGGAAGTGGAGGACGTGGCGACCGACCGAGTGCGACTGCTCATCGTGGATGACCACGAGGTGGTCCGGCTCGGGCTCCGCGCGCTGCTTGGCAGCCGGCCCGAGTTCGAGATCGTCGGAGAGGCGACGACGGTCGCCCAGGCGATCGCGGCAGCGGGACGCGCTCATCCCGACGTGGTGATCATGGACGTCCGACTGCCGGACGGGACCGGCGTCGAAGCCTGCCGGGAGATCAAGGCCGCCAGGCCACAGACGCAGGTGGTGATGCTGACCTCGTATGCAGACGAAGAGGCGGTGGAGGCTTCGGTGGTCGCCGGCGCGGCGGGATACGTACTCAAAGGCAGCGCCGCCTCAGACCTGATCCACGCCATCCGGGTGGCGGCTGCGGGCGGCTCGGTGCTCGACCCCGCGGTCACCGCCACGCTGCTCGACCGCTTCCGGCGCCTGGCGTCCGGCGACGAATCCGCCCCCGACCCCCTGACCCCCCAGGAGCGCCGCGTCCTGGCGCTGATCGCCGAAGGACGCACGAATCGAGAGATCGGCGAGACCCTCCACATCAGCGAGAAGACCGTCAAGAACTACGTGACGACCCTCCTGGCCAAACTCCAGCTCCGGCGGCGGACCGAGGCGGCCGCCTATGCGGCGCGCCGGGGGATCCGGCCCTAGCGCCCGCAGGCCGACCTCCCACGCCGGAGGCGGCTTTCGGTTCCAGGGTCCCGGGACTTCTGGTCCATCGCCGGCCTCCCAACGTCTCTACCCCCGCCGTCACCCCTGAATCAGGATGAGCACCAGGGAGGTGACGGACATGAACACGACACGCGTGGGATTGATGCTCGGGTTGGGGGTCATCGTGCTGGCGGTGGCGTTGGCGCTGCCGCGCTCAGGCGCCGGGCAGTCGGCGCCGGCGAAGCGCACGATCTACATGGCGGCCGTGGAGCCCAAAGGCGGCACCACGGTCTCCAGCGAGCCGTACCCGGCCAACTCCCCGGCGCTGACCGCAGGGCCGGGCTACGTGCTGAAGGCGCCCGACGGGACCGGACGCTGGGAGGTCTCAACCTACCAGTGGCAGCCGAGCTTCATCCTCGCCGGCGAGGGCGACGACGTCACGCTGGAGATCATCGGGATCAACGGCGCCGAGCACACCTCCTTCATCGAGGGCATCAATGTGCCGGCGTTCACCGTCAAGCGCGGGCAGGTCACGACGGTGAACTTCCGGGCATCGCGGCCGGGATTCTACCGCATCGTCTGCTCGAGCCACCTGCCCAGCATGGTGGGCTACCTCGTCGTCCTCCCGCGGCGGTAGCCTGCCGAAGGAGCGCCGTGGCGTTCACCGGTCAGGAACACAACGGCGCGGAGTGGGTGCCGGGCGCCCGGGAGGCCCGGCCCTGCGGGTGGATCCGGGTCTCCTGGGCGGATCTGGCGCGCCTGTGCCGTCGGCTGGCTGAGCAGTGCCAGGCTGACGGCCGGCCCGAGGTGGTGGTGGCGCTCGCCCGGGCCGGCTACGTCCCGGGTGCCATCCTGGCGTCGCTGCTGCGCTGCGACCTGCTGACGCTTGTGGTGCCGCCGGCGCGTGAGCGCGGCTCGGGTCAGACCGAGCGGTCGGTCACCGCGTCGCTGCGGGACCGGGTGCGCGACCGGCGCGTGCTGGTGTTCGACGAGACCGCCCGCACCGGCGAGTCCCTGGCCTGGGCCGTCGGGATCGTCACGGACGCCGGGGCCCTTGCGGTTCGCACCGCGGTGCTCATCCACCCGCCGGGTGGACCGGTGCCCGACTACTGGGCTGTCACCGCGGATATCCACCTGCTCCAGCCGTGGCTGGGGGACTGCCTGTGGCCGGCTGCGAAGGGGATCCTCCTGGCGAGGTCGTCGGCCTTGAGACGGTCACCTGCCAGGCCTGTTCGGTGCAGATGACGTCGTGACGGCCGCGCCCGTGGCGCCCCTACGGTCGCGACCCGATTGTGCCCGCGACCGAGGGTCGATACCCTGGTAGCGATTTTGGATATAGTTCTTTCGTGCTATGCCACCTCGCCGTTCGGGCTAGAGATGGAGGGTGACGGATGCGGCTGACCCGCCGGATGCTCCTCAAGATCTCCGCCGCGGTCGGGGTGGCCAGCACCACCGGACCGGGCCTGAGCCGGCGTCTAGCCGCCGGCCCGTCCGGGCCGGGCCCGGACGAACGGTGGGTCCCCAGCGTGTGCCTGCAGTGCCCTGCCGGGTGCGGGCTCCTGGTCCGCGTCGTCGGCGGCCGCGCGGTGAAGATCGAGGGCAACCCCCTGCATCCCATCAACGAAGGGCGCCTGTGCCCCAAGGGGCAGATCGGCCTCCAGATCCTCTACGACCCGGATCGGGTCACCGGCCCCCTGCGCCGGGTCGGGGAGCGGGGGAGCGGGCGGTGGCAGTCCATCTCGTGGGACGAGGCCATCGGGATGCTGGTGGACCGGCTCCGCCTCCTCCGCCAGCGCGGCGAGCCGCACCGGCTGGTCGTCATGAGCGGCCGCAACCGGGGTCAGATGGGGGCTCTGTGGGACCGGTTCCTCGCCGCCTACGGCTCTCCCAACCATGTCGGCCACTCCAGCATCTGCGCCGACGGGAGCAAACTCGGCCACTACCTCACCCAGGGCTTCAAGCACTACGCGGGCTACGACTGGGACCACACCAACTACCTCCTCTGCTTCGGCGGCGCCTTCCTGGAGGCGTGGCGGCCCACCACCCGGCTACTCCGGGCCTACGGGCACATGCGCCGGGGCCGGCCGGTCCGCGGAAAGCTGGTCCAGGTGGACGCGCGGTTCTCGATCACCGCGGCCAAGGCTGACGAGTGGATTCCCATCAGGCCCGGAACTGACGGCGCGCTGGCGCTGGGCATCGCCCACGTCATCGTGCGGGACGGGCTGTACGACCACGCCTTCCTCGCCGAACGCACCTTCGGGTTCGAGGATTGGGAGGACGAGCAGAAACGCCTCCACCGCGGCTTCAAGCGGCTGGTCCTGGAGGAGTATCCACCGGAACGGGTCTCGAGCATCACCGGGGTGCCGGCAGACGTCATCGTCCGCGTGGCGCGGGAGTTCGCGACCACCCGTCCCGCCATCGCCGCCGGCGAGCGCGGCAGCAGCATGCAGACCAACGGCATCTACGCCCGCATGGCGATCCACGCCCTCAATGCGCTGGTCGGCAGCGTGGATGCCCCCGGCGGGATCCTGGTGCAGAACGATCCTCCCTTCACGAAGTGGCCGGACATCGTCAAGGACGACGTGGCCGAAGCCGGCGGGAAGCGGCCACGGATCGACCACGCGGGCACCGCGCGCTTTCCGCTCGCCGCCAACGTCTACGCCCACCTCCCCGAGGCGCTCCTGGCACGGGACCCCTACCCGGTCGACACGGTGATCCTCTACTACACCAACCCGCTCTTCTCGTCACCGAACGTGGCGCGGTACTACGAGGCCTTCAGGCAGGTCCCCTTCATCGTCACCTTCTCGCCGTTCATGGACGAGACGACCGCCCAGGCGGATCTGGTGCTGCCCGACCACACCTATCTGGAGCGGTGGCACGACGACACAATCTACCCCAGTCTGGGGTACCCCGTCTGGGCGATCCGCCAGCCGGTGGTGGAGCCGCTGCATGACACGAGGAACGCGGGCGACGTGCTCCTGGAGATCGCCCGCAGGCTGGGGGGCTCGGTCGCACGGAGCTTCCCCTGGAGGACCTTTCTGGAGGTCATTCAGTTCAGGGCCAGGGGGATCTGGGAGTCCGGGAGGGGGTCGTTCCGCGCGGCGGATTTCGACGGCTGGTGGAAGGAGTTCACGCGCCGCGGCGTCTGGGCCGATCCCCCCTATCGCTTCGGGGAGTGGGAACGCGTGCTCAAGACGCCCAGCGGGAAGTTCGAATTCTTCTCCCAGACGCTCCAGCACAAGTTGGACGAACTGGCCAGAAGCGACGCCGAGCGCAGAGGTGTGACCCCCGAGCAGGCCCTGGAGGACATCCTCAGGGGCCTCAAGATCGGGGCCCGGGGCGACCTCGTCTACCTGCCCCACTACGAACCCATCCGACACGTCGGCGACCCCAAGGCCTATCCCTTCGTCCTCGTGACCTACAAGTTGATGGCCCACGCCGAAGGCCGGGGAGCCAACGTTCCCAACCTCCAGGAGATGCTGGGCCCGCACCTCCGGGAGCGGTGGCGAGGCTGGGCCGAGGTCAACCCCACGGTCGCTGCCTCCCTCGGGATCCGCGAAGGGGACTGGATCTGGATCGAGTCCCCCATCGGCCGCCTCAAGACGCGCGCCAGGCTTTTCCCCGGCGCCAGGCCCGACGTGATTGCCATGCCGTTTGAACTGGGCCACCGGGCCTACGGCCGATGGGCGGCGGGCCGCGGCGCCAATCCCAACGAGATCACCGCCAACGAGTACGACTACCTGGGGGGCAATGCCGCCTGGTTCAGCACCCGGGTCAGGATCGCCCGGGCATAGGAGAGATCGATGCCGCGCTGGGGCATGGTGATCGACCTGGACAAGTGCACGGCCTGCCAGGCGTGCGTGGCGGCCTGTCGGGCGGAGAACAACGTGCCGTTCGCGGGTCCGGAGGAAGCCGAACGGGGGCGGGCGATCTTCTGGATGGAATTGCTGACCCACCTCGACGGCGACTACCCCAACGTGCGGGCCCAGTTCGTCCCCCGGCCCTGCATGCACTGCGACGAGCCGCCCTGCGTGCAGGTCTGCCCGGTCGGCGCCACCTACAAGCGCGAGGACGGGCTGGTGATCCAGGACTACGATCGGTGCATCGGCTGTCGGTACTGCATGGTGGCCTGCCCGTATGGGGCTAGGCACTTCAACTGGCTGGCCCCCCGGTGGCCGACGCCGATGGCCCGTGCCCTGAACCCGGACACCGGTCCGCGGCGCCCGCGGACCGGGGGCCGGCAGGGCCCCGAGGTCCGGTTCAGGGGCGTGGTGGAGAAGTGCACGTTCTGTATCCACCGGTTGGAGCAGGCCCGCCGGAGGGTCGAAGCCGAGGGGCGCCAACTCAGGGACGGGGACTACGTCACCGCCTGCACGCAGACGTGTCCCGCGAAGGCCATCGCCTTCGGCGACCTGGACGATCCGACCAGCGAGGTGCACCGGCTGGCTCACAGCCGCCGGGCCATCCGGCTGCTGGAGGAGTTGGGCACGCGCCCTCGCGTCTACTACCTGACGGGAGGTTAAGGACGATGGCCAGGGTCCGTGGGGAACATCCGCTCCTGCGTGTCCTGACCACGGCCGGGCCGGCCTACTGGGTCGCCGTCGCCGCCCTGGCCACCGTGGTCCTGGCGGCCGGCTATGCCTACATCACCCGGCAACTCGCCTTCGGCCTGGGCGTGACCGGGCTGAACACGCAGGTCACCTGGGGCCTCTACATCGTGAACTTCGTCTACTTCATCGGGCTGTCGGCGGGAGGCATCATCGTCGCCGCCCTGGCGCACGCCGCGGGCGTGCGCCGCCTCGAACCGGTGGGCCGGATCGCCGAACTGGGCGCCATCAGCTGTCTGGTCCTCGCGACGATCTTCATCACGCTGGATCTGGGACGCCCTGAACGGCTCTGGCACCTGCTGATCTACGGGCGGCCTGGGTCTCCCCTGACATGGGACGTGATCGTGATCATCCTGTATCTGCTGACCGCACTGGCGCTGGGCTACTTCAGTGCCAGACGCGACGTCGTCAAACTGATGGCGTTGCTGCCGCACCGGAAGAGGCTGTACCGGTGGCTGGCGCTGGGGAGGCTGGATCTGTCCGATGCAGCCGTGCACCGGGATCAAGGGATTCTCAGGGCGCTCGCCGTGGTCTCCATTCCAATGGCCGTCGCCCTGCACTCCGTCACCGCATGGATCCTCGGGCTGCTCAAGGCGCAGCCGGGCTGGCACTCCGCCCTCATCGCGCCGCTGTTCGTGGCGTCTGCGGTGGCCTCAGGCCTGGCCCTGGTGATCCTCTCGACGGTGGTGGCGCGGGCGCTGCTCCGCGTCCCCGTGGCCGAGGAAGTCATCTACTCGCTGGGCCGGGTGCTCGCGCTGGTCCTCCCGGTGCTGGGGTACTTCCTCTTTGCCGAACTGCTCACCGTGACCTACGCGCGGGAGACTGCCCCGGCGGCCATCTTCTACGACATCATGCAAGGTCGGCTGGCCCCGCTGTTCTGGTTCGATCTCGTGCTGGGGATCGTCGTGCCGCTGGGCATCCTGTGGTTCCCCGGGCTGCCTGCGCGGTGGGTCATCCGGCTGCCATCACCGGCCCTCCGGCCTGCGGCGGCCGCGGCCGCCGTGGTCCTGCTGCTCGGGGCCCTGTGGATGACCGTTCGGGCTCCCCAGGCCGCCGTGGAACTGCCCGCTGCGGCGCTCCGCGCATGGGCGATGGCCGCTGCGGTGATCGCCGCGCTCGCGCTCCTCCCGTCGCTGATGCCCACCCGGACGGCAGCGATCGGCGTCGCCGCGGGGCTCGTCGTGATGGGGGTGTTCGCCGAGCGGACGCTTATCGTCGTCCCCTCGCAATTCCACCGGCTGCTCCCCTTTCCATCCGGCGCCTACACGCCCACGCCGACCGAATGGCTGATCACGGCGGGAGTGTACGCGCTGGGCGGCCTGTCGTTTCTCACCCTCGCCAAGATCCTGCCCATCGTCCCCCTCGAGGCCGATGATGGTCCTGCTGAAGCGCATGGGCCGAAGTCCTGATGGGCGCCCTGGGCCTCGGGGAGAGCGCGCGGCGTCGGTGAGGGGGCATGGGGCTCACCTCGGCAGTCGGCATCTGCAGCCGCCACCCGGGCGCTGACCGGGTGACGGCCCGGCTCGGCCAGGACGGCGCGTTGGTTGTCGAGGGGGTGTGCTGCACCGACCCATCCCTGGGAGCCCGTCTGCGACGGCGCGCCCCCGGCCCGCTCGTCGTGGCCTGCTGCTCGGACCCGCACTGCGCCTCGCTGGTGGAAGAAGCCGCCGAGCGCAGCGGGATCCCACCGTGGGCGTTCAGTCTGGTCCTGCCCCCTGCCGACACGATCGAGCCTCCCGAGAGGACGGCGACGCGTCTGATCGCCCGCGCGCGGCGGCTGGACGCCGCGCCGGAGGTGTCGCAGGACTCCATCATCGTCCGGTACGGGATGCACAGGCCGATCTCCACCCGCCGCGGGCTGTTCGCCCGCTGGACGTGGCTGGACCGCGAGGTCGCCCCGCGCATCGAGGCGGGGCGCTGTCGAGCGGTCTTTGGCTGCCGTCTGTGTGCGGACGCGTGCCCCCACGGCGCCATCCAGTTCCAGGACGGCAGACCGGCGGTCCAGGGGGATCGATGTACGGGCTGTGGCGGATGTGTCGGAGCCTGCCCGGTCGAGGCGATGATGCACCCCCCGACCGACCCTGCCGCGATCGAGGTCGAACTTCACTCGCTCTTCCAGCGGCTCCCCCGGCCGCGCCTGGTCGCCTTTCGCTGTCAGGACAGCCGGATGCCGCTGCCAGCACCGTACGTGGAGATTCCCCTGCGGTGTGCGGTGGCGGTGTCGGCAGCGCACCTGCTGAGCGCTTTCCTGCATGGGGCTGACGGCGTGGCAGTCGTCCTCGGATCCGGACGAGGTGCGTGTCAACATTCGCGCGCATCGCTGGAGCGCCGCCACGCCGCCTGGCAGACCCTGCTTTGCGCTGTCGGCATCGATCCGGGCCGGGTGACCGTGGTCGACTCCCTGGACGCGCTCTGCTCGTTTGCCGGGATCACGGATGCGATGCAGTCTCCTGTGTCAGAGGCGGATCGCCCCCGCCGCCCGGTGGGCGCGGGGACGCTGAAGTCCAGGGTGGCGGCGCTGCTTGAGATCCGAGGGCCGGGGTCCCCGGTCGAGGATGCGCGCGCGCCCCTGGGACTGGTGGAATGTGACCGTCAGCGCTGCACCGTCTGCGGGGTGTGCGCGACCATCTGTCCGACCGGTGCGCTGCAGTGCCGCCAGACCCTGGCCCGGACGACCCTGCTCTTCGACCACGCCCTCTGCGTGGCCTGTCGGCGATGCGAGGACGCATGCCCCGAACGAGCCCTCCGCGTCAGGCCGGGGATCAACCCGGCGCTGCTGGCCGGCCGGACCCACCTGGCGCAGGACATGGTGCTCCGCTGCCGGGTGTGCAAAGAGGCGATGGCGCCGAGCCGACTTGCAGGCGCGGTGGAGGCCAGAATGGCTGCCCTGGGCGGTGGCACGTCGAGGTGGCGCAGCCCCGATGTCTGCCCCCGCTGCCGACTCGATGCGGCCATCGGCACGATGACACGCCACGAGGAGGGATCATGCCGTGGAGATGGTGCTGGCGTTTCTCCGCTTCGCGCACATCCCGGGCGTGGTCTTCATGGCCTGGCCGCTGTACGCCCTCCTCACCATGAATGAGCGCGGTTCCGCTGACCGCCGCCCCCGGTCCTCATGGTAGCGCTCTTCGCCCGGCACGCCTTCCGCACCCGCATTCCCTACGGGTGGGTGGAGGGCATTCGGCCCTGACGGGCGGCTCGATTCCTCGCCCGATGGGCAGGGGCGGGGCCGCCCGGTACCGTAGGGAACAGCGCAGCACTCCGGCGGCTGCGCGGGGTGCGGCAGAGGTGCGGGATGCGCGCGGATCCGGTCCGGCCTGCAGCGAGTACCACCACCGTGGAGGAGGCCCAGGCGATCATCCTCCGCTCGGTGTCGCGCGGCCCCGTCGAGGAGGTCGCCCTGGCCGAGGCGGCCGGCCGGATTCTGGCCGAGCCTGTGGTCGCCGCCGGGGACCTGTGGCCCTTCCCGCGGGCCGCCATGGACGGGATCGCGGTGCGCGCCGCCGATGTCGCCGCGGCCTCGGCCGAGGCGCCGGTCGCGTTGCGGGTGGTCGGCGCGGTCCCCTCCGGCCGGGTCTGGCCGGTGGCGCTTCAGCCCGGTACTGCGGTCCGCATCGCCACGGGCGCGCCCGTCCCGTCTGGGGCCGATGCGGTCATCCCCAGGGAACTCCTGGTGGAGGCGGGGGACCGCGTGCTGGTGTCAGCGCCCGTGGCCTCCGGCCGCCACATCTTTCCCGCCGGCGAGGACGCGCGTGCCGGCGAGGTGGTGCTCGAGGCCGGGACGGTGCTCGGGGGCGGGCAGTTGGGCCTGCTGGCCTCCCTGGGCGTGGGGGTGGTGCGCGTCGTCCGCCGCGCCACGGTCGCCATCCTTGCCACCGGCGACGAACTCATCCCGCCCACCAGGGCGCCGCGGCCCGGCCAGGTCCGCGAGAGCAACTCGTACCACTTGGCCGGCGAGGTGGCGGGGGTGGGCGCGACCCCAAGGTTACTGGGCATCGCCCGCGACGATGCGGCAGACCTGGTCCAGCAGATCCGGGAAGGCCTGCAGGCCGATGTGCTCATCGTGTGCGGGGGCGCCTCGGTGGGGGATCGGGACCTCGTGCGGGACGCCCTGGTGCGCGCGGGGGTCGCGCTGCAGTTCGTCGGCGTGGCGATGAAGCCCGGCGCGCCGGTGGCCTTCGGACTGGCCGGAGGCCGCCCGGTCTTCGCGCTGCCCGGCACGCCGGGTGCGGCGCGCATGGCGTTCGAGCTGCTGGTCCGCCCGGCGCTGTGCGCGATCATGGGGCACCGCCGCCTGCACCGGCCGGCCGTCCGCGCCAGGCTCGCGCGGGCGCTGGCGCTGGCGGCGGGCCGGCGGCGCTTCCTCTGGGCCCGCGCGACGCTCGATGCCTCCGGGGTGTGGGTCGCCCCGCTCGCGGGCCAGGGGACCGCCACGCTCCGCTCGGCCAGCGAGGCCAATGCCCTCATCGAGGTCCAGCCGCAGAATGCCGATCTGCCGGCCGGCGCGCCCGTGACGGTGCGCCTGCTGGTCGCCGACAGCCTCCCGACGCTGCCGAGATCGGGACGGCCGGCGCTGGCAGTCGTCGGCGCGCGGGATGCCGGCAAGACCACGCTGATCGAGCGGCTGATCCCCGAACTGCATCGGCTCGGCATCACGGTGGCCGCAGTGAAGCACCATGCGCACCTCGATCCCGACAACGCCGACACGGAGGGCACCGACACCGCCCGGTTCGCCCGCGCCGGCGCCGCGACCGTCGTCCTGGCCGGTCCTGCCGGCGTCGTGCGCCGGCGGGGAGGCGGCGAGGAGCCTCCACCGGAGGAGGTCCTGGCGATGGCCGGGCCTGCCGATCTCGTGCTCGTGGAAGGCTACAGCCAGTCCGCGCTACTCAAGATCCTGGTGCAGCGGCGCGGCGTGCCCGCCGACCGGCCTGCGCCGGCCGGACCGGTGGTCGCCGTGGTCTGTGACCCCCAGGACGACGACGGGCAGGACGCTCCCACGGCCGAGGCCGGGAGGGACGTCCCGGTCAGGTTCGACTGGAACGCCGTCGGAGCCCTGGCGGAGTTCATCGCCCGACAACTGGCGTGTGGCTGGCTTGCGCCCCCATGACCGTCCTTGCGGAGCTCACGGGCATCGTTCTGGCTGGCGGGCAGAGCCGGCGCATGGGAACTGACAAAGCCTTTGTCCCCATCGACGGTGTACCGATGATCCAGCGCGTCGTGGAGGCGCTGCGCACCTGCTGCGCGGAGGTGGTCATCGTCGCCAAGGACCGCGCCCGCTATGAGGGGCTGGGCACCCGCGTCGTGGTGGATGCCAGCCCGCAGCAGTTGCCGCTGGTCGGCCTCTGCAGCGGGCTGGCGGCGGTGACCACGCCGTGGGCGTTCGCGGCGGCCTGCGACCTGCCGTTTCTGTCTGCGCGTACTGTCCGACTGCTGAGCCATTTCGCCGTCGGGTTCGATGCGGCCGTCCCCCATGTGGACGGCCGCTGGCACCCGCTCCACGCGGTCTACGCGGCGGCCGCCGCGCCGGCGCTGGAAGGCCGGCTGGCCGCCGGTGTGCGGCGCCTGCACGAGGCGCTGGAGGGGCTGCGGGTCCGGGCGGTCACCGCCGACGACCTGCGGGCGGCCGACCCGCACCTCCGGACGCTCGCCAACATCAACACACCTCACCAGCATCGCGCCTCCGGCAAAATCAGGTAGCGAACCGATTGCCGAGGGGCCCATCCCCCGGTAGGATGGGATAAACCTTCGGACTATTCGGACGAAAATATCCGAATTGGTGAGGCATGGTGATGTAGCCGGCCCCGACCGGTTTCGGGAGGTCACCGTGGACGAGCACGGGAACGCCGCCGCCGGCCTCTGCCCCACCCCAGCCAGACCGGACTCTCCGTCCCCCGCGGCTGTGCGCCGTCGCGAGTTCCTGCGGGTCTCCGGCACGCTCGTCGGCGGCGCGTGGCTCTCCCAGGCACTGCCCCTCAACCTGCTCCGCCCGCTCTCGGTCGTCGACAATCCGCTTGAGGCCTATCCGGACCGCGGATGGGAGAAGGTCTACCGGGACCAGTACCGCTACGACCGCAGCTTCACCTTCGTGTGCTCTCCCAACGACACCCACCACTGCCGGATGCGGGCGTTCGTGCGCAACGGCGTGATCATGCGCATCGAGCAGAACTACGATGCGGACCGCTACGCCGATCTGTACGGCAACCGGGCCACGCACGCCTGGAATCCACGGGGCTGCCTCAAAGGGTACACCTTCCACCGGCGCGTCTACGGGCCGTACCGTCTGAAGTACCCCATGGTCCGCCGGGGTTGGAAGCAGTGGGCGGACGACGGCTACCCGGAGCTGACCGACGAGTTGCGCGCCAGGTACCGGTTCGACAGCCGGGGCCAGGACACGTTCGTCCGCGTTCCCTGGGACGAAGTCTACTCGTACATCGCGTCGGCCTTCATGGCGATCGCCCGCCGATACAGCGGACCGGATGGCGCCAGGCGCCTGCTCGACCAGGGCTATCCGCCCGAGATGGTCGAGGCGATGCACGGGGCCGGCGTGCGGACGTTCAAGTTCCGCGGCGGCATGGGGTTGCTGGGCGTCATCGGGAAGTACGGGCTGTGGCGCGCCGCCAACATGATGGCGCTGCTGGACGCCCACATCCGGGGTGTGGGGCCCGACCAGGCCCTGGGCGCGCGCAAGTGGAGCAACTACACCTGGCACGGCGACCAGGCGCCCGGGATGCCCTTCGTGCACGGCCTGCAGACCTCGGACGTGGACTTCAATGAACTGCGCCATGCCAAGCTGCACATCCAGGTCGGCAAGAACCTCATCGAGAACAAGATGCCAGAGAGCCACTTCTTTAACGAACTGATGGAGCGGGGGGCGAAAATCGCCGTCGTCACCCCCGAGTACAGCCCGCCCGCCGTCAAGGCCGACTACTGGATGCCCATCCGGCCGCAGACCGATGCGGCGCTGTTTTTGGGGATCACGCGGCTGATGATGGACCGGGGGTGGTACGACGAGACGTTCGTCCGGCAGTTCACCGACTTCCCCCTCATCATCAGGACAGACACGCTGAAGCGCCTGCGGGCTTCCGAGGTCTTCCCCAACTACACGCCGGGGCTGGCCCCCGACGGTCCGTCCTTCACCCGCCAGAACCTCACGCCCGACCAGTACGCCCGGTTGGGCGACTTCGTGGTGTTCGACCAGACGACGAACCGCCTGCGCGCGGTCACGCGCGACGACGTAGGGGCGCGCCTGGTGCAGAAAGGGATCACCCCCGCCCTGGGCTGGCGCGGGAAGGTGCGCCTGGTGGACGGGACCGAGGTCGCCTGCCTGACCCTGTGGGAAGCGTATCGCGACCACCTCCGGGACTACGACCTGGACACCGTCACGGAGATCACCCAGGTCCCCAAGGCGATGATCCGGCGGCTGGCCCGCGACATCGCCACCATCAAACCGGTGGCCATCCACATCGGCGAGGGGATCAACCACTGGTTCCACGCGACCCTGGCCAACCGCGCCTTCTACCTGCCCCTGATGCTGACCGGCAACATCGGGAAGCCCGGCGCCGGCTGTCACACGTGGGCCGGCAACTACAAGGCCGGCGTCTTCCAGGGCTCGCCCTGGACCGGCCCGGGGATCACGGGGTGGCTTTTTGAGGACCCCTTCAACCCGGCGCTGGATCCCGCCGCCCACGGGAAAACCATCAAGGTCAGGAAGTACCTGAAGGACGAGGAGCCCGCCTACTGGGATCACGGTGATCTCCCGCTGATCGTGAACACTCCCAAGCGGGGCCGCAAGGTCTTCACCGGAGCGACCCACATGCCCACCCCCACCAAGGTCATGTGGTTCAACAACGTCAACCTCATCAACAACGCCAAGTGGGCCTACGGGGTCATCAAGAACGTGGGGCCCCGGATCGAGCTGATCATCAACCAGGATGTGGAGATGACGGCCACCGCGGAGTACTCGGACATCATCCTTCCGGCCAACACCTGGGTGGAGTTCGAGAACTGGGAACTCACGGCGTCGTGCAGCAACCCCTTCCTGCAGATCTGGAAGGGCGGGATCCGGCCGCTGTTCGACACGAAGGACGACGCCACGATCATCGCCGAGGTCGCGGCCAAGCTCTCGGTGAAGACCGGCGACCCCCGGTTCCGCGACTACTACAGGTTTGTCCTCGAAGGCCGGCCCGAGGTCTACATTCAGCGGATTCTGGACAGTTCGACGTCGACCGTGGGGTACCGCTTCGAGGACATCGTCAAGGGCACGTACGGCGAGCCCGGGGCCGCGCTGATGCTCTTCCGCACCTATCCCCGGGTGCCGTTCTACGAGCAGATCCACGACAGCGAGCCGTTCTATACTGACACCGGCCGGCTCAACGCCTACTGCGACATCCCCGAGGCCATCGAGTACGGCGAGAACTTCGTCGTCCACCGGGAAGGCCCGGAGGCCACGCCATACCTGCCCAACGTCATCGTCAGCCGCAACCCGCTGATCCGGCCCGAGGACTACGGCATCCCTCCGGATGCCCTTCACTGGGACCAGCGCACGGTGCGCAACGTCAAGCGGCCCTGGACGCAGGTGAAGACCACGACGAACCCGCTGTGGGAGCGGGGCTACCGGTTCTACTGCCTGACCCCCAAAACCCGGCACCGCGTGCACTCGTCGTGGAGCAGCACCGACTGGAACCTGATCTGGGATTCCAACTTCGGCGACCCCTATCGACTGGACAAACGCGCTCCCGGGGTCGGCGAGCACCAGCTCCACATCAACCCGCAGGCTGCGCGGGACCTGGGCATCAACGACGGCGACTACGTGTACGTGGACGCCTACGCGGCGGACCGGCCGTACCTGGGCTGGAAGCCCAACGACCCCTTCTACCGCGTCGCCCGGTGCATGGTGCGTGCCCGGTACAATCCCGCCTATCCCTACAACGTGGTGATGATGAAGCACGCGCCGGCCATCGCCACCGAGAAGTCGGTGAGGGCGCACCAGACGCGGCGCGACGGCCTGGCCCAGTCGGCGGACACCGGCTACCAGGCCAACTTCCGCTACGGGAGCCAGCAGTCGGTCACCCGCAACTGGCACATGCCGATGCACCAGACCGACACGCTGTTCCACAAGGCCAAGGGCGCGATGGCCTTCATCTTCGGCGGTGAGGCCGACAACCACGCCGTCAACACCGTGCCCAAGGAGACCCTGGTGAAGATCACCAAGGCCGAGGACGGCGGCATCGGGGGCCGGGGCCTGTGGGAGCCGGCCCGTACGGGCAACACGCCCGGCCGGGAGCGGGAGTTCATGAGGCGCTATCTCGCCGGAGCGCTGGTCAGGATCACGAGAGGCTAACGCGGTGACGGAGAAGGCCTTCGAGCCCGACGACCCTATGGCCCTGGTCGGGGTGATCGTGGACGCGGGCGACCCGGCCGCCGACGAGATGGCGCGCTGCCTGGTGGAAGAGTACCTGCGCGTGGGCTGGGACGAGGAAGGGCTGCTCCGGCTCTTCCGCACCCCCTTCTATCGGGCGCTTTACGCCATCTACCGGGACCGCGGGGAGGAGGCCGTCCGGGGGCTGATCGCGGAGGTGGCGGCGACCTGGGGAGTGTGGAGGGTGACCGGGGGCGGCCCCCGCGGGGGAGGCGAGGGCGATGCCTGAAGTCTACAACTGGCACCTCGGCCGGAAGATGGCCTACCGCTTTGCAGAGCGCCACCCCCGCTGGCAGTTCGCCGCCGTCTTCAACATCAACCGCTGCATCGGCTGCCAGACGTGCACCATGGCCTGCAAGAGCACCTGGACCCATGCCCGCGGCCAGGAGTACATGTGGTGGAACAACGTGGAGACCAAGCCCTACGGCGGTTACCCGCAGTTCTGGGACGTCAAGACCCTGGAACTGCTGGAGCAGGCCGATCCCGGCGGACAGCGCTGGAATCCCCGCACGCGGGACGGACGGGACGCGCCCTATGGGGTCTACGAGGGCAAGACTCTCTTCGAGGCGGCGCCCGCCGGCGAGGAGGCCCTGGGCTATCTGCCCACCGACGAGGAGTGGCGGGCGCCCAACATCTACGAGGACACGCCCACCGCCTACCCGACCGCGCCGGGGAGGTACCACCGGACCGGCGAGCAGTTGCCGGAGCACCGGACCTGGTTCTTCCACCTGCAGCGGCTGTGCAACCACTGCACGTATCCGGCGTGTCTGGCGGCCTGCCCGCGCCAGGCAATCTACAAGCGGCCCGAGGACGGGATCGTGCTCATCGACCAGAGGCGGTGCCGCGGCTACCGGAAGTGCGTGGAGGCCTGCCCCTACAAGAAGCCGATGTTCAACGCCTACACGCGCGTCAGCGAGAAGTGCATCGCCTGCTACCCCAGGATCGAGGGGCGAGATCCGCTCCATCCGGGCGCTCCCATCGAGGCCCGGTGCATGGCGGCGTGCGTGGGCAAGATCCGGCTGCAGGGCCTCGTCCGCATCGACGCCGACGGCCGGTGGGCCGAGGACCGCCAGCATCCCCTCTACTTCCTGGTCCACGTGGCCAGGGTGGCCCTGCCCCTCTATCCCCAGTTCGGGACGCAGCCCAACGTCTACTACATCCCGCCCCGGTGGGTGCCGCGGCCCTACCTCCGCCAGATGTTCGGCCCGGGGGTGGACCGGGCCATTGCCGCCTACACCGCGCCGTCGCGGGAACTGCTGGCCGTCCTGCAGTTGTTCCGGACCACCCAGCGGATGATCTTCCGGTACCGGATCGAGCCCGGCCGGAAGGTGTTCGAGACGACACTCAACGGGAAGAAGTGGGCCATGTACAACGACACGGTGATCGGGCTGGATCAGCGGGGCCGGGAGGTCGTCCGGCTCACGGTCGAGGAGCCGGTCTTTGCCCGACCCCGGCAGCACCTCAACTCGATTTAGGCCGGGACCCCCGATGCCGGTGGTGCGGGCGGAGGCGGACGCGACCGAGCGGGCGATGGCCCGCAGCCTCGTCTACCGTTTCCTCTCGGTCGCCCTCCGTCCGCCGGAGGAGGTCCTGGCGGCGGTGGATCCCGCCCGGTGGCAGGCATCCCTGGAGGCGGTCCGGACGGTGGCCGGGGGAGCGGCGGCGGCGCTTGAGGCGGCGATGGACGCCTGCCAGCGCGCGGATCCGTCCGCGCTATCCGACGACTACCAGCGGACCTTCGGGCACCAGGTGGGCATGACCTGTCCGCTCTACGAGGCGCAGTATATCCCAGGCGGGATCTTCCCGCAGGCGCAGTGCCTGGCCGATGTGGCCGGGTTCTACCGGGCCTTTGGCGTCGAGGTGGACGAGGGGGCCCGCGAGCGGCCCGATCACGTGAGCCTGGAACTGGAGTTCATGCACGTGCTGGCCTACCGGGAAGCCTACGCGCGCGTCCATCACGGGCCGGGCGAGGTCGCGCTGCTGCAGGACGCCCAGCGGGCGTTCCTGCGGGACCACCTGGCGCGTTGGGTGCCGTCGTTTGCCCGTCTGGTGGCGCAGCGGGCGGGCGGCCCGTACCGGAGTCTGGCCTCGGCCCTGGCCGCCTGGGTCACGGCGGAGGCAGAGGCCCTGGGCGCCGGGCCCGTCCCTGAGGTCGACCTCGCACCGTCGGGTGGGGGAGAGGCACCCGACGCGGCGCCCCTGCCCTGCGGGGCGGGAGGCTGCCTGCTGGAGCCGCCATGACGACGCCGTCCGTGCGCTGTGCCCCCGACCTGCTGGACGCGGTCGTCGGGCGGGAGATCGACCGGCGCCGGCGCGAGGGCGACGGCACGCTCGCCGAGCGCTACCGGAAGGCGGCCGACGCCATCTATGCCCGCTGTGCGGATGCCGCATCCCGGCATGCCGCGTTCTGTGCGCTGCATGCGCGCCTGTTCGAGGACCTGGGCTTCGCGCAGCCGATCCGCCAGGCCGTGGAGCGGGTCGGGCTGGCCGTCGAGGCGATCCTGGTAGCGCGTGCGTGGAGCCACGCCGAGGAAGCGGCGGACCTCAGCCCAGACCGCAGGACCCTGGGGCTGCGGCTGCTTCCCGAGCGGTTCGGCACGCCGGACCTGATTCGGGTCCTCCACCATGAACTCGGCCACGTGCTCGACGTGCTGGATCCGGCTTTCGCGTACGGCGCCACCGAGGCTTCCGCCCGGGCGGCGCGTCGCCTGCACAGCGACCGCTTCGCTCTCCTGTGGGACTGCGCGGTCGACGGTCGCACGGCCCGCGCGGGGCTGGAGCCCCTGGCCACCCGGGAGGAACGCCTGGCGGCCTTCCTGCGCCTGTTTCCCCGGTTTGGCCGCCAGGCCGCCGGGATCGTGGTGGACCGCCTCTGGGATGGGGCGCGGCCGACCTATACGGATCTCCTCCAGTTCGCGGACGACCCTGCCTTGCTGGCTGCCTGGGCGGGCGCTGTGGCAGCGTTGGAGAGCCCCTCGGGCTCTGCTGCTGCGGACCGCGCGCCTGAGCCGATCCTGGGCGCGCCCTGTCCCCTGTGCGGCTTCCCGACGTTCGCGTGGGCCGGGGTGGTCCCGGAGGCGGTTGTAGCGTGCATTGCCGCCGACTTCCCCGACTGGTCGCCCGAGTCGGGTGCGTGTGAGCGGTGCGTGGAAGGGTACGCGGTGATGACGGACGCAGGAGGGCTCCTATGAGGATTGGCCGGCTCCCGGTGGGGTGCCTGACCGCGGTGCTGGCGCTCGCGGCGGCCGTGCTCCCCGCGGTGGGTCAGATGCAGCAACCGCCGATCGTGGTGACCTTCACAAGGGCGAAGGTGCCGCTCGACCCGACTGCCGCTGAGGCGGTCTTCCGGTCGGCTGAGGCCCGCACGATCCCGCTGGTGGCCCAGACGCTCATCAAGCCCTTCGGCGGCGGGACCGTGAAGGAGATCCGCATCCGGGCGCTGCACGACGGCAAGATGGCCTACTTCGAGCTCACCTGGACCGATCCCACGCCCGACCGGCTCCCCCTGCGCCAGACCGAGTTCACCGACGCGGTGGCCCTGCAGTTCCCATTGAGTACCTCGCCCCCGCTGGCGAGCCCCCTGATGGGAGACCGCACCCGGCCGGTCAACATCTGGCAGTGGAAGGCTGCCTGGCAGGCCGAGGTCACGCGCGGCCGCGACCTGCGGGTCGCGTACCCCCACATGTTCGTGGACTACTACTATGACGTCCACCTGGCGAAGTCGGCGAAGGACCGCGAGGGCTTCAACGCCGGCACGGCGGCCGGCAACCTGCTCTCCAGGCCCAGGCGGTCGAGCGCGGTCGAAGACCTTGCGGCCTGGGGGTTTGGCACCGTCACCTCGCAACCCCGCCAGGACGTGGTCGGCTTCGGGGCCTGGCGGGCCGGCCGGTGGACCGTCGTGATGGCGCGGCCGCTGGCCACGCCGGATGAGGCTGACGTCCAGTTCAGACCCGGGGAGCGCACGCTCGTCAACTTCGCCGTCTGGGACGGCCGCGAGCGCCAGCGCAACGGTCAGAAGAGCATCACGCTGACCTGGTGGCCGCTGCAGTTTGGCCCCGCCCGCTGACCCTCCCAAGGTACCACAGCGGCGGTAATCGGTTTGAGGAGGGCCGATGGTCGGTCGCGAAGAACCAGACGCACGGAGGGTCTGGGCTGATTCGCGGGTTCGGAGGAGGCACCTGACTCATGACCCGTCGGGGCAACGGGCTTGGCTACATGGCGCTGGCCGTCTCGGTGGTGGCGCTGGCCGTCAGCCTGGTTGTCTACACCTCCCGGCAGCCGGCAGCGGGCCCGGAGGCCGGGACGGCGCGTCCGGCGCCGTCCCGGGTGGCCCTCTCGATGGTCGTCGCCACCTTCTCCGGCCAGGGCGTCTTCGCCCACCGCTGGTATCCCACGATGATGGTGGTGCGCGAGGGCGATACCGTGGACCTGGTGATCGCCAACCCCGATGAGTTCGCGCATCAGTTCGAGTTGCCGGGCTACGGGATCAAGACCAAAATTCTCAACGCCGGTGAGAGCGAACGGGTGACCTTTGTCGCCGACAAGGTCGGCGTCTTCGAGTACCGCTGCGCGCTCCCCTACGATCCCGGCAAGAAACACTGCACCCCCGACCACGACGAGATGCGCGGCTACCTCATCGTGACCAAGTGAGCCCGTCGGCGATGCGGACAGGCTCTGCCTCTTCGGCCCTGGCGGCCATCCTGATCTCCCTCGTGGCGATCCTGCTCACCGCGCTATCGGCGGCCCGGCCCGCCCCGCCCGCCGCGCCCGCCCCCGCCGGGCCGACCACGGTAGACCTCTCGGTCATCATCACCGGTGTCGGCGCCCTGGGCGCTGCAGAACACCACTTCTTCAACCCGTCGATGATCACCGTCCGGCGCGGCGACACGGTGCGGCTGCGGGTGATGAACCTGACCTTTTCCACCCACGGCTTCGAGATCGAAGGCTACGGTGTCCGGACCCGTCCGCTGCCCGGCGGTCCCAAGGGGCAGGAGACCCTGACCTTTGTCGCGGACAAGGTGGGGATGTTCCGCTACCACTGCAACGTCCCCTACAATCCGGCCACGGGGGACTGCTCGCCCGACCACGAGACGCAGGTGGGGTACCTGGTCGTGCTGGACCAGCCGCGCTGACCGGTGCGGTCCCGGCAGGGGGACCCCGACCCTGCCCGGAACCGTGGTCCCATGAAGGCCGTCGTCGCCCACGCCACCATCCCGCGCTACCTCGCTGCGCGAGCGCTCGGTCGGCTCTGGCCAGGAGCCTACCTGAGCCAGGTCAGCCCGGTGCAACTCAGGGAGATTCCCGAACCGCGCCTCCCGGGATCCGAGTGGCTGCGGGTGCGCGTGGACCTGGCCGGAATCTGCGGGAGCGACCTGAGCCTCGTCCACCTGGAGACCAGCCTGGCGGCCTCCGTCTACGCCTCGATGCCGTTTGTGGTCGGGCACGAGAACGTCGGCACCGTGGTGGAAGCCGGCGCCGATGCCGGCGCCGTCGTCGGGAGCCGGGTCGTGGTGGAACCGCTGCTGCCGTGCGCCACCCGGGGGTTTGCCGACCCCTGCGGGGCGTGCGCCCGGGGTGACTACAACCTGTGCAGCCGCTTCGCCGAAGGCGCCCTGGCGCCCGGGCTCGGCCACGGCGCCTGCCGCGACGTCGGCGGGTCCTGGGGCGAGGTGCTGGTGGCCCACCGGTCGCAGCTCGTGCCGGTCCCGCCGCAGATGTCCGACGAACAGGCCGTCATGGTCGAACCGCTGGCGGTGGCCGTGCACGCCGTGTTGCGGTTCGTGGCCCCAGAGACCTCGATCGTGCTGGTCGCCGGAGCCGGTACCATCGGGTTGGCGGCGGTGGCCGCGCTGCGCGCCCTGCGGCCCGCATCGCAGGCCGTCGTGCTCGCCCGGCATCCCCACCAGGCCGACCTGGCCCGGCGCCTGGGCGCGGCCGCCGTGGTCGCGCCCGACCGCGGCGCCCACTACCAGGAGATCGCGCGGCTGACCGGCGCCAGGGTGCTGCGGCCGCTGCTCGGGCCGCCGGTGCTCACCGGCGGCGTGGATGTCGCCCTGGAGTGTGTCGGGAAGGCGCAAAGCATCGACGACGCGCTGCGCCTGACCCGCGCCGGCGGCACGGTCGTGCTCGTCGGATTGGCCGCGGTCCCGCAGGGCGTGGACTGGACGCCGATCTGGCTGCGCGAGGTGTCGGTGCGCGGCACGTTTTCCTATGCCCGGGAGCGCGTCGACGGCCGGACGGTCCGTGCCATCGACCTGGCCATGGAACTGCTGGCCTCCGGCCAGGTGGACCTGCGGCCGCTCGTGACCCACCGGTTTCCGCTCGCCGAGTACCGCAGGGCCATGGACGTTGCCGGGGACAAGCGCCGGCACCGTGCCGTCAAAGTCGTGCTGCAGCCGCGCCCGGCGTAGGGCCGCACCGCACCCGCCCGATGCACCCGCCGATTTTCCCACTTGCCACGTGAGGGATGTCGCGCTACCCTTGCCTGGGTAACCCGCCGGAGAGGGGTTACACCACACGAGGAGGAGGAAGCATTCGAATGCGCAGCGCAGTGTGGCTCGTCGCCGTCTTGCTGGTCGCGGTGCTCGCCGCCGGGTGCGGCGGCCGGTCGGCCCAGCCACCTCAACCGCAGCCCGAGCAGCCGACCGGTGCGGCTCCCGCATCCCCGGCGGGGACCACGGAGATCAAGATCGTCGGGAAAGACAACCTCTATGAGCCCGCGACCATCACCATCAAGGCCGGTCGGGAGTACGAGTTCGAATTCGACAACGAGGGCACGACCGTCCACAATCTCATCATCCAGGCCAAGGACCAGGTCGGGCAGGACTTCGCCTCCGACATCGCCGTCAACGCCGGCCAGGAGAGCAAGTTCAAGGTGAAGATCGACAAGCCGGGGACCTACAAGATGGTCTGCACCTACCACCCCGAGATGGTGGGCGAGCTCAAAGTCGAGCCGTAGGACGCCCGCAGGGTCCGAGCCCAGGGGGCGGGGGAGACCCCGCCCCTTCCCGTTCAGCCCGTCCAGGCCGGCATCGGGTGTCTCCCCGATGCGAAATCAGGTCACCTCCCGATGGTCTGCCCGCGCGCCATCCCCTACGGTCAAAGGCGACAAACCTATGGGGATTCTCCGGTTTTCATGGAACTGAGCCGCGCGGCCCAGCTGGCGCTGCGGGCCGTCCTGGACCTGGCGGTGGAGGGGCCGACCCAGACCGGGGCCCTGGCCGCGCGCCGCAGCATCCCGCCAGCGCAGGCCGGCAAGATCGTGCAGCAGTTGGTGCGCGGGGGAATCGTGCGGACGACCCGCGGCGCCCGCGGCGGGGTGCGCCTGGCCAGGCCCGCGGCGCAGATCACCCTGCGCCAGGTCATCGACGCCATCGAGGGCCCGCTGGCCATCTCGCGGTGCATCGTGTACGACGACTGCCCCTGCGCCCAGCCCTGCCCGGTCAGGGCGGCGCTGGGCACGATCCAGCGCGAGATCGAACGGCTCCTGGACAGCGTGACCGTTGCAGACCTGTCGGCGGGCGTCCGGCGGTTGCCGAGGCGCACCGTCACTGTGGCAGATCCCACATCCACCCGAAGGGAGGAATCCGCATGACCCGTTTGACGCTCACCGTCGTGGCGGTGGTCCTGGCCGCGGTGCTGGTCGCCGGCGCCTACCTGGTCGGCGCCCGGTCCGCCTCCGGCCTGGCCGGACTGCAGGAGGCCGCGCGGGCCGCCGGGGCCCGCGGCCTCAAGCCGGACGAGGTGACCTTCGCCGTCCAGAGTTTCGTCCCGCCGGGCCGGCAGGACGAGTACCTGATGTTCTCGTCCGGCGGCCACGGCGGCCAGGTGCTGGTGATCGGCCTGCCGTCCATGCGCCTCCTCAAGGTCATCGCGACCTTCACCACCGAGCCGTGGCAGGGCTTCGGCTACGGCGCGGACTGGTCGGAGAAGGTCCTGGAGGAAGGGGCCAACGGGAACGGCGTGCCGCTCTCCTGGGGCGACACCCACCATCCCGCCTTGTCGGAGACCGGTGGCGAGTACGACGGCCGCTGGTTGTACATCAACGACCGCGCCAACGGCCGGATCGCCATGATTGACCTGCGGGACTTCCGCGTCAAGCAGATCCTCAAGATCCCCAACATGCAGACCAACCACGGCGGGGTCTTCGCCACGCCCAACACCGACTACGTGCACGTCTCCAGCAAGATCCCGATGGTCTGGGGCGGGGGATACGCGCCGCTGGAGCAGTACAAGGAGCGCTACCGGGGCGTCTCGGCCTGGCTGGCCGTCGACAAACAGACCGGGCGCATCGACCTAGCCCGGTCGTTCCAGATCGAGTTGCCGCCCTACAACCAGGACCTGGCCGACGCCGGGAAACTCGCCAGCGACGGCTGGGGCTTCATCAACTCCTACAACACCGAGATGGCCACGGGCGGCAACATGGAGGGCAGGCCGGCCATTGAGGCCGGCGCCTCCGCCAGGGACTTCGACTTCCTCCACATCATCAACTGGAAGAAGGCCGAGGAGGTCGTCCGGGCCGGGAAGTTCGAGATGAGGAACGGGATCCGGGTCATCCCCCTCAAGACGGCCATCGCGGAAGGGCTGCTCTACTTCGCGCCGGAGCCGCGCAGCCCCCACGGGGTGGATGTGGCGCCCAACGGGAAGTACATCGTCGTCTCGGGGAAACTGGATCCGCACACCACCGTCTACGACATCGACAGGATCAAGGCCGCCATCGCCGCCAGGAACTTCGAGGGGACCGATCCCTTCGGCGTGCCGATTCTGAAGTTCGACGCCGTGATCGCCGCCCGCGTGCCGGTGGGGAACGGGCCGCTGCACACCCAGTTCGACGAGCGGGGCTATGCCTACACCAGTCTGTTCGTAGACAGCGCGGTGGCCAAGTGGACGCTGGGTGAGCCCTATTTCAAGGGCGAGGCGGCCTGGAAGCTGGTGGACAAGGTGTCGGTGCACTACAACATCGGGCACCTGGCCACGGCGGAGGGCGACACCGTGAGCCCCGACGGCCGCTACCTGGTGGCGCTGAACAAGTGGTCGGTGGACCGGTATCCCGTGCTGGGGCCGCTGCACCCGCAGAACTTCCAGCTGGTCGACCTGACCGCGTCCAAGATGCGGGTGGTCTACGACATGCCCGTCCCCAACGCCGAGCCCCACTACGCCCAGATCATCAAGGCCGATAAGATCAAGGCCTGGCAGGTGTACCCTGCCGGCACCGATATCCTCACGATGCAGCGCAGCCCCCATGCGGTTGAACGCACCAAGGAGCGGGTCGAGCGCACGGGCAACGTGGTCACGGTGTGGATGACGGCGGCCCGCAGCAACTTCCGTCCCGACATCATCCGCGTGAAGAAGGGGGATACCGTCGTCCTGCACATCACCAACACCGAGAAGACCCGGGACGCGACGCACGGCTTCGCGATCCCCGAGTACAACGTCCAGATGAGCATCGATCCCGGCGAGACGGTCACCGTGAAGTTCGTGGCCACCAAGGCCGGGGCATTCAGTTTCTACTGCACCGAGTTCTGCTCGGCGCTGCACCTGGAGATGCAGGGGTGGCTGCTGGTGGAGCCCTAGGTAGAGGATGGGAGGGGAGGGGCCATCCGCCCCTCCCCGGAGGACGCCCATGACGTTGACGCGGAGGAGGTTCCTGCACCTGGCGGCGCTGGCCGCGGGCGGCGCGGCGGTGGCGCCCGCCGCCTGGGCGCTGCTGGGCCGGGCGCCCGCGGCGGGCGGGCCGCCGGCGATTCGCTACGACCGCGACCGCTGCGACCACTGCGGCATGCTCATCAGCGACCCGCGGTTTGCGGCCGCCACGCGCCAGGGCCAGACGGTGTTCCGCTACGACGACATCGGGTGCATGGTCGCGCACGCCGCCAGGGCGCTCGCGGCGCAGGCGGCCGTCGGCTATGTCCATGACATGGCCACGGAGCAGTGGCTGGAGGCATCCGCCGCGATCTACGTCCGGTCCCAGGCGATCCGGACGCCCATGAACACGGGGCTGGCGGCCTTCGCCAGCACCGGGGCGGCCCGCGCGGCCTTCCCCGGGGCCCCGGTAGTCGGCTGGGCCGCGCTGCTGGCGATGCCGGAGACGCACCCGTGAGCGCCCGGATCCCGGAGCGGACCCGGGCGCTGGCCGCGATCGGGCTGGCCTCCGCGCTGCTGGTGCTCGGGGCGTCGCTCCCGTTGTGGAAGATGACCCTCCACGCGCCCCAGTACCCTAACGGCCTGCGGCTGGTGATTGACGGCCGCGGGATCACTGGCGATGTGGACGAACTCAATGCGCTCAACCACTACATCGGCATGGCTGCCATCGACGCGAGCAAATTCCCCGAGGGTCGCCTGTTCTACCCGGCGGTGGTGCTGCTGGTCGTGGGGCTGGTGCTGTCCGCTGTGGTCCCGTGGCGCTGGCTGTGGGCCCTGGTCCTGCTGGGGCTCTGGGCGCTGCCGGCGATGTGTCTGGCCGTCCTGCAGTGGCGGCTGTACCAGTTCGGGCACAGCCTGGACCCGCTGGCCGCCTTCCGGCTGCCGGCGTTCACCCCCCGGGTGATCGGCCCGACCGTGGTGATGAACTTCAACGTGACGGCCCTGCCCGGGGCCGGGCTCGTGCTGTTGGTCCTCAGCGCGCTGGCATTCACGGTGGGCGTCCGCCGTTCCTCCGCGTGGGCCGCCGCGCGCCGTCTCCCGATCGCGGCCGCCGTGACGGCGGGGGTGCTGCTGCTCGGGCTCGTCGGCACGTTCCCCGTCCTGGCCGGCCCGGGCGGGGCCGCACGCGCAGATGCGCTGGCCCGCGCCGCCCGTGCGGGCGACCTGGCCGCGGTCGTCGCCCTGGCGCCGCCGGGGGTGACCATCGAGGTGCCGCCCGGCCGCTACCCGGGGCCGCTCGTGCTCTCCAGGCCGGTGACGCTCCGCGGCATCGGCCGCCCCACCATTGACGGCGGCGGCCGCGGCGACGTCGTCGTGATCGCCGGCGACGATGTCCGCCTGGAAGGGTTCGTCATCCGCGGCAGCGCCCTGGCGTACAGCCGAGAGGCCGCCGGCGTGGTGGTGCGCGGTGCCCGCGCCGTGGTGCGCCACAACGACATCCGGGAGGTCCTCTTCGGCATCTACCTGGCTGGGGCCCGCGACGCCCTCATCGAGGGGAACACCATTGCCACCGCCGACCTGCCCGTGGAGCGACGCGGCCACGGTCTCTACCTGTGGCAGGCCCAGCGCGCCCGCCTGCAGGCCAACCGGGTCCTGCGGGCCAAGGACGGCATCTACATCTCGTTCTCTGACGACAACCTGGTCGAGGGCAACACGGTCACCGGCTCCCGATACGGGATCCACTACATGTACTCGCGCCGGAACACCTTCCGGGCCAACACCTTCCGGGAGAACATCGTGGGCGCGGCCGTGATGTACTCCAGCGACGTCGTCCTCCTGGACAACACCTTCGAGGGCAGCCGCTCCGCCGCGGCCGGCGCCGGCCTGATCTTCAAGGACGCGGACCGGCTGCTGGTGCGCGGGAACCGCATCGTGCGCAACCGCATCGCGCTGGAGTTCGACGCCACGCCCGCGACGCTGGACGGGTGGGCTCGCGTGGAGCGCAACCTGATCGCGTTCAACGAGGTCGCCTTCAGCCTGATGAGCACCGCGGCGATTGAGGCCACGGAGAACGCGATCGTCGAGAACCTCCAGCCGGTGCAGGCGCGGGGCGCCGTGCGGGCGGACGCCAACCGGTGGGCGCCAGACGGCCGCGGCAACTACTGGAGCGACTACACCGGCTTCGACGCCGACGGCGACGGGATCGGTGACGTGCCCTACCGGCGGTCCGACCTGCTGGAAGGCCTGGAACGCCGCGCGCCGGCACTGCGGGCGTTCCTGTTCACCCCGGCCCACCTGGCGCTGGAGGCGGCCGGGCGGATCCTGCCCCTGGTGCGCACCGACCCGGCGGTGGAAGATCCGGCCCCGCTGGTGCGGCCGCCCTCGGGCATCCCGGCCGCCGACGCACGGGGTCCGGCGGTCCCGGGGTCGGACGCGCCGGTCCGATCGCAGCCCGGTCTGCTGGCGGTGGGGCTCGCCCTGGGGCTCCCCTCCGGCGCGGCCGCCGCGGCGCTGGCTAGGAGGCGGCGGACGTGATCGCCCTCCGCGATGTGCGCAAGCGCTTCGGCTCGGTGGCCGCGCTCGATGGGATCACGGCTGAGGTCCCCCAGGGGGCGTTCGTGCTGCTGCTGGGCTCCAACGGCGCGGGCAAGACCACGCTGTTGCGCTGCATCCTGGGACTGCTGCGGTTCGACGGGACGATCACGGTGGGCGGCCACGACGTGGCCCGCGACGGCCGGCGGGCCCGCGCCCTGCTCGGCTACGTCCCGCAGCGCCCGGCGCTGCCGGCCGACCTGACGTGCACCGAGGTCCTGGACCTTTTCGCGCGCCTGCGCGGCCGCACCCGTGGGGATGGTGCGGTGCTGGGCCGCGTCGGTCTGGAGGAGGCGGCCCGCGCGCCGGTGAGGACGCTGTCGGGCGGCATGCGGCAGCGGCTGGCCCTGGCCGTGGCTCTGCAGGCCGATCCTGCGGTCCTGCTGTTCGACGAACCCGCGACCAGTCTGGATGTGGCAGCCCGCCGGGCCCTACACCGGGACCTCGAAGAGGCGGCCGGGAAGGGACGGACCGTTCTGCTGGCCACACATCTGGCGGCCGAACCGCTGCAGATCGCCACACGGGCGCTCGTCCTCCACCGCGGCCGGGTCGTCTACGACGGGCCGCCTGAAGGGCTTGGGGGAGCCGTCCAGCAGCGGGTCGTGTTCGGGGTGAACGGCGTCGGACGTGCCGAGCTGACGTCCGTCCTGACCGCGCTGCCCGGCGTGCGGATCGCACAGACGCCCGGTTCCATCACGGCGACCACCCGCGCCGGCGGCGCGTTCGAGGTCCTCGCGGCGGTCGCCGCCGCCGGTGTCCGGCCGGTGGAGGTGCATGTGGAGGAACCCACGGTGGATCCCGAGGTCCTGGCCGGCACGGTGACGCCCCGATGAGCCCCATGCGGGCGCTGGTCGCCCACGAACTCGCCGAGGCCATGCGCCACCGCTGGCTGCTCGCCTACGGTGGCATCTTCGCGGTCCTGGCCCTGGGGCTGTCGCTGCTCGGCCTCCGCCTGGCCGGCGCCGTGGGCCTGGAGGGCTACGGGCGGACCACGGCCAGCCTGCTTAACCTCTGTCTGGGTCTGGTGCCGTTGATCGCGCTGCTGCTGGGTGCTACGGGCCTGGCCGGCGACCGCGAGGTCGGGCTGCTGGAGTGCTTTCTGGCGCAGCCCGTCGGTCGCAGCGAACTGCTGCTGGCGCGCTTCGCCGGCGCCCTGGCCGCCATCGGCCTGGCGACGCTGCTGGGGTTTGGACTGGCCGGTGTGCTGATCGGGCTCGCGACGGGCGCGGGCGGCGGGGGGCAGTACCTGGCCTTCCTGGGGATCGCGCTGGCTGTGGCCGCGGTCTACCTGTCGATCGGGGTGGCCATCGCCGCCGCCGTGCGCAGCCGGGTGCAGGGCCTGGCGTGGGCGCTGGCCGTCTGGTTCGGCAGCGTGGTGGCCTTCGACCTCGTGCTGATCGCCGCCGGTGCCGCCGCCGGCGCCGGCGCACCGGTGCTGGCGGCGGCCGTGCTGCTCAACCCCGTGGAGGTCGGCCGCATCCTCGCGCTGCTGCTGCTGGACCCCGCCCTGGAGGTGCTCGGTCCGGTCGGCGGCTTCCTGACGGCGCGTCTGGGCGCCGCCGGCGCCGCAGGATTGCTGCTCGGCGCGCTCGCCGCGTGGATCGTGGGCCCGCTGGCCGTTGCACTGGCTTTCTTCGAAGGCCGCGATCCGATCTAGACGCCGCCATCCCGCCGGCGGAACCTCCACATCGGGCGCTCATCCGTTGCGCGCCCCGTCTGCGGTCCGTAGGATAGAGTGGATGCAGAGGAGGATGAACGACGATGCCACCGCGTGTGTCAACGATC
>JAVKHQ010000021.1:0-48860 GCA_031459875.1 Candidatus Fervidifonticultor sextus | reverse complement strand
CGAGGTGGTCCAGCGCCACCACGTCGCCGAAGGTCTTGCGCAGTTCCCTGAGTTCCAGGTAGGCCATGCTACCGCGCCCCGCCGATCTGCGCCTGCCGCCCGCCGAGTTGTCGGCCCAGCCCCAGCAGTCCCAGCATGGCCACCCACGTGATCGCGAAACTGATGAGCGTGAGCGCCGCGGCCGGGGTGGCGTGCGTCTCGCCGATGTAGTTGATGTAGACCGAGAAGGTGTTGAAGAGGAGGACGTTGGCCAGGGTGAACTCGCCCATCACGATGGCCAGGGTGATGAACGCCCCGCTGAGGACGGCCGCCTGGAGGTTCGGCAGGATGACCCGGAAGAGGGTCGTGGTCCAGCCCGCCCCGAGGCTCTGGGCCGCCTCGGTGAGGGTGTGGATGTCGATGGCCCGCATCCCGGCGTCCAGCGCCCTGTAGACGTACGGCAGCGCCAGGATCACGTAGCCGGCGACGAGGATCTGCGGGGTCCCAACGAAGAACTCGGGAGCCCCCCGGTAGAGGTCGAGCAGGCCGACCACCAGCACGATGGCCGGGACGACGAAGGGCAGGACCGAGATGAACTCCACGACCGGCCGCAGCCGCGGCAGCCGCAGGTGCACCCAGTACACGGTGGGGACCAGCAGGACCAGCGCGACTGCGATCGTCTCCAGGGCCAGGCCGAATGACAGGAGGAAGCTCTCCCGAAACCGCGGGTCGTTGAGGATGAACGCGTACGCCGAGAAGTCGTAGCGGCCTCCGCCGGCCCGCAGGCTGAACTCCATGGTGGCGACCAGCGGGATGATGAAATACGCGGCTCCCAGCCCGAGCCAGAGGGCGCGCCCCGGCGATACCCGGCGGCTCATCGCACCCAGCGCGCGGTGCGCCGCTGCAGCGCCGCGTAGGTCGCCATGGCGACCGCGATGACCACGATCATCCCCAGGGCCAGGGCCTGGCCCAGGTGGGGGTCGGTGAGCACGTTGCCCTGCAGCACGTTCCCGATCTGCGTCGTCACCAGCGTGATGACCCCCTGGGTGAGGGCGTAGGGGGTGGCGTAGGCCGCAAACGCGTTTCCAAACAGGAGCACCATGGCCCCCAGCAGCGACGGCCAGAGGATCGGCAGCCCGATGTAGCGCCAGTACTCGAAGCCGGAGGCTCCCAGGTTGGCCGCCGCCTCGCGCCACTCACGCCGCAGGCCGTCGATGGCAGGCACGATGACCAGGATCATCAGGGGCATCTGGAAGTAGAGGTACGTGAGGGCCAGGCCGGAAAACGAGAACAGCGTGAACCCGGCCCCGTAGAGGTCTATGCCCGCGGACTTCAGCATCTGGGTCAGCAGGCCGGTGGTGCCCAGCGTGGCGATGAACGCGAAGGCCAGCGGGACGCCGGCGAAGTTGGCGGCCACGCCCGAGAACGTGGTGAGCGCGGTCCGAATCCACGGGGGGCCTCCGCCCCCCGCCGCGGCGTAGGCCATGAGGAACCCGAATAGCCCTCCGGCTGCGGCCGTGGCCGCACTGATCTGCAGGCTGTTGATGTAGGCCTGGAGGTGCTGGCCTTCAAAGATTGCGGCCACGTTGGCCAGGGTGAACTCGCCCTGCTCGTTCTGAAAGGCGCCCACCAGGACCGATGCGGAAGGCAGGAGCAGGAAAGCCAGGGTGTAGGCGAAGAACGGGGCGAGGACGATCACGGCGGCGAGCCCGGGAGGCCTTCGTCCGCGCAGGCCTCCCGGCCGCATACCTGTGGGCTCCGACGCGCTGCCCGTCGTCACGGCCGACCACCTGCGGGCCAGAGGCAGGTTACTTGCCGACCACCTTCGGCCCCCACTGCTCGGCGATGAGCTTCTTGGCCCTGTCGTTCTGGGCCACCGTCGGGAACTTCACCTGCTTGTAGGGCTCCGCCGGCGGCAGTTTGGCCAGCAGGTCCTGCGGCACCTTCCCCCGCGCGACCAGGTCGTTGAACCGGGCCGGGTGCGCGAACCCCTTCAGGAAGAGGATCTGCCCCTCGTCGGAGTAGAGGAACTCCTGCCAGAGGCGCGCGGCGAAGGGGTGCGGTGCGTAGGCGCTGATCGCCTGACAGTAGTAGTTGCCGAAGATCCCGTCCCTGGGCAGCGCCACCTCCCACTTGATCTTCCCCGCGAACTCTTTGTTGTAGCCGATCTGGAGGTAGTCCCAGTCCACGGTGATCGGCGTCTGCCCGCTCTGGACCGTGGCCGGCGTCGCATCCACCGGGATGAAGTTCCCCAGTTTCTTGAGTTCGGCGAAGAACTCGATGCCCGGCTGGATGTTATCGAGCGAGCCGCCGTTGGCGAGGGCAGCCGCCCAGACCCCGGCGAAGGCCGCCCCCGCGCGCCGCGGGTCTCCGTTGAGGGCGACCTGTCCCTTGTACTCCGGCTTCTTCAGGTCGGCCCAACTCTGCGGCATGGTTTTCACCACATCCCGGTTGGCGCCGAAGGCAATGACCCCGAAGTAGTCCCCATACCACAACCCCCCGGGGTCCTTCATGGTGTCGGGAATCGTCGCCCAGGTCGAGACCTTGTAGGGGGTGAACAGCTTCTCCTGGGCGCCCTGAATCGCGAATGCCGGCCCGACGTCAACCACATCCGGCGCCCGTCGCTGGCCCTTGAGGGACCTGATGGCCTGCAGTTCCTCTGCCGAACTGGCGTTTGGGGAGGCGCTGTTGATCTTGATCCCGTACTTCTTGGTGAACGTGGCCATGATCTCGCCGTAGTTGGCCCAGTCGGGGGGGAGCGCGATGACGTTGAGTTCGCCCTCCTTCTTGGCCGCGGCGATGAGGTCGCTCATGGACATCTCGCCGGCCGACATCGGAGGCTTCATCGGCGCCCCCGAGACCAGCAGCCGCCGCGCGTCGGCCAGCAGGGAGGACACGGCGACGGCGCCAGCCGCGCCGATCCCGACCCTCAGGAACGCCCTCCGGGACAGACGGGCCGCCTCCACCATGGCCCGCAACCGGTCATCTTCGTGCCGAGCCATCTGGCATTCCCCCTCTGCATGTGGGATCTGCACACCGCACCCTGCCGCGGGGAGAGTTCAGGAGGGCACGCGCCAACTCCTCTCACGCCGTGGGGTGCCTCCTGCCCCTTCCGCCGGAGGAGCAGCCCCGCAGGGGTCGAACCCGAAAGCAAGTCCCGCCACGGAGGACGTGCCGCGCGGGTGTGCAGCGTGACCGGCATCCCAGTGGAGGAGGTCGTCAGGAGGATCCCCTCGTGGCGGCAGGCCTCCTCGATCACCGTCGCCCCGCTTCCCGGCGGCATCACCAACGTCAACTATCGGGTGGACGTGGACGGCGAGGCCTTCGTCGTGCGCGTCTGGGCCAGCGGCGTCGACCTGCTGGGGATCGACCGCCACCGGGAGGTCTGCTGCATGCTGGCGGCGAGCCGGACCGGCGTCGCACCGGAGGTCGTGCACGTCCTCCCCGACGAAGGGGTGCTGGTCACCCGGTTCATCCCGGGCCGCACCCTGGACCCCGAAGAGACGGCGAGCCCCGAGGTCATCGCCCGGGTCGCCGAGGCCATGCATCGCTACCACGCGGGCCCGCCCTTTGAGGGGTCTTTTTCGCCATTCCGGACCATCGAGGCCTACCTGGGCCTCGCCCGCCGGACCGGTGCGCCACTCCCTCCGGATCTCGAGGCGCTGTCGGGCCAAGTCGCCGAGATCGAATCCGCCCTGCGGGAGGACCGGACGCCCGCCCGTCCCTGCCACAACGACCTCTGGGGACCCAACCTGATCGACGACGGTCGGCAGATCCGCATCGTGGACTGGGAGTATGCGGGCATGGGCGACGTCTTCTTCGACCTGGCCAACTTCGCCATCTACCACGCGGCCCCGGAGGCGGGCGACAGGGCGCTGCTGCAGGCGTACTTCGGCGAGGTGACGGGGCCGGCGTTCGCCCGTCTGAAACTGCTGAAGGTCGTCGCCGAACTCCGCGAGGCGCTGTGGTACGTGGTGGCGCTGACCCTCCCTGCGGGCGCACCGGATTTCGTCGCGCGCGCCGCCGGGCATTTTGCCCGCTGCCGGGAGGCCGCCGGCGATCCCCGGCTGCCGGCGTGGTTGGGTCTGGCGGGCGATGGCTGACCCGACGCGGGAGGCAGGCGGCTGGACCGTGGGGTTCGCGGCCCTGTGCCTGGGACAGTTCCTGGGCCACCAGACGGGGCTGACGTTCTCCGTGCTCATCCCGATCCTGGGGCCCGAGTGGCGGCTGAGCGCCGGCCAGTCCGGCGTCATCCTGGGGGTCTTCCAATTGGGGACCCTGGTCGCGTACGTGCTGGTCGGCTTCCTGCTGGACCGCGTGCGGAGCAAGCCCATCATGGCCTGGTCCGCCGCGCTGGTGGGACTCGGCGACCTGGCATTCGCGCTGGGGGCCCGCGACTTCTCCTCCGGGCTGGCCCTGCGCCTCACGGTGGGCGTGTGCATCGGCGGCCTCTACCTCCCGGCGCTCAAACAGATCGCCGATACCGTTCCCGTCGCCCGGCGGGGGACAGCCACCGGCCTCTACATCGCCACCATCGTTGCAGCCTACGCCCTCCCCCTGTTCTACGTGGGCGCGCTGGCGCCTCGGATCGGCTGGCGCGCAACGATGGCCGGGATTGGGGCTCTGGAACTGCTGGGCGCCCTGGTCATGGCCTGGAAGGTCCCGAGCGTCGCCGCGGCGGCGGCGGCGCCGTCGGTCCTCTCGCAGTACGTCGGGGATGTCTTCAAGAACGCCTCGGCGCGCCGCGTCATTGTGGCATACACCGGGCACAACTGGGAGTTGTTCGGCCTGTGGGGATGGCTGGCGCCGTTCCTGGTGGCCTCGCTGGCGGGGCGCGGTGGCGGCCAGGGCGAGGCGCTGGCCTGGGGCGGTCTGCTGGCTGCGGGAGCCGTGGGCCTGGGCGGCGCCGCCGGCGCGGTGGCCGGAGGCCGGCTCTCCGATCGCCTGGGCCGCGCCCGTGCAGCCACGGCGATGCTGGCCGCGAGCCTGCTCTGTTCGCTGGGCTTCGGATGGCTGGCCGGCGCCCCGACCGCATTGGTGGCCGTCGTCGCCCTCGTCTACGGCACCGTCAGCCTGGCGGACTCCCCCTCGTACACCGCCACGCTGATGGAGGTCGTGCCCGGCCGCTCCCTGGGCGGGGCCTTTGCGATCCAGATGCTCTTCGGCTGGGCGGCCACCGCGGCATCGCCGGCGGCCTTCGGCCTGGTGCTGGATCTCGGCGGCGCGCTGGGCCTCAGCCCTGCGGGGCAGTGGGGCTCGGCGTTCGGCCTGCTGGCTCTCGGCCCGCTGGCCGGCATCGCCGCGCTGAGACCGTGGCGCGGTGCCAGGAGGGAGGGACCCGATGCCGTGGTTGAAGGGTAACACGCACACCCACACCGACCGCTCCGACGGCGATGCGCCGCTGGATGCGGTGGCGGGATGGTACGCGTCGCACGGCTACGACTTCCTGGTGATCACCGATCACAACGGCGTGACCGACGTCGGCGGGTGGAACCGCGTCGGGGACACCCTGCTGCTGATCCCTGGCTGCGAGGTCAGCGCCTTCGGCGAGGGCAAACCCGTCCACGTGAACTCGCTGGGCAGCGCCGTCCTCCCCGACCGCCCGCAGGCTGACACGATCGCCGCCCTGCTGCAGCGCGAGGTCGATGCCGTCCGCGCCGCCGGTGGCGTCCCCCAGGTCAACCACCCGAACTACCGCTGGGCGTTCACCGATCTCCAGTTGTCCTCCGTGGAGAACTACCACCTGCTGGAGGTCTTCAACGCCAGCGCCGAGTGCAACAACTTCGGCGGGGGCGGCTGGCCGGGCGTCGAGGAGATCTGGGACCGACTCCTGACCGCCGGGCGGCGGGTCTGGGCGGTCGCCAGCGACGACGCGCACCACTTCCGCGGCGAGTGGTGGGGCCATCGGTCTCCACCTGGACGGGCCTGGGTCGTGGTGCGGGCGGCCGAACGGTCGGCGGGCGCCGTCCTGGAGGCGATGGAGCGCGGTGACTTCTACGCCTCGACTGAGGTGACCCTGGAAGCGGTCCACACCACGGACGACGCGATCGCCCTGCAAGTCGCCGCGGAACGGGACTTCCGCTATACGACGCACTTCATCGGCTCTGGCGGGAGGACGCTGGCGGTCGTGCACGGTGAGGAGGCAGTCTACCGGCTGCGGGGCGATGAAGGCTACGTCCGGGCCAAGGTCTTCTCGTCCAACGGCGGCGTGGCGTGGACGCAGCCAGCGTTCGTCGGGTAGCGAAACCTCCAGCCTCGCTAGACGCGCTCGGTGTGCCGCGCGGAGGGGATGACGACCTTCTCCAACCAGTTCCGCAGTTCCACCCAGCGCAACCGCTCGTCCAGCAGGTCGTCGCCGATGGCCAGGTCCCAGCGCAGGTCCTTGCGCGACGGATCAGCCGCCAGCGCCTCCATCCGGGCGACCCGGTGCTCCAGCGCGGCCCGGTCGGCGAAAAAGCCCTCCTTGATCAGGGCCTCTCCCCGGGCCACGATCAGGCGCGTCATCTGGTACAGGTCGTACTCGGGATGGTACTGCGTGGCCCAGAAGACGCCGTTCCGGTACCGGACCTCCAGGGCCTGGACCCGGGTGTGGTCGTTGGTGGCCAGCAGGGTGCCGCCTGAGGGGATGCGCGTGACCTCGTCCAGGTGGGAGATGAACCCGTCGAAGACATCGGGCTTCCCGTCGTACATGGGGTGGGCGCGCCCTTCGGGGGTCAGGCGGATCCGGCGGGCAAAGGCCATCTCGCGTCCGCGGGGGTTCTTGTGCACCTCCCCGCCGGCCGCCACCGCGGCCATCTGCACGCCCCAGCAGCTCCCCCACTGCGGCCGGCCGACCTCGAAGATCCGCCGGCAGAACTCGATCTGACGGGTCACGCGGGGGTCGTCCTCGTAGATGGTCAGGTTGGAACCCGTCCACAGGAAGGCATCGTAGCCCTCAATCCACCGGTCGTCGGGCACCGGCACGTCCAGGTCGGCCAGGAAGAGCACGTCCAGGCGGGCCTCTGGCCGCAGTGTCCTGAACACCCGGAGGTACATCTCGTCGGCGCTGCAGTGGCCGGCCTGGAGCAGCACCTGGCGGTTGGGCTCCGGGTAGCCATTGATGACACAGAAACGGAGCGGCATCGCTTCCTCCACGGCCCTGCGTCCGAAGGGCGCGTAACTGGCAGAGGGTGTTCGGCGCATGGCAGGGAAATCCTGTGGTCGGGCACACTGGAGGGGGACCCATGATTTCGAAGCCGACACAGCAGCGCCCGCGCATGCTCATGCGCATCGGCGGCGAGGAGGTCGCCGCCGCCAGCGGGGAGACCTTCGAGGTCGTCAATCCCGCGACCGGCGAGGTGGTGGCCGACGTGCCGAAGGGCGGTCCGGAGGATGTGGACCGGGCCGCGCGGGCAGCCCGGGCCGCCTTCGAGGAAGGTCCCTGGTCGGCGATGAGCGCCACCGAGCGGGGCCGGCTGCTCCTGCGCCTGGCGAATCGGATCCGCGAGCACGCAGAGGAACTGGCGACCCTGGAAGTCCGCTCCGGGGGCAAGACCATCACCGACGCGCGCGGGGAGATCGAGGCGGCCGCCGGGTGTTTCGAGTACTACGCCGGCGCCGCCAACAAGTATTTCGGCGAGACCATCCCGGTGGCTGACCGGGGGCTCGACTTCACGCTGCGCGAGCCGATCGGGGTCGTAGGTCTCATCGTGCCCTGGAACTTCCCCTTCCTCATCACGTCCTGGAAGGTGGCGCCGGCGCTGGCCGCCGGCAACACCGTCATCCTCAAACCGGCCTCGTACACGCCGCTCACCGCGCTGCACCTCGGCGCGCTGGCGCTGGAGGTCGGAGTGCCGCCGGGCGTGCTCAACGTCGTTACGGGGCCGGGCGCCCAGGTGGGCGCGGCGATCGTGACCCATCCGGCTGTCGGGAAGATGTCGCTCACGGGCGAGACCACCACCGGCATCCAGATCATGAAGCTGGCCGCCGACCGGATGACGCGGGTGTCGCTGGAGCTGGGCGGCAAGTCCCCCAACGTGATCTTCGCCGACGCCGACCTGGAACAGGCGGCCGCCGGCGGGGCGGCCGCCGTCTACGGCAACGCGGGACAGGACTGCTGCGCGCGCAGCCGGGTCTTCATCCAGCGGCCGGTCTACGAAAGGTTCGCCGGCCTCTTTATCGAGGCGGCCAGACGGCTGCGCGTCGGCGACCCGATGGACCCGGCCACGGAGATGGGGCCGGTGGTCTCGATGGGCCAGCGGGACCACGTCCTGCGCTATGTCGCCGTGGGCCGGGACGAAGGGGCGGAAGTCGTCTGTGGAGGCACGCCGCCAGATGACCCCCATCTGGCGGCCGGCGCCTTCCTGCTGCCCACGGTGCTGGCAGGCGTGCGCAACGAGATGCGGGTGGCGCAGGAGGAGATCTTCGGGCCGGTGGCCTGTCTCATTCCCTTCGATGATGAAGCCGACGCGATCCGCATGGTTAACGACTCGCCCTATGGGCTCTCGGGGTCGGTGTGGACCCGGGACCTGGGGCGCGCGCTGCGCATGGCGCGGGCTATCCGCAGCGGGGTGCTCAGCATCAACAGCAACCACAGCGTCCACCAGGAGGCGCCGTTCGGCGGCGTCAAGATGAGCGGGTTCGGCCGCGAGCTGGGGATGCACGCCCTCGACCTGTATACGGAGGTCAAGAACGTCTTCATCGCCTTCTAGCGCCCGCCCCCCTGCACCGCCCGGAGCATCCGGCCCTCCACCCCGCGCACCAGGGCACCGGCACCCAACGCCAGCCCGGAGGCCGTCAGCGCGCCGGCAACGATCTTGTCGGGATGGCTCTGGGCCACGCCCGCAAACAGCAGCACGCCGAGTCCGCCGGCATTGATGAACGCCGCAATCGTGCCGATCCCGATAATGGCCAACACCGCGACGCGCACCCCGGCCAGGATGACCGGCAGCGCCAGGAGGAACTCCACGCGCCAGAAGCGCTGCCACCGCGTCATACCCATCCCGCGGGCGGCCTCGATCACCGCGGGGTCTACACCCAGCAGCCCCACGGTGACGTTGCGGACCAGGATGACCTGCGCGTAGGCGACCAGCGCCGTCACCGCCGGGAGGCGCCCCAGGCCCAGCAGCGGCATCAGGAGCACAAACAGCGCCAGGCTGGGGATGGAGTAGACGACCCCGAGTACCCCCAAAAGCAGGCCGCGCACCCGGGCCGACCGCGCCGCCAGCACGCCCAGCGGCAGGGCGACCAGCAGGGCCAGCGCCAGGGAGACGACGGTCAACCACAGGTGCTGGCCGAGCAGGCGCAGGACGAGGGCGGGGTTCTCCAGCAGGTAGCGCATCAGCACGACGCCTCCGCGCGGCCGGCCAGGACCGCCCCGCGGATGTCCTCGAAGGTGAGCCGGCCGACCGGCACCCCGCCGTCGCCGACCACGGTGAGCGCTGCCTCACCGCTCTGCAACAGCAGCGAAAGCGCGGTGCGCAGCGAGTCTGCAGCCCGCACGGAGGCGCTGCCGCTACGGCTGCCGGCCCCAGGGTGGGCCGGCGGCCGGTCTGGCGCCCCGAGGGCGGCCCGGACCGGAATCAGGCTGAGGTGGCGCAGCACGTCGTCGCTGGTCAGCAACTGCCGGACGAACTGGTCCCGCGGGCGGCTGATGATGGCCAGCGGGGTGTCGAACTGCACGATGCGGCCCTGGCGCATGATGGCAATCCGGTCGGCCAGGCGCAGCGCTTCATCCACATCGTGGGTCACGAAGAGGATCGTCTTGTGGAGCCGCTGTTGGATGACCCGGAATTCGTCCTGCAGGCGAGCGCGGGTGATCGCGTCCAGCGCGCCGAAGGGCTCATCCATCAGCATGATCTTCGGGTCGGCGGCCAGCGCCCGCGCAAGCCCCACCCGCTGCTGCTCGCCCCCCGAGAGCTGCCGGGGGTAGCGCCGGCGGTAGTCGCGCGGCAGGCCCACCAGGTCCAAAAGGTCGTCAATGCGGGCCTCGATGCGCTCCCGCGGCCAGCCCAGCAACTGCGGCACCGTGGCGATGTTCTGCTCAACGCGCAGGTGGGGAAAGAGCCCGACCTGCTGGATCACGTAGCCGATCCCCCGCCGGAGGTCTGACGCCCGCAGAGTGCGCACGTCGACCCCGTCGATGAGGATCCGGCCGCTATCTGGCTCGTAAAGCCGGTTGACAAGCTTCAGCAGGGTGGTCTTGCCCGATCCGGAGGGCCCCAGCAGCACGGTCAGCTCGCCGCTGGCCACGCGCAGGCTGCAATCGTCCACCGCCGGCCGGGCCGAGCCCGGAAAGCGCTTGCTGACGCCCTCGACCTCGATGACGCTCACCGCCGCTTGATCAGCCCCTTCTCCTGCAAGAACCCCCTGGCCACGGCCGCGAACTCCTTCTTCTCAGGGCCGTCCACCTGCCAGTTGAGGCCGGCCATCACGTCCTCGGTCAGCAGCGCGGCCAGCCTGTTGAGCGCCTCGGCGATCTTGGGATTCCTGGCCAGCACGTCGGCGCGGACGACCGGCGCCGCCTGATAGGCAGGGTAGAAGTTCCGGTCGTCCTTGAGGAGGACGAGCCCCAGGCCGCCGATCTGACCGTCGGTGGAAAACGCCACGATGACGTCCACCTGGCCGGTGCGCAGCGCCTCGTAGCGCAGGCTGCCGGTCCCCAGTTGCCTGAACTCCTTGAACTGGAACCCCCCATAGGCCCGCTGCAGCCCCTTGATGCCGTCCTCCCGCTCGGCGAACTCCGCCGGCCCCCCCAGGCGCAGCTGGGGCGCCTTCGCCGACAGTTCGGAGAACGTCCTGATGCCGTACCGCTCCGAAACCTCCTTCGTCGTGGCCAGGGCCTGCGTGTTGTTGAACGCGGCAGGCTCAAGCCACTCGAGGTTGAACTTCTCCTTGTATCCTTTGCGGACGGCCTCCAGCACCGCTTTGGGATCCTGAATCGCAGGCTGCTTGAGCACGGTCAGCAGCCCGGTGCTGGTGTACTCCGGGTAGAGGTCGATCTCGCCCTTCAGCAGGGCTTCGTGGGCCACCGGCGTCCCACCCAGGTTGAACTTGCGCTCGACCGCAAAGCCGGCGTCCTCCAGCAGCAGCGCGTACATCTCGCCGAGGATGAACTCCTCGGTGAAATCCTTGGAGCCCACTTTCAGGGTGACCTGCGGAGCCGTCCTGGGCGCACACCCAGCGGCCAGCGCCGCGACGGCGAGCAGCGACACCACTGCGCGGAACGGAGACCTCATCGTTTACCCCCTCCCATGCCTAGGCGGCACGGACGAGATTCTCGAACACCCGCTGGGCGCCCGCCAGCACCGCCTCGGCGCCCAGGGTCAACAGGGCCACAGGGATGGCGCCCACGAGCATCACCGAGGGCTCGAACAGCGCGAACCCCCTGGCGATGAAGTCACCCAGCCCGCCCCCGCCGATGAACGCGGCCAGCGTCGCGCTGGCAAAGACGTCAACGGCGGCCGTGCGCACCCCGGCCACGACCACCGGGGCCGCCAGCGGCACCTCGACCCGCCACAGGACCGCTCGCGCGTCCATCCCCATCCCCCGGGCGGCCTCGATCACCGCCGGGTCCACGCTGCGGAACCCCGCCTCGGTGTTGATGAGGATGGGCGGGCAGGCCAGGATGATCAACGCCACCAGCGCGGGGAAAAATCCCAGCCCCAGGTAGGGGACGGCCAGGAACAGAATCGCCAGGCTCGGGACGACCCGCAGCCCGCTGAAGAGCCCCAGCACCTGCGGGGCCAGCAGACGCCGGCGTGCCACGTAGACGCCGAGGGGGACCGACAGCACCCCGGCGATGCCCAGGGCCAGGACCGAGAGACGCACGTGAATCCCCACGGCCTGCCAGAAGAAGGCCTGGTTGTCCAGTGCGTAGCGGTAGGCGGCATCCAGCATCGGGGTCAGTGCAACGCCGCCTGGGAGGCGACCGGGAGCATGCGCGCGTCCAGCGGGCCGCGGCTGTCCAGCACCAGCACTGTGTGCAGCAGCACCGCGGCGCCCAGCGCCGCATCCTCCCACTCCGTCCACTCGCGGGGGGAGTGGCTGATGCCATCCCGGCTCGGGACGAAGATCATCCCGGCGGGGACGTAGGGCGCCAGGATCATCGCATCGTGCCCGGCCCCGCTGGGCATGGCCAGCAGCTCGTGCCCCAGGTCCCGGGCGGCTTGGGCGATGGCCTGCTGCACTGAGGCGTCCAGGGGCACCGGGGGTCTCTGGTCCCACGCCGCGATACGGGGCGTCAGGCCGTGGCGCTGTCCGACCCTTCCGATCGCGCGGTCAATCCGCCTACACAGGTCAAAGAGCCGCGACGCGTCCGGCGTGCGGACGTCGACGGTGAACTCCACGCGGCCGGGAACGACGTTGGTCGCCCCGGGTTCCACCCACAGTCTTCCCACGGTCGCCACGGTCGGCGGCCCCACGACCTCGGCCAGCGACTTAATCGCCAGCACGATCTCCGCGGCGCCCACCAGGGCGTCGCGGCGGGAGCGCATCGGCGTGGTGCCGGCGTGAGCGGCTTCGCCCTCCAGCACCACCGTGGTGCGGGCTATGCCGGTGATGGCGGTGACGACGGCGATGCGGCGCCCCGCCTGGACCAGGACCGGCCCCTGTTCGATGTGGAGTTCCAGGTACGCCCCCGCGCGTGACGGTACAGCAGCCCGCGGCAGGTCCGGAGTGAACGCGGCCATGGCCGCCGCCAGCGTCTGCCCGTTGCGCCCGCGGATCGTCCCGAAGCGGCCCGCCGGGATCTCGCCCACCAGGCACCGCGATGCCAGCATCCCCAGGTCGAAGGCGTGGCCTTCTTCGTCGGCGAAGCCCACAACCGCCAGTGCGTGTCGTGGCGGATATTTGGCCTCCCGCAAAGCCTGCGCGACCTCGACCCCCGCCACGACACCCAGCGCGCCGTCGAACATCCCGCCGTGGGGGACCGTGTCGAGGTGCGATCCCAGCAGGATGGCAGGCCAATCCTCTGTGCCCGGGCGGAAGCCGACCAGATTGCCCAGGGGATCGCATCCGGCCGCCAGTCCGGCTTCTTCCATCCATCTGCCCACGGTCCGTACCGCCTCCAGGTGGGACGGCGAATACGGAAATCGGCTGGTGCCGCGACCTGAGGGGTCGGCGCCGATGGCCGCCAGCGCCTCCAGGCGCATCCGAAGCCGTTCGGGGGAGACGGCGGGACTTGTCATCGTCGAAGCAGGGAGAGAAGAGTCCTGGGGGTAATATACTGCATTGCGGCCCGTGGAGCAGCACCCGTGAGCATCTCCCCTGGCGTCTATGCCATCACGGCCACGCCCTTTGCCGACGACGGCAGCCTGGACCTGGATGGGATCGACCGGATCGTGGATTTCGAGCTCGGTGTCGGGGTGACCGGGCTTGCGATCCTCGGCATCATGGGCGAGGCTCACAAGTTGAGCGAGGACGAGCGCCGGGGCGCCGTCGAGCGCTTCGTGCGCCGCGCCGACGGGCGGGTCCCGGTGATCGCCGGCACCGGCGCCCCGGCGACGGACCTGGCGATCCGGCACGGCCGCGAAGCACAGGCTCTCGGCGCCTCCGCCCTGATGGTGGCTCCGCCCACCAACCTGCGCAACCTGGAAGCCGTGCGCGAGTACTACCGCCGCGTGCACGACGCTACCACGCTGCCGATCGTCGTCCAGGACGAGCCCGTCTTCTCGGGCGTGGAGATGCCCGCCGCCTTCCTGGCCTCGATCACGGACGAACTGCCGCGGGCGCGCGCGATCAAACTCGAGGAGGTTCCCTCGCCACTCAAGGTGGCCCAGGTGCTGGCCGCCGCCAGGCAACCCGTGGCCGTGTTCGGAGGTATGGGCGGGGTCTACTTCTACGAGGAACTCCTCAGGGGCGCTGCCGGGACCATGACCGGGTTCGCCTTCCCGGAGGTGCTGGTGGCCATCTACGGGACGTTCGTCCGCGGCGAGCGGGCCGCCGCGCGGGACCTCTTCTATCGATACCTGCCACTGATCCGGTACGAGGGGCAGCCGGGTATCGGCCTGGCGATCCGCAAGGAGATCCTCCGCCGCCGCGGGGTGCTGGCCTCAGCCGCGACGCGGCATCCAGGTCCGAACCTCGACCGCGGCACCCGTGCGGAACTCGATGAGGTACTGGAGGTCCTGGGCCTCGCCGGCGCAGGCGTCCGGCCTGTCTCCCTGACGCGGGCTGCGGCCCGCGCCTGACGCACGGTCTCACCGCGCCCGGGCGATGCAGACCCCCCGTACTCCTCCGCGCGTCCTGATCTCGGCCCCGGACTTCGGGCGGGCCGGCGACGCGGCCCTCCGTCTGCTCGAAGACGCCGGGTGCGAGATCATCGCAAATCCGAGGGACGCCACCCTCACCGAAGAGGAACTCCTCGCGCTGGTCGCAGACGTAGATGCCATCATCGCCGGGACCGAGCCGATTACGGCCCGCGTCCTGGCGGCGGCGCCACGGCTCAAGATCATCGCGCGCCGTGGCGTCGGGATGGATTCTGTAGACATCGAGGCGGCCACGGCCCGCGGCGTGGCCGTGACGGCCACGACCGGCGCGCTCACCGACGCCGTGGCGGACCACGCCCTGGGCCTGATGCTGGCGGTGGCCAGGAAGATCCCCTCCTTCGACCGGATGGTGAAGGCAGGTCGGTGGGAGCGGGCGCTCGGGGTCGATGTGGGCGGCAAGACCCTGGGGATCGTGGGGTTTGGCGCCATCGGCCGGGCCGTCGCTAGGCGCGCGGCCGGATTCGGCATGGAGCTGCTCGCCTGCGACGTCGCCCCGGATCCCGCCGCCGCGGCTGCGCTGGGGGTCACGCTCTGCGACCTCCCGACGCTGCTGGCGTCCAGCGACATCGTGACGCTGCACGTCCCGCTGACCCCTGCCACCAGGCACCTGATCGACGACGCGGCGCTGGGCCGGATGAAGCCGACGGCGATCCTGATCAACACCAGCCGGGGAGACGTGGTGGACGAAGCGGCCCTGGCCCGCGCCCTGCGAGAGGGCCGGCTGGCCGGCGCAGGACTCGACGTGTTCCACGATGAGCCGGTGCGCGACGTCATCCTGGTGGGATTGGAGAACGTGGTCGCCACGCCGCACGTGGCCTCGTTCACCCGCGAGACGGCCGCGCGGATGGAGCGTGCCTGCGCAGACGCGGTGCTGGCCGTGCTGCGCGGGGAGCGTCCTGTCCACGCGGTGAACCCCGAGGTCTACCAGCGGCGATCTCCGGGGCCATGAGTATCGGGGGTCGCCCTTGGGCATTCTCCTATTGGGATGGGGCGCGTCGAGCCGGAGGGCGCTTCCCGAGGTCCGGTCAGTCTGACGCACGGCACCCTGACTCCCCGGCGGTTCTACATCCCGGTGTGGGTCAAGTTTGCGCTGGCAACAGGACTGGCCTCCGCTTGGTTTGGCGTCTCGCTGGGCATCGCCCGGCCCTGGGTTGCGGACCTGGGGGGCGTCGTGGGCGAGGTGCCCGCGTGGCTCATCGTCCTGTTCGTCGCCCTGATCCCTGGCTTCCTCAATGCCCACCTCGCCATCAGCATCCTCCTTGATCGCCCGCCGCCGCTGCGCCTGGACGTCCCCTACCCGCCGGTCACGGTCATCATCGCGGCCTATAACGAGGAAGGCTCCCTGGAGGAGACCCTGCTGAGCCTGGCCGGTCAGGACTACCCGTCCCGCGTGGACATCATCGTGGTGGACGACGGGTCGCACGACGAGACCCTGGGCACCCTCGCCCGCCTCGCCGGCAAGTATCCCAACCTCACGGTGATTCCCGCCCCCCATGGGGGGAAGGCCTTCGCCCTCAACTACGGGCTGGCCGCAGCCGCCACCGACCTGGTGGTCACCATCGACGCCGACACCTTCCTGCACCACCAGGCGCTGCGCCGCATCGTGGCCCGCATGGTCACCGACCCGCCCAACACGGCCGCCGTGGCCGGAGCCGTCCTGGTCAGGAATTCCCGGGACAACCTCCTCACCCGGCTCCAGGAGTGGGACTACTTTCTGGCCATCGCGTCGGTCAAGCGCCAGCAGTCGCTGTATCAGGGGACGCTGGTGGCCCAGGGCGCCTTCAGCATCTTCAAGAAGGCCGCGCTGTTTGAGATCACGGGCTGGTCCCCGGTGGTCGGCGAGGACATCTTCGCGACGTGGGCCCTCCAGAAGCGCGGCTACCGCATCGGGTTCGAGGCGACGGCCTGCGCCTTCACCCGCGTGCCGGCGACCTGGCGCGGGTTCAACCGCCAGCGCCAGCGCTGGGCCAGGGGGATGATCGAGAGCCTCAAGGCCCACCTCGACCTGGTCTGGAAGCGCCCCCGTCTCTCGGCGTTCTTCGTCGTGGTGGATCTCCTCTTTCCGCTCCTGGACGGAACGTACTCGCTGGTCTTCATTCCCGGCATCGTCCTGGCGCTGTTCGGATACTACTGGATTGCCGGACTGATGACGCTGCTGGTCATCCCGCTGATCGCGCTGGTCGCGCTGGCCATGTACTGGAAGCAGGTGAAGGTCTTCGATGAACTGGGCCTGCGCATCCGGCGCAACCGCGTGGGGTTCGTCGCCTGGCTGCTCTGCTACCAGTTCTTGATGTCACCGGTCGCCACGCTAGGATACGCCCGGGAGATCCTGGGTACCACCAAGCGCTGGTAGGCGGAGCCCTCTTCGCCGCCGCGCCATCGGAGGGGACGGCGACGCGTCCGACGAAGGCTCCGAACGGCATGACGGCACCGTCCCACGCGATGCTGTCCGAGATCCGCGAGCAGCCCCAGGTCCTGGCCCGCATGCTCGCCGAACACGCCGCCGGTGTCGGGGAGGTCGTCGCGGCGCTGCGCCGGCGGAAACCCACGCTGGTCGTCTTCGTCGCGCGCGGGACCTCCCACAACGCGGCGGTCTACGGCCAGTACCTGATCGAGACCCTCCTGCGCATCCCCACCACCACCGCCATGCCGTCGGTGACGACACTCTACGACCGCACCCCGGACTGGACCGCCGCCGCCGTCATCGGCATTTCCCAATCCGGCCGGTCCGTCGACGTCAGCGAGGTCGTGGCCGAGGCGCGGAAACAGGGGGCACTGACGGTGGCCATCACCAACGACGCCGCCTCCCCCCTGGCACAGACCAGTGCCCACGTCCTGCCGCTGTCGGCGGGCCCGGAGCTCAGCGTGACCGCCACGAAGACCTTCACCGCCTCGCTGGCGATGCTGGCCGCCCTGGTCGTCGGCTGGGGGCAGCACCGGGATCTGGCCAGGGGGCTCTCGCGCCTCCCCGAGGCGGTCACCGCGGCGCTGCGCCACGAGGAGGCCGTCGCGGCGCTGGCCAGGCGGCACGCCCGGCGTGATCACTGGATCGTGACGACGCGAGGCTACATGCTCGGGGTGGCCGATGAGACGTCGCTCAAACTCAAGGAAACCGCCTATGCCGCGGCCGAGTCCCTCTCCGCCGCGGAGTTGCTGCACGGCCCCATCGCCGCCCTCGACAGGAAGAGCACCGTGCTCCTCCTGCTCCCGCCCGGCCGGACCCGCGCCAGCCTCATCGACCTCCGCGTGCAACTCCGGGCCCGGCGGGTCCCGACGCTCACCTTCGCCTTCGGAGACGACCCGGGGGATGTGGCCGTCAACGCGGGGCTGCCCGAGGCCCTGGCGCCGGTCGCGGCCGCCCCGGTCGTGCACCTCTTCGCCTACCACGTTTCGGTGGCGCGGGGGCTGAACCCCGATCGGCCGCGCGGCCTGCGGAAGGTCACGCTGACCCGATAGCCGAAGTAGCGCGGTCGTGCTCCGGTCTGCCCTGCTTTCCCCGTCGAAGGACGCGGCGATGCCCGTCATCGAGGCCCGGGCGCTTTGCAAGCAGTACGGCGCGCTGGCGGCGGTGGACGGCATCTCCTTCGAGGTCCGCCCCGGCGAGTGCTTCGGTTTCCTCGGCCCCAACGGCGCGGGCAAGACCACCACCATGAAGATGATCTACTGCGTGCTCCCTCCCACCGCCGGCGACCTCCGGGTCCTCGGCATGGACGTGCGCACCCAGCCCCGCGCCATCAAGGCCCGCCTGGGCGTCGTGACGCAGGAAAACACCCTGGACACGGCGCTCTCGGTGCGCGAGAACCTGTTGATCTTCGCCCGGTACTTCGACATCCCGTGGCCTGAGGCACGCCGCCGCGCCGACGGCCTGTTGGAGTTCGTGGGCCTGACCGATCGGGCCACCAGCAGGGTGGAGCAGCTCAGCGGCGGGATGCGCCGCCGGCTGATGGTCGCCCGCGCCCTGATCCCGCAACCCGACCTGTTGATCCTGGACGAACCGACCACCGGGCTCGACCCGCAGGCCCGCCAGCTCACCTGGCAGAAACTCCGGCACCTCAAGCGGTTGGGGGTGACCCAGGTCCTCACGACCCACTACATGGAGGAGGCGGCGGCGCTGTGCGACCGGCTGGTGATCATGGACTCCGGCCGCATCGTGGCCGAAGGCGCGCCGGCGGACCTGGTGCGCGCCCATGTGGGCCGCGAGGTGGTCGAGCTTCGGGGTCTGGGCGATGGGGACGCGGCCCGCCGGACCCTGGCGCAGGTCCTCCAGGCGGCCAACGGGTTGGCCGAGGCCCATGAAGTCGCGGGCGACCTGGTGCTCCTCTACACGGGCGACGGGGACGCCCTGCTGCACCGCCTCCGGGAGCAGGCGGTGGCGGTCGAGTCGGCCACGCTGCGCCACGCCACCCTGGAAGACGTCTTCCTGCGGCTGACCGGGAGGATGCTGCGCGACTGATGCGGCTGTTCTCGCCGAAGGGGGCCTACCGGTTCTGGCAGCGCAACGCCTTCATCTTCCGACGGATCTTCCCGGAATCCGTCGCCGTGAACTTCCTGGAGCCGGTGATCTACCTGCTGGCCATGGGCTTCGGGATCGGCGCCTACCTCAGCACCGTCGCCGGCCTGCCCTACCTGACCTTCGTGGCCACCGGGCTCGTGGCGGCCTCGGCGATGTTCGGCGCCACCTTCGAGTGTACGTACAACGCCTACGTCCAGATGTACTACGAGAAGGCCTACGACGGGGCTATCACCACGCCGCTGGGGATCGAGGACGTGGTCGTGGGGGAAATCCTGTGGGGCGCCACGCGCAGCGTGCTCTACGGCACGGTGTTCCTGGTCGTCATCGCCCTGTTCGGCGTGGTCCGCTCGATCCTGGCGCTGCTGATCCCGCCCCTGTTCTTCCTGTCGGGCCTGATGTTCTCGGTCATCGCCATGACCTTCACGGCCATCAACCCCAGCATCGACTACTTCACCTTCTACTTCGCCCTGTTCGTCACGCCCATGTTCATGTTCAGCGGGGTCTTCTTTCCTCTGGATGCCCTGCCGGGGTGGGTGAGCGTCGCAGCATGGCTGACGCCGCTCTCCCATGTCGTGAACCTCACCCGGGCCCTGGCGCTGGGGACGCCGGGGCCGCGCCACCTCGCGGATCTGGCCTGGATGTCTGTCGTGACGGTCGCGCTGTTCCCGCTACCGGTGGTGCTGATGCGCCACCGGCTCATCAAATAGGCGGCTGGCCTCAGTGGAACAGCCGCGAGAGCCGGTAGAGCTCCAGATCCAGCCGCTTGGACCCGCTCAGGGCGTCCTCCAGGTTGACGGTGACGATCCTCGTCCCCTGCACGGCCACCATCATGCCGAACCGACCGGCCTCGACGGCCTCCACCGCCGCCACCCCCAGGCGCGTGGCGAGCACCCGATCGAAGACCGTGGGTGAGCCGCCGCGCTGGAGGTGGCCCAGCACCGTCACGCGCGTCTCATAGCCGGTCCGCGCCTCGACCTCGCGGGCCAGCAGTGCGCCCACCCCGCCGAGCCGCACGTGCCCGAACTCGTCGACGCGCGCGTCCTGGGTGATCTGCCCCCCGAAGTCGCTGGGTTTCGCGCCCTCAGCCACCACGACGATGCTGAACGTCCGGCCCCGCTCGTGGCGCCGCCTGATGGTCTCGCACACCTCATCAATGGTGAACGGCACCTCGGGGACCAGGATGACGTCGGCCCCGCCGGCCAGCCCGCCGACGCCGGCCACCCAGCCGGCGTCCCGCCCCATGACCTCGATGATCATGACCCGGTGATGGGCCTCCGCGGTGGTGTGCAGCCGGTCGCAGGCCTCCATCACCACATTGACGGCGGTGTCGAACCCGATGGTGTAGTCGGTGCCCGGCACGTCGTTGTCCATCGTCTTGGGCACCCCCACCACGCGCACGCCCATCCGGTGCAATTTCAACGCCACGCTCAGGGTATCGTCGCCGCCGATGGCGATGATGGCGTCCATGCCCAGCCGCCGAATCGTGTCCAGGACACGACGGCCGCCCTCATCGTCCTTGAAGGGATTGGTCCGTGAGGTCCCCAGGATGGTGCCGCCGCGGGGCAGGATGCCTGAGACGCTGTCGCGGGTCAGCGAGACCACGTCGCCGTCCAGCAGGCCCAGCCAGCCCTTGCGGACCCCGATGACCTCGTGACCGCCCTCGAGGGCCCGGCGGACGACGGCCCGGATCGCGGCGTTCAGCCCCGGCGCGTCGCCGCCGCCTGTCAACACGGCAATGCGCACTCACCTCACCTCCACAGACGCCCCCGATCCATCATACCCGACACGGCGGCGAGCCCGGGAGACTCTCCACCCCCAGGTGAGGACGCCGTTGCGCCTGCACCGGGTCACGAGGCCGGTCAGTCGGTCCGGGGCGCGGCCTCGCGCACGGACGCGGACACATGAGGAGCGAACTCCTCAAACGCGTCGGCGAACATCCGGGCGAGGCGCCTGGCGGTGGCGTCGTACTTCGCGGGATCACGCCAGGTGGCGCGGGGCTGCAGGATCTGCGGGGGGACGTCGGGCACGCGGGTGGGTACCTGCACGCCGAAGATCGGATCGCGGGCAGCGGGCACGCCGTCCAGCGCTCCCGACAGCGCCGCGCGGACCATGGCGCGCGTATGGGACAGCCTGATCCGCTGCCCCTCGCCGTACGGCCCGCCGGTCCACCCGGTGTTGATCAACCAGACCGCGGTTCCGTGCCGCGCGATCCGCTCGCCCAGCATGCCCGCGTAGACGCTGGGCCGCTGGGCCATGAACGGCGCCCCGAAGCAGGGGCTGAAGGTGGCCTGCGGCTCGGTGACGCCCTTCTCGGTGCCGGCGACCTTGGCAGTGTAGCCCGCCAGGAAGTGGTACATGGCCTGATCGGCTGACAGGCGCGCGATCGGCGGCATAACGCCGAAGGCATCGGCCGTCAGGAAGACGATCGCGCGCGGGTGTCCGGCCAGACCGGTGGGGGAGGCGTTGGGGATGAAGGACAGGGGGTAGGCCGCACGGGTATTTTCAGTGAGCGAGTCGTCGTCCAGGTCGAGCCGGCGGGTCACCGGGTCGATGGCCACGTTCTCCAGCACCGTGCCGAACATCCGCGTCGTCCGGTAGATCTCGGGTTCCCCCTCCCGCGAGAGCCGGATCGTCTTCGCGTAGCAGCCGCCCTCGAAGTTGAAGATGCCGGTATCCGACCACCCGTGCTCGTCGTCGCCGATCAGCGTCCGCTCCGGGTCGGACGACAGGGTCGTCTTCCCGGTGCCCGAGAGGCCGAAGAACAGCGCCACATCCCCCGAAGGGCCCACGTTGGCTGAACAGTGCATCGGCAGGACGTCCTGCAGCGGGAGCAGGTAGTTCATGAGCGTGAACACCGACTTCTTGATCTCGCCTGCATACGACGTGCCGCCGATGAGGACCAGTTTCCGGGCCAGGTGCATCAGGATGAAGACTTCGCTACGGGTCCCGTCGGTCTCGGGGTCGGCGTGGAACCGCGGCGCATCGATGATGGCGAATTCCGGGGTGTGCTGGGCCAGCGCCTCGCCGTCGGGCACGATGAACATGGTACGGGCGAACAGGCTGTGCCAGGCGTATTCGGTGATCACCCGGACGCGCTTGCGGAAGCGCGGGTCGGCACCGACGAAGACGTCCTGCACGAAGAGTTCCTTCCCCTGGAGGTAGGCCAGCAGCCGGCGGTGCAGGGCCTCGAAGGTCCCGGGGGTCATCGGCTGGTTGTGCTTCCCCCACCAGATCCGCTCCTCGCTGGAAGGTTCGCGGACGATGAACTTGTCCTGCGGGGACCGGCCGGTGTGGTGCCCGGTCCGGACCACCAGGGGCCCCCCTTCGGCGATCAGCCCCTCGCGGCGCCGCACGGCGTGCTCGTACAGCGCCGGCGTGGTCAGGTTCCACCCCACCATCTCCGGGTGGATGCCGTGGACCTCGAGCCCGGTGCGGCTGCGGATCCCTTCCTCGATGACCACCGTCGCTCACCTCCCGCCACAGGGCCGGTACCCCAGAGTTCGTGCCTGCGGGACGGGTTCCCCCCTGGGAGGCTCCCTGAGCGGGGCGGCCGGGTGCGGGTCAGGCCGTCCCCACCTTCCGGCGGCACCAGGCATACAGCGCATCATAGACGCGGAACTCTTCGGCCAGGATGCGGTGGTCGTCGTCCGGATAGAGCAGGCTGAACCCCAAGGCGACCGCCTTCAATCCGGCGGCTTCGGGGACGATGTCGACGTCCTTCGTGTCGGCCCCGTGGACGATCTTGGCCAGGTAGTCCAGCGCCGGATCCGTCAACCCGTATTTCAGGATGATGGACTCAAAGGAGCAGCGGCCCTCGACGTGCCCGAGTTCCGCGCCTTCCACATCGTAGGGAATGGCGCCCGTCCGACGGGCGACGTCTGTCACCTGGTCTGACGGCACGAACAGGAACTCGGCGTCGGGATCGATGAAGTGCTTGATCAGCCAGGGGCAGGCGACGCGATCGACCTTGACGCGCTCCCGCGTGACCCACTTCATGGCCCTCCCCTCGGGACGGGATCAAGCGGAAGCATACCACGACCGCCCCGACTCCGCCGTGGAGTCCTGGCGGGCGGGCCGCCATAGGGGAGGGCGGGCCGCCCGCCGAACGTAGGGACGTGCTGGCCGTAGCGCCTGCCTCGCCATCGTGGATCTCGATGGACGGCCGCCTGATCCTGGCCGCCCGCGGCATCCGCACGTTCGCCTACGGCTTCCAGTCCGTCCTGCTGGGCGTCTACCTGACCGGGGTCGGGTTCGCGCCGTGGCAGGTCGGCGCCGTGCTCACCGCGACGCTGCTGGGATCGGCCGTGCTCACCGCCCTGTTCGCCGCCACCGCTGACCGCTACGGCCGGCGCCGGATGCTGAAGATTTCCGCCCTGTGCATGGCCGCCAGCGGGGTGGCCTTTGCCTCCAGCACGTCCTACCCCCTCCTCCTCCTGGTCTCGCTGACCGGCACGGTCGGGGCGACGTCGGGTGAAGTCGGCCCGTTCCTCTCCCTCGAGCAGGCGATGCTGCCCCTGACCGCATCGGAAGCGCGCCGCACGCGTCTGTTCTCGCTCTACAACCTGGTCGGCGCCCTGGCCGGTTCGGCCGGGGCGCTGGCCGCCGGCCTCCCGGCGCTGCTGGAACGGTGGCTGGGCCTGGGCGGTCCGGCGGCATACCGGGTGATGTTCCTGGCCTACGCGGGCTGCGCCGCCATCGTCCTGGGGCTGTTCGGGCGCCTCAGCGGCCGTGTCGAGGTCGGGACCGAGGGGACGGCACCAGGAGGCGTCGGCGGCCTGCGCCGGTCCCGCGGGGTCGTCCTCCGGCTGGCCGCGCTCTTTGGCCTGGACTCGCTTGCCGGCGGCTTCGTGGTGCAGGGCCTGATCGCCTTCTACTTCCACCTGCGGTGGGGCGCCGGGCCGGAACTGTTGGGCCCGATCTTCCTGGGGGTCGGCCTGCTGCAGGCCGCCTCCTTCCTGGCCGCCGCCCGCGTCGCGGAGCGGATCGGCCTGATCAACACCATGGTGTTCACCCACCTGCCGTCCAACGTCCTGCTGATGGCGATCCCTCTGGCGCCGTCGCTGGCGTGGGCGGTGGGCCTGCTGCTGGCACGCCACGCGCTCTCGCAGATGGACGTCCCTGCCCGGCAGTCGTACGTCGTGGCGGTCGTGGACCCGAACGAGCGGGTCGCCGCAGCGGGCGTGACGAATATCGCCCGCAACGTGGCCCAGGCCGTCACTCCGGTGATCGCCGGGGTCGTCATGCAGGTCGCGGGACTGGGCGTCCCGTTCGTCCTGGGTGGCGGCCTGAAGATCGTCTACGACCTAGTGCTCTTCGCCATGTTTCGACACCTACGGCCGCCGGAGGAACGCCGGTGAGGATCGTCTCGCTGCTGCCCAGCGCCACGGAGATCGTCTGCGCCCTGGACCTGGGCGAATCCCTGGTAGGCGTCTCCCACGACTGCGACTACCCGCCGGAGGTCCGAACCAGGCGCGTGTTGAGCGACGCCGTCGTCTCCGACGAGATGCGCAGCGCCGACATCGACGCCGCCATCCGCCGACAGGTCCACCGCGGCAAGAGCGTCTACCACCTCGATGCCCGGCACCTGGCCAGACTCGAGCCCGACCTGATCCTGACCCAGGAACTGTGCCAGGTCTGCGCGCCGTCCTTCAGCGACGTCCGACGCGCCGCCAAGGTCCTGGAGGGACGGACGAAGATCGTCTCGCTGGACCCCCATAGCCTGGAGGACATCCTGGAAACGATCCTGGTGGTGGGCGGCCTGACCGGCGCCGCCCGCGCGGCCGCCGACCTGGTGGCGAGGTTGCGGGGCCGAATCGAGGAAGTCCGCCGCCGGCCTCTCCCGCGCCTTCGCCCGAGGGTACTCTGCCTCGAGTGGCTGGATCCGCTCTTCGCCGCCGGCCACTGGGTGCCCGAGATGGTCCAGATCGCCGGCGGCTGGGATGGCCTGGGAATCCCGGGCGGGGCCTCGACCGTGATCGAGTGGGAGCGGGTGGTGGCCTACGCCCCGGAGGTCATCGTGGTCGCCCCGTGCGGCTTCGACCTCGCCCGGGCCCGGGCCGAGGGTTCCCTGCTGGCCGGGCGTCCTGGATGGCGCGACCTGCCGGCGGTCCGGACCGGCCGGGTCTTCCTCGCCGACGGGAGCGCCTACTTCAGCCGGCCGGGCCCGCGCATCGTCTGCGGGCTGGAGATCCTGGCCGACCTCTTCCGGGCGCCTGCCGGACCACTGCACGTCGAGGGCGCCCAACGCCTGGGGTCGCCGTAGTGCTGCGGACCAGCTACCACACCCACAACCGCTTCTGCGACGGCAAAGGCGAGATCGCGGAGTACGTGGAGGCCGCATTCGCCGCCGGCCTGGAGGCGCTGGGCGTCACCAGCCACTGCCCGCTGCCCTTCCCCGACCCCTCCGCCATGCGCCAGGACGCCCTGCCGGCCTACTGCGCGGAGATCGCACGCCTCCAGGACGCCCACCGCGACCGGCTCCGGATCCACCTCGGGCTGGAGTTCGACTACCTGCCCGAATACGTCGAACGGATGTGGGGGGAGTTCTCGGCCTACCGCTTCGACTACATGATCGGATCGGTGCACTTCCTCGGCCCCGGCCCTGCCGGCGTGCCTGCCGCCTACGACCTCTCGCGCCGCGCATTCGAGCGGGCGTTGCGCGACCTCTTCGGCGGCGAGGTGCGGCGCCTGGTCGGCGAGTACTACGCGCGGGTGCGCGGGATGGTGGCGTGGGGTCGCGCCGACATCGTCGGCCACCTGGATCGCATCAAGATGTGGAATCGGGAGGCCAGGTACTTCCGGGAGGACGAGCCGTGGTACCGGCGTGAGGTGGAGGCGACGCTCCAGGCGTGCGCGCGCGCCGGCATCGTCGTGGAGGTCAACACCAACGGCTGGCGGCAGGCGGCGCGGCAGCCGTATCCGAGCCCGTGGATCGTGCGCCGGTGCCTGGATTTGGGCATCCCGCTGGTGGTCACCACCGACGCGCACGCCCCATCGCGCGTGACGGACTTCTACGCCCGGGCGGAGGTGCTGCTGCGGGAGGTGGAGTGTCGGCACCTGGCGGTGCGCACAGACGACGGCTGGCGCATGGAACCGCTGGACGGCACCTAACCCATCGCGGGGGAGGAACCTGGACAGCCCGGCCCACGCGGCGCCGCTCGTGGCGGACTCCTCCCCGCTTCGCTAGGGCGTGCTGAGGACCAGCGCCACGAGCGTGAATCCGACGAAGGGAACCGGGCGCTGGCAGGGGAAGGAAACGAAGAGGATCCACGCGCGAAGGGACGCACATGCACTACCCCTGGTGGTACGTCCCGTTCCTGACCGCGCCGATGCTCATCGCGATCGTCGCGGTTCTCCACGTGCTGGTGGCACACTATGCCGTGGGCGGCGGCCTGTTCCTGGCCCTGGAGACGGCTCACGCTTACCGCACCGGCCACCGCGCCTACCTGGCCTACCTCCGGGACCACGCCTGGTTCTTCATCCTGGTGACGGTCGTCTACGGTGCCATCACCGGGGTGGGCATCTGGTGGACCATCGGGCTGGCCTCGCCGCTGGCCACCTGGATGCTCATCCAGATCTTCGTTTTCGGCTGGGCCATGGAGTACGTCTTCTTCGTCCTGGAGATCGTCTCGGCGTTCGTCTTCTATTACTGCTGGGGGCGCCTGGACGCCAGGACGCACCAGGCCGTGGGGTGGATCTACGCGGCCTCGGCCTGGATGAGCCTGGTGATCATCACCGGCATCACCGCCTTCATGCTGCACCCCGGCGCCTGGCCCGAGCGGCGGACCTTCTGGGCGGCGTTCTTCAACCCGCAGTTCGTCCCCCAGGTCCTGGCCCGCACCGGCGGCGCCTTCCTGCTGGCGTCGCTCTACGTGTACCTGCACGCGGCCTTCCGGGTCACGGATCCCGCGCTGCGCGACCTCATCGCCGCCCGCTCGGCACGGCCGGCGCTGCTGGGTGCGATCCTCGTGGTCGCCGGCGGAGCGGGCTGGTACGCCTTCCTGCCGGAATCGGCCAGAGCCGCGTTGAGCGCGGCCGCCTCGCTCAACCTCATGATGGTGCTCATCTTCGCCATCACCATCGCGGTCTTCATCATGCTCTACCTGGGCCCGTACCGGCACCCGGGCTGGCTGTCGCCCGGCTTCGCCATCCTGTTCTTCGCCCTGGGGCTGGCGGCGTTTGGCACCGGCGAGTTCATCCGCGAGGCGGTCCGCAAGCCCTACATCATCTACAACGTCGTCATGGGAAACCAGCTGCTGGTCGATCAGGTACCCGCGGCCCGACGGCAGGGGTACCTGGAGACCGGCACCTGGACCAGAGCGCTGGTGACATCCCAGTATCCCCAGGTGATGGACGGCGCGGCCATCGACGAGCGCCGGCTGCTCGACCTGCCCGAGGCCGATCAGGTCCGGCTCGGCCGGGTGATCTTCCAGTATCAGTGCAACAACTGCCACGCCGCGACCGTCGGCTACTCCGCCGTCAGCCATCTGACGCGGGGGTGGACGCCCGAGATGATCCGCCACCTGCTCGACCACCTCAGTGAGACAAACTTCTTCATGCCGCCCTGGGTGGGGACGGCGGAGGAGGCCGAGGTGCTGACCAGGTACCTGTCAACGATCCGCTGGCCCCGGCCCGGCGGCATGGAGCCCGAGTCCGGCCCGTGAGGACAGTCAAGGCGGGCGAAGCAGGAGTCTGAGATGGATCCGGGCCAGTTGATCGGACCGCCCGCGCCGCTGGGGTACCCTGCGCCCTACTGGGTGCTGGCCTTCTTCAAGGTGCTGGGCTTTACGCTCCACCTGGTTCCGATGAACCTGTGGCTGGCCGGGACGCTGCTGGCCATGCTGCTCCGCTGGCGGGGGGGTGAGCACGCCCGCACCTGGTCGGGCCGGATGATGGCCCAGATGCCGATCATCCTGGCCCTGGGGATCAACTTCGGGATCGTGCCCCTCCTGTTCACCCAGGTGGCCTACGCCAGGGTGTTCTATCCCGCGACGATCCTGATGGCCTGGCCGTGGTTCGGGGTCATCGCGGCCCTGGTGGTGGCCTACTACGGCGTGTACCTCTATGCGGTCGGGCTTCGGACCGGGCGGCTCGGGCCGTGGCGGCAGGCCGCCGGGTGGGCGGCCGCGATCCTCTTCGTGGCCATCAGTTTCGTATTTTCCAACGCCTTCAGCCTGATGACCCGCGTGGAGGCCTGGCCGGCGCTCTGGCAGCGGACGAGCGTCGCCGGTGCGCCGCTCGGGGTGGCCCTCAATACCGGCGATCCCACGTTGCTCCCTCGTTGGCTGATGGTCCTGGGGCTGGCGCTGACCACCACCGCCGCCTACGCCGTGGTGGACGCCGGTCTCTTCGCAGCGGGCGAGACCAGCGCGTACCGTCGCTGGGCCGCCGGGTTCGGGTGGCGGCTGTACACGCTGGGCGTCGCGTGGGTTGGGGTGGCGGGATCGTGGTACGTGTTCTGGACCTGGCCGGCAGAGATCCGCCAGATGATGCTCGACCGGCCGCTCGTGGTGCTGACGGCTGCGACCGCGCTCTCGCCCGGGCTCCCCTGGCTGCTGCTTCTGGTCGGACGCCGGGGAATCACGCCTGCCCTCGCCGTGCTAGTGGGCGCAGCGCAGATCGGCGTGCTGGCCGCCAACGCCTTGAGCCGGCAGATCGTGCAGAACGCGGAACTCCGCCGGTTCCTCGACGTGACGGCCGAACGCACAGACCCCCAGTGGGGCCCGCTGGGTCTCTTCCTCGTCCTGTTCGTGGCGGGCCTGGCTGTGGTGGGGTGGATGGTGAGCAAGGCGATCGCCGCAAGCCGGCGACCGGCCGCCCCGGCATCCCGCTAGCCAGTCCCCCGGCCCCGCTGGCTGTCGAGGGCCCGGGCGATCCGCTCGCAGATCTGCGACAGGATCGCCGGCGCGGTCGCGAAGTTGAGCCGGGCGCAGTGGCTATCGCCGCCGAACTCACCCCCATCGTTGAGGGCCACGCGGGCCCGATCGAGGAGGAAGGCGGCCGCCGGGCGGTCCAGAGGCAGCGCCGAGAAGTCGAGCCAGGCGAGGTACGTCCCCTCAGGGCTTCGGTGGCGGACGCCGGGCAGGCGCTCCCGGACGAACTGCGCCAGGGCCTGCCGGTTGGCGTCCAGCTGGCGGAGGACGGCATCGAGCCAGGGCCCGCCGTCCGTCCACGCCGCCGTCGTCGCCCGGATGCCCAGCACGCCGGGTGCCCCCCACATCTTGGGCGGCAGCGCCGAGAACCGTTCCCGGAGCGCGGGGCTGCCGAAGATGGCCACGGCGCAGCGCAACCCCGCGATGTTGAAGGTCTTGGTGGCCGAGGTCAGGGTCACGCTGCGCGCGGCCGCCTCGGGACCGATCGTGGCAAAAGGAATGTGCCGGTGGCCGGGATAGACGACGTCCATCCAGATCTCGTCAGACACAACCACCAGATCGCGCTCCAGGGCGATGGCCGCGATGGCCTTCAGTTCGTCGCGGCGCAGCACACGGCCCGAGGGGTTGTGCGGATTGCACAGCAGCAACAGCCTGGTGTGGGGATCGGCGGCGGCACGGCGGAGGCCGTCGAGATCCACCGCGGCGGCCCCGCACGCATCGATCAGCCGGTTCTCCACCACCCGACGGCCCAGTGCGGCGACGCTGGTGAGGAAGGGCGGGTAGACCGGCGTCTGGACGATGACCCCCTCGCCGGGCTCGGTGAAGGCCCAGACGGCCAGGTATAGCCCCTGCACCAGATTCCCCAGCGAGGCGAAGGACTCGGGGGCAGGCTCCCAGCCGTGGCGCGTCGCAAGCCACCGCGACGCGGCCCGGAACATCTCCTGCTCGTCCTCCGGCCGTCCGTAGCCCAGGGCGGAGTGTTCGGCGGACCAGGCCAGGACCTCGCGCACGGCATCGGGCGCCGGAAAATCCATATCGGCGACCCATGCAGGGAGGACGTCTTCGCCATACCTGCTCCACTTGTCGCCCTTCCGCGCGCGGAGGGCCGCCTCCGTGACGTTGGCCGCGGGGTCGGTGACCATCGTCGGGATCACCCCTTCGACGCGACCTCCTCATCTCCCCGGCGTGGTAGAATCCCACCGATGCACCTCAAGCCCCCTTCCACGACCATGCCGCCGTGGTGGACAGGCACGCGGGGAGAATGGTGGGTCGTCGGGCAGGGCGTGCTGATGGCCGCGCTGGTCGTGGTACCGGCCGCGTGGACATGGGACGGGCCCTGGCGTCCGCTCTGGAGAGGAGCGGGCGGGGTGCTCATCCTGCTCGGCCTGGGTCTGGCGGCCCTGGCCGTACGGGAGTTGGGCCCAAACCTGTCGGCGTTGCCAAGGCCTCGGGGGCGGGCCGTCCTGGTCCAAACCGGCCTCTACGCGCATACGCGACACCCCATTTACGGCGGACTGATCCTGGCGGCGGTAGGATGGGCCCTGGTGAAGGAAAGCGGGCTCCACCTGCTCCTGGCAGGAGGCTTTGCCGGCTACCTGTATGCCAAGGCCGTCCGGGAGGAAGGCTTCCTGCAGGACCGCTTCCCCGAGTATGCAGACTACCGCGCGCGGACGAGACGCCTGATTCCGTGGGTCTTCTAGTCCGGCCTGCGCGTCGGCGCCTCCGCCCAGCGGCCCGACGACGTTTGTGCCCCGAGGGCCCGCGCAGCGTTCATTCGTATCCCGAGAACTGCTCGGTTCTGATCCGGTCCTCTGCGGCGCCGGCATCGACGAGCGCGCGCGTCACCCCGTCCACCATGCCCGGCGGTCCCGCTACGTAGAAGGCCGGCCGATCGACGTTTTCAAGCGCATCACGCAAGAACGCAGCACCGATGTATCCCGTCCGCCCCGTCCATCTCGGCTCCACAGTCCCCGCCTTTGTCATGGTGGGAATGAACGTGAAGTTGGGGTTCTCCCGCTCCCATTCCTGGAACTCTTCCAGGAACGGCGCCTCCCGCGGGGTCCGATTCGCATACAGGAGCGTCAGCTTATGCGGCAGGGTCTGTTCCGTGGCATGTTTGATCATGCTGCGGAAGGGCGTGATCCCGATGCCGCCAGCGATGAGCACGATGGGGCGTGTCGCGTCCCGCGGCAATGTGAACGAACCGAGCGGACCGGTGAAGTCAACCGGCGTTCCCAGCGGGATTTCGGCGAGGGTGCGCTTGAAGGCGCTTCCCCGCATTCTCGTGGCGATGAGGATGAAGGGGTCGCGGGGCGAGGACGCGATCGAAAAGGGCCGGGTGTTCCCCTTCTCGTCCTGATGGAGCAAGGTGGAAAGGGTGACCATGTTGTATTGACCCGGCCTGAAGGCATAGTGCCGCCCTTCCAGGCTGAACGTAAAGCTCATGGTTCCCTCCGCCACTTCGCGGCGTGCGGTGAGCGGCAGCGTCAGTTTGGGCATCGCGTCTCCTGCCCGTGCTGGACACCGGATCCCCGGGAGTAGGGCCCGTCAGTTCGGCGAACCCCCCCCGGGTCCCGCACCCGTTACCGGAATTTCGCAGGGAACTGGCGGGTGATACCCTGGCTGAGCATGTCCGCCATCCTCAAGATCTGATCATGCACCTTGTCGTAGGCGGCGATGTCGCTCGCCCAGTCGCCCCTGAGGCGAGCGGTCGCCTACCGCAGCAGCAATCAGGCCCGCTACCAGCAATGCCAGCACCCTCATCCCTTGTCTCTGCATCTTGCACACCCCCGATGGATCAGCGTAAGCGTCCGGATAACTTATCCAACCAGTAGCACGAGGAACTGGCCGGAGCCCTCCGGGTCACGCTCACAGCGGTGGCCAGCCACCTGGCCGCCCTTCAGGCCGACGGACTGGTCGCGCGGCAGCGGGCCGGCAGCAGACGCCCCAGCGTCGTCTACGCCCTCACCCCCGCCGCGATCCACCTCTTCCCGAAAGCCTATGACGAGTTCGCAGCGACCATGCTCGATGAGCTCCAGCGGGAAGGACCAGGGCATCTGCGGCGCGTGCTGTGGCGCATCGCAGACCGATGGATCGCCCGAGACCTCCCTCGGGTGGAAGGATTGACAGGTCGGCGGCGATGGGAACGGGCGAAGGAGATCCTGGCCGAACGCGGGTTCATGCCTGTCCTGAACAAAGACCGTGACGGTTACCTTCTCCAGGAGTACAACTGCCCGGCCATGAAGCTGGCGGTCGCCCACCCGGAAGTCTGCGACATGGTCCACCGCTGGCTGGAGGCCCTGTTCGGAACGCCGCTCAAACGCACCCACTGCCTGCGCCAGGGCGATCCCTACTCAGCGTATGTCATCCAGGCCGTCGGACAGAAGGAGCGTGCGTTCTCAAAGCAATCGCCCGGGGCGACGCACGGGCGCGGTCAGCGCAACACATCGTAGTCCGTGGGCCCCGCCGTCCCGCCTCGAGGATGCGCGTGGGCAATATCACGATACTTCCTGAATTTCGAGATTTTTCGACGGCTCGCCTGGCCGCGCACGACCTTCACCCGCGAGGGCGGCACGCCCAGGAATGCCGTCCACGGCGCGAATCACCGCTGAGTTCGCGCGGCCTTCGTGCGGTGGCGCCGTCACGGCCACGCGAAGGTGCGTGGGATCGAGGCGCTCGACATGCTCGCACCGTGCGCGCGGGCTGACGACTACCGATAGGCGCGGAGCGAATCCGCCTCCTCCCGGGCCAAGGCTGGGGCCAGCACCGTCCGGTTCGACTCCCGCCTCCCCACTTCCCTCGGGGACCCGCCGACGCCCCGCACCGAGTTCTTCTCGGGCGCCGGGGCCGTCCTGCCCGTCCTGTTGGGGGTCATCCCTTCGGGATGATTTGTGGCGTCCTCGTGCGGGCCGCCGGCCTGCCGCCCGCGGTCGCGCAGGCCGCCATCGGGGCGGGGATGGCGGCGCTGTGGCTCCTCCAGTTATAATACAGGTGGCGCCGCACCGGACGATGGCGGAGGACTCCAGGCTGTGCGGAGGTGAATGCGGATGGTGTGGGCCAACGTCGTCAATGCCCTCGTGGGCGTCTGGTTCATCATCGCGCCGTTCGTGTTGAATTTCCAGGATGTTCCCAACGCGATGTGGACTAGCATTGTCGGCGGGCTCATCCTGCTGATCCTCGCAGGGTGGGCGGTCTTCAGCGAACCAGCCCGCAAGCAGAAGTGGATTCAGTACGTGAACGGCTTGGTCGGGATTTGGTTCATCCTCTTTCCGTTCATCTTCACCATGTCTGACCGGGCGGGCGTCCTCTGGACCTCGCTCATCGGCGGGCTCCTGGCGCTGGTGCTGAGCGCCTGGATGGCCTTCGGTGTTCTGGCCAAGGAGGAGCCTGCCCGCTGACGGTTCCGTCTCCGCCATCCCGGTGCGGCGCCGCCCAGTAGCGGCGCCGCCTGGTTTCGTGGTATACTGCGCGCTAACGATTCCTTGCGACGGAGGGATCGCGCGTGGCGGTCTGGCACCTGGCATCCCTGCTCATCGTCAGCGTCATCGTTATCGTGCCGCTCACGCGGTTCAGCGTGACGCTGTTCGGCGTCCCTGAGGAACAGGAGTTGATTGCGGGCATCTTCATCGCCCTGACCTACGGGCTCCTGGGTTCGCCCCTCCTGGCCGCCCTGACGCGCTGATCCCGCGGGGGCCCCTGCTCATGCGCGCCCCCCTCCGTCCACGGGCGCCAGCGAGGCGACCTCCTCAACCTCCGAAGGCGTCAGTTCCCAGGCGGTCGCCCGGACATTGGCCTCCACCTGCTCGGGCCTCGTCGTCCCGGTAATCACCGTGGAGACCGCAGGCCGTGCCAGGAGCCAGGCGATGGCCAGTTCGGCGACGGAGTGTCCGCGCTCGCGCGCCCACGCCTCCAGGCGCCGCACGATGGCGAAGTTGCGCGGGGTGGCAAACCGCTGCTGGAACCGCGGGCTCTCGTAGCCGCGTGTGCCGGGCGGCGCCGGCTCGCCTTCACGGTACTTCCCCGTGAGCATCCCGGCAGCCAGGGGAAAGTAGGGGATCACGCCGACCCCGAAGGCCACGCACGCCGGCAGCAAGTCGGCCTCCACACCGCGCGCCAGCAGGCTGTACTCGGGCTGCACGGAGACGAAGGAGGCCCAGCCGCGCCGGTCGCTGATCCACAGCGCCCAGACCAGTTGCCAGGCCGTGTAGTTGGAGCATCCGACGTAGCGGACCTTGCCGGCCCGGACCAGATCGTTGAGGGCTTCCAGGGATTCCTCGAGGGGCGTCTCAGGATCCCAGTTGTGCAGTTGGAGCAGGTCGATGTGGTCGGTCCCGAGACGGCGCAGGCTGGCGTGGACGCCGTCTGTGATGTGGGCGCGCGAGGCCCCGCGGTCGTTGGGGCCGTCTCCCATGGCCCCGACCACTTTGGTGGCCACCACGGCCCGACCGCGGCGGCTGCCCAGCGCGCGGCCGAGGAATTCCTCCGAGACCCCCTGGCTGTAGACATCGGCCGTATCGAAGAAGTTCACGCCGAGGTCGAGGGCTGCATGCACGATGCGCGCGGTCTGATCGGCATCTGCAAACCGCCCGAACGTGTTGCAGCCCAACCCCAGGACCGACACCTTGAGCCCCGATCTCCCCAGCCGGCGATAGCGCATGGACTCCCTCCCGCAGCAGACTCCAGCCCACACTTGGATTCGTGGGGGCAGGGGTCCTGCGCGGAAACCGCCGGCAGGAACTGTGGCGGCGACGCGTAACCCCACCCTCTGGTTGGCTGAACGGCTCCGGGCGCCGGCTCGGGGTCATGCCCGGAGGGGAGGGTGCCATGAGCGGGGTACAGCACCGGGTGCTGGCGGCGATGCCGGCCGAGGCCATCAACCCCAAGATGACGCGGCGGATGCTGTGGGGGGAGCGGCTGATGGCGGCGCTGCTCGAGTTCAAGGCGGGCGCCGTGGTACCGGTTCACCAGCACGAGAATGAACAGCTCACCTACTGCATTTCCGGCACCATGCGCTTTACCATCGACGGTCGCGACCTGGTCGTCCGCGGCGGCGAGGTGGTGCTCATCCCGGGCCACGTGCCACACGGCGCGGAGATGCTGGACGACGTGGTGGAGATGGACTTCTTCAGCCCGCCGCGGCAGGACTGGATCTCCGGCGCCGACGCCTACCTCAGGAAGTAGCGTCGAGTTCGCGCAGCAGCGACTCCAGGTCCAGCGGCTGGGTGGTCATCGCCAGGGTCCCATCGGGCCGTCGCGGCCATCGGGCGGGATCCCGGTCGGCGTAGATCTCGATGCCGTTGCCGTCGGGGTCGTGGAAGTAGATCGCCTCGCTCACCCCGTGATCGGAGGCGCCCTCGATGGGCACGCCGTGATCCAGCAGCCGCTTGAAGGTCCGGGCCAGCTCGCGCCGGTCGGGCAGCAGGATCGCGAAGTGATAGAGCCCGGTCGACCGCTGCGGCGGTGGACCCGCACCCTCGCTCTGCCAGGTGTTCAGGCCGATGTGGTGGTGGTACCCGCCGGCGGAGAGGAAGGCGGCCTGCCTGCCGTAGTAGGTCGTCAGCTCGAAGCCCAGCACGTCGCGGTAGAAGGCCACCGCCCGCTCGAGGTTTGAGACCTTGAGGTGGACGTGCCCGATGCGGGTCTGGGGATGGATCACGGCTGGACCCGCAGCGTCCCGGTCATGCCGGCTTCCTTGTGGCCGGGCAGCGAGCAGACGATGGGGTAGGTCCCCGGCCGGACCGTGGCCTTCACGTCCTCGGTCTTGCCCGGTTCGATGATGGGGATCTGCGCCAGGGTGCGGCGGTTGGTGTCCTCAATGACGAAGTTGTGTTCGATTGAGCCCTCGTTCTTCACCTCGAAGGTCACCTCGCCGGCGCGCGCCGTCACCTCCTTGGGATCGAAGGCGAACTCCCGGGCCTTGATCAGCACCGGACGCGGGGACGGCGACGGCGCGGCCAGCACCCACCGACCCGCGGATCCGTGTCCCGAGGGCAGGGCGGCCGACACTGCCAGCAGGATTCCTGCGGTGGCGGCACCGACCACCATGCGCGCGGGCCCCGCGCCCAGACGCGGCGTCCGCCTCATCCGGCTGTCCGGCCTCACGTCACGGTCACCGGATGGCCGACCACCGCATTGTAGAGGTACCCCTGCTCGTTCCACGGGACTCCGGCCGGCTGGGTGTTCCCCTGGGCGTCGGTGGCCCGCACGCGCAGGCTGTAGTCGCCCGGCCGCGCGTCCCACTCAAACTCCCACCGCACCCAGGCCCGCGGCACGGCCGCATCGCGGATGCGGGCGGTCTGCCACGTGATGCCGCGGTCAAGACTGTACTCGACCTTCGTGATGGCGTATGGACCCCAGGACCGGCCGCGGATGACACGTCGGCCGGCCCGCACCTCCGCTGGCCAGGCGAGTTCGAAGGCGCTCTTGACGTTCTGCGCCGACAGGATCGGACCCAGCGCCGGGCCGTCGGGCTTCTTGTAGTCGGGCCCGATCATGACATAGCTCTCGGTGTTCCACGGCGTGTAGAGGGGGGTCTCCGAGACCTCGAGCCGGCCCACCCACTTGATGTTGGCGATGCCGATCCACCCCGGGGTGAGGATCCGCGCGGGGAACCCGTGGTCGGGGGGCAGCGGATGGCCGTTCATCGCGTAGACCAGCAGGGTGTCCGGCTCCAGCGCCTTGGCCACGGACATCGGCCTGCGCACCCTCAGGTCGTCCAGGCCCTCCGGCAGCACGTCCACGGCCGTCGGCTTCAGCCCCGCCCGGTCCAGGATCTCGCGCAGCGGCACCCCGGTCCACTCGGCCACGCCCACCGCGCCGAGCCGCCACTGGGTCCCCTGGGCGCGCCTGCCGTACTGCAGTTCGAAGAAACTGCGGCCGTTGCCGGCGCACTCGACGTATCGGCGCACCGAGACGTCCGGCAACGAGAGGATGTCGTCGTAGGTCAACTCCAGGGGACGCCGGACGCCGGAGCCCTCGACCCTCAGGCGCCAGGTGGACGGGTCGATGCGCGGGGTGCGCGTGTGGTTGCGGATGAAGAACAGTTCGTTGGGCACCAGGTAGCCGCGGCCGGTCATATGCTCCCAGCGCATCTCGTGGTTGCTGCCGAAGTTGTAGAACAGGTCCGGCGGCACCGGTTTGACCACCAGCGGCGCGGCGGGGGCGGCATAGACGGACGTGGGGCTGGTTGGCCGCACGCCGCCCAGGACGGCCGATGCCCCGGTGGCAGCCGCGAGGGCGAGGAGGCGGCGCCGCGAGATTCCCAGTTCCCTCGCGCGCCGCCAGATGAACTCGTCCTGCCGGGTTCGCTCGTAGATGGTTTCGTCGCGCAGATCATCCGGTCGCATGACCCGCCCCCCCTGTCGCGCCCGGTATGCACCGCCCAGTATAAGGAGCGGCTGAAAAAGGGGTCAAGGCGTCAGGAGGATAATCCCCTTGCGGTGGGGAGGCCAGCCCATGGACGCACTGATCCGCCGTATCGCCGCCGAGGGGAAGAACCTGGGAGGCGGCATTCTCAAGGTCGACGCCTTCATCAACCATCAGGTGGACCCGGTCCTGATGCAGGCGTGCGGGCGGGAACTCGCCCGCCGGTTCGCCGGGGCAGGGGCCACCAAGGTGCTGACGGCGGAGATTTCGGGCATCGCGCCGGCCCTGTGCGCGGCGACGGTGCTCGGCGTCCCGGTCCTCTACGCCCGCAAGCAGCGGCCCATCACGATGCCCGACCAGGTCTACCTCACCGTCGCCCCATCCCACACCAAGGGCCGGCCCGTGGAGTTGATGGTCTCGCCCGAATACCTGGGGCCGAAAGACCGCGTGGTCATCATCGACGACTTCCTGGCCAGCGGCGAGACAATCCTGGCGCTGGCACGCCTGGTCCAGGCGGCCGGGGGGACAATCGTGGGGATCGGCGTGGTCATCGAGAAGACCTTCGAAGGGGGGCGCGAGGCGCTCATGCGGCTGGGCGTGCCGGTCGAGGCGCTGGCGCGGATCAGCGACATGCGCGACGGGAAGATTGTCTTCGCCGACGTGACAGAACCGTCACACGGGCCTGATACGTAGGACCTGCCGGGATCAACACCTCACCCCGCGAGACGGGGTGGGCGAGAGCTAGGGGGGGTGCAAACCGTGAGATTCCTGGTGCCGTCTCTGGTGGTTGGACTGCTCGTGTCCGGGCTCGCAGGACTGACCTACGGCTACCAGTACTATGAGTACGCGCCGCCCGCGCGGGCCGGGCAGGCGGCCGACGTCAAGGGACAACTGAAGACGGCGGTCACCCATGCCGGGTTCGCCGGCGAGGGCAATGCGCTCGGCTACGTGCAGCAGCACCTGGGCCACGCGCTCAACTGCCTCGAGGGCACGAGGGGGAAGAACTTCAACCAGGCCTGGGGCCACGTGTGCCAGGGCATGGGGAACGGGATCCTCGCAGACCTGAAGGCGGCGCCGGGCGGCGGCGACTTCATGCTGCTCGCGGAGCAGGCGGACGCGCTGGCGGTGGCGGGCGTGAGGAGCAAGAACCTGACCGAGGCCCGCATGGCGGCCAAGGGCGTGGCCGCCCTGCTGAACATCATCGCCGAGAACCTCAAGTAGGTTCCGCCCAGACGACCGGGGCGGCGGCCGGAGGACGCGGTGTCGCACGCGCTGCGCCGTGACCTCGTCGCCGGCGGGATCGCGGGACTGGTCGGGGGCCTGGCCTCGGCCTGGGCCATGCAGGCCCAGGGCCTGCTGGCCAGCGTTGCGGGCCTGATCGGGCTCGCGTCGTTGGGGGCCGGGCTGGCCGTCCACCTGGGCTCTGCGGTGTTGATCGGCGCCGGGTTCGGGGGCATCTTCCGCTACCAGCCGCTCGGCTACGCGGCGACGATCACCGGCGGCGTGCTCTACGCGCTCCTCTGGTGGATCGCCGGCCCGCTCACCCTGGTCCCGCTCTTCCTGGCCGGCGCGCCGGCCTGGACGGCCTCGGCCGCCGCGGCCGCGCTGCCCAACCTGGTCGGGCACCTGCTCTACGGCGCGCTCCTCGGCGGTAGCTTCTATGGACTCGTCGCGCTCTATCTGCGCCGGCACCCCCAGGCCGCGGCCCTCGACCGTCTGCCGTCGCCGGAGGCGCCGTCCTGGCGGGTGGTCATCCTGGGAGGCGGATTCGGAGGCGTCAGCGCCGCGCAGCGCCTGGAGCACCTCTTCGCACGCGACCCACGGCTGGAGATCACTCTGGTCAGCCAGAGCAACTACCTGCTCTTCACACCCATGCTGGCCGAGGTGGCCAGCAGCGGCCTGGAGGCCCAGCACATCAGCGCGCCGGTGCGCGCGGCGCTGCAGCGCACGCGCTTCCGGCGGGCCGAGGTGGAGACCGTGGACGGCACCACCAAGACCGTCAGCATCCGGACCGGCCCGGCCGCGGCCTCCGAGGTGCTCCCCTACGACCACATGATCCTCGCCCTGGGCGCGGTTCCCAACTTCTACGGCCTCCCCGGCCTCGAAGCCCACGCCTTCACGCTGAAAACCCTGGAGGACGCCACGCGGCTGCGCAACCACGTCATCGCACTGCTGGAGCGGGCGGACGCGGAGACCGATCCCCAGGAACGCGCGCGCCAGTTGACCTTCGTGGTCGCCGGCGGCGGGTTCGCCGGCACCGAAATGATCGCCGAACTGCTCGACCTGGTGGGGAGCGTGCTCCGGTACTATCCCGGCATCCAGCCCCACGAACCGCGCTTCCTCCTGATCCACTCCGGCGCGCGCATCCTGCCTGAGATCAGCCAGGCGCTGGCGGACTACGCCCTGCGGAAGCTCCAGGCGCGCGGGATCGAGTTCCTGCTGAACACCCGCGTGGGTGGGGCCACATCCGACGCGGTCCTGCTGGGCGACGGCCGAGCGATCCCGACACGGACGCTGGTCTGGACTGCCGGGAACCAGCCTCATCCGCTGCTGGCGACGCTGCCGTGCGAGCGCAGCCGCGCCGGCGCCGTGGTCGCCGACCGGTTCCTGCGGGTCAAGGGCCTGGAGGCCGTGTGGGCCGTCGGCGACTGCGCCCAGATCCCGGACCCCAACGTCCCGGGGACGTCCTGCCCACCCACGGCGCAGCACGCGCTGCGAGAGGGGCAGGCCGCCGCCGAGAACATCGCGGCCGCATTGCGCGGCCGGCAGCCCAGACCGTTTCGCTTCCGCACGATCGGCACCCTGGTCGCCCTGGGCCATCGCACGGCCGTGGCCGAGATCCGCGGATGGAAGTTCTCAGGCCTGCTCGCCTGGTTCCTGTGGCGGACCGTCTACCTGAGCAAACTACCCGGCCTCGAGAAGAAGGTTCGCGTCGTGCTCGACTGGACGCTCGACCTCTTCTTCCCGCGGGACATCGTGCTGACCGGCGCCCCCACGCCGACGCTGCCGCAGGTGACGGGGGCGAGTTCGCGCACCCCCGCGGCGACGCCATCGCCCCCGGGAGCCGGCGCGTGAGGACCCGCGACTGGTTCGCCCGCGGCGTTCTTCCCGGCGCCCTGGCCGGCCTGGTCGGCGGCCTGATCTCCGGAGCGGCCCTGGCGCAGATCACCGCGCTCCCCTCCACCGCGTCGCTGGTGCGTCCGGGCGCTGCCGGCGCCGGCGTGGTCGTCCACCTGATCGTCGCGGCGATCCTCGGGGCTGGCTTCGGCGTGCTCGTCTGGCACCAGCGCCCGGGAGCCGGCGAGACGTTGTTCTGGGGCCTCACCTACGGCGCGCTCTGGTGGTTCCTCGGCCCGCTGACCCTGCTGCCGCTGTTGCGGATCGGGGTCATCGCCTGGGACGTGCACTCGGCGCAGGAGGCCTTCGCGAGCCTGCTGGCGCATCTCGGCTACGGCGCCGCCATGGGCCTGGCCCTGGCGGCGATTCGGCGCGACCCCCTGCCCAAAGACGCGCTGGGGGGCCGGGCGCTGGTCGGCGTGCTGGTCCGGGGCGCCGCCGCGGGCCTCGCCGGCGCCTGGCCGCTCGTCGCGCTGCTCGAACCGCGGGCGGACGGCTCGTGGACCCCGGTGATCGGCCTGTTGGGTGGGGTCAGCTTCGCCCTGCTCTACCCGCGGCCCCCGGACGGCACCGGGCCGGCCCTGGTCCGCGGCATGGTCTTCGGCTTCTTCTGGTGGGCCCTCTGGCCCCTGACCATCGTGCCGCTGGCCCGCGGAGCCGGGCTGGCCTGGTCGGTCGAGGACGCCCGCACAGGGTTTTCCGTGCTGCCAGGCTACCTGCTCTTCGGGGCCGCGGTCGGCCTGGGCGTCCAATGGCTGGACGGCGTGGCGCGCCTGCTGTTCTCCGACATCCGCGGCGGCGGGGACCAGGAAGGCATCGGCACCGAGGGCCTGCGCGCCATCGGCCGCGGCGTGCTGGCCGGGCTGGCCGGTGGAGCGCTCTTTACCGTGGTGGCTGTGCGCACCGGGTTCATCCCGGCGGCGGCCGGCCTGGTCGGGTTGAAGTCGGCGCTGGCCGGCGTCACCGTACAGGTTGTCGTCGCCTGCGCCATCGGCGCGAGCTACGGGCTGTTCTTCCGCCGGCAGAGCTTCGACGTCAGCTCGGCGCTGGGGTGGGGCGTCGCCTACGGCTTCCTGTGGTGGGTGCTCGGGCCGCTCACGCTCATGCCCATCCTGCTGGGCGCGGCGCCCCAGTGGACGGCCGAGGCCGCCGCAGCGCTCTTCGGCAGCCTGGTGGCGCACTTCGCCTACGGTGCCGCGATGGGCGTCGTCTTCCACCTGCTGGAGGCCCGCTTCAACCCGTGGTGGATCCCGCGGTCGCGGGTCGAGGAAGCCCGCGTGGTCCGCCGCAGGGAACACCTGCTCACCTCGGCGCCAGCGCTGTGGGCGCTGGTGGTGGTGATCGCGCTGACCCTGCCGATCCTGCTGAGCCGCTAGGGCCGTCTGCCTGTCGGCCGGCGTCTTGGCATCCTGGCCCTGCTCGGCGGGAGCGAGCGGAGCAATATCATCGCCTCGGGCCGTTCAGCCTGTACCGCTTTGCCACTCAGCATCCGCCTACAGATTGAGCCGCTGCATGAGGGCGGGGGGATAGCGCTCGCCGGCGGCGGCGCCCGGCGGGACGGCCTCGTCCAGCGCCGTCAGGTCCGCCGCGGTCAGGTGGACCTGGAGGGCCGCCACGTTCTCCTCAAGGTGGCTGCGGCGCTTCGAGCCGGGGATTGGCACGATCTCCGGGCCCCGCGCGAGCACCCAGGCCAGGGCGAGCTGCGACAGCGTGCATCCCTTCATCCGGGCCATCGCCTGGAGGCGTTCGACCAGCGCCCTGTTGCGCCGGATGTTATCCGGCAGGAACCGCGGGTGCTCCCGGCGCCGATCGTTCGGGGCCAGGTCGTCGACCGAGGCCACCGCGCCGGTCAGGAAGCCGCGTCCCAGCGGGCTGTAGGCGACGAACCCGACCCCGAGGTGGCGGCACGTCGGCAGCACCTCGGGCTCGGGGTCCCGCGTCCACAGCGAGTACTCGCTCTGCAGCGCGGCGATCGGATGCACGGCGTGCGCGCGCCGCAGCGTGGCGGCCGAGACCTCCGACAGACCCAGGAACCGCACCTTGCCGGCGCGGACCAGGTCGGCCATGGCGCCGACCGTCTCCTCGATGGACGTGCGAGGGTCCACCCGGTGCAGGTAGTAGAGGTCGATGACGTCCGTGCCCAGGCGGCGGAGGCTCGCCTCGCAGGCCTGCCGAACGTACTCGGGGCGGCCGTTGACATCCTGGGAGCGTCCGTCCGGCCCGCGCACCTGCCCGAACTTCGTCGCGACGATTACGCGGTCACGGAAGCCGCGCACCGCTTTGCCGACGAGTTCTTCGTTGCGGCCGCCTCCGTAGACGTCAGCGGTGTCGAAGAGGGTGACGCCGAGCTCAAAGGCCCGGTGGATCGTCGCGATGGACTCCTGCTCGTCGGCAGGGCCGTAGACGTCGGCCATGCCCATGCAGCCGAGTCCGATGGCCGAAACACGGGGGCCGCTGGCCCCGAGTTGTCGCTGCTCCATATCTATAATTTAAGAATACCACCCCCGTGGCTCCCAGGACCACGGCATGCTGGCCCGTCGTGACCGGAACACCGGCGGGGATTTTACACAATCTTAACCGAACCTTCATCGCGGTTTACCCGCTCTCGGGTACCGATCATAAGAGAGCACCGGTAGCACGTCCAGTTGGGCGTCAATCGCTTGTGGCAGACTACGAACCTGCCGCAGGGAGAGGGGAGTCAGCCCATGCGACGACGGATTCCGAAGTGGGCCTGGGGGATGGTCGCCGTCCTCGTCATCGTCGGCGCGCCGATCGCCTGGTATCTGGGCTCGCCGCTGTTCATCAACCGCGTGGTGGACGAACCGTTCCCGGGCGGTGTGCCGGCCGCATCCGCGGATCCGATGCCCCCAGGCACCGCCCAGGGCGCGGTCCTTGCCCGCGGCACCTTCGCCGGCGCGGACGACTTCCACAAGGGCCAAGGAACCGCGACGCTCTATCGGGTCGGCGGGGAGGTTGTCCTCCGCCTGGACCCGTTCAGGGTGACGAACGGTCCCGACCTGCGCGTGATCCTCACAAGGCACGCCTCGCCCAGGACGCGCGCCGACGTGATGGCAGGGTACCTCGAGGTCGCCAGGCTGAAGGCTAACATCGGCAGCCAGAACTACACGCTGCCAGCGGAAACCAACCTCGCCGACTACCGCGCGGTGGTCATCTACTGCAAGCCGTTCCACGTCGTGTTCGCGGTGGCCCCCCTCGCGCCGTAACCCGAGGAGTCCTGCCAGCCAGGGGTTTCCCGAGCCAGACGCGAACCTCCCTGCACCAATCCAGGAGGTTGGTCGATGCCTGCTCCTCCGGCGACACCCGCGCCGCCCGTTCCCGGTCCCCTCCGCGAACTCCGCATCGGGCTGGTCTTGTACGGCGGGGTCTCGCTGGCAGTCTACATGTTCGGCATCGTCCGGGAGTTCTGGCACCTGCTCCGGGCCAGCCGGGGCGAGGAGTTCAACGCCTACACCGGCGCCCTGAAGCTGGCCAACGTGACCGCCACGGTGGACGTCATCTCCGGCACGTCTGCCGGCGGCATCAACGGCATCCTGCTCGCGAAAGCCCTGGCCACCGGCGCCGACCTCGCGGCGATCAGCCAGTTCTGGATCGACCGGGCCGACTTCGACAAACTCCTGCAGCCGCCCACCGAGCCGATGCCGCGGTCGCTGCTGCGGTCGGACTTCTTCGAGGAGCAGCTCGCCGAGGCGTTCCGCACCATGGACCGCACCGCGAGCGGCCGGCGCCTGATCGAGGTGCTCGACCTGTTCGTATCGGGCACGCGCCTGCGGGGCATGGTCAGGGAGTTCACCGACAGCCTGGGACAGACCGTGCAGACGCGGGACTACCGCAAGCTGTTCCAGTTGCGCTTCCGCACGAAGGGCTACAACCCGGCCGACCCCAGCCTGGGGTACGACCACAGCGACTTCGGCCCGGCGAGCAACGCGGCGCTCGTCGAGGTCGCCAGGGCCACCAGCGCCTTTCCCGCGGCCTTCGAGCCCGACCTGATCCGCAAACGCGCCGACAACGCCGCGCTCTTCCGCCCCGGCGAACCCGAGGCGGCCTACTTCTCCGACGGCGGCATCCTGCACAACAAGCCGTTTACCGAGACCCTCGAGACGATCTTCGCGCGCCAGAGCGACCGCCCGGTGCGGCGCTGGCTGTTCAGCGTCGAGCCCGACCCCGAACGCTACGCATCGCAGGACGAGCCCGGTCCGGAACCCGAGGTCCTGGAGGTCCTGTTCAAGGCCGCCTCGGGCATCCCCATGTACCAGAGCATCGCCGGAGACCTGGAGCGCCTCGAGACCCACAACGCCCGGGTGCGGGCCTTCGCCGGGCAGCTGTTCAAGATCGAGCGGGTCATCACCGAGAAGTTCCAGCGGATCGTCAACGAAGGTACCACGGAGCAGTTCCGGGCCTTCCTGGAGCAGCAGGTCCTCTACTACGCCTACCAGGCCCTCAAGGTGGACGCGGTCATCTCCGCGGTGACCGAGCGGATCGTCCGCACCGCGCCCCTGCCGGCCGACCAACGCGAGTTCGTGGAGGACGGCGTGCGGGCCCATGCGCGCTCAGCCGGCGACGCGCAGTTCCTCCACACCTTCGACGACGGCTTCCGGCTGCGGCGGGCGTACTATTTGATTGCCACGCTCGACGAGTTTTCCACCACCCTCATCCCGGAGCAGCGCGACCTGTTCAAGGCGGCCCGCGCCGCCCTGTGGACGCGGCTGGAAGGGATCCGCTCCCTCGGCCGGCGCGTGTTCGAGCAGGAGGAGCAGACCGCTCAGGCGATCCGCGGGCTGCGAGGCCAGGGTGGGGATGCGCTCAGTGCGGCGGTTCAACGAACGCTGGCGCTCGTCGGCGCCGCCATGGAGGACGGCCTGCAGCGCCTGCGGATGGACACGCTGGCCGCCTGCCAGGAGATCGAAGACGCCATCGCCCGGCTGAAAGCCCAGGGCGTGGCGTCGTCCAGGTTTCCCCCGCATCCCTTTCCGGCGATCTTCGACCGCTACGAGATCAGGGACATGTTCATCCTCCCGCTGGACCTCCTGGCCGACCTCGGCGAGCGCCAGGAAGTGCGCTTCATCCGCATCAGTCCCCAGGCCGCCCTGTACGTCCGCAAACCACCCGAGGACAAACTCTCCGGCGACGTGCTGGGGCACTTCGGCGGGTTCCTCAGCCGGCGCTGGCGCGCCAACGACATCCTCTGGGGACGGCTGGACGCCTCCGAGGTCATCATGCGGGTCCTGCTGGAAGGCCAGGCGCCCCAGGTCGTGGAGCGTCACATCCGGGCGGTCCAGGACGCCGTCTGCCGGGAGGAACTCTCCGGGCTCTGGCAGCCGGCTACCCATCCCGACTACCGGACCTTTCTCGAGCGCGAGTACAAGATCGGCGCGGAGACGGTGGCCGACCTGCCGGCCGAAGCCAAGGTACCGCTGGCCCTGCGGGCGGGGTGGGTCTTCCGGAACATGCTCCGGCGGTTGGGGGACGTGGGCGCCCCGGGCCCCCTCCGCCCGCTGTTCGGCTACACGGGGCGGGGGTTGGGAATCGCGCTCGGGTTCATCCAGTGGCCGGCCATCGCGATCTGGGGCCGCGACAGCGCGGTCCGCAAACTGGTCACCCTGGCGCTGGTGTTCTTCTTCGGCTGGGCCGTCCTGACGTTTGTGGCGGGGGCATTCGGCATCATTGCCCGCACCGGGACCCTGCTCCTGTGGGAAGGTCTGCTCGCCCTGCCCTTTGTGCTCTGGGTGCTCCTGCTCAACCGGCGGTGGGGCGTCCTGCTGATCGTCGCCATCATCGCGGGGCTCATCGGGTTCGGGTGGCGAGCGCTCGCGGAGTGGCTGCGGAGCAGTCTGATTTAAGCCCACCGCCGTTGTGACCGTCGAAACGTATGAAGAGGCGTCCGTGCCTCCTGGGCGCGTGCTTCCCCTTGGCGTAGAAGCGCAGCGACGCTCAGCAGTCGGATCTCATATGGCGTGAAGCTAGTTGCCGTGAACCCTGGCACGATAGACCGCCCGCGGGATGTAGGTGACCGGCCACGAGCGGGAAGACGCGCAAGGCGGCCTTCCCTTACGCGGCAGCCCCGCCTGTGGCCGATCAACCTATGCGGGGAATCAGCCGGAGCGGGAACGTGGCGACCGGAGAGATGTTGGCAGCCGTAGCCGGGGTGACCGACGGGACTTGAATCTGCGACCTCCTGGGCTACAGTTGTTTCCGGATGCGGGGTCGAATGGCGAACATGGGAGCAGCATCCTTGGATGCAGGTATTCAAAACCTGACGTCTGGACGGCCCCCATCAGAGCGCTACCTGGCGCAGCTCGCCCGGCGCACGTTCCCTAGCCTTTGGAGCTATCCCAAACTCTTCACAGACGAGGGTCTTCGGAATGGGAAGGGCGACGGAAGAGAGCTGTGTGATCTAATGGTCGTGTTCGACAACCATGTAGTCCTGTTCTCGGACAAGCACTGCAACTTCGCTCAGCACGAGTCCTGGATTCGTCGCTTTCCTCACCGCGTTTTTCCAGACAGGCAATGCACCAGCCGATTCCCCCTCCCGATTCCTGGTCCGCAGAACGCGCAGTTTCATCGCCTTGCTCTCACGCGAGGTGCGTACGCATGTCCTGCTTCGGTCGGAAATGGAGGATCTCCCTGGTAGGATAAGCCACAACAGGAGGTGACGGTCTTGAGCGGTCGCCACGATCGTTTCTCGCTGAGCCCAGGGCTCGTACTCGGCGCGGTGCTCTTGCTCCTGGCGCTCCTCAGGTGGCCATATGGGTACTACGTGTTCGTGCGTTGGGTGGTCACCGCCGCCAGCGCCTACGGGGGTTGGGTCGCCTATGCGGACGGGCGTCACGTGTGGACATGGATATTGGGCGCTGTTGCCGTGCTCTTCAACCCGATCCTCCCTATCCACATGAGGCGCGAGAACCGGATGGTCTTTGATCTCATCGGCGTCGGGCTGCTGTTCGCGGCGGCTCCTCTACTCCGGGCCCCGGCGCGTAAAGCTGAATGAGGGGTCCTGCGGGCGTCTGGACCGTGAACCCGATTGGCAGACGCCCTGTTGCCATGAAGGGCGGGGTACGCCCGTGCCGCTAACGCCCTTTCACCTGGGCCCGGCCATTGCCCTGAAGGTCTCCGCTCGCCGGCACTTCAGCCTTCGGATCTTCACCCTGACCCAGATCGTCATCGACCTGGAGTCAGCCCGTGGGGTGCTCGTCTCCGCCTCCCCGCTTCACGGGCCCCTGCACAGCCTTGCCGGTGCGACCCTCGCCGGCCTGCTGGCCGCCGTGCTTGGCCGTCACATCTTCAACGCCCTGAACCCGCTGTTTCGGAGCCTCCTCCGTCAGGTGGAGGGCATGCCCGCGTGGCTGGTTGGGGAAGTCGTACCCATCACCTGGGCTGCCGCGCTCATCGGTGGGACAGTCGGCGGGATCTCCCACGTCCTGCTCGACGCCGTCATCCACCCCGATGTCAGCCCCTTCTGGCCCTTCTCTTCCTCGAACCCCTTCCTGAGGGACGGAAGCTTCTACCTCATGCACTACGCCTGCACTCTTGTCGGACTCATTGGTGCCCTGGCCTGGCTGGCATTGGCCAAGCACAACACCCGTGGGGGCTCACGGTCGCCGTGAAACCGGACACCGTCCTCGGCAGCCGCCCCGACCAGCCCACAGACCCCGCGACCGCGTAGACGAGGGGTGACACTTCGAGTTCCCGACTTCAGTAGGCCTCCTCTTGCCCATCTACCCACTCCACCCACGAGAATCTCTCCTCCAACCCGACGTGGAGATCGGAATTCCCGCTAATGACCTGGGTGGGATACAGGAGACCCTGCAGGTCGAGCTCCCACAGGAGGTCATTCACGCGGTCGGCCGGGATAGTCACGGCGAAGTCGCGGTGGTAGGCGCTCTCTCGTTCCTCGACTGTCAGGCTGTTCTTCTTTACGAATTCCTGGACTCGACTGACGGCCAGGGCCTGAGCCGCCAGACTCAGCGGCGGTGCCGTCAGGTCGATCGAGAAACGAAGCTTGGGCACGCGGAGGTGATCCTTACCACGTCCGAGTTCGCCCGGCGCATCAAGAGTGCCTCGCGGCACATCAAGCGACGTGACTCATCGTCCGTGGACTGATAGTCAGAGCCCCTCGACAATTCAGGCGTGGGGAAGCGGGCTCCTTCAGATCCACGGATCAGGTTCGGGCTCAGGCTGCGCGAGGTGCGGCGCTCCCGGGGTCTGTCTCAGGAGCAACTCGCCCACGAGACCGGACTGGATCGGACCTACGTGAGCAGTTGTGAGCGGGCAGGCGGAATACCGGCCTCGTGAACATCCACTGGCTGGCCCCCGCGCTGGGGGTCAGCCCGGAGGAACTGTTGAAGGCGCCCAGGGGTTGAGCCTTAGATCGTTGTCCCGGAGGCCAGAGGGATCGGGGTAACTGCTAGTCTACTACCAGCGTTTCTCGCAGACGGCCGCCTCCAGCGCTCCCACATTATCGGCGTAATTGTCATCACGAATCTGGAACGTCACCGACCCACCGTCGCCCACGCGGTAGGTATAGACGTAGGTATGAGAGTCGAAGTGCTCCCTCACCGGTTCTCTGTACCTTCCATCAATGACGAATGAGAGGTTATCACGGTTGGCATCTTCGCAGTGGCGGTACCTGCCAACATGCCGGCTACCCTATCGGTATTTAGCGTCCTGCCGGCCTAGCAGGATGCTGAAAAATGTTCTATATCTTGTGGCTTCACAAGATGCCACCAACCATGTATAGTCTCGTCGAGTTCA
>JAVKHQ010000020.1:0-55962 GCA_031459875.1 Candidatus Fervidifonticultor sextus | reverse complement strand
GGGCGGATGCTGGGCCTGCCGGCGATGTTTGGCCTGGCCGGCGTGGCACCGGCGTGCGGCGCGGCGCTGGCGGCCGCGCTCGCGGTGCGGCGCCACCGAACGTGATCTTCGGCCGCAGGGCGCCGACAGCCTGTGTCGGCGCTGCACGACCGGGACGGGCCTGCGCGCGCCCTCAGACCCCCCCGACGATGGGCGCCACGCGGGGGCTCGCCAGGAAGACCTCCCGGAGGTCATCGGGCAGGCCGTCCGCGATGCGCGCGTAGAGCCCCCGCAGCGCCTGGCGGTCTTCTTCGGTGTTGAACGCCTCCAGCCGCACCTCACGGGCCCGGCGGATCGTCATGACGTGCTCGCACGACTCCGCCAGCCGGACTGCTTCGTCCAGGTGCGCGCGGGCGGCGTGGCGGTCGCCGTCGCGGAGCGCCAGCAGCGCCCTGGCGAAGTCCAGCGCCGCCAGATGTGGGGGGGCCGCCAGCCGCTCGATGACCGGTCCGTGGTCCGCCAGAAACCCGGGCAGATCATCGAGGCGGCCCGCGTCCCGCAGCGCCTCGGCCACGGGGAGGATGACCGCTCCATCGGTCGGCACAAACTGCCCCACCGGGAGCGGGAGGAGCTCATCGAGCACCTGGTGGAGCGCTTGGAGGTCGTGGTCGAGGCGGGCCACATACGCCATCGCCATCAGGCTGACTTTTCTCCACCCGGGGCTGCTCGTCGGAAACGTTGCGGCAGTCCGGAACGCCTCCCTGGCCCGATCCCACACCCCGATCTCGTAGTACATCAGGCCGAGGAACGTATAGCAGAAGGGGAGTTCCTGCGGTGTTACCTCGTAGGCCAGAGGCAGGTACTCCAGGGTGAGGCGGATGCCCTCGCCCCACTCGCCCAGGTCCGTCAGGGCCTGCGTCAGGAACTCCTTGGCGTAGGCCATGCGTCGGCGGTCGCCGATGGATTCCGCGATCGCCAGCGCTGCCGTCGCGTACTGGATGCCGACCCGGGACTGCCCCCGCCAGTTGTGCACGACGCTCAGGTAGCTGAGGCTGGTGGCCTCCCGGGATCGGTCGCCGGCCTCGCGTGCGGTGACCAGGGCCTCCTGCGCGGCCGCGACGGCTTCGGCACCGTTGCCGAGGGCCAGGTGCAGCATGCACCGGAGGTTCAGGGCGCGAGCCAGGCTCGAGCGGTCGCCCAGGTCCCGCAGGAGGGTAATCCCATCGGTGAGGATCCGGTCCGCGGCCGACATGCTGCCCCGGTCCCAGTTGACCGTGGCCAGGTCCACCAGCGAGAGACCGAGCGTCTGGCAGTCGCCCTGCGCCCGTGCCAACTCCGCGGCGCGCGTGAAGTGCGCTTCGGCTTCCTCCAGTCGGGCTTCGCGGTGGTGGACGAACCCGATGCGGTGTTCCAGCACCACCTCCAACGCGCGGTCTCCAGTCTGTTGGGCCCCGGCCAGGCCCATCTCGAAGTCGGCCAGCGCCTCAGGATACCGGCCGAGCAACTGGTGTACCTCGCCGCGGCCGAGGGCGATCCGGGGAATCTGCTCGGCCAGCGACGCCTTCGACGCCGCCTCCAGCGCCTGGTCGTAGAGGCGGATGGCATCGTGGTTGGCGTACAGGCGGCGGGCCTTCGCCGCGGCGCGTTGCAGGTAGGCCGCCGCCTTCGCGTGGTCGCCGGCCGTGCGGAAGTGTTCGGCCAGGACCTCTACCGCCTCCTCGGCGCGTTCGCCCAGCCGTTCCTCCAGCCATCGGGCCGCCAGGGCGTGGGCGCGCTGGCGCTGCGAGCGCGGCAGCATCCCATACGCCACGTCGCGGGTGAGGGTCTGCCGGAACGCGTACTCCGTCTCGCCGGCAATGGTCGATGGCTGGTGTCCGGCGACCAGGTCCTTGGCCACCAGGAGCTCGATGGCGCCTCGGGCCTCTTCGACGGACAGGGCGGCGAGTTCGGCGACCGCCGAGGGCCAGAAGGTCCGGCCGATGACCGCCGCTGCCTGCAGGGCCCGGCGCTCCTCGGGCCGCAGCCGGTCGATGCGCGCGGTGATCACCGCCTGGACGGTGTCAGGGACGGTGACGTCCACAGCCCCAACGTGGCCAGCCTCCGCACGGTCGGCAAACATCCGAACGAGTTCTTCCGCGAACAGAGGGTTGCCCTCGGCTCGCTGGGCGATGGTCTCCCGTATCTGCGGAGTCAGCGATGGCCCCAGGGCGTCCACCAGTTGGCGGGTCTGCTGCGGGCGAAGCGGCCGGAGGTCGATGGTCATGGCGTTGCGCCGCCCTCCGCCCCAATGCGGCCGCCGCTCCAACAGTTCGGGCCGGCCCAGACAGACCAGGTAGAGCGCGACGCCGTCTGCGCCGGTGACCAGGAAGTCGATCAGGTCGAGCACCCCGTCGTCGGCCCAGTGGACGTCCTCAAAGACCACAACGACCGGTCGGGACGCGGCCAGGCCAAAGAGCAGCGTCCTCCACGCCGCCAAGAGGTCCCGGCGGAGCTGCTCGGGATCCGCCGGCGCCCCCGCTGTCATCCCGAAGGTCACGAGCAGGCCGTCGAGGAGGCCGGGGTGATCGGGCAGCACCCGGTGCAGCCACGCACTCAGTTTCGCGCGGACGGCCTCGGAGGCATCGGTGTCCTGGAGCCCGCCTTGCTCCCGCAGGATGTCCAGCAGCGCGTGGTAGCCGATCTGGCCGCCGAACGCCGGGCTCCGTCCGCGCAGGACCAGCGGTGGCGGCTCGGTTCGGGCGGCGTCGGCCAGGAACTCGCGCAAAAGCCGGCTCTTGCCAACACCGGGCTCCCCCACGACCGTGACCAGGTGGACCAGCCCTTCGCTGCGGCTGCGCTCGAAGAGCTGGCGCAGGACCTCGAGTTCGAACTGCCGGTCGACCAGCGGCGAGGGGACCCCCGCGGCCTCCTGTCGCACAGCCAGGGGAGCGACGACCTCCCAGACGCGCAGGGGCGCGGCCTTCCCCTTCACCTCCAGCGGCGGCAGTTCCTGGCACGCGAAGCGCTGACGGATCAGGCGGTAGGTGCGCTCGCCCACCACTACGGTGCCTGGCTGGACCGCCTGCTGGATGCGCGCGGCCGTGGTGACCGCATCGGCGATGAGGAAGTCGCGGTCGAAGGTGACGCCCGAGGCCGCCACGACCTCCCCCGTGTTGATCCCGACGCGGACGGCGAGGTCCACCTCATAGCCGGCGGCCAGGCGCTCATTCAGGCCGGCCATGGCGTCCCGCATGGCCAGACCCGCCAGCACGGCGCGCTCGGGGTCGTCTTCGTGCGCCACCGGCAATCCGAAGACCGCCAGGACCGCGTCGCCCAAAAGATTGGCCACAGTGCCTTCGAACCGCTCGACCGCCTGCTGCACCGTGGTGTAGAACAGCCCGACGACCTCGCGCGCCTCCTCGGGATCGAGCCGCTCGGTGAGTTCGGTTGAGCCCACCAGGTCGGCGAAGATGGCCGTGATGACCTTTCGTCGGACTTCGGACATCGAGAGGGGATTCGGAGGCTGCGGGGGGAAGCCCTTGTCGGCATAGGCATGGCCTCCCGGGAGGTCACAGATGAACTCTGTTGCCAGGATCCTGCACCTGATCAACCTGATTCTCTTCCTCGGGCTCCTCTGGGTCGGCATGCAGAGGTATCTGACAGGCGAGAGCCCGCTCTCCCAGGTGATGGTGCTGGCCGTGGGGGTCGTGGGGCCGCTCGAGGACATCCTCAAGGGTCGGGTACGACGGGGCCCGCCGCCTGCGGAGGAGGCGGCCGTCGTGGTCGTGGACAAGGCCACCAGCGCGGTCTTCCTGGCGCTGGTGCTCTGGGTCGTGCTCCGGCTGCCCTGACCGGTCTCTCAGCCCGGGGGCATCGAGGCGCTCGCCGCGGCGAACGCCTGGTCCGTCTTGGCCGCCATGATGAAGTCGTTGCGGTGGAGCCCCTTGATCTTGTGCGTCCACCAGGTCACCGTGACCCGGCCCCACTCGGTCAGGATCGCCGGGTGGTGCCCTTCGGCCTCGGCGAGTTCGCCGATCTTGTTGGTGAAGGCCAGGGCCTGGGCGAAGGTCTTGAACTTGAAGACACGCTCCAGGCGCCGGATCCCGTCGCGCTCGACCAGGCGCCAGTCGGGCACCTGCGGGTGCAGTTCGGCGATCTCGGCGTCGGTCAGCGTGGGCTCGCCGCCCCGACAGGCGGTGCACTTCATCTCAATGAGCGTCGTCATCAGAGCGGCTCCACATCGTGCGGCAGGCTCTCCTTCATGCCGGCCTGCGTGATCTGCATGAACTCGGCTCTCTCGTGGAGTTCGGGGATCGTCCGCGCCCCGCAGTAACTCATCCCCGACCGCAGGCCGCCGACGAGCTGGGCCAGCACGTCTGCCACCTTGCCCCGGTAGGGGACGGTGGCCTCGACACCCTCGGCGACGATCTGGCTGATGTCCTCGTCTTCCACCGGGGCGTCGAGGGCGTGGCGCCGGGCCGCGGCCCACAGGCTGGCCATGCCTCGGTAGGTCTTGTACTGCCGGCCGTTGCGGATGATGAGCGCGCCGGGCGCCTCCTCGGTGCCGGCCAGGAGGTTCCCCAGCATGACCGTGTGGGCGCCCGCGGCCAGGGCCTTAGTCAGGTCGCCGGAGTTGCGGATGCCGCCGTCGGCGATGATCGGCACCCCACGCGCTCGCGCGGCACGGGCGCAGTCCAGGATCGCCGTGAGCTGCGGCACGCCGGCGCCGGTGACGATCCTGGTGGTGCAGGTCGAGCCCGGGCCCACCCCGACCTTGACGGCGTCGGCACCGCGCTCGATCAGGTCGACAGTCCCTTCGGCGGTGGCGACGTTGCCGGCGACCAGGTCTACCTCGGGGAACCGCTCGCGCAACCGCTCCAGTGCCGACAGGGCCGCGTCGGTGTGGCCGTGGGCCACATCCAGCACCAGCACGTCGGCACCCTCTGCGGCCACGGCTTCGGCCCGCTCCAGGTAGTCGCCGCGGATCCCGACCGCCGCCCCCACCCGCAGGCGCCCCTTGGCGTCCTTGGTGGCGTCGGGGTGTTTGAGGCGGCTGCGGATGTCCCGGCTGGTGATCAGACCCGTCAGGCGCCCCTCTTCGTCCACCAGCGGGAGCTTCTCGATGCGGTGCCTGTGGAGGATCGCCCGCGCTTCCTCCAGGCTGACGTCCGGGGGCGCCGTGATGAGCCGCTCCCGGGGCGTCATCACCGAGGCCAGGGGCCGGTCCTGCCCGTCGGCGAAGAGGAGGTCGCGGGCCGTCACCATCCCCAGGAGTTGCCCGTCGCCGTCGACGATCAGCAGCCCCGCGGAGCCGTGCTCCTCCATGAAGGTGACCGCGTCGCGCACGGTGCGGGTGGGGCCGAACCTGTACGGTTCTTCGATGACGATGCTCTCCGCCCGCTTGACCCGGCGCACCTCGGCCACCTGCTGCTCCACGGTCAGGAACCGGTGGATGATGCCGATGCCGCCCTCCCGCGCCATGGCGATGGCCATCTCGCTCTCGGTGACCGAATCCATGTTGGCACTGACGATGGGCACCGCCACCTCGATGTGCCGGGTGAGGAGGGACCGGGTCTCCACCTGGGTCCGGCTGGTCACGCCGGAGCGCTTCGGCACCAGGAGGACGTCGTCAAAGGTCAGGCCGAGCCGGAATGGGTACTCCTGCATGGTCGTCTCCCTGAAGGTCTCCCGTGGGGTCTGTTGCCCCGACCCCATTATGACAAACTGGAGGGCGAATGTGCCTGTGCCCTGACGGCCCGGGCAGGGATGACGGGTGCCCCGTCAGGTGGACGTTGGGGGGCGACGGGGCGGATTTGCTATCCCCACCGCGTTGACGACCGCGCCGGCTGCCAGCAGCCCGGCGCCGATCAGCATCGCTAGGTGAAAGGCGTCGGTGGACGCGCTGCGGGCCGCGGCGACCTGGTCGGCCGGCACGCCGGCGGCCGGCCGGTTGAGTGGAGCGATCTGGCCGCGCAGGCGGGGCGAGGTGACGTCCAGTCCCGGCACGCGCGCGCCCAGCCCGGCGTAGAAGCTCGCCGTGATCGCGACGAAGATGAGCGCCCCCGCCAGCTGGGGGCCGATCCGGGAGACGGCATTGTTGATCGCCGAGGCGACGCCGGAGTGGCGCGCCGGCACCGAGGTCATCAGGCAGGTGGTCAGCGGCGCCACCATGATGCATACCCCGAGGCCGAAGACCACGAACCCCGGGAAGAAATCCACCAGGTAGCCGGCCGGCGGGATCAGGCTCGCGAGGTCCGTGGGCCCGAGTACCCACCCATCGGAATGGCCCGGCACGCGTGCCAGCCAGAGAACCCCCGCCGCCATGATGGCCGGCCCGATCGCCATGAACCAGCGAGGGCCGTAGCGGCCGGCCAGCGCGCCGAAGCGTGGCGAGAGGAACACCAGGAACAGTGTGGCGGGCATAGTGGACAGTCCGACCGCCGCTGCCGTGTAGCCCAGCGTACCCTGCATGAACAACGGCGCGTAGTAGAAGGTCACGTAGAGGGCGCCGTAGATTAAGAACGTCGAGAGGTTGGTCACCGTGAAGTTGCGCGACCGGAACAGGTGCGGGGGAACCAGCGGGTTGGGCGAGCGTGCCATCAGGACGGGGAACGCCACCGTCGCGAGCGCGCCGACCGGCAGGACCACGAACGCCAGCGGGTCCCGCCAGGCGCGCTGCTGGCCGTAGATGGCCCCAAACGCCAGCCCGCCGACTGCCACGGCGATGACGAATGCCCCGAGCCAGTCGAAGGCCCCGGAAGCCTGCTCGTCGCGGCTCTCCCCGACATGCGCCAGCGTCGCCCACAGCGCAAACGCCAGCAGCGGGGCGTTGATAAGAAACGCCATGCGCCAGGAGATCGCATCCACCAACAGGCCGCCGATCACCGGACCCAGGATGGTGGCCGCTCCCGACGCTCCCGCCCACAGCCCGAAGGCCCGCCCCTGCTCCTCGCCCGTGAAGGTGGCGGTGATCAGCGCCAGCGATCCCGGCACCAGCAGCGCCCCCGCCGCCCCCTGCAGGATGCGGAACAGGATCAGCCATTCCATGGTCGGCGCTAGGCCACAGAGGACCGAGGTCACGGCGAAGCCGGCCAGACCCAGCGCGAAGATCCGCCTGCGGCCGTAGTAGTCGTTCAGCGCCCCGGCCAGGATGAGCAGCGCGCTCAGCGTCAACAGGTAGCCGTTGTAGACGTACGACTGGCCCTCCAGGACGCCGAAAAGGGCGGTGGGCAGGTCCCGGCCGATGCTGGGAAGCGCCACGTTCACGACGGTGGAGTCGAGGAAGACGATGCCGGAGCCGACGATCGCGGCCACCAGGGTCCAGCGCGGTGAGGTCATGGTCCCGCTACCGTTGGGCGGCGGGCCGGCCGACTCCTGCCGTGGCAGGGCTGTCCTCTCCGCCGTCCGAAGGTGTAGGGGGCTGACGTCCATGGAGGACCACCCGGTCGACCTGATCATCATTGGCGGCGGCATCGTCGGGCTGGCCACCGCGGCGGCCCTGACCGCGCGGCATCCGGACCTCCGCGTGGCCGTGCTCGAGAAGGAACCCGAGGTCGGCATGCACCAGACCGGGCACAACAGCGGGGTGATTCACTCCGGCATCTACTACCGTCCCGGTTCGGCCAAGGCCCGCCTGTGCGCAGACGGCAGGCGGTGGCTGCGCGCATTTTGCCATGAGTGGGGGATCCCCGTCGCGGAGTGGGGCAAGGTCATCGTCGCCACCGACGCCCGCGCGCTGCCGCGCCTGGATGATCTGTACGAGCGCGGCCGGGCCAACGGCGTCGAAGGGCTCGAGATGATCGGCCCCGAGCGCCTGCGCGAGATCGAGCCGCACGCAGCGGGCCTGCGGGCACTCTACGCTCCGCACACCGCCAGCGTGGATTTTCGCCGGGTCGCCCGGGCCCTGGCCGAGGCGGCGCGGCAGCGCGGCGCCTCGATCCGGACCGCCACCCCGGTGACGGCCATCAGGCCGTCTGCCGACGGGTTCGTCGTGCAGGCGGGCGGAGGCGAAATCCGTTCGCGCTGGGTGATCAACTGCGCAGGCCTGCACGCCGACCGCATCGCGCAGATGACCGGGATCACACCCGAGGTCCGCATCGTCCCATTCCGGGGAGAGTACTACCTGCTGCGCCCACAGCGCCGGGATCTGGTGCGCGGGCTGATCTATCCGGTTCCTGATCCGGAGGTTCCGTTTTTGGGGGTGCACTTCACACGGACCGTCTCCGGCGAGGTGGAAGCCGGGCCCAACGCCGTGCTGGCGCTGGCCCGAGAAGGGTACTCGTGGCGACACATCCGGCCCGCCGACATCGCGGCGACCCTGGCCTTTCCCGGCTTCTGGCGCATGGCCGCTCGCTACTGGCAGACGGGGCTCTCCGAAGTCTACCGGTCGCTGTCCCGCAGAGCGTTCGTCCGGGCCCTCCAGCGCCTGGTCCCCGATCTCCGCCCGGAGGATGTGACCCGCGGCGGGGCCGGGGTACGGGCCCAGGCGGTCGCCCCCGACGGCCGGCTGCTGGACGACTTCCACATCGTGCAGGCACCGCGCGCCATCCACGTGCTGAACGCGCCCTCGCCGGCGGCCACGGCCTCGCTGGCCATCGGCCGGCACATCGCGGACCTGGCCGCTGCCGCCTTCGCGTTGCCGGGTCGGGTCCTCCGGTAGGCCCCGAGCAGGACTCCCGCCTGACGAAGATGGGAAGAACCCTCTCTGAAGCGATGGGGACGCGGCAGGGTGACGGGCCGGACGCCGAGAGGCGGCGTTGTGCGAGGACGGCGCCTGCCTGGGTCCTCTCTGTCCAGTTCGCGGGCGCGCTGATCGTCCTGGGCTTCCTGGCCGCCGGCCCCGGGCCCCTGGACGCGTTTGCCAGGTTGATCCAGCAGGCTCCGGTGGCGCAGATCCGGGCCGATAAGCGCGCGGCACCGGGGCTGCCGGTCTCTGCGCCGTCGGCGGGTGGCCCCGTCTTCAAAGCCACCGTCCCCAAGGTCGGACCCGCCCGCCACGTCGAACCCACCCGGAAGGTGGAGACTCCATCGAGCCGGCCGGCCTCCGCCCGCGCCACACCCACACCGGTGCCCCGGGCGCGGCCTCGTCCCGCACCGAGGGTCACACCGTCACCGGCCGCTGACGGGCCCACGCATCCCCCCCGGAAGTACTTCGAGAAGCTGATGCGCGAGGGCTACCAGCTCTATTCGACGGGCTGGTACGGGCCCGCCATCGGCCGCTTCAGGCAGGCCGCCGCGGTGATGCCGGGCTCCGCCAGCGCGCACCTCTGGATGGGACGGGCGGCGTGGAAGGCCGGCCGGCTCACGGAGGCACGGCAGGCCCTGGAGCGCGCTGTCGAACTGGATCCGACCAGCGCGGCAGCCCGAGAGGCCAGGGCGCTGTTGGAGCGGTTGGAGTAGGCGCTAGGCGGCGCTGCCGGAGACCGGGGCGCCCGTCAGGAACCGCGAGCGCGCCACCCGATCGAACAGTTCGACCAGCCGGGGGTCCCACTGGGTGTCGGCCCCAAACCAGAGGATCTGCAGCGCCTCCTCCGGCGTGTAGGCCGGCCGCCACGGTCGGTCCATCGTCAGGGTGTCATAGGCGTCGGCGATGGCCAGGATCCGGGCGCCGAGCGGGATCGCCTCCCCGGCCAGACCATCGGGGTAGCCTTCGCCGTTCCAGTGTTCGTGGTGACTGCGGACGATTGCCGCGATGGCCTCGCCGTCAGGGAGCGGCCGGCACATCTCGGCGCCCAGGACGGGGTGACGTTTGACCTCCGCGTACTCCTCCTGGGTCAGCCGGTCGGCCTTGCGCAGGACCTGCTCGGAGATACCCAGTTTGCCGATTTCGTGGAGGAGGGCGGCCTTGACGAGGGTCGCCGTGGCGATCCCGTCGAGAGCAGCCGCCGAAGCCAGGTGGGCACAGTATCCGGCCACACGCCGTGGATGCCCCTCCGGCCACGGGCACTGGACGTCAACGAGTCCGGTGGCTTCGGCGAGCATGCTCTCGACGGTCATTGCGCATCCCCCTCTGCGGGCCAAAAAGAAGCAAGAGGATTTCGCCGCTGGCAACGAAACCCTCTTCGGCAACCCAGCCGACCCCAGAGGGGTCCTGTGGCTTTGCGTCCCCACCTCGCGGCGGGTTTGCCTTTATCGGAGGCTTCGCTGGGTATCTTCCCAGATGCCGGACACTTTAGACATCAGGCCGTAACTCTCGTCTGGAGGAAACACAATGCTCGCGAGGCGGCTCTCTGCCCTCATTCGCCGGGTCACCGCCCCCAACCCCTCTCCTATGACCGGCCCCGGGACGAACACGTACCTGGTCGGGACCGGCGAGGTGACGGTCATCGACCCCGGCCCCGACGACCCCCGGCACATCGAGGCCATCATGGCGGCCCTGGGCCGCGAGAGGGTCAGCCGGATCCTCCTCACCCACTCCCACCCGGACCACGCACCGGGGGCCGCGCATCTGGCGCGGGCGACGGGGGCGTCGGTGCTGGCCTACCCGCTCACGCTGCACGACGGGGAAGTCCTGGTCCGGGGGAGCGCGACGGTGGAGGTCATCCACACGCCCGGACACGCCTCCGACCATGTGTGCTTCTTCCTTCGGGAGGAGCAGGCGCTGTTCTCCGGGGACCTGATCATGAGCGGTTCGACCGTGGTCATCGCTCCGCCCGACGGCGATATGGCGGCCTACCTCCGCTCCCTGGAGCGGCTGCGGCAGCGCGCCATCGCGCGGATCTACCCCGGGCACGGGGAGCCCCTCGATGAGCCCGCCGCGGTCATCGCAGAGTACCTGGCACACCGGCGGATGCGCGAGCAACAGATCCTGGAGGCCCTGCGGCAGGGACCCGCCAGGATTCCCGACCTGGTGTCGCGCATCTATACTGATGTGCCCCCGTCCCTTCATCCGCTGGCCGCGCGGTCGGTCTATGCGCACCTGCTGAAGCTCAGAGCCGAAGGCCGGGTGGATGGGAGCGACCTGCTGTCCCAGTGGAGGCTCATATGAGGCGCCCGACCCCAAGCCTGACCCCCGAGGAGGCCCGTCGGCTCCACACAGAGGCGCTGGTCATCGACGCGCAGCAACCGCCGGTGACCCGCGGGTTCCTGTTCACGGAGAAGATGCGGACGGCGCTGGCCGAGGCCGCCCTCCAGGGGAGGGCGCGGGACGAGGTGGAGCCGCTGATGGCGGCGATGGCGGTCCGCGAACTCCAGACCTCCGAGGAGGCCCGCCGCGCGTATCGGGAGCTGTGGCGGACGTCTGGCGTCACCGTGGCCTGCGGGACCTACTCGGGAGGGATGCGGCCCGGCGATGCGTTCGAGCAGGCCTCCCGACGGATCGCAGAGGCGTACGCCTACGTCGACGCCCTGGGGGGCGACCTGACCCTGGTGCGCAGGGCGGCGGACATCGAGCGGGTCCACCGCGACGGGACGTGGGGGCTGGTTCTGGACTTTCAGAACACCACGCCGTTCGGCGACGACCTGGACAGGGTGGACGTCTTTCGCGACCTCGGCGTGCGCATGGTGCAGCTCACCTACAACCTGCGTAACCTGGTCGGCGACGGCTGCACCGAGGCGTATCAGGGTGGGCTGTCCCACTTCGGCCGCGAGGTGGTCAGGCGCCTCAACGAGGCCAGGATCCTGGTCGATGTCAGCCACTGCAGCGAGCAGGTGGGATGGGATGCCTTGAAAGTGTCCAGCGCCCCGATCGTCATTTCCCACTCGAGCAGCAAGGCCATCTGCTACCACGACCGCGGGAAGAGCGACGAACTGGCCAGGGCGGTGGCGGACCGCGGCGGGTTCTTCGGGGTGGTGGTCATCCCCGGGTTTCTCTCCGAGGCTCGGGAGGTCACCCTCGACGACTTCTGCCGTCACGTCGAGCACTTAGTCAACGTCTGCGGGATCGACCACGTCGGGATCGGCACCGACAAGGCCGGCCCCGGCCCCGGCACCGACTCCCTGGTTGCCTACCCGGAGACGATGCCGCTGTCTCGCCCGGGGGCGTTCGATTGGACGGGGTTCCGCCGTGAGGAGCACCGCCTCACGCCGGACTACCGCCTGACCGGCTATACGAACTTCGGTGACTGGCCCAACCTGACGATCGCTCTGGCGCGGTGGGGGTTTGACGAAGCGGAGCTTCGCAAACTGTTGGGCCTGAACTTCCTGAGGGTGTTCCGCGAGGTCGTCGGGTGAACCGTTCCAAGGTCCTGATCACGCTGGGCGTCATGCTGAGCCTCTTTTTGGCCTCCATGGAGGCCACCGTGGTCGCCACCGGGATGCCGACCATCGTGGGCCAGCTCGGCGGCCTGGATATCTACAGCTGGGTGTTCTCGGCCTACATGCTGGCCGCCACGGCTACCGTTCCGATCTTCGGCAAGCTCTCCGACCTGTACGGTCGGCGGCCGGTCTACCTGGTGGCGATGGGGTTGTTCCTGGCCGGGTCGCTGCTGTGCGGTCTGGCCCAGAGCATGGCTCAGCTCATCGCCTTCCGCATCGTGCAGGGCCTGGGCGCCGGAGGGGTCCTGCCGCTGGCGTTCGTCATCGTCGGCGCGTTGTTCAGTTTCGAGCAGCGTGCCAGGATTCAGGGGGTCTTCGCCGGCGTGTGGGGCATCTCGTCCATCGTCGGCCCGCTGCTCGGCGGCTTTTTGGTGGACCAGGTCTCCTGGCGGTGGATCTTCTACATCAACCTCGTGCCCGGGCTGCTGGCGGCGGCGCTCATCTGGTTCGTCTGGGTAGACGAGGCGCGCCCGGCCGGCGCCGTCTCGGTCGATTACGCCGGGGCGATCCTCCTGTCGATGGGCGTGGCGGCGCTGCTGCTGGGACTGTTCGAGGTGCGCACGACGGCGGGGCGCCTGCTGTTGGTCCTTGCGGCGGGTGCGTTGGCGCTGCTGTGGCGCGTGGAGCGGGCCGCCGTCGATCCGGTCCTGCCGCTGCGCCTGTTCCACGACCGGCTCTTTGCCGCCGCCAGCGCCCACGGCGTGCTCGCGGGGTGTGCCGTGTTCGGTGGGGTCGCCTTCGTGCCGCTCTTCGTGCAGGCGGTGATGGGGGCCAGCGCCACCGCCGCCGGTGCCACACTCATGCCGCTGATGCTCGGGTGGGTGACCGCCAGCATCATCGGCAGCCGGCTGCTGCTGGTCGTCGGCTACCGGCTGGTGGCGGTGACCGGGATGGCGTCGCTGACGATCGGCACCTTCCTCATGGCGCAGATCGGCGAGCAGACCGGCCACGGGTTCCTGCTGGCCAGCCTGGCGCTGATGGGGATCGGGATGGGGCTCTCGGTGCCGTCGTTGATGATCGCCGTGCAGACCGCCGTCGCCCGGCACGATCTGGGCACCGCGACCTCGACGCTGCAGTTCATGCGCAGCATCGGAGGCGCCGTGGGCGTCAGCGTGATGGGACTGGTCCTCAGCCTGCGTCTGGCCGGCGCCCTGGCCGCCGCAGGCACCGATCCCGCGGCGGTCTCCCTGAACCGGTTGCTCGACCCACTGGTCCGCACGTCGGCGGCGGCGGGGCTTGATGCCGTCCTGCGGACCGCCCTCGCCGGCGCGATCCGGGGGGTCTTCATCATTGCCTTCGTCACCGCCGCGGCGGGGCTCGCGGCCACCGCCCTGGCCCCGCGCGGCCGCATCGCCCAACTCGCGGCGGCCCGCGCGGAGGCGGCGGCGACCCCGGCCGGCGGGAAGTGACCGTGGGTGGCGCCGCCTGGGAGCCAGGGAGGACTCTCGCGCCGCACTGCTGCGGATCGCGGTACTGGCGGTGGCCCATCCGCTGGCGGTGTTCGCCATCCTCATGGCCGACCCGGCGATGAAATCCCGAAGCCTGTTCGTCCGGCGTTGTTCTTCACGACGGGGCTGAGGCCGCCGGTCGGCGAACGCCGTGCCTCATCCTCGTCAAGATCCTCCACGCACAGGCGGGCCCGTCTATGCGTGGCGTTCAGGCCATAGAGCAGCATGCTTCGAAGGTCGATAGGGTTCCTCCGTACAATCGAGGGTGACGGATGAGAATTCCACGGGTCGCGGCACTTCTCTCATTATTGCACTGATCGGCTGGTACCCCAGACCCCTCGCAGCCGGCATGCGATCCCGGCGTCTGTGTTGGGGATCGCGGCACCGCATCAGGCGACGGGGCGCGTGCTGCCCGAGGCACTGGCGCGCTTAGGCTATCACACTCCCTGCAGCGCACGCAGGTACCGGATCTGCCCCGCGTGGTAGATGTCGTGGGTCGCCATCCGTGCAATCCGGACCGCGACCGGCTGATCCGGGTAGCCCCTGTACGTCGGTGTCATGCGGCCCAGGCCTGCGTCATCCAGCGCCTGCACCCGCTCTTTGAGCTTCCGCGTGACCTCGTGCAGCATTCGCACGTCTGCGTGCCAGGCCGCGTCGTCGCCCGAGACTTCCTGCCAGTCGGCGCGCTCGAGCGACCCCTCGTCGGGCACGCGGCCGTCCCAGGCGTCCAGGACACCCTGCTTCCAGAGGATGATGTGCCGCACGATCTGCCAGATCGAGTGGCGCTCCGGCGACGGTTTCCAGGCGGCCTGTTTCGCTGTGAGCCCATCGACGGCCATCGACAGGGGCGGCTGCCAGGTCTCTTTCTCGAAGGTGCATGCGAGGTGGTCCAGCAGCAACTCCTTGACGGTCATGAGAACACCCCCAGCATCCGGCAATCCCCAGTCGACGTGTCGGTCTTTATGCACTATGATAACATATGAAACAACATGATGGTATCAGGCGCCGGGTAGTTTGCTCATGAAACGCACCCAAGTACAGCTCACCGAAGGGCAGATGCGCCGGTTGCGGGAGCTGGCGGCTGAGCGCGGTGTCTCCATGGCCGAGTTGATCCGCGAGGCAGTCGACGTCTTGGTGCGATCCGCCGGCGATATCCCGTGGGAAGAACGCCGGCGCCGCGCGATTCAGGCGGTGGGACGTTTCGCCTCCGGCCACCGCGACATCAGTGTGAAGCACGATGAGTACCTGGAAGCAGCCTACCAGTCTCACCATGAGCACCTTCGTTGATACCTCTGGGCTGTACGCGATCCTGGACCGCGACGACGGATTTCACGCCCCGGCGGCCGCGGGCTGGCAGGACTTCATCGAGCAGCGTGTCCCCCTGGTCACACACAGTTACGTGCTGGTCGAAACCGTTGCCCTCACTCAGCGACGTCTGGGTCCGCCTGCAGTGCGCGTCCTGAGGGACGATGTCATTCCTGTGCTCGACGTCGTGTGGGTGGAAGAGCGCCTGCATGACATGGCGATGACGGCCCTCCTTGCCGCCGGCCGGCGCGATGTCAGCCTGGTCGATTGGGTGAGTTTTGAGCTGATGCGCCTGCGCGGGGTGCTACAGGCGTTTGCGTTCGATGAACATTTTGTGGAGCAGGGATTCACGCTGGTTCCCCCAGCACGGTGATGGCCTTCAGCTTCCTGAGCCACCTGGAGTGTACCGTATGCGGCACCCGGTTCGACGCGGACCGGCTTGCGGGCACGTGCTCCGAGTGCGGCAAGGTGCTCTACGCGCGCTACGACCTGGATGGCCTGAAGCGCGCACTGCCTCGCGAGGCGTTGCGCGACCGGCGTCCAGACATGTGGCGGTATCACGAGGTGCTCCCGATCCGCGATCCGGCGAGTATCGTGAGTCTCGGCGAGGGGATGACTCCGATCCTGGAGGCATCGCGCCTGGCCGGCCGGTACGGCCTCCGGACGCTGTGGTTGAAGGACGAGGGGAAGAACCCCACCGGGACCTTCAAGGCGCGCGGCCTGTGCGCTGCGGTCTCGCGCGCGCGGGAACTCGGCGTGCGGGCCGTGGCGATGCCGACCGCGGGGAACGCCGGCGCGGCGCTGGCCGCCTACGCGGCGCGCGGCGGGCTGGAGGCCCACATCGTGATGCCAGAGGACACACCGATCATCAACAAGGCCGAGTGCGTCGCCTACGGCGCGCACGTCTACAGCATCGACGGGCTCATCCACGACGCCGGGCGGGTGGTGCGCACGCTGGCCCCCCAGCGCGGCTGGTTCGACCTCTCCACCCTCCGCGAGCCCTACCGCGTCGAGGGCAAGAAGACCATGGGCTATGAGATCGCCGAGGCCCTGGACTGGAATCTGCCCGATGTGATCGTCTACCCGGCCGGCGGCGGCACCGGGCTCGTCGGCATCTGGAAGGCCGTGGGCGAGATGGTCGAACTGGGGTGGGTCAGACCGCCGCGACCCCGGATGATCGCGGTGCAGGCAGCCGGCTGCGCGCCCATTGTCCGCGCCTTTGAGCAGGGCAAGACCCACGCCGAGCCGGTGGAGCGCCCCCACACCATCGCCACTGGCCTGCGCGTGCCCGCGGCCATCGGCGACTACCTGATGCTCCAGGCCGTGCGGGACAGCGGCGGGATCGCCCTGGCGGTGACCGACGGCGAGATCCTGGCGGCCATGCGGGACCTGGCGTCCTCCGAGGGGGTGTTCGCGGCGCCCGAGGCAGCGGCCACGGTGGCGGCGCTGCCGCACTTGCGCGGGCGGGGGGCGATCGGCTCGGAGGACCGGGTGTTGCTGCTGATCACGGGCGCGGGGATGAAGTACGTCGAGCACGTGCCGGTGGCGCTTCCCCGGGCCTGACTACGTGCGGCGCCCGCGCCTCGCGGGTACGCCGAGCGCGGTCAGGAACATCACGCTCTTTCCCGCCGCATGAGGGGAGAAGAACTCGGTGACGTCGTCGTCGTAGAAGGTGAGGCCCGTGGCGCCCAGCCCCAGCGCGTAGGCCGCCAGGTACAGCCGCCCGCCCATGATCGCCGCCTCCAGCTGCGCGACGCGATAGCCGCGGTTCCCGAAACGCTCCAGAATCGGCGCCAGGTCCGCGAGGAAGTAGACGTTCGCGCTGGCATCAGCGGCCAGGGGCTGTTCCAACGCCAGGTAGCCCGCATGCCGGCGGAAATCGCCTTCCCTAATCGGCTCGAGGGCGCTGGCCTCGCGCCGGAACGCATACGCGCCGGATGGCAGTCCGTCCACGGCGTGGGCGATGAGGTGGAGGTCATTGAGGATGGTCCCGGGAGGCTCGAGGAAGTCCGCGGGGATCCCGCGCGTGGCTCGGTCGAGCATGGTCGAGAGATGCGCGAAGGGGATCGGTTCCCGTAGGAACCGGCGGCTCGACCCCCGTCGGACGATCACGCGGCTGAGCGGGTCAGGGGGCAGGACAAAGTCGGGGAGGGGCTGGAGGGGGACCAGAGACGCTGCGGGGCCTCTGGACGATCGCGGGGGCCCGCCTGCGCGCCACGCCTGCACCTCGCCGGCGGACTGCAGCGACGACGCCGCGTGCATCGCCCGGATCGCCGGGAAGTCCACCTCGGTGCCCGACAGCGGGACGGTGGCCAGGCCCAGCGGCGTGATCTCCGGGGCCGCCGACGGGGCAGGTCCGTCGCGCCCAAGGGCCACCATCGCCACCGCCACCTCGCGTTGCGTATCCAGATCCAGCAGGCGGTTTGCCTCCGCGTCGGCAAACCCGCACACCACCCGGGCCGGGAGACGGTACGCGGCCGAGGCGGCCAGGAAGTTGGCCAGGATCGTCCCCGAATCCCAGAACGCGTGACGGTAGGCCCGGGCACGGTACTTCCAGGCGTTCCGCCAGAAGGTCGTCGTCAGGACGACGACGACCGGAGCGGAGGCCACCGACGGTTCGGATCCCGTCGCCTCGGCCACCGCCGCCCGGAAGTCGCCGGTGCGCAACCGCCGCAGCGCGAAGTCGTGCACGCCGAAATGGTAGACGCCGGCCGGCAGGTCCGGCAGGTCTGCGCAGACGAGGTAGATCTCGATGTGGTAGAGTGCACCGGTGCACGCCGCTGCCCGGAAGTCCATCGATCCCCAGGAGAGCCGGATGCGCTTGGTGATCCCGCCTGAGAGATAGAGGAGGCCGGCCAGCGTCCGCAGATCCGGCATCCGGGCCGTCCCCGGCGTCGCCGCCTCGCCCGCCGCGATCGCGTCCAGCGCGGCCGTCCTGGGGAACGACAGGTCCTGCGGCAACGCCAGGGGCTCCAGCGTCGAGTAGATCTTGTACGGGAGCGGCTGGTTCGCCCAGTCCAGCCCATAGCCCCCCGTGCGGACGCTGGCAGGCGAGTGCTTGGTGTGGTTGTGGTACGTCCAGGTGGCCTCCAGGCGGCGGTTGTCCACACCCCCGGTTTCCACGCCGACCGGTCTTCTTCCCACGTGGATCGCTGACGTGGCGACGAAGACGTATAATCAGGGCAGCATGGCTCGCTGTCAAGCGACCTGGATGAGGAGGGAGGCAGTCATGGACGAACCCTGGCAGGAAGGGCGGGATCTCAAGCGCCGCGAGTTCCTCAGGCTCGCCGGCACCGCCGGGCTGGGTCTGGCCGCCGGCGGCGTGCTGTCATCCTACCGCCTGTGGAGCGCCCAGGCGGCGCCCGCCGCGGGGACCCCGCGCCGCGGCGGCCGGATCACCTTCGCGAGCGCCGCCCTGCCGGCCAGCATCGAGCCCCACCTGGAGGGTGCCGACATCTACCAGCGGCGCAAGTTCCTCTTCTACGAGACCCTCGTGTGGGTGGACTTCGACCTGGTCCCCAAACCGCAACTGGCCGAGCGCTGGGAGGAGCGCTCGGCCACCGAGTACATCTTCCACCTCCGGCGCGGCGTCAGGTTCCACAACGGCAAGGAGATGGACGCCGAGGACGTCAAGTTCAGCTATGAGCGGGTCATGGACCCCCGGACCGGGTCGGGGGGGCGCGGCGACCTGGTCATGATCAAGAGCATCGACATCATCGACCGCCACACGCTGCGCTTCGTCCTCCACGAGCCCACGGCCACGTTCCTGGTCAACGTGGCGGGTAAGTACAACGCCGTCATCCCCAAGGACGCGGTCAGGACAGGCCGCGAACTCCAGCACGCCGCGGTCGGCACCGGTCCGTTTGTGGTCGAGGCCTTCGAGCCCAACCGCCTCCTGGTGCTCCGGCGGTTCCCGGACTACTGGGATCGCGGCAAGCCCTACCTGGACGGGATCACCTTCCAGGCCGTTCCCGACGAGTCGTCCATCGTGGCCGGCCTGCGCACCGGTCAGATCGACATGGCGCAGTTCGAAAGCGGCGTCAACTTCAACCTCGTCCGCCATCTCCGCGCGCTGAACAACGTTCAGGCGCCGGGGATCCGGTGGGTCGTCCTCGACCTGATGGGAGACATGGCGCCCACCAGCAACCCCGATGTCCGCCGGGCCATCGCCGTGGGGATCGACCGGGAGGCGGTCCTGCGTATCGCCGGCGACGGGCTGGGCAAGCCCCTGGGCGTGCTCCCGCCGGCCATGGAGTTCTGGGCGGTGCCCCGGGACCGGCTGCCCAACCAGAAGCGCGATGTGGGCCGCGCCCGGGAGTTCCTCCAGCGGGCCGGGCTGCGGCCGCCTGTGCCGCTTGTCATCCGCAACATCGTGGGTTTCCCGTCGCTGATCGCCTCGGTGCAGGTGATCGCCGACAACCTGAAGGAAGTCGGCTTCGACGTGCGGGTGGAGACCGTGGACATCGGGGTGTGGATCCGCGACTGGATCGCGCGCCAGAGCGTGCCCACCATGAACGAGTGGGGCGGCTTCATCGATCCCGATCAGGCCTTTTACCGGCACTACCACACGCCGCCCAAGGGCGTGGACTTCCGCCGGTGGAACAACGCCGAGGTGGACCGGCTCCTGGACGAGGGGCGCACGACGCTGGACCGGAACCGGCGCAAGGCCATCTACGACCGGATCCAGATGATCATGGCTGAGGATCCCATCAGCATCCCGCTGTACGCGCCGAACCTGCTCTACAGCATGAACCGGAAGGTCAAGGGGTTCCGGCCGTACCCGACAGGGTTCCTGTTCGGATTGAGGGACGTCTGGATCGAAGAGTAGGCGCACCGCGTGCGCGCGTACGTCCTGCGCCGGCTCGCCGCCATGGCGGCCACGCTGCTCGGGGTCAGCGTCATCGTGTTCATCATGATGCGGCTGATCCCGGGCACCGTGGTAGAGCAGTTGCTGGGGCAGAGCGCCCTGGTGGGCGAGGAGACGATCCGGAGCCTGCGGGAATTCTTCGGGCTCGACCGGCCGTGGTACGTGCAGTACGTGGAGTGGATGGCCGGGTTGCTGCGGGGTGATCTGGGGAACTCCTGGCGCAGCAACCGCCCCGTCCTCTCGCTGTTCCTCTCGCGCCTGCCGGTTTCGGCGGAGCTGGCCGTGCTGGCCGTGGCCTGGTCGCTGGTGCTGGGCGTCCCCCTCGGCGTGCTGGCCGCTGTGCGCCGCGGCACGACCTTCGACAGCGCCATCCGGTTCATCTCGACGCTGGGGCTCTCGGTCCCGGCGTTCTGGCAGGGGACGCTGCTGATCCTGCTGTTCTCCATTCACCTGCAGTGGATGCCGTCGCTCCAGTGGGTGTCGCTGCGGCAGGACCCCTGGACGAACCTGGAGATCATCGCCCTGCCGGCCCTGACGCTGGGGACGGCCACGGCGGCCATGATCAGCCGGATGACGCGGTCCGCGATGCTGGATGTGCTCGGCCGGGAGTACATCCGGACGGCGCGGGCCAAGGGCGCGCGGGAGCCGCGGGTGGTGTCCCACCACGCCTTGCGGAACGCGCTCATTCCCGTCATTACCGTGGCCGGGGTGCAGATGGGCTACATCCTCGGCGGCATCGTCGTGATCGAGGACGTCTTCAACCTGCCGGGGGTTGGCCGGCTACTCCTGGACGCGATCTTCCAGCGGGACTACCCTGTGGTGCAGGGGAGTATTCTGCTGGGCGCGGCGCTGTTCATGATGTTGAACTTCCTCGTGGACCTCCTCTACGCCGTGATCGACCCGCGGATCCAGTACGGGTGATGCTCCGCGTCCTCCGCCCGGCCGCAGACCGGCCCGTCGGGACGCCTGCCCCGCGGCGGGCGCCGGGAGGGGTCTGGGCACGGCGCGCCCGCCAGAACCCCCTGTTCGCCGCCGGTGCGCTGATCCTGCTGGTTTTCGTCGTAATGGGCACCTTCGCGCCGGTCATCGCGCCCTACCACCCCATTGCGATCGATGCGCAGCGGATGTTCCAGGCACCGTCTGGCGCCCACCTGTTCGGGACGGACCGGTTCGGCCGCGATCTGTTCAGCCGGGTCGTCTACGGGGTCCGGGTATCGCTGGGGATCGCCGGCCTGTCCATCACCATCGCCGCCCTGGCCGGCGGGCTGCTGGGCCTGCTGGCCGGCTACGTGGGGCGCGGGCTCGACCAGTTGCTGGGCCGCTTCATGGACGTCTTCTTCGCCTTTCCCTCCGTGCTGCTGGCGCTGGGGATCTCGGCCGTCCTCGGAGCCGGCGCGACGACGGTGGTGGTCGCCATTGCGGTCGTCTACACCCCGCTGTTCTTCCGCGTGATGCGGGCCAGCGTGATGGCGGAGAGGGGGCTCACGTACGTGGAGGCGGCAGAAGCGATCGGTGCCGGCGCCTGGACCATCATGACGCGCCACATCCTGCGCAACGTCCTGTCGCCCATGGTCGTCCAGATCGCGGTCTCGCTGTCCTATGCGATCCTGATCGAGTCGGCGCTGAGCTACCTGGGGGTCGGCGTGCAGCCGCCGACACCGTCGTGGGGGACGATCCTCAATGAAGGAAAGGAGTTCCTGCCCATCTCGCCGTGGATCTCGCTGTTCCCCGGCCTGTTCATCATGCTCTCGGTGCTGGCGCTGAACTTCCTCAGCGACGGCATGCGCGATTACCTCGATCCGCGGCTGCAACCGTGACGCCTGATGGCCTCGTCCGGGTCGGCGTTGTGGGGGTCGGGAACTTCGGCCACCTCCACGCCGAGGTCCTGGCCGCGCTCCCCGGGGTCCGGCTGGATGCGGTCTGCGATGTGGATCCGCAGCGGGTGCGGCAGGTCGCCGGGGCGCTGGGGGGCGTGGCGGCGTTCGACTCCTTCGACGCGTGCCTCCGGGAGGCCGACCTCGACGCGGTGGTCCTGGCGACCCCCGAGGATCAACACGCGCGCCAGGCCGTAGCCGCCATGGAGCGCGGGTGGGACGTCCTGGTGGAGAAGCCCGTGGCTTTGAACATCGCGGAGGCGCTGGCAGTCCAGGAGGCGGCCAGGCGCACCGGGCAGGTGGCGATGGTGGGCACGATCCTCCGGTTCAGCCTCCCGCACCGCCGACTTGCCGAGGCGGTCCAGGCCGGAGGGCTCGGCCGCGTCCTCCACGTGCGCAGCGCCCGGTACATCAGCGGCGACTGGTTCGGCCGCATCGGGGTCCACCCGGCGCTGCGCGCCACGATCCACGACGTCGATCTCGTGCTGTGGCTGACCGGGCAGCGGGTCACGCGGGTGGCGGCGGCGGGCCACGTCCTGCCCGGGGAGGAGAGCCCGCGCATCCTCTGCGGCCTGCTCTGGCTGGCCAACGGCGCCACGGCGGTCGTGGAGAGCCACTTCATCCTTCCTGCCTCTTACCCCGCCAACACCCTGCCGCCTGAGCGGCCGGGGACCCGGGTGGGGGCGGTGGAAGTCGTCGGCGAGGCCGGGATCGCCCGCCTGGACGACGGGGGTGGGCTGTCCATCTGGAGTCGCGAGGGCCCGTATGCCCCCGACCTCTTCGTCGTCCCCCGCGTCGGCGGGCATGCGGCCGGTGCCCTGCGCGCCGAGCTCGAGCACTTCGTGGGCTGCGTCGCCTCCCGCACCCCATCGGCGCTGGCGCCGCTGGCCGACAGCGTCCACGCAGTCGGGGTGGCCGCGGCGATGGTACGCGCCATGGAGAGCGGAGCCATCACGGGTGTGGAGGATCGCATTGATGAGCACGGCACCAGGACCCGCCTCTGAGAAGGCGGCGGGACCTCCCGACAGGTTCGGGAGGCTGACCGAAGCCGAGATGACCGCGTTCCTCCAGCAGCCGTGGAACGGGCGGCTCGCCACCGTGACCCCGCAGAACACTCCCTACGTGGTCCCTGTCTGGTACGAGTACGATCCTGCCGAGCGCGTCTTCTACATCGTGGCCAGGGAGCGGTCGGCCTATGTGGAGCACATCCGGCACAACCCGGCGGTGGCATTTCACGTCGCCGACGACCTGCACCTGCAGCACACGCGCGTCCTGGTCGAGGGGACGGCGGAGATCCTCGAGGGTCCGGTGGCGCCCGACGACAGCCCGCGGCTCAGGGCCCTCGCGGTGAGGCTCTCGCGTCGGTATATGGGGGAGCGGGGACCCGAGTATGCGCAGCGCACCATGGGGCGTCCGCGCTACCTGATCAAGATCACCCCGCAGCGCTGGCAGACCTGGACGGGCGGAGAGTGGGCCCGCCGGTACCGCGAGTAGGCCGGGGGCGTGGGGGCGACGGCATGCACCGGCTGACCGTTGACCGGGTCGAGGCGTACGTCGACCCCGACGAGGTCACCGCCCTGGCCCGGCGCCTGGTGGCCATCCCCAGCTTCGGGACGGAGCACGGCTGGGAGGGCGGCGTCGCCCGCGCTCTCGACGACCTCCTGACCGGGGAAGGCTTCGCCGTGATGCGGCAGCCTGTCTCGGCCGACCGCTCGAACCTGCTGGCTGCCCTGCCCGGCGAGCGCGACGGCCCACCTCTGCTGCTGTTCAACGGACACATGGACACCGTTCCGCCGTCGTCGTCGATGGTCCGGCCGCCGTTTGCAGCCGAGGTCAGCAGCGGGCGGCTGTGGGGACGGGGCGCCGCGGACATGAAAGGCGGTCTGGCGGCGATGGCCGCCGCGCTGGTCGCCCTGCGCCGCGCCGGGGTGCGCCCGCCCCGGCCGATCGTACTGGCCGCCGTGGCCGCCGAGGAAACGGGGAATCTGGGCACCGCCGCCCTCGCGCGCGAGGCGGTCCGCACCGGCGCCTGCGCCTCCTGTGCGGTCGTCGGCGAGCCGACGGCTCTGGAGATCGTCACCGCCCACAAGGGCGTCGACCGCTACCGCATCACGGTGCGGGGCCGCGCCGCCCACGGCGCCACGCCCGAGCGGGGCGTCAACGCCATCGTGCAGGCGGCCCGGCTCATTGTGGCTCTGGAGGACCACCTGGGGAACTCACAGCGGCATCGGACACACCCCCTTCTGGGAAGCCCCTCCTACAATATCGGCACGATCCAGGGCGGCGTCAGCCGGAACGTCGTCCCGGATCGCTGCACGTTTCAGATTGAGAAGCGGTGGCTGCCGGGCGACAGTCCCGAGCAGATCCGGGCGGATCTCGAGGCGGTCGTGGCGCAGACGCTGGGGCCCGGCGCCGCGGAGGTGGTCCACGAGCCCGAGTTCGAGCACATCCCCCATCCGCCGCTCGCGATTCCCGAAAACCACGCGCTGGTCCGTGCCCTTGCCGCCGCCGCGGCGCGGGTGACCGGACGGCCCGCCGCCTGCACCGTCCTCGCGGCCTTCACCGACGCCGCCATCCTCCAGGCCGCCGGGATCCCGTCGGTCGTCTTCGGACCGGGATCGCTGGCCGTGGCCCACGCGGACGACGAGCATGTCCCGACTACAGAGCTCCACGTGGCCGCGCGCGTCTACGCCGGGCTGGCCCTGCGCCTCTGCGAAGCCGAATGGCAGGGGACACCCGTGCGCTGAGGTGGACTCCGGCGCTTCGCCAATGCCGCGATCTGGTGGCGGCCGGGCCTGCGGCCTCCCGGCGGGCCCTCAACGGGGGGCCATGCTCCTCTGGGCGAGCCCTTCCCGGATCGCCTTGTACATCGCCCCTGCCGCCCCCGCCAGCAGCCGCGCGTCGCTTCCGCCTGCGACGAAGCGGAAGCCCTGGTCGATCCGCTGGAGGACTTCCTCGGCGCTGCTCGCCATGTAGCCCGCCGCGATGCCGTGGCGCTGGGCCGACGTGAGGATGCGCTGCACCGCGGCGACAAACTCCGGGTGGTCGAACTGCCGGAAGACCCCCAGGTTCGCCGAGAGGTCGTTGGGGCCGACAAACAGCACGTCCACGCCGGGGGTCGAGGCGATCTGGTCCACGTTCGCCAGCGCCTCGGTGGTCTCGACCTGGCAGATGACCAGCACCTGCTCGTTCCAGTCCTTGAAGTAGTCGGGCAGATCCATGCCGTACCGCGTGACCCGGGTGCCGGCCACGCCGCGGATGCCGTCGGGTGGATACTTCGCCGCCGCGACAGCTGCCTGGGCCTGCTCCGGGGTGTTGACCAGTGGGACAATCACCCCATAGGCCCCGCGGTCGAGCGCCTGTTTGATGGCCCAGATCTCGTTGGCCACCACGCGGACCAGCGGGACGACCTCGGTGCCCTTCATGGCGCGGAGCAGGTCTTCCAATCGCTCCGCCCCGGTGGGGCCGTGCTCGGTGTCGATGAGCAACCAGTCGGGTCCGAAGCTGGTCATCACCTCCACCACGGCGGGGGACGGAAAACTGATCCAGTGGCCGACGACGGGCTGGCCTTGCTTGAGTCGCTGCTTCACGGGGTTGGTGAACATGGACGGTGGGACCTCCAGGGAACGTATGGGTCCGGACCAGGATCCACGGATGATGATACGACGAAGGAGAGCGATCCCCTTGGATCACGGGGGCGCGCAATTCAGGCGCGCTCAATCCGCGATCAGACTGAACGCCACCATTTCCGCCCCATGCATGAGGACCCGCCGCCCTACCCGGGCCAGTTCATCCAGGCCCTCATCGATCTGCGCGAAGACGTTGACCGGCTGCTTCATGTCCACCGTGAGCCCTCTAGAGATGAAGATCCCGTAGGCGATGTAGACCTCGTCGGGGATCTGGAGCGGTTCGTCTCTGACCAGGAAGGTGATCGCCCCCGGTGGGATGCCGGCCACGCGCTGGTTCTCTCGTTGCACGGTCAGGTCGGGCGGCAGGGTGACCACGGCCTGCCCCGAGACGATGCTGTGGTGGAACCGGTAGGCGAATGGCAGTCGCGCCTTGATCACGGTACAGGTCTTGGGGGCCTCGGCCTCGAGGAGCCTGGCCACGAAGACCCCGCCCTTCTCGAACTCCAGCTGCATGCGCGCCACGTGGTTCGCCCTCGCCCGGTCAGATTGCGCTGCGGACCTTCGTGCGGAACTCCTCGATGTGTGCCTGCATGGCCGCCGCCGCCGCCGGGCCGTCGCGCCGACGGAGGGCATCGAGGACGGCGTAGTATTCGTGGGCGATCTCGCCGACCTTGGCCATGCTGCTCCCCGAAATGTACAGGAGGCGTAGCGCCAGGTTCAAGGTGCGTTCGACGGCGCGCTGCAGATACTCGTTGCGAGTGGCGGCGGCGATGCCGAGGTGGAACGCCCGGTCGACCTGCACGTGCCGCTCCGATCCCTCGGTGGCCTCGCGCGCGCCCTCGATGAGCGCCACGATCGCGTCGAGTTCGTCGTCGGTGATGCGCTCGGCGGCCAACCGCGCCGAGAGGCCTTCCAGCGCCAACCGCAGTTCGAAAATCTTCTGGAGGTCGTCGACCTGAATGGGCGTGACCAGCGAGCCCTTCCGGGGGACGATGGTGACCAGGTCTTCCTGCGCGAGCCGCTGCAGGGCCTCACGGACGGGCATGCGGCCCATCCCGAGCTGGGCGGCCAGGTCGGCTTCCGTCAGCATCTGCCCTGGGGCCAGACGCGTCATCAGGATCATGGCTTTGATGCGTTCATAGGCCTCGTCACTCTGGAGGCGCGCCCCTCGACGCGTCCGGCCTCGCCGCAACGTCGTGAGTTTCGTCTTCGTCGGCATATGCAGGGACCTCACCATGGGAGCGCGCGTCGTGGGTTCTCCACGGTCAGCAGATCCAGATCGCCGTCCGACAGCCCGCGTTCGCGCAGCAACTGGAAAAACTTCGTGAAAACGATGTCGTAACCCCCGCCGCCGAAGGCATGGAGGTCGGAGCGGTGGCAGCGGTCACTGGAGAGCAGCAGGCGTGTGGCCCACCCGGCCCGGACGAGTGCGACCAGGGCGTCGGCCCGACGTTCGTCCGGGTTCATGTGCAGTCGGCCGACCGTGTCGAACTGAACGTAGGCGCCCTGGCGGAGGATGGCCAGGTGATAGTCGGTGTCCAGGTATGTGTCGCAATGTCCCACGATCACCCGAGCAGGGTCGGCGCCGGCCTCCCTGAGGACCTCCAGCTGGGCGAGGCCGACCGGATACATGGAAGCGTGGGTCGTGATGGGCGCCCCGGTCGCCCGGTGGGCCCTCGCCGCCGCCCGCAGTACCCGTTCCTCCTGCGCGGCCAGGTAGTCCAGGTGTGCGCCGATCTCGCCGATGATCCCCGCTCTGATCCCGATGCCATCGACCCCTTCGGTCAACTCCCGGATCATCTGGTCCGCGAGGGCCAGGGTGCTCATGCGGTCGACCTGGGGAGGATAGAATGGCTGCCGATACCACCCGGTCCCCATGACGATGTGCAAGTTGGTGCGCTCTGCCACCCGCTGGAGGCCTACGGGGTTCCGGCCGATGTCGGGGGTCGTGCAGTCGACGAGCGCGGTCCCGCCGGCTCGGACGAGCGCCGCCAGTTCATCACACGCCAGGCGCTCGTCGTTGAGCAGATGGTTGAGGTCGCCGGTGGTCCGGTAGAAGTCGCAGAAGACGTGTTCGTGCATCAACGTCCGGCCCAGCGCCTCCGGCGCCACCGGCCCGCATACCGTGTGAACGACCCTGCCCGTTGCCACCGTGACATCCGCCGCCGTGAGGGTACCCCCGCTCAGTGCAGGATGCGACTCAGGAACAACCGTGTGCGTTCGTACTGCGGCGCCGAAAAGAAACGGTGCGGCGGCGCCTCTTCGATCAACCGACCATCGTCCATGAAGATGATCCGATCGGCCGCGGCCCGCGCAAACCCCATCTCGTGGGTGACCACCAGCATCGTCATCCCCTGCTTCGAAAGGTTGAGCATCACATCGAGGACCTCGGTGATCATCTCCGGGTCCAGCGCCGAGGTCGGCTCGTCGAAGAGCATGACCTGCGGATTCATCGCCAGTGCCCGCGCGATGGCCACCCGCTGCTGCTGCCCGCCGGACAGCATGGCCGGATAGGTGTCGGCTTTCTCCGGCAGGCCTACGAGTTTCAGGAGGTCGAGGGCCTGGACTGCGGCTTCGTCCGCCCTCTTCCCCAGGACATGGATCGGGCCGACCGTGATGTTCTCAAGCGCCGTGAGGTGCGGGAACAGGTTGAACTGCTGGAAGACCATCCCGACCGCGCGCCGGCGTTTTGCCACTTCGGCGTCGCGCAGTTCGACCAGCCGGCCGCCGACTTCGCGGTATCCCATCAACTGCCCTCCGACTTTGATGGATCCGCGCTCGATCCTCTCCAGGTGGTTGATGCAGCGCAGCAGGGTGCTCTTGCCGGAGCCGCTCGGACCGATGATGACGATCACTTCGCCCCGCCGCACGGTCAGGCTGACGCCCTTGAGCACGTGCAGATCGCCGAAGTACTTGTGGAGATCCTGGATCTCCAGGATGGGCTGGTCCGTCATGGATGCTGCCCGCCTCACCCGCCCCCTACCGCAGGTCCTGCTCGTAGAGGGTCCTCCGGGCCGTTTTGTCTTGGATCGCGACCCGCGTCCCGCCCGTCCCGGCCTCCTGCCGGGCTCCCCCTCGGGGCGCGATGGCCACCATCGACTTGCCGAAATGGGATTCCAGGCGACGCTGGACCAGGCCCCATAGCGTCGTCAGGGCGAGATAGTAGAGGGCGGCCACGGCGAAGATCTCCAGCACGCGGAATTCGAACTGGATCAACATCTGGCTGCGGCGCAGCAGTTCTTCCATCGAAATCACGGATGTGATCGACGTCGTCTTCAGCAGTCCGTTGAAATTGTTGCCTAGCGGCGGGATGATGACCCGCGCTGCCTGGGGCATGATGATGACGCGCATCATCGTCGGGTACGTCATCCCCAGCGCCCGTGCGGCGTCGAACTGCCCCCGGTGTACCGAGAGGATGCCGGCCCGGATGATCTCCGAGAGGTAGGCGCCCTCGTTGACGCTCAGGCCCAGCAACGCCGACTGGAGGACGTTGAGCCGGATGCCGAGTTGCGGCAACCCTGTGTAGATGATGATGAGCTGGACGAGCAGCGGCGTGCCGCGGATGAGCCAGATGTAGAACTGCGCAATTCCCTTGAGCAGGGGGATGCGCGACATATTCATGAGGGCAGCCACGAAGCCCAGCGCGAGCCCGATCGCCATGCAGACCACGGACAGCCAGATCGTCGTCCACACGCCTTCCAGGAGGAAGCGGTTGGACAGATACCGGTGGAAGGCTCCCCAGTCCCATCCGGGCATCGGGCTCTCCTCCTGCGGCCTGGTCCCTGGAGTGCAGGCCTGATACGCTCGGCTCGCGCTCCTTCCTAGAGATCGGGTCCCTTCAACTCGAACAACTCCGTCTGGATCTTGGCGACCCCGTACTTGTCGAAGAGCCGGGCGTAGAAGCCATCCTTCTTGATCTGGTTCATGATCCGCAGGACCACGAACGCGAGGTCCTTGGACTTGAACGCCAGCGTCGCCGGGGAGCCGGCCAGCCCCGACACTGCGCGGTCGAACTCGCCGCGGTCCTGGTAGAACTTGGCCGTGACGTCCACGCTGACGACGGCGTCGACCTGACCTGCCCGGAGAGCCTGATAGGCGTCCGCGAAGGTGCTGAACGTGCGGATCTCCATCGGCCGCAGCCCGGCGGCCGTCTGCTCCTCGTTGATGCGCGTGATCTGACGCCACTCATAGCCGCCGATCTCCACTGCCACCCGCCGCCCGGCCAGGTCCCGGGTCGACGTGATCCGCAGGGGATTTCCCCGCGCGACCGAAATGCTGATGGCCTGGTACTCGTAGAGGAGCATGTAGAGGATGCGGGCGCGTTCGGGAGTGTAGAACATGCCGGTGATGCTCGCATCCCATCGGTTGCTCTGGAGACCCGGGATGTGCGTCTCGAAACCAACGTTGATCCACTCCATGCGGACGCCCATGCGCTTGGCAATCTCCTCGCCCAGTTCGATCCGCAGCCCCTGCAGCCGGCCGTTCTGGTCCACGTACTGATACGGCGGAATCGTGGCGTTGGTGGCGGCGGTGAACTTGCCGGGGTTCAGCAGCGGCGGGGATCCCACGATGGGTCTGGCGGGGTACTTCGGCACCTGCGCTTCCGTGGCGGGTACCGTCGCACCCCCGACCAGGCCCAGCACGGCCAGGACGATCCCGAGCACATGCGCGATTCTCTTCATCTGTACTCCCCCCTTGGATTCGTCATGCGTCGTCTGGAGTCCACCCTCTCATCCACCCGCTGGTGTTGTGAAAGTTGGCGACCGCGGTGCCGGGCGGGACCAGGGCGTCGAAGGCTGCGGTCATGCGATGGTCGGCCTGGCGGTCGGCGACTTCGAGCATCTCGTGCAACTGCTCAGGCGTCCGCGGCCCGATGATCGGGCTCGTGACGCCGGGCTGATCTTTGATCCACAGCAGGGCCATCTGGGTGGCGGTCAGGCCGTACTCCTTCGCCAGCTCACCCACGCGGGCTCCGATCTGCGCGCCCCGCCGGCTGACGCGTGCGGCGTAGATCCCCTGGGGGTTGGCGGCCGCCCGCGAGCCCGGCGGGAATGAGCCGTCGGGCGGGTAGCGGCCGGCCAGCATACCCATGGCCAGGGGTGACCAGGGCAGCACTGCCAGGCCGTATTTTTGACACAGAGGGATCAGTTCGTTTTCGGCACGGCGGTCCAGCAGGTTGTACGGAGGCGATTCAGCGACGAATCGCGACCACCCGTGCCGCTCGCTGGCTGCCAGCGCTTCCATCACCTGCCACGCCGGATACGTGGAGCATCCGATGTAGCAAACCTTCCCCTGGCGTACCAGGTCGTTGAGGGCTTCCAGGGTCTCTTCGATCGGGGTGGCCAGACTGTCCGACCGATGGGTCAAGTAGAGGTCGATGCGATCAGTCTGCAGGCGACGCAGCGACGCTTCGCACGCGCGCAGGATATGATAGCGGCTGAGTCCCTGGTCATTCAGGCCGCTGCCGGTTGGGTAGAAGACCTTGGTGCAGATGAGCACACGGTCCCGCTGGCCAGTGTCCTTGAGGAAACGGCCCACGATGGCCTCGCTCTCGCCATCGACGTAGCTGTCGGCGGTGTCGAGAAAGTTGATGCCCTGGTCAATGGCGACCTGCATGATCCGACGGGCTGTCTCCTCGGACGTCATGTCACCGTAGTTCCCGGTGCCGAGGCAGAGGGCCGAAACCCGTACGCCGGTCCGTCCGAGCGATCTATACTGCATGGACGCCACACCAATCCATGATGACGCGGGCAGTCACGCTCACGAGCCTCACAAAATCCTCTACATCAACCCACTCGTCGGTGCACCCGGCCTGGACGAGATTGCCGGCCAGGGAGCCGATGCCCACGCAGGGGATGCCGGCGCGGAGCATGGGGTGGCGGATGTCGCTAGCCGCGTGAAGGGCATACGGGCTCGGGGTCCTTCCGGTGACGGCATGGATTGCCGCACTCACGGTCCGATAGAAGGGATGGTCGAGCGGGACCTCGGCGCCAGCAATCCCCTCCAGCCACTCGACGCGGGGGGAGGCCTGTTGCAGCCGCCCGTTGGGCCCGGCGGCCTCGCGGACGGCCGCCTCAATCTGCCCCTGCACATCCTGCGGCGTCTCGTCCGGCGGGAAGGAAATCGAGCCGGCCACTTCGCAGGATGCGGGTACGCGATTCAGGGCCAGTCGGCTGCCGCCCTGCACGTGGGCGACCATCAGGTTCGTCGACCGCCCCACCGCCCGCTCGAAGAGGGGATGTCGGCGGTTGCGGGCGCGGTGGTCGTCCAGGGCTCGCAGGGCAGCGGCAATCGTCCAGACGCGGTCGATGGGATTGATGGTCATGTGGTGGAACGGCGTCTGCTCCGGCTCGCCCGTCGGCGGCGGTTGGCCCTCCACGGTGATTCGGAAGCGCAGGATCCCCGGCGAGATCGCCTTGATCTCCCCCAGCCCGCCACCAGATTCGGCCGGGTGCAGGTAGAGCGCGGCGTCCGCGCCCCAGCGGCTCAGGACCGCCACGATCCCACGGGCGCCCCGCTTGCTGGGGGCGCTGGACGCGATCACGGTGCGGCTGGGGCGAAGGCTTTCCGCAGCGAGCGTTTCGAGGGCGCAGATCATTGCGGCTACGCCCGCGAGATCGTCCGCCACACCCCAGCCGTAGAGACGGCCGTGCTCGATTGCTCCGGCAAACGGCTCATGGTGCCAGCCCGTCGGGTTGCGTGGGGGCTCGGCGTCCGGATGGGCAAAGATCAGCAGGCTCGGGTGTCCGCCGGGGGCCGCCTCGAACCGTCCTACGACCGCGATGCGCTTCGCTGGATCCACCAGACCCGAAGCGGAGAAGTCGCAGTCGGTCTGAAGGCTTGGGGGCGAGAAGGAGATCTCCTCGACCTCGCCATCAAGGCGGCCGAGCCGCTCTGCGACCCACCGCTGTGTCGATGCCTCGCCGTCCGCCGAGGCCCGCAGGATCTCCTGCAGCGCGGCGATGCAGGCCGCACGGTCGGGGACGACAGGTCGGAGCGTCACCGGATGATCGTAAGGTATGCGTATGATATTTTATTGATATATTAGACTATGCCGGTTGTCAACCGCCGCCCGTGGCGTCATGCCGGCAGACAGGCCGCCTCCATCTCCCTGCGGACGCGCAGCGTCGGATCCCAGGCGTCCACCTCGACGTCCCCGTACCGGACGACCTCCCCCGCCCGCACGTCCCGCACCAGCCGCACCCCGTGGGCCAGCCCGATCGGCAGCATCCGCGCCCGCACCGATTCCTCCGCCCGCCGCAGCACCCCGTAGACCGTGTAGCCCCCCTCCCCGTCGAGTCGCTCCCCGGCGCGCAGGTCGCGCTTGGCGGCGGCCACCACGTCGCCCTGGAACGCGACCGGAGCGCCGGTCGGCTCGCCGAGCAGTCCCACCCGGAGCACGCTGACGGACAGTTCCAGCCCGACCAGGTGATACGGCCGGTACAGCGCCGCGTAGCGGCCGGACTCGTCGGTGACCAGCCCGTACTCGGCGAAGCAGCGCGCCACGTAGTCACCGGGTGCCTCGAACGTCACATAGACTCCCCACCGCAGGTCGCCGTCCACCTGGCGGCCGTCCCGGTAGAGGCTGGAGACGACCTCCACCGTGCCCCCATGCGCCAGCGTCCCTCCCACCTGGCGCGGTCGGCACACCCGAGGGAGGTCGCCGACCCCGGCCGGCGGGAACCCCAGACCCTCCGGCTGCGGGACGAGGCCGGTGGCGTTGGCGACCGCGGCCATCTCGATGGCCGACTTCGTCCCGTCGAGGAATGAGTTGAACATCCGGGGGTTCATCCCGCCCCTGGCGGCCTGCTCGGCCGTGAGGCCGTAGTGCTCCCAGACGGTGTCGGGCGTGGAGGCGTGGTAGGCCGGCAGGTACTTCGTGCCCTTGCCGGCGGCGGTGACCTCGAACCCCGCGGCCCGCGCCCAGTCCACCAACTCGCAGATCAGCGCCGGCTGGTCGCCATAGGCCAGGCTGTAGACCACCCCGCGCTCCCGCGCCCGCCGGGCCAGCAGCGGGCCCGCCAGCGCATCGGCTTCGACGTTGACCATGACGAGGTGGACGCCGGCCTCGATGGCGGCGAGGGCATGGCGGATGCCGGCGGCGGGGAGGCCGGTGGATTCCACGAGGACATGGAGGCCCGGGGTATGGATGAGGGCCTGCGCGTCGTCCGTGACGAAGGTCGTGCCGATGGCCTCCTCCGGCCACCCGGCCCGCAGGAGCGCGCTCCGGGCGCGGTCGGGCACGAGGTCGGCCACGCCGAGCACCTGCAGGCCGCGCAGCCGCCGGGCCTGGGCGAGGAACATGGTGGCGAACTTCCCGGTGCCGACGACGCCGACCTGGAGGGGACGCCCGGATGCGGCGCGCTGGGTGAGGCGGTCGAGGAGAGCAGTCATCGATCCCGACTCCAGGATTCGGGTGGTCAGTTTCTCCGTGGCCCGGCTCGCTCCCCCTACGTCCCGCCGTCTTGATCGGCGACACTCCACCCGCCACAATATACGCAACGAGTGGGTCGACCCCGGGGCACGCAGAGTGGAGAGGGGTCTGCGGAGAGGACGGGGCACCTGAGTGAACTGGAAGTACCCCGCATTCCTCTGGCTGCTGCCGGCGCTGGCCGGGTTGATCGCCCTCTACCTGACCGTCCTCCGGCGCGGGCACGCGCGTGGGTCCGTGCGCTATCCCCTGTGGATCATCGCCCAGGCCGCCACGCACGCCGGTCCGATCCGCCGGCACCTGCCGGCCGCCCTCCTCCTCCTCGCGCTGGCCGCCACCATCCTCGGCGCCGCCGGGCCGGTGGTCCCGTGGTGGACGCCGACTGGGTGGCCGGTGGTGCTCATCATCGACGTCAGTCGCAGCATGGAAGAGCCGGACATCCTGCCCAGCCGCATCGAGGCCACCAAGACGGCCGCCCTGGACTTCGTGGCGCGGCTCCCGCACGCGACGAGGACGGCGCTGGTGACCTTCGGCAACTACGCGACCCTGGTGGTGCCGCTGACGTCCGACCGGGCGAGAATGCAGGAGGGGATCCGTGGCATCACTACGCAGCTGCGCACGCAACTCGGCAACGGTCTGGTAGAGGGAGTCCGGGCGGTGGCCGGCGAGGGCGCGCCTTCCCCCGGGCGGAATGCGGTGCCGGCGAGCGGAATCCGGGCAATTGCCATTCTCCTGTCGGACGGCCGTGCGAGCGACGGAATCCCGCCCCTGGAGGCTGCGGCGGAGGCGAAGCGCCTGGGCGTCCGGGTCTACACGGTCGGCGTCGGGACGTGGCAGGACCCGTCGAACTTCCGCAGCGGCTACTGGGGCGTGCTGGACGAGCCGACGTTGAGGGCGGTTGCGGCCGAAACGGGAGGCCGGTACTTCCACGCCGCCGAGGCCGGACGGCTGCGGGAGATCTACCGCGACCTGGCCGGGACGGTGGGATGGGAGCGACGGCCGACCGAGGTCTCGGCCGTCGCGGGAGGAATGGCGATGGCCCTCCTGGTGGTCTCGGTCGTACTGCGATTCCTGCTCTCCCCGATGGGGTAGACGGCCGAGGTCCTGTCCGCAGCGTCAGAGGGTCCCCGATGTACAACAGTATAGACAGTTCTAATATGGCGGGGAGGGCGATGGCGCGCGCGCTTCGGCAGGTCACCGCGGTTGGCAACAGCCTGGGGGTCACGCTTCCTCGTGACATCTTGAAAGCCTACGGGTTGGCCAGGGGCACCCTGGTCGAGGTGCGCGCGATCCGCAGCGGCATTCTCATCTCCCCGGCGACGGTGATTTCCGTGCTCCCACGCGACGGCCGCCGAGCGGCAGGGGGCGCGGCGCGCCCCCCCCGCCCCGCGGTTACCACGAGACCGGAGCGCCGCCGCCCCAGCGCTTCCATTGCGTCGCTTTTGCGGGAACTGAAGGTCGGGCTGGCTCGCCTCTACGGTGTGCGGCTCAAGGGGCTCTACTGCTACGGCTCATACGCTCGGGGCGAGCAGGATTTGGAGTCCGACCTTGACGTCCTCGTGATTCTCGATCGCCTCGACCACTACGGCGCCGAGGTGGACCGGACCGGGCCTCTCGTCTCGGCGCTCTCGCTGGAGTACGGGGTCAGCATCAGTCGCGTGTTTGTGTCCGCGCAGGACTGGCGAAGTCGCCGGAGCGCCTTCCTGGCCAATGTGCGCAGGGAGGCGGTGCCTGCATGAAGGACGACACGCGGCGGCTGCTGGAGAAGGCTTCTCGGGCTATCGGTGCGGGAGAAGCGCTGTTGCGGCGGGGAGACGTGGACTTCACCGCCAGCCGCGCATACTATGCGATGTTCTACACGGCCGAGGCTCTGCTGCACGAACGAGGGCTACGGTACCGCAAGCACGGTGGCGTCCACAGCGCCTTCGGAGAGCATTTTGTCAAGACCGGCGTCTTGAAAGCCGACTTTCACCGATGGATGCTGGACGCCTTCGACAAGCGGATCGAAGGTGACTACGGTGTCGAAGCCCGCGTGACGGCGGAAGACGCGAAGACCATGTTCCGGCAGGCATGGGAGTTCCTGCGGGCAGCCCGACGCCACCTTCGGTCCGGCAGGCGATGACGCCCTCCGCCCGCCTCCGCTTCGACCGCGGCTCTCTCCGCCTGGACGCCCCCAGGCACACGCGCGTCCCGCCCTCTCTCGTCTGGGACAGCCGCGTGGGCGCCTGGCGGACGGAAGCACTCCACTACCAGCAGGTCCGCGAAGAGGCCGCGCAGTACCATCTTGACCTGACCGACGAGGCCGGGCGCTACTTCGACTGTCCGCCGCTCTCCGTGGCCCTCCCCCCGTTGCGCCCGGACCAGCAGGCAGCCGTCCTGGCGTGGGAACGGGCGGGCTGCCGTGGCGTGATCGTCAAGCCTACCGGCACCGGGAAGACCGAGATCGCCCTGGCCATCATCGCCCGCCACCGGGTCCCGGCGATCGTCGTCGTTCCCCTGCGGGACCTGATGTACCAGTGGCAGCGGCGCATCCGGCAGGGGTTGGGGGCAGACGCCGGCATCCTCGGCGACGGCCGGCGCGAGGTCTGGCCGATCACCGTGACCACCTACGACAGCGCCTACATCCACATGAAGGAGATCGGCAACCGGTTCCGCCTGATCGTCTACGACGAGGCGCACCACCTGCCGGCGCCCACGCTGCGGGAGAGCGCGCTGGACTGCCTGGCGCCCATGCGCCTCGGGCTCACCGCCACGCCCTGGCGGGCCGACGGGGCCGACCGGTTGCTGGAGGATCTCATCGGGCCGGTCGTCTACCGGGAGCAGATCTCCCAGGCACGGGGCAAGACGCTGGCCGCCTACAGTCTCATCCGCGTGCCGGTCCATCTCGGCGAGGAGGAGCAGGCCGAGTTCGACGCTCTGTCGCGGCGCATCCGCGCCTACGTGGCCCGCAGGCGCCGCGCAGGCCGTCCGGCGGAGGCGGACGGCCCGGGATCGATGGGAGCGGGAAGGGACGGGAGGCGTGCCGCGGGCTTCGACTGGACCCGGGATCTGGCCATGCACGCCCGCACCGATCCTGAGGCCCGGGCGATCCTGCGGGCCTACCGGCGGAAGCTGGCCATCACCCACCGCTCCGCCGAAAAACTCCGCGTGGTCGAGGACATCCTGCGTCTGCATCCGGACGATCAGGTGGTGATCTTCACCGCTTCCAATCGGATGGCGCTCGACGTCTCGGCGCGTTTCCTCATTCCGGCGTTGACCTCGCATTCCGACAAGCAGGAGCGCACCCGCGTCCTCGACCTGTTCGCCCTGGGGAGGGTGCGGGCCCTGGTGGCCTGTGAGGTCCTGAACGAGGGGTGGGACGCGCCCGCCGTCAAGGTCGGGGTGGTGCTCGGCGGAGAGAAGGGGACCAGGGAAGCGATCCAGCGCCTCGGCCGTCTGCTCCGGAAGAGCGGGGACCGCACCGCGCGCCTCTACGAGGTGGTGGTCGCGGAGTCCCCCGACGTGGCCCGGGCGCGGCGACGGGGCCGCACCGATGCTTACCAGACCGCAACGCGTCTATCACTGGATCAGGCCCGGCAGGTCGATCTCTTCTGACCGGCTGGACGACGCCTGCCTGCCGCACCTGGCCCGGGCGGTCGCCGTCTACCGGCGGATGATCGGCCGAACCCGCGGCGAGGTGCGCCATGCGGCGCGGCGGGTCCTGGGCCGGCTGCGGCCCGACCGGGTCGAGGCGATCATCAAACTCCTCGACGACGCCGCGACCTATGAATGGCCCCGCGGCGGCCACCAGGCTGAACTGCGGCTGCGGGTGTTCGAAGCGGCCGCGCAGGCGCATCCCCTGGTGGATCCTGCGCGCGCCCAAGACCTCCTGCGCCAGGCAGTGGGCGTCGTTAGAGCCGGAGCGCAGGGGCGCGGGGCGCCGCCGCGTCTCGACGACGCCGTGCCCGCCCTCTACGCCGACTACCCGGAGTTCCACCGCCTCCGCGCCTTTCCCGCGGACTACTCCGCAGACGCCCTGCGGGCCGACTACGACCTGGCCCAGGCCCAGGCGCTGCTCTACGATGCGATCCGCGTCACCGTGGAGGCGACCGGCGACTTCAAGCACATCGTGCGCTATGCCCGGCTGGCCCGCCTGCTGCACCGCATCCAGCGGCTGCGCGGAGGCGGGTACCGGTTGGTCTTTGACGGGCCGAACTCGGTGCTGCGGCACACCCATGCCTACGGGGTGGACTTCGCCAGGTTCCTGGCGGCGCTCGTCCAGGCCCGGGGCTGGACGATGACCGCGGAGGTCGTGCTGAGGCGGGGATGGCGGCCGACGACGTTTGTCCTGTCGGACGCCGACGGACTCCGCTCGCGGGTGCCGGCGCCGGCGCTTTTCGACTCCAGGCTGGAGGAGACGTTTGCGCGCAAGTTCGGGCCGCACCGCCACGGCTGGCGGCTGTCGCGCGAGGCTGTGATCCTTGAGGCTGGCGAGGGGCTGCTGGTCCCCGACTTCGTCTTCACGCACGACGACGGTACCGAAGTGGCGTTGGAGATTGTCGGCTACTGGACGCCTGACTATCTGGCGACGAAGTTCGCCAAGCTCGCCGGGGTCCGGACTCCCCACCTGATCGTGGCGGTGCGGAAGGCGCTCGCCTTGCGCGCCGGGAGTCTTCCTGCGACGGTCCTGCCCTTTGCCAGCGGGATCCTGCTGCGGGACCTGATGCCCAGGCTGGAGGCCTTCCGGTCCGGGGCGGCTACCAGACCATTGGCGAGCCGGCCGTCGGCTCGATGACCCGGACGTCCGGCGCCAGCGCCTTCCACAGCGCCGCCTGCTCCGTGTGGATCGGTACCAGGATCTGTGGCCGCAGCCGCCGGACCATTCGAACCAGGTCCGTCTGCCCCGCGTGACCCGACGCGTGGCTGACGACCCGCCGCTGCACGCCCAGTCGGTCCAGCCAGTTGTCCAGCCGCCACCGGTCGAAGACCTGCTCTTCGTCGTGGGGCTCGCTGGCCGAGTGGACATACAGCGCGTCGGCGCCCACGTGGAGGTCGATCAGGTTCAGGATGTCCCAGAACGACAGGGCCAGGATCAGCCGGGAGGCCATCGGTCGCAGGTCCTCCGGGGAGCGCGCGGTCGGCCAGCGGAGCACCCGACGCTCCCAGGTGGCGTAGTCCTTCTCGCTGTAGGTGCCGCTCTTCTTGCGCTCCTTGAGGATCAGGATGGGTTCAGCGCGGGGGTCGGGCACGAGGGGGTGGAGGCCGCGCAGGCGGTCGAGCAGGAAGGCATCCTGCGGGAGGACGACGAGAAAGCGTCCGGTCTCCTGCGCGATGCGCAGGAACGTCGCGAGCCGGTAGAGGTCGCGGGGCGCGAAGTCGGCGATCACCGGCCCGGATGTCTCGCGCACGGCCGCCAGGCACTCGGCGAAGACGTCCTGCTCGGTGCGCCGCTGGGTCTCGTCCAGGCGCGTGCCCTCGGCCAGCAGCATCCAGACGCCCTCGGCCGACGCCGCCTCGAGCATGGCCTCGCTGAGGTGGGCGTCCGGGCCGTGGAAGCGCAGGTCGCCGGTGTAGAGGATGGTGCCGCGCGAGGTGCGCAGCAGGAACGCGACGCAGCCGAGCATCGAGTGGTCGACCGGCAGCGCACGGCAGGAGAGCCCGCCGACGCTGAACTCCCCCTCGACCTCGCGGAAGGGCCGCGGGGTCGCCACGTCCCTGTCGTCGAAGGCGGGTCGGCGCTTGAAGTTGACGATCTCGGTCTCGAAGTCGCGGGCGCGGCTCTCCTGCATCGCCTGCAGGGTGCGGAGGCACAGCGGCGAGCAGACCGTCGGGACCCGCTCGTCCAGGAAGCCGATGTGCCCGGCGTGGTCGAGGTGCGCGTGCGTGAGCAGGACCGCCTGCGGCAGCGCCTCGGTGTGGACCGGCAGCCCGTGGTCGCCGATCGCCAGCAGGTCGCGGCGGTAGAGGCCCGGGACCGCAGGCAAGACGCCGGCGACGAGCAGGTCGGTCAGGCCGGCCGCCGTGCGCGGCTTGAGGTACTCCTCGAAGTAGCGCTTGCGGCGCGCGTAGGAGATCCCAAAGTCCAGCAAGACGCAGGCCAGGCCATCCTCCAGGAGGATCTTGTTGCCGCCGATCTCGCCGGCGCCGCCGAAGACCGTGAGGCGGAGCATGACACTACTGTACCCTTCCGGCGTCGGTGCGCAAGACGCTCGCCTTGCAGGAAGGCGACCTCCTGCGGGTGTCAATGCAACGCCGGAAGATCGTCCTGGAGCCGGCTGTCCAGGTGCAGGCCGTGGCCGTGCCATTTGCAGGCGCCTGACGACCTCCTCGTGGCGGTAGGAGTAGGGCGAATCCCCGCGGGAACCACGAGGAATCCATCCCGGAGATGAGCCGTCGCGGCACCACCCCTCACCCTGGAGCCCATCCGCCGCTGGGGAACCTGAAGGTTCTGGGACTGCCCCGGCCGACCCTTCAGGGAGCCCGGCGACCCCCGGGGGACCCTCCGGCCTCGACTTCACCCTCTCCTGCCCTATACTCGTAGGTAGCCGGCGGGGGTGTCATGGACCGTCACTTCAGGATCGCGGGCTGGGATCCATCGCTGTGGGCCAGCCGCAGGCCGTTTGGTATCGGCGAGGGCCGGCCCAACAACTATGCGGAAATCTGGAGGGCCATCTGGGAGAATCGGGACCAGATCCCTTTCGCCTGGCGGATCCTCACCCGGGGGGTCTGTGACGGCTGCGCGCTGGGGACCACCGGGATGCGGGACTGGACTCTGGACGGCAACCACCTCTGCAACATCCGGCTGCGCCTGCTGCGCCTGAACACGATGCCCGCGCTGGACGTCCGCCTGCTGGCGGATGTCTCGGCCCTCGGCGGCAGGCGCAACCAGGACCTGCGCGCGCTGGGCCGGCTGCCCTGCCCTCTGGTGCGCCGCCGGGGGGAGGCCGGCTTCCGCCGCCTCACGTGGGACGAAGCCCTCGACCTCATCGCAGGCCGGATCCGCGACGCCCTGGCGCGGCCCGAGGGGCCCCAGCGCATCGGCTTTTACCTGACCAGCCGGGGCATGGCCAACGAAGCCTACTACGCGGCGCAGAAGGCCGTCCGCGCCATCGGAACCAACTCCATCGACAACGCCGCGCGCGTCTGCCACGCGCCGAGCACCTACGCGTTGAAACAGGCCCTCGGCGTGGCGGCCAGCACGTGTTCCTATGTGGACTGGATCGGCTCCGACCTGGTGGTCTTCATCGGGTCCAACGTCGCCGGCAACCAGCCGGTCGCCGTGAAGTACCTGTACTACGCCAAGAAGGCCGGCACGAAGGTCGTCGTCATCAACAGCTACCGCGAGCCGGGGATGGAGCGCTTCTGGATCCCCTCGATCCCCGAGAGCGCGCTGTTCGGCACGAAGATCGCCGACCGGTTCTTCCTGGTCAATGTCGGCGGGGACATCGCGTTCCTCAACGGGACGCTGAAGGGGATGATCGAACGGGGCTGGGTGGACGGTGCTTTCATCGAGGCGCACACGGCCGGCTTCGAGGAGCTGCGGGCCGCGCTCGCGGCCCAACCGTGGGACGCCCTGGAGCGCCACAGCGGCGTCAGCCGCGCCGAGATGCTGGAGTTCGCGAGGATGGTGGGCGGGGCCCGGACCGCCGTGTTTGTCTGGTCGATGGGCATCACGCAGCACGAATTCGGGGAAGACAACGTCCGCGCCATCGTGAACCTGGCGCTGGCGCGCGGCTTCGTGGGGCGCGCCCGGTGCGGCCTGATGCCGATCCGCGGACACTCCGGCGTGCAGGGCGGTGCCGAGATGGGCGCCTACGCCACCGCCTTCCCCGGCGGGCTTGCGATCACCCCCGAGCACGCGCGGCGGTTCGCCGACCTGTGGGGCTTTCCGGTCCCGGACCGCCCCGGCCTGACGGCGCCCGAGATGATGGACGCAGCCGCCGACGGCCGGCTGGACGTGCTCTTCTCGGCGGGCGGGAACTTCCTGGAGGTGCTGCCCGATGCCGCCTTCGTCCGGGAGGCGCTGCGTCGCATCCCGCTGCGGGTGCACATGGACATCGTCCTGACCCGGCAGATGCTGCTGGAACCCGCAGACGTCGTCGTGCTGCTCCCGGCGGCCACGCGGTACGAGACGTCCGGCGGCGTGACCCAGACCAGCACCGAGCGGCGGATCATCTATAGCCCCGAGATCCCGGGACGGCGCATCGGCCAAGCCCGGCCTGAGTGGGAGGTCTTCATGGAGCTGGCACGGCGGGTCCGGCCGCAGTGGGCCGACCGCCTGCGGTTCGACGGCACCGCGGCGATTCGCCGGGAGATCGCCCGCGCGGTGCCGTTCTACGACGGCATCCAGCACCTCACGCGGGCTGGGGATCAGGTCCAGTACGGTGGACCGCACCTGTGCGCGGGGTGGACGTTCCCGACCCCGGACGGCCGGGCGCACTTCACCGTAGTGCCGCTCCCGGACGCCCAGGTGCCCGAAGGAATGTTCCTGGTGGCCACGCGCCGGGGCAAGCAGTTCAACAGCATGGTGCACGAGCCGCGTGACGCGCTGACCGGCGCGGTGCGCGAGGCGGTGCTCATCAGCCGGCAGGACGCCGAGCGCCTGGGGCTGCGCGATGGCGACCCGGTGGTGCTGCGCAGCGCCACCGGCGAGTTCCGGGGCCGGGCCTGCGTGGCGCCGGTCAAGCCCGGAACGCTGGAGGTGCACTGGCCGGAGGGGAACGTGCTCATTGACCGCCGCCGGCGATCGCCGCAGGCGGGGATTCCGGACTACAACGCCGTGGTGCGGCTGGAGGTCCCATCCGCCGCCGGTCCCGCAGGAGGCTGAGATGCGCCCCCGTCCTGGCAGCAAGACGCGCGCGCAGGTCCTGGTGATGCGTGAGGGGCGCCTCGAGCACCACTCCGACCAGGTGGCCACCGAGGAACCCATGGAGATCCGCGTCTCGGCGGGGTCGGGTGGGGACGCCGGCCGACGGACGGTGGCGGTCACGATGCGGACCCCCGGCGCTGATTTCGAACTGGCCGCCGGATTCCTCTTTAGCGAAGGCGTCGTCCGGTCGCGGGACGAGATCCGGCGGATCAGCTACTGCGGCGATCCCGCCGTCGGCCCAGACCAGCGGTACAACGTGGTGACGGTCGAACTGGCCGGTACAGCCCTTCCGGACCTGGCGCCGCTCGAACGACACTTCTTCACCTCCAGCGCCTGCGGGGTGTGCGGCAAGGCCGGCATCGAGGCGCTCCGCGTGCGGAGCTGCAGGCCGGTGACGTCCGGTCCGGCGGTCGAGGCCGGCGTGCTGGCAGCGCTGCCCGAGAAACTCCGGGCGGCCCAGGGGGGCTTCCGGGCGACCGGCGGCCTGCATGCCGCCGCCCTCTTCGATGCCAGGGGCACCCTGGTGGTGGTGAAGGAAGACGTGGGCCGGCATAACGCGATGGACAAACTCGTGGGCTGGGCCCTCCTGGAGGGCCGGGTGCCGCTGGACGACCATCTCGTGCTGGTCAGCGGGCGGGCCAGTTTCGAACTGGTGCAGAAAAGCCTCGTTGCCGGCATCCCCGTCTTCTGCGCGGTCTCGGCGCCCACCAGCCTGGCGGTGGGCCTGGCGCGGGACTTCGGGATGACGCTCGTGGGCTTCCTCCGGGGGAGCCGGTTCAACGTCTACGCGGGGATCGAGCGGGTTCTTGTCGGCGTCCCGCGCGCGGTGACGCCCGCGCGCCGGGCGGGCTCTGGCTGAGACCGGCTACGCCGCGGGATCGGGGAGCAGGGCCGCTGTCGGGCTGCTGATCTGATCGGCGCCGGCTTCCAGCAGCGCAAGCAGCACACCCCTGACGTCCGGGGCGCCCGCGTCCAGCGTCCACACGTCCACGACGGTGCCCGGCAGGCGCTCGTGGATGAACCCGATGGGGTTGACACCGTCGCCCAGGGCCTGGAGCACGAACTCCTTGCGCAGGTAGAACTCGCTGGCCCCGCCGACCTGGGTCAGCAGCACCTCCATGCGGTCTTCCAGGTAGGCCGCCGGAGGGAGCAGCCTCCGGTAGCCCAGCGGGTGGTCGTCGAGGTAGCCGTAGGCGTTGACGCGCAGCGGCAGGCGGATCGGTCCGTCGTCGGGGGCGTCGAGGTAGAGGGCGAAGTCCACGCCTACCGCCAGGGTGGGGTCCAGCCGCCGCAGGGCCCGCAGGTTCCAGTCGGCCTCGCAGCCGACCACCACCCGCACGGGCGTCGAGCGGCGAAGCGGGGCCAGCGCATCCAGCAGGCGCGCGGCCGCCTGGGGGGCCACCGGTGCGTGCTCCTTGAGGTCCACCTGGACCTTTAACGGGCGTCGCACCTCCCGCAGGATGTCGACCGCCTCGGCCAGGGTCGCCGGCGCCTCGTCCGTCCCCCGCAGGCGCAACGCCCGAAACTGGTCGGCCGTGATCTGCCGCAGCGGGCCGGTCCCGCTCGTCTCCCGCTCAAGGGTGGCGTCGTGGAGGAGGACGTACTCGCCGTCGCCGGTGAGGCCCACGTCGAACTCGATGACCTCCGCCCCATCGGCGAGGACCCGGCGCAGGGCGGAGAGGGAATTGGGCGGATGGCTGTGCAGGCCGCCCAGCAGCCTGTGGTACTTCAGGAGGACCCTCCGGCCCCGGTAGACCAGCGAGGTCCGGGGACGCTCGTTCACCTCATGCCCCTGCCCTTTCCGGCGGCGGACCCCACGCCCTGTACTTCCGTTCCGGACCGTCCCCGTCCTCCGACGACGGCCCGCCGCGCCCGGCGGACCGGGCTGCGTTCTCTGCTAGAATGGGGAGTGGGATCCGAGATGCTGGCCGACTGCAGAGGGGTGAGATGCATGGACAGGTCCGGCAGGTTCTGGAAGGCGGCTGTCGCAGCCGTGCTCGCCGCATCCCTGATCGTCGGCGCCGGTCCCCTGGTCACAGGAGGGCCTGCCAAGCGTGTGGTCGTCATCCGCGCCGCTGTCCGGGCGGATGCCAGCGGTCCTGACCGGGCCATCAACCTCAAGCGGGCCGTGGACCGTCTGAACCCCAAACTCACCGACGTGGCCATCCAGCTCCAGATCGAGGAGCCTCCCACGCCGACCTGGGCGGACGAGACGGCGCGGCTGATGCGCGCGTTTGCCTCCGGCGAGGGCCCGGACATCTACACGATCGCCCATCCATTCCTCGGCCAGTTCGCCAAGGCCGGACACGCTCTGATCCTGGATAACCTGATCAAGCAGTACCCCGACACCTACAACGACTTCTATCCCTCCCTGTGGAACTCGGTGCGCTTCCGCGGCAGCATCTATGCCATCCCGCAGGACACCGAGGCGCGCATGGTCTACTTCCGCCTGGACCGGCTCAGGCAGTTCGGCTGGTCGGACGCACAGATCAGGGCGCTGCCCGAGCGCGTCAGGCGTGGGGAGTTCACCCTGCGGGACATGGCGGAGCTGGCGCAGCAGGTCAAGGACCGTGGCATTGTCGAGTGGGGGTTCATGCACCGCCCGGTACGCGGGCCCGACTACTATCAGTTGATCATGGCCTTCGGGGGCCGCCTGCAGGACCCGCAGTCCGGGAAACTCGTGCTCTCCAAGTCGGCGACGCTGGAGTTTTTGAAGTTCCTCCACGACCTGGTCTATCGGTACCGGGTGACGCCCGCCAGCATGACCAACATGACGTGGCGTTCGATCCTCGGGGGGTTTGCAGCCGAGGGCAAGCTGCTCTTCTGGCTGGGCGGCATCTGGCAGAGCGGCGAGTTCATCAAGGACTACGGGGTGCCGGCCGGTGAGTTCTTCGCCCGGATCGACTGGATGCTCATCCCGCCCGGGACCAGGGGCGGCCGGCCGGTCACGCTGTCGCATCCCATCATCTACGTCGTGAGCGCCCGCAGCCGGGAGAAGGAACTGGCCTTCCGCATCCTCACCGAGGCGTCGGCGGCCGACCTCAACGCGATCCACAACGTCAACAGTGTGCACCTGGCCATCCGGAAGGCCGTGGTGGACATCCCCGAGTACAAGAACAACCCGTGGCTGAGCCGGGCGACGGCGCTGCTGGAGTACACGACCTTCCTCCCGCTGCACGAGGACTTCGGCAAGTATGACCAGATCATCTACGAGGCGATCCAGGCGGTCGAGTTCAACCGACTGTCCCCGGAGGCCGCATTGCAGTTCGTCGAGACCCAACTGCGGTCGCAGTTGGGCAGCCAACTGATCGTGCAGGACTGAGCCCTGTCCGATCGAGGCGTGAGGATCTGAGAGCGCCGGACGGCCCGATCGCAGCGGTCGGGCCGTCCGGCCGTGGAGCTGACGCGATGCAGGAGGCCACGGTGCTCCGCGAGGCGGCACGGGGACCCCGGCGGTCCGCCCGGAGCGCCGGGCTGCACCTGCTGTTTCTCGGCCCCTTCATCCTGCTCACCGTCACGTTCTTCGTTGCGCCGGCGATCATCACGGCGGTGCTGGGGCTGACCGACCTCGACGAGGCGTTCCAGGGTTCCTTCGTGGGCCTGCAGAACTTCCGGGGCTTCTTGGTCGACCCGCTCCTGCCGCGGGTGCTGTTGAACACGCTGGTCTACGTCGTCTTCACCCTCGGCTTCAACGTCGGGATGGGGTTGCTGCTGGCGCTGCTGACCACCCACCTGCCCGACCGCGCCGGGACGGCCTTTCGCGCCATCTGGCTGCTGCCCCGGCTGACCCCGGTGGTCGTCTACGGGTTGCTGTGGTTGTGGTTCATCGACCCCACCCCCTACGGCCTCTTCAACGCCGTGCGCATCCGGCTGGGGATGCCGCCGCTGGACCTCATCTCCTGGTCGCCGTGGCTGGTGATCGTGCTGGTCAACGGCCTGATCGGCGCATCGCTGGGGATGGTGATCTTCACTTCGGCCATGCGGTCGATCCCGGAGGACTACATCCGGGCCGCCCGGGTCGACGGCGCCTCCAGCCTGGCCGTCGTCAGGCACATCATCCTGCCGCTGATCCGCTGGCCGCTGACCTTCGTCCTGGTCGCCCAGACGTTGGCACTGCTCACCTCCTACGAGTACATCCTGGTCGTGACCGGGGGCGGGCCGTTCTACGACAGCACCGTCTACGCCCTCTACGTGTTCCGCCGGGCCATCCAGAACGGCGACTACGGGTATGGTGCCGCGCTCGCCTTCGTCCTGGTGGCCGTGGGCGCCCTCGCGGCGCTGGTGTACTGGCGGGTGCTGCGGTTTGGCCGGATGATCACCGAACCGAAGATCGAGGTGGATTGATGGCGCAGACGGCCGCGGCCCTGCGGCCGTGGCGGACCGCAGCGGAGGTGGCAAGACGGGCGCAGCGGGCCCGCCGGCGCGAGGCCGCCGGTCGGCTGTCGCTGTTCGCCGTCCTCGGCGTGCTCTCGCTGCCGCTGCTCCTGCCCTACGCGTGGCTGGTCGCAGCGGCCTTCAGCAAGCACGTCAGTTACGGCTTGATCCCCAGCGGGTTCACCCTGGAGAACTGGCGCTTCCTCTGGGTGCGGAACCTGGGGCTGGTCACCGGGACGGAGGGACGTCTGCCCAACATCTGGCAGGTCGTCGGCAACTCGCTGGCGCTGGCCGTGGGGACCACCCTGGTCATCGTCGTCGTGGCCACGCTGGCCGGCTACTACGCCTCCCGGCGCACCTTCCCCCACCGCACCGTGTTCCTCCAGGCAGCGCTCATGCTGCAGGCCTTCCCCAGCATCACGCTGCTGGTGGCGCTGTTCATCCTGCTGCGGTCGCTGAACCTGCTCAACTCCATGACCGGCGTCGTGCTGGTGATCGCCTCCCTGCACCTGCCTTTCGCCCTGTTCGTCATGAAGGGGTTCTTCGACGGCATCCCGTGGGACATCGAGATGTCGGCGATGATTGACGGGGCCAGCCGGCTGCGGACATGGTATACGGTCCTGCTGCCCCAGGTCCGCAACGGCATCGCGGCGATCGCCATGTTCTCGTTCCTGTGGGGCTGGACCGACTACGTGTTCGTGTTGACCTTCATCTTGAAGCGCAGCGCCTGGACGATGGCGCTGTACCTGAGCTCGGTGATCGGGGAGTACCGCTTCGTGGATTACGGCGTCATGGCGGCGGTGGGGGTCTTCTACATGATTCCCAGCCTGGTCTTCTTCGTGTTCACCCAGCGGTACCTGATGCAGATCACCCTGGGCGGGACCAAGGGGTAGACGGGGTGGCCCGGGTCGTCCTCGAGCATCTGGGCAAGCAGTTCGGCAGCGTCGCCGCGCTCCGGCATCTTGACCTGGATGTGGCCCACGGAGAGTTCATGGCCCTGCTGGGGCCCAGCGGCTGCGGCAAGACCACGACCCTCCTGCTGCTGGCGGGGATCTACAGGCCGACGTCGGGGCAGATCCTCTTTGACGGGGTCGTGGTCAACGATCTTCCCCCGCAGGACCGCCACGTCGGGATGGTCTTCCAGAGTTACGCCCTTTACCCCCACATGACCGTCTTCGAGAACATCGCGTTCCCGCTGCGGCTGCTGCGGCGCCCGCCCGACGAAGTCCGGCGGCGCGTCGGGGAGGTGGCGGCCCTGGTGCAGATCGAGGGCCTGATGGATCGCAAGCCCTCCCAGCTCTCAGGCGGCCAGCAGCAGCGGGTGGCGCTGGCGCGGGCCCTGGTGAAGGAGCCGACCCTGCTGCTGCTGGACGAACCGCTGTCCAATCTGGATGCGAAACTCCGGGTGCTGATGCGGGCGGAAATCAAGCGGCTCCAGCGCCAGCTGGGGATCACGACCATCCTGGTGACCCACGACCAGGTCGAGGCGATGACGATGGCCGACCGCATCGCGCTGCTCAAGGACGGCCTGCTCCAGCAGGTAGGCACACCCGACGACCTGTACTACCGTCCCGCCAACACCTTCGTCGCCGGGTTCATCGGCAGCCCCCCGATGAACTTCATCCCGGCACGGATCGAGATGGCCGACGGTCGCGCGGCGCTGGTGGGAGAGGGCCTGCACCTGGTCGCCCCCGATGCCCTGGTGCCTCGGCTGGCAACCCGGCGAGGAAGCGAGGTGCTGGTCGGCCTGCGGCCCGAAGACATCCGCCTCTCGCCGGTGCCGGCGGAAGGCGCGGCCCAGGCCCGCATCCTGGACATTGAACCGCTCGGCCGCGAACTGGTCGTCGCGGTGACGGTGGGGCGGCAGATGATCGTCGCCCTGGCCGACCACGGCTTTGGGGGCCGGCATGACCAGCCGGTCTGGCTGACAGTGCCCACCGAGCGGCTCTACGTCTTCGACCCGGCCACCGACGCCCGCATCGCGTGAGCGAGGGCTTCCGCGACGCTCTCAAGAGCCGGCGCGTCCTGATCGTGGCTCACCGCGGAGCTTCCGCCTACGCGCCCGAGAACACGCTGGCCGCGTTTGCGAAGGCCTGCGAGCTGGGAGCCGACGTGCTCGAACTCGACGTGCACCTGACCCGGGATGAGCAGGTCGTCGTCATGCACGACGAGCGTGTCGACCGCACCACGGACGGGCGGGGCGAAATCCGCGGCATGACGCTGGAGGAGGTCCGCTCGCTGGACGCCGGCGGGTGGTTCGGGCCGGAGTGGGCCGGGGAACGCGTCCCGACGCTCCAGGAGGTGCTGGAGCGATTCGCCCCCCGCGCGCTAGTTGACGTGGAACTCAAGGCCGGGGTTGCCGCAGACTGGCTGCGCGGCGCCGTGAGGGAAGACGCGGAGGCGTCCATCCACCTGGCCCGCCGCGTGCTCGAGGTCGTCGAGCAGGCCGGCGCGGTGCACCGCGTGGTGCTCTCGACCTTCGGGATGCATGCCCTGGCGTGGATTCGAAAGACGGCGCCCGGGGTTACCACCCAATGGTCGGTCCTGTCCGGCGACCTGACGCAGGACGCCGAGGCGGCCGCCGCGGCAGGTTTTGACGTGCTCTCGCCCCAGGAGTATGCGGCGACCGCAGACAACGTGGCCAGGGCCCACGCCCACGGGCTGGCCGTCCACATCTTCACCCGGGGCGATGAGGAGGCCATGGCGCGTCTGGTCGCCCTGGGCGTCGACGCGGTGAAGACTCCGCGGCCGGATCGCCTGCGGGTCGTGCTGGCCCGGCGGGGACGCATGCCAGGGGGGCGTGATCGGTGGCGAAGCGCGCGGTGGTGATCGGCGGCGGGGCCATCGGGGTGGCGGCTGCGCACTACCTCACCCTCTCGGGGTGGCAGGTCACGCTCATCGACCGCGGAGAGGTCGGCCGGGGGTGCTCCTACGCCAACGCCTGCCTCATCACGGCGAGCCACGCGGTGCCGCTGCCAGCCCCGGAGGTGCCTCGCGAGCTGGCGCGGTGGCTGCTGCGCCGGGACAGCCCGGTCTACGTCAGGCCCCGCCTGGATCCTGGATTCCTCCGATGGGGCTGGCGGTTCCTCCACGCGTGCCGCGCCCCGGCCGCCGAACAGGGTACGGCGGCTCTCGGCGCGCTGGCGCGCGCCAGCCTGGGACTCTTCGAGGAGATGGCGGTCGCCGGAGGTGTGGAGTTCGGCTACCGGCGTCGCGGCCTCCTGCACGTGTACCTTACCGAGGCGGGCGTCCGCGAGGCCGCCCGGGACCTGGAAGCGCTGCAGCGGGCCGGGATCCGGGCACGACTCCTGACCCGCGCTGAGACGCTGGAGTTCGAGCCTGCGCTCGCTGGGCGCATCCGGGGAGGGATGTACGTCGAGGGCGACGCTCATGGGGACTGCTACGCGTACGTCCGGGCTCTGGCGGCCGGTGTCCAGGCGAGTGGGGGGCGGATCCTGACCGGTTGTCCGGCTTCCCTCATCCGCCGGCGCGGCGGGCGTGTCGAGGGCGTCGAGGTCCGAGGCCCCGAGGGTGTGATCCCGGCCGACCTCGTGGTGGCGGCCGCGGGGGCATGGACACCGCCGCTGCTGGCGCCGCTGGGTGTCCGCTTTCCCATGGAGCCGGCAAAGGGATACAGCATCACCTTCCCGGGGTTCGACGGCTCGCCGGCCGTACCGGTCTTCGTGGAGGAGCGCCGCGTGGCGATCACGCCCCTGGACGGCCGCCTCCGCGTCGGCGGCACGCTGGAACTGGCGGGCTACCGGGAGGGCATCAACCCCGTCCGGTACCGCGCGGTGGTGGGCGCGGCCCAGGAGGTGCTGCGCGGGACCCTGCCGCTGGAGCGCGCGGAAGCCTGGGAGGGATTCCGGCCGCTGCCGCCCGACGGCCTGCCGGTCATCAGCCGCGTCCCGGGCATCGACGGCCTGATCGTGGCCGCCGGGCACGGGACGCTGGGTTTTACCCTCTCGCCGATCACCGGGAGGCTGGTGACGGACCTAGCGGATGGACGGCCGCCGATGCTGCCGGTCGAGGCATTCCGGCTGGATCGCTTCTGAGTCAGCCCGTCGGCTTTCCCGCGGATGATCCCCCGGTTCCGGCGGAGGTCCCTTCGTCCAGCGTGCGCCCGACCTGGCTGATCTCCGTGACGATCCAGACGCCGCCGGCGCGCCCATGGTAGAGTGGGATCCAAGAGGGTCAAGGGGACCGGCGGCGGGGCACCGAAGGGGTCTGCCCATCCCCGACGGAGAGGAGGGAGACGATGGCGATACGCACGGCATCGGCAGTCTGGAACGGGACGCTCAAGGAAGGCAGCGGCCGCATGAGGCTGGGGAGCGGGGCCTTCGATGGCCCATTTACCTTTGCGTCGCGTTTCGAGGAGGGGCCGGGGACCAACCCAGAAGAACTGGTGGGGGCAGCCCATGCGGGCTGCTTTTCGATGTACCTGTCCGCCCTGCTCACCAAGGCCGGCTATGCGCCCACTCAGATCCGAACCGCTGCAAGAGTCCACCTCGGCGAGGGCCCGCGGATCACGTTGATTGAGCTGGAGACCGAGGCCGAGGTCCCCGGCGTGGATGAGAAGACCTTCCTCGAGCATGTGGCACACGCGAAGGCTAACTGTCCGGTCTCCCTGGCCTTGACCGGCCCTGAAGTCCGGGTGACGGCCAGGCTGGTTCGATGAAGTACTTCGCACTCTTCTACGACGTGGTTGATGACTACATCGCACGGCGAGTCGTCTACCGCGACGAGCACCTCCGGCTCGCCCGTGAGGCGCATCGTCGCGGCGAGCTCCTCCTGGGCGGCGCGTTGGGCGATCCCGTCGACCGCGCCCTCCTGGTGTTTCGCGCGGAAGACAGCGGGGTGGTCGAGGACTTCGTCCGCCATGATCCCTACGTGACCAACGGACTGGTGACGCGGTGGGAGGTCAGGCCCTGGACGGTCGTCATCGGCGGTGAACCGCCCGGCGCACCCCCGGCGGGCGGCGGGTGATGGCCCATGCGGGCGGAGCGAATCGTGAAGGTCGGGTTGGCCGGGTTCGGTGCCATCGGCCGGCGGGTGGCGGTGGAGGTGGAGCGGATGGTCCCCGAACTGTCCCTTGCCGCCATCACCAGCGGGGATCTGGAAAAAGCCCGCGCCCGTGCGCAGGCGCTGTTGCAGGCCGTCCCGCCGGTGGTGCCGCTCTCTGAAGCGGTCGCCCGCTCGGACCTGGTCGTGGAGGCGGCGCCGGCTGCAGCCTTCCATGAGATCGCCACGGCGACGTTGCGGGCCGGCAAGCGGTTGCTCGCGGTGAGCGTGGGGGCGCTGCTGGACCGCTACAGCGAGTACGCGCATCTGGCGCACCGGTGCGGCGGACGGATTTACGTCGCCTCGGGGGCGATCGGGGGGCTGGACGCCCTCGCCGCCGCTGCGGTCGGGCAGGTGGAGACGGTCAGCATGGTGACGCGCAAACCGCCCCGGGCCCTGGCCGGCGCGCCGTACCTGGAGGAGCACGGCATCGACGTCATGGCGCTGCGCGAGCCGCAGGTGGTGTTCGAAGGCACCGCGCGCGACGCGTGTCGGGGCTTCCCCGCCAACGTCAACGTGTCGGCGGCCGTCAGCCTGGCCGGGATCGGGCCGGACCGCACCCGGGTCCGCATCATCGCCGATCCGGGGATCGACCGCAACATGCACGACGTGGAAGTCAGGGGCGATTTTGGCCGGTTCACGGTGCACATCGAGAACGCTCCGTCTGAGAACCCGCGGACCGGGGTACTGGCCGCCCAGTCGGTGGTCGCCATGCTGCGCAAACTCGTCTCGCCGGTCCGCGTGGGGACGTAGGGCATGCCGCAATGGCTGGCCTGGCTGCGCCGGACGCGCCGTTCCTCTACCTGACGACCACGGGCCGCCGGACTGGCCGGCCCCGCCGGATCGAGATCTGGTTCGTGGCCTCGGGCGGGAAGTACTATGTCCTGGCCGAGCACTTCCACCGCGCGCACTGGGTGCAAAACATCCTCCGCGAGCCCCGCGTGCGCATCCGCGTTGGAAGCCCCGACGCCCCCGAGGAGAGCGCCACCGCCCGGGTTCTGGACGCCGGCCGCGACCCGGACGCCTGGCAGCTGGCGCAGCGGTTGGCCCGGGAGAAATACGGATGGGGTGAGGGCCTGCCGGTCGAGATCACGCCGGTCACCGCAATCCGCTCGTGACCGGTTCAATGCACTGGGTCATCGGCGGCCCCGCGGCGGCCTTCGGCGCTCGGCGTACTGCCGCCTGCGCTTGGCGATCGTCCTCAGGTGGTAGTGGATGTGATCGGCGAAGTGGTCCACGATCCACTCCAGCGTCTGCGGGCCGTCTTCCGTGTGCATCCCGGTCTGCTCCCACGCGGAGGCCGGCGCACGACGGAGGAGATCGGTGGTCGTCGCGCGGATGGCCCGCAGGAGCGCCAGCGCCTCATCGAGCGGGTGCGCGGCATAGTCGAGGGTGCGCGCCCAGAGGTTCTGGTCGAAGGCCACCAGCGTTGATCCCGGCTGGGCCAGGACGTAGCGGATCCTGGCTGCGGCCACCAGGTCGGTGTCGGCCACGTGGACGACGTTCTCGTGGATGCTCCAGTGCTCGGGCCCGGGCTTGAAGTGGAGTTCGTCCTCCGGGATGCCGGCGACGGCCGCTTGGAGCAGCCCAGGTCCCTCGGCGTAGGTCTGTACGAGTTCCGCGATCCTCTGGGGCGTCGGCATCGGTTCCCCCTGAACGCCGGATGCCCCTATGGTAGCAGCGCCCGCGCCGGACGCGGCAGGGACCGTCTGCCCGCAGAAGCAATTCCTCAATCCATGAGCCCGTGGGCGATCTTTCCGCCGCGCGAGCCGCCGTGTCAGGTGCGCGCCTTCGCCGAGCAGATCGAGCAGGACGGCGGCCACGTGCTGGCCGTCTACCAGAAACCGCTCGGCGACCACTGGCAGGTGTTCTGCCTGCTGCCCCTGGGCCGGGTGGAGCCCACGCCGTTCCAGCGCCGCCTCTCGCCCGCGCACGCCAGGCGCCTCCAGGAGGTCGTCAGGAAGCTCGACCGCTTCATCGACCCCATCGTGGTCGTCTCGCCTTCCCCCGGGGTCTACTGGACCCCGAACGGCAACCACCGGCGCGCGGCGATGGAGAGGCTCCAGGGCGAGCTCATCCCGGCCATCGCGATTCCCGATCAGCGGTTCGACGCCACCAGCGTTCGCTACGCAGACGTGGCCCGCTCGGCGTTGATGGCCGGGCCGCCGGGCGGCACCTGATCTGGCGCAGGGAGAGGGCGCGTGAACGACCGACTGGCCCTGCTCGACTACCGTCGCACGGTCGCCGAGATGTACGCTCGGGTGCGGAGCGGCCGCCTTGGGGAACCCGCGTGCTGCCTCCAGTTCAGACGGGAGCGGGATGCGCTGTTTAGGAGTCACCCGCAATCGGCGCTGTCACCCGAGCAGAAGGCACGCTTTGCGGGCCTGTCCTACTACCCGTATGACCCGCGTTTCCGATTCGTGGTCCCGGTGGAACCGGTGGTGGACACACCGCCTGTGGAAGTCCACCTGCGTGAGGACGGGCCGGTCCGCCTGCAGCGGAGCGGTCGGGTGCGTTTTACCGTGGCCAGCCAGGAAGTCACCCTCACGCTGTTCTGGGTACTCGGCTACGGGGGCGGGCTGTTCCTGCCGTTCCGCGATGCCACCAACACAGACGAGACCTACGGGGGCGGCCGCTACCTGCTGGACACGATCAAGGGTGCCGACCTGGGGCAGGACGGCGGCAGGCTGATCCTGGACTTCAACTACGCCTACAGCCCCTCGTGCGCCTATCATCCCCGCTGGGACTGCCCGCTGGCGCCGCCGGAGAACTGGCTGTCGGTCCCCATCCGCGCGGGGGAGATGCGGTTCGCCTGAGGCTGCTGTGGGGCGAGCGTGCCGCGGCCGGGCCCCTGTTCGGACATCCCCCGGTCCATGCTGCTCCAGCTCCTTGCAACCCAGCGCTCCGTGAGTACGGAAGACCCGGGACGGCTTCACATCACCTGAAACCTGCGTCATCTTGACCCCTGGGCGGAGGATGCAGAGCCCAAAGATGCCGTCGATTGGGCACGATCACGCGCCTGACAGGGCAGGAGGTGCAAATCCGAGAACGCACTTTGGGTGAGGTTGTCGGACGATGAGGCGTGGCCCACGGAATCTCCGTGTAGCCTTCGATGCGGAAGCCCTGACCCATTACGGCGGCGCGATCCTGGTCCATCGCTTCCTCCACCGCATCGGCCTTCGTTGCACGACCGCTATCGTCAGGCCATGCTGCTGTCGCTGCGCCGCCAAGTTATTCTGGACCTGGATTCGACCGTGCTCACGGTCTATGGACGGCAACAGAAGGCCGCGAATGGCTACAACCCGCGCAAGTGTGGGCGGCCCTCCTACCTCGCGGTCCTGTGTTTCGAGGGGCAGACCCGCGACTGCCTGGAGGGGGAACTGCATCCCGGCAACACACACGTCCTGTCGGTCATCCAGCCGCTGATCGAACGGGCGCTTGGCAAAGTGCCCGCGCTGAAGCGGTTGGTGGTGCGTGCCGACGCCGCCTTCTACGACGGGCGTTTCCGCCGCTGGCTGGAAGGCCGTCGCGCCCCATACGTCATTGCTGCCCGGCTGACGTCGCCGATCAAATACCGGGTGGCTGGATTGCGGTACCGCCGAGTCCGCCAAGAGATCTCGACGGCCGAGTTCCGCTATTGTCCCCAGGGTTGGTCTCAAACAGCCAGGGAGGTCCGGACTCCATCGTGAGCAACGACCTGCATCGGCGGGGAAAAACCCTGCTCCACCGCAAGCGTCGTCGTGGTCCGGGGCGAATTCGTCTACAGCCAGCGCCCCGGTTTTCCACTAGCAGGATGCTGAAGAACGCATGTTGATGCACGAGCTTGCTGCCATCCCAGCCTCCTCGGTTATCTCCGCGGTGGGGTCATGCCTCGCCGACCGGGGTTGCTCCTCGATCTCTGCGGGGTGGTCT